>NZ_PJJR01000042.1:0-85830 GCF_002929595.1 Cryobacterium sp. N19 | reverse complement strand
CGAACCTCATCTGGGTATTTCTTGGGCATAACCGAATCCTTTCACTAGAAAGAAAGCGGCAAGAAATCAGGGACGGTTCACAGTGTCATTTGCCGGAGAGGTAGTTCACCTTGGTGTTGATTCGGCCGAAGCGCATCGTCGGGGTGCTGGTGAGTGAGCGGGTGCTCGACACTCCTACGCTGGGGCGCATGCCACATTTTGCCCACACTTGAAAAAATTCGGCGTGATTCACTAGGCGGTACAGTGACCCAAAATCGTTGATTTTGCGGGGAAGTTGACCTCTCACCAGGCGGTGATTGGGCGGGACTTTGGGTTCAAATCCCACCGGTACCGCCCTTTTTATCCCTGATCAGAGGGACTTCTGCTCACTGTGGAGTGCTGTTTTGCCCACAATTCACCCACATCATGGTGATTGACGGGCAGCCGTCCGGTCGCAATCCTTCATCCGTGAGCATCCAGGCGAGGGCTATTTGTTGGCACTGCCTCGCTCGCCATCGCGACTCAAACAAGCATTTTCCTGCTTCGCTCAAACATTCCTCGGCTGGCCCAGTTGACGTGAAACACCCTCTCCTGTCGAATGACCACAGAAGGGGAGTAATCCTCGCTCCGCACCGTCAATATGTTCCCGCCGCGGGTTCCGGTGCGCAGGGCCGCAAGGCCGATGAGACCTTCACGAAAATTTCGTGGAGGTCGTGTCATGACTGTCCCCCTGTGGGCGTGGTTCGCTGTCCTGGGTGTGATCCTGCTGATGCTCGCCGTCGACCAAGTCGCCCACCGCAGAGCTCACGTGATCGGTGTGCGGGAAGCCGCCGTCTGGTCGATCGTGGGGGTGACTCTCGGTGTCGCATTCGGCGTGCTGGTGTGGACGCTGACCACGTCCACCCCGAGAAATCCCGCATTCTCAAGGTGTTTCGTCGGTTCGTGCCGATGACCGACGCGTACCCTGCGCTGAGGTTTCTGATCCGCAAGGCAGGAATCGCGGTGGCGACCCCCTTGCTGGCCGTGCTGGTGCTGGTGGAAATCACGGACGTCATCTTCGCCGTTGACTCGATCCCGGCTATCTTCGCCCTCACTAGCGAACCGTTTCTGATCTGGGTGGGTATTAAAATGCTGCTCTTGGATGTCTTCTACATCCCGACCACGATGAGCCTGGCAGTGGTCGTGACCATCATCACGGTGTCCATGGTGGCCAGCCTCCGAGCCACCCGCGGTCAAGGCCGAAGCGAAGTGCATACCGAGCCTGCAGGGGTGTTCCGGATCGCCGCCGACGAGGAACTTGCAGCGGTCGAGCCGGTTTACCGCCGCCGTGGACGAGTGCCTGCCGGCAGCGGGAGGGATCGCTCCGATGAGTGACGCTGATCCCTCGGTGGACATGGCCCCTGATCCCCACACAGCTTCGATCAGGGGCCGGCTCGACAGTGCGGACGCCTCGGCCGACTCCGCAGGGCAGCAAGTCGCGCGCTGCGGGTACGCTCGGGCAGTGAGGCCGCTCCCGGTGTGGAGCGGCCTAGCTAGCGATCGCCGGGATGATGGCACCCGAGAAGACTTGCCAGGCCAGCGCGGTCTTCGCCACCAGGCTCAAGGTGATGTAGGTGCGTTCGCCCTGCAGGTAGCTTTTCCATTTGCCGACCTGCTTGTACTGCAGCCACTGGTTGACAGCAAAGGTATTGAAAAACAGGAACAGCGAAATCACGATGCCGACGACGAAGCCGGGGGCCGCGACGTCACTGACGCTGCCTGGACGCAAGAAGTAGATCAGAATCAGGATCCACGGCACGATGCCGACCATCGACCCAAAGATGAAGGGCAGCAGCCCGCCCGAGCCGGGCTGTTCGTATTTCTCCTGCAGAGCACCGAACAGGATCATGGCCGCGTTGACGGCGAAAACGGCGAACAACGCACCGATATCGGTGACCCCGTTGATCGCCAGGATGAGCCAGATCATGATCGACGAGCTGAGGGAGTACTCGACCCATCGAAAGTAGTTGTGGTTGTTTTGCAACCCATTCTTGTAGCGCGCAAAGAACCAGGGACTTGAGATAAGGAAGTGGAAGAAGGCGCTAAGGGCCAAGAACGCGACGACGCCGACACCGATGTTCACTTCGAAGAGGATGACCCGTTCCGGTGGAATCGGAACTCCGGGAGGGCCAGCCAGGTAGTCCGCCGTCACGGCGAACAGAACCTGCGAGCTCAGCATGGTGAGAATCACCGCAAATCCGGCGGCTTGGAGCAGGTGCAGACTTCCGGCGACAATGTTATAGATCCGCAGCCGATCGATCTGCTCGTCGGGTGAGTAGACCCTCTTGGGCATGGGGCGGCTCCTTCGTTCGTGGGGGCGAGTGCCCTTGAGAACATCCTGGCACCGCCGAATCCACTGTCGGGTTCGACGAGTGAAAACCGGGATGAGGATGGCCATTTTTCCAGCTGTGGCGTGCGCCTTCCCCGCGAGCGATCGGAGTCGGCCCCGAAGGTTAACGGCTGCTCTGCCGCCGAGCCGTGCAGGCTTCTACGCACGCGTCCAAGACCGCGATCGCTGCAATCCGGCTCACTTGTCGTCCACGACAGCACTCTGCGTGTCACCGCTCCATGAGCGACACGAGTGATGGTCGCCCGTGCGGCCGGAAGCACCGCAAGAATGCGGACACGCCGGACACGCCGGTTGCAACTCCGGACACGATGCGGATGCCATAGATCGCGGCCGCGAGGCCAGCCGGGCCGCCTCCGACCACAACGACATCGGCCTGGAGCGTGTCGGTCACCGGCTGTCTCCCTGCGCGCCGGTGTCGTGCTGGTTTGACCCCGTTGTGATCGGTCGGAAGGCGATCCAGCTGAAGCGCCCCGACGTCATCACGACCTCTGACGTTCCTGCCACGAGGGCGGTGATCGCGGCCTCGAGGGCCGTGAGATCGTCAGCGGAAAGGTCTTCGGTTAGACGAGCCAGGCTCATAGTGAGCTGCAAGGCCAGGCGCGGCCCACGCAAGGTCGGCCTCGTGGGGCAGCACGGCGGGCCAGTCGCCGTCGAGGTCGACCACGTGCGTTTCAATGCGGTCGTCGACGTCTGCGGTCGCCGCTGCTGCGGCTAGCCGGTCCAGCATCGACGGCGAGGCATCGAGGCTGTGAATTTGCGCGTTTTGAAACTGCGCCACCAACGCCAGGGTGCCGGTTCCTGTTCCGGCGCCGAGGTCGACGACGGTTCGGGGAGCGGTTCCGAGCGCACCGGCAGCGGCGTTGAGCGCCGCAGCCAAGACCGGGGCTCCGAGCACGCCGTCGAGGTTGAGGAACTCAGCGAGGTTGCTGTCATCTCCCAGCGCGGGACCGTGGCCGGGCCGATCGTGGTGCGAGTGGTTCGCGGGAGTGTGGGTCGGTGTCATGCCTACTACGCTATGCGGTTCATTCGCTAATGGCATAGACTCTTGCGTATGACGCAAGAAATAGTCGAGAACGTCGTTCGCCAACGCATTCGCAGCCTGCGCGTGGCCCGAGGGTGGACGCTGGACGCACTCGCTGCTCGCTGCTTCCTGTCGGCCTCAACGCTCAGTCGCATCGAGACGGGTCACCGCCGCATCGCCCTCGACCAGCTGGTGCCCATAGCTCATGCGCTGGGCACGACGATCGACCGGCTCGTCGAGCCCGACGGCGACGACGACGTTGTCATCCGCCCGGAGCCGGAGACGATGGCCGGATCGACCCTGTGGATCCTGTCGCGCGAGCGCGACCGCCGCGGCGTCACGATCGCCAAGATGCGCATCACGCCCAACCGTGTGATCAGCGAGACGAAGGTGCACCCCGGCTACGAGTGGTTCACGGTGCTGAGCGGCACGGTGCAGCTACGGCTCGGCGAGCGAACCATCCTCGTGCGCGAGGGCCAGGCAGCCGAGTTTTCCACGATGACCCCGCACACCATCGAGGCGTACGAGGGACCCGTGGAAATACTGACGATCTTCGACCACGACGGGGAGCGGGCGCACTTACCGGGCCACCGGCATCCGCAATGAGTCTGCCGGTGCGGGTCTGCAGGGGCAGGGTCAGCTGATCGGCCGCACGGTCAGGATCTGCTCGGCGCGGCCCACCGGCCCGGACTCATCGTGGAGCACGCTGCTGGTGATGCCGTGGCCGGCCGGCCCGAAGGTGACGGTGGTCTCCAGCCCCACCCATTTGCCAGTCGGCTGCCGGTGAAAGTGGATGGTGAGGTCGAGGTTGGGGTACGCCCAGTCCAGCGGCGACTGGCGAACGGCGATTCCGTTGGCGGTGTCCACCAGGGTGATGAACGAGGCATGGGGGCTTATTGCCTCGCCCGCGACGAGTGCGATGTCGGTGCGAAGCCACGCGCTCGTTTCTCCGGGTAGGGGAGGTGCGACGGCCTTCGTCTCCAGGGAGGCGACGTACCCTCCCGGCCAAATGTCGGTCATCGACCACGGGGTCGCCGTGTCGGGTGCGGGTAGGGAGACCGATCCGCCACCAGCGACGGCGGCGGTGTCGGCGGTCGCGATGAACCAGGCGCGAGCGAGCACGGCCGGACGGCCGGCGATGATGACGGTCGCCTCGATGAGCTCGATGGTGCGGCCGGGACGGATCGTCTCGACCCGGACCTCACAGTCCTCGGCGGCAAGGAAGCCCAGAATGTCGAAGCTGATACGCCCGAGCTCCTTGCCGTTGGCGCCACCCGCCTCGGCTGCTCGGTGCAGGTCGATGGCGTGCACGATCAGGCCGCCGAGCGGGCTGAAGTGGATCTCGTCGGCCTGCCAGGCGCCGCCGGCATGCTCGGTCGGCCGGTAGCGGCCGGGCGCGATCGGCTCGAAATAGGCATTCGCTCGAGGGGGTGCTTCGGGCATACGGCTTCTCCTTTGTCAGACGCGGGCGTTGCCATCCACCATAGGTGTGTTTGAGCGCGGCGATTCAGCCCGGGGTGCCCGATCAGGCTGGACGACCCGGGGAAGGGCGTCTAGGAGTTCTGCGCGAACGTGGCGTCCACGTAGTCGGCTTCGGGAATCGGGTCGGTGTAGACGATCGCCCCGAGTTCCATCCACATGCGTTCCATCGCGGAGAGCTGCTTCGGCAGCGGCGCAAGGTCGGGCAGCCAGCGGTACAGCGGTACCGCGGCCACCTGCTCGGCGGTCTGGCCGGTCGCGGCACCAATAATGGCAAGGTTCTCGTCGGTGTACCGGTCGTCGCCCTGCAGGTCCTGCGCGCCACGGGTCAGTGCGGTGAAGAACTTCTGCGCGAGTTCAGATCCGGCGAAGTCTCCGCCGTAGATGACCCCGGTACCGGATGTCCCGGTGGGCGTGGTCCACAGGCTCACCGCGGTTCCGTCTTCAACGGGCATGTTCCAGAACGGTGCCGATGCGAATGCGGCGTCGATGCTGCCGTTGGCCAGCGCGGTGGGCATGTCCGGGTTGCCGAGGGTGACCAGTTCCACGTCGGTGATCGAGAGTCCGGCTTCTTCGAGCGCCATCCCCACGTAGAAGGCTCCGGTTCCGCCGGCGCCGCCGGCGACCGCGATCTTGCGCCCTTCGAGGTCGGCGACGTCGGTGATGGTGTCGTCATCGACGAGCTTCTTGGCGGCAATGAGCGCCGAGGGCGGTTCTTCCTCGTCTCCGGCCGAGACTCCCATAGAGCCGACCACCTTGACGTCGAGGCCGGTTTCTACCGCGCTGAACAGGCCGGCCGAGAAGCCGGACACGACGACGTCGAGCTTGCCGCTCGCGGCAAGCGGTACGGCGTCCTGCCCCGACTTGATCGCTTCAAGCTTCAGCTCGATACCCTCGTCTTCAAAATAGCCCTTGGCCTCAGCAACATAGAGCGGCGAGAAGATCGCGAGCTGAACGTGACCCACGTTCACCGTTTGCAGTTCGCCGGACGCAGTGGGGGCATCCGCTGCTGCACATCCAGACAGCGCCAGCCCGACCAGCGACATTGCTGCGACGATTTTCAGTTTCTTCACTTTTTCGATTCCTTTTTCTTGGGGCTGTTCGAGTTGCGCCATGGCAGGAGCACCCGTTCCAGCACGATAATGAGCCCGGTGACGAGCGCGCCGATGACCGAGACGACGATAAGGCCGACGAACATCGTGGCTGGCTGAAACAGCTGCCACGAGTTCCAGATGAGGTAGCCGAGGCCGTTGTTGGAGGCCACGAATTCCACCGCGGTGACGACGATCACCGACATGCCGGCGGCGACTCGCAGACCGGTCATGATGGCTGGTGCAGCGGCGGGCAGCAGCACGTTCACAAATAAGCGGATGCCGGTGGCCTTGTAGGCGCGCGCCGATTCCAGAATGCGGGCGTCGATCTGCATGATGCCGGCCAGGGTGTTGATCTGCACGACGAAGAACACCGAGATGGCCACGGCGAGAATCTTCGGGGTTTCGGTTAGGCCGAAGATGAGCAGCAGCAGCGGCAGGATGGCGATCTTCGGCAGCGCGTACAGCGCGGTGAAAGTGGGGCTGAGGGCCGCGCGAATCGGCCGCACAACACCCATGATGAGCCCGGCGAACACACCGAGAATGGAGCCGGCGATGAAACCGAACGCGAGGCGGCCGACCGTGGCCCAGATGTGCACGAACAGGGAACCGTCCGCGACCATCTCCGCGCCACGTTCGCCGATGGCACTGGGCGGACTGAACAGGCGTGCGTCGAGCACTCCCGTTGCGGCGGCGAGTTCCCACAGGCCGAGAAGCACGATCGGCGTGAGAATGGCCAAACCGAGGTCGCGGGCGCGCAGTCGTTGCTCACGTTTGAATTCCTGGTCGATGGCTTGGTCGAGTTCGGTGACGCGGCGGGCGACGCCCTCTGTGACGGTCATTTGAAGCTCATCGAGGCTTGAACCTCATCGCGCAGCGATTCCCAGATGTCCTGTTTCATGCGTGCAAACTCCGGGCTCGCTTCCATGGCGACGCTGCGCGGGCGACCGAACGGCACGTCGATGATCTCTTTTACTCGACCCGGCCTGGCCGACATTACGACGATCTGGTCGCCGAGCAGCAGTGCTTCTTCAATCGAATGGGTGACCAGCACCACGGTCTTGCGCTCGACCTCCCACAGGCGAACGAGTTGTTCCTGCATCAGGATGCGGGTTTGAGCGTCGAGAGCGCCGAGCGGTTCGTCCATCAGCAGTGACGGCGATCCGGTCGCGAACGCCCGAGCGATGGCGATGCGCTGGCGCATCCCGCCGGAGAGCTGGTGCGGGTAGGCGTCTTCAAAACCGGTCAGGCCGACCTCGGCGATCCAGTTGCGGGCTTCGCTTTCGCGTTCCCGTTTCGACACCGACGCCATCTTCTGGCCGAACGCCACGTTCTCGAGCACGTTGAACCAGGGAAACACTCCGTGCTCCTGAAAGACGAAGGCCGAGCGCGGCACCCGGGTCTGCCTGAAGTTGATCTGCACGTCACCCGACGTGGGCGCCTCGAGGTCTCCCAGAATGCGCAGCAGAGTGGACTTGCCGCATCCGCTTGGCCCAACAATGCAGGTGAACGAGCCCTTTTTCAGATTGAGGTTGATATCGCTCAGGGCGTGCACCTGCCCCGCACCACCAAAGACTTTGGAGAGGTGGCGTACGACAAAGGCATCTTTGCCCACGGTGTCGGTCATTTCTGTTCCTGTCTGTGTAGCGAATCCCGAGGTCAAGGGCGTGGGGGATGGCCGCCGAAGCATGGTGGTTGCGGCGAGCTGAAAATGCCCCCGATGTAGGCGCGATCCCAGTCGGAAGCCAGGAGCGACGGGTCTGTGTCACTGGCAGCGAACATCCGTTCGGCGAAACGTTCGGAATCGTCCTCGGGTCTAAAGCCTATTGCAGCGCCGCCCTCCGCGCTGAGATACCCCCGGGTGTTCGCCGAAACGCCCCAGATTGTGCGATAACCCGGGCTGGGAACCTGTAGGCAGGCGTCGAACAGGCGCACGGCGTCGGCTGGGGAGAGCCAGGTGGAGAGCGTGCGTTCACCGGTCGGTTCGGCGAAGCGGGACGCGATCCGCAGGCAGATCACGTCGAGCCCGAACCGGTCGTGATACAGGCTGCCGAGCGCTTCGACGGCAGCCTTCGAAACTCCGTAGAAGGTATTCGGGCGCACCGGCACGTCGTCGGGCACGAGTGAGCCGTCGGTCGGCACCGGTACGAAACCAACAGAGTGGATGCTGCTGGCCAGCACGACCCGCCGGACTCCGAGTTGCTCGGCCACCTCGAGGACCGCCTGCGTGCCATCGATATTGGCCCGCAGAATGTCGGCCCACTCGGCCTCCAGCGGAATTCCGGCCAGGTGAATGACGGCGTTGCAGCCGCGCAGAGCCGAAAGCATTGCTGCGCGGTCGTTGACCAGACACTCCACGAACTCGCAGCCGAACGTGTCCACGGGCGCGCGCTGGTCGATGCCCACGATCGTATGGCCGCGGGCCAACAGTCCCGGAATAATATCGGCCGCGAGCGACCCGGCCGCCCCGGTGAGGGCGATTCGTCGAAGGATCATGAGATAAGGGCTCCTTGCTCGTCGAGCAGAATGCGGGTGCGGGCATAGTCGTGGGCGTTGCCGGCGGCATACACGGCGGCGGCGACTCCGCAGGCATGCCCGGTTGCAAACGAAGTGCCCATCACCCGCAGCGAGGCGTAGGCCCGATTGTCGCTGCTCACCAGACGGCCGCCAGCCCACAGGTTCTCGGTGGTGTCGGAGCAGATGGCCCCGTACGGCACGTGATACCAGCCCTTGTCGGCAATGCCGCCGTACTCGGTGACGCCGACGGTCACGTGCCCTTCCATCGGCCAGCCGCCCCTGGCGATGGGGTCGAGCGCGTTCTTTCGGCCGGTAGACACGTCATCGGCGCTCACCGACTGTCGGCCGCGCAGCCGACGGGTCTCCCGAATGCCCAGTTGCGGCCCGGTCGAGGCGAGAAAACTGTTCTCCCAGCCGGCCAGCGACTGTTGGAACGCGGCGAGGTACCGCCAGCTCAGGCGGCGTGATTGCACCTCGGCAGCGGTGAGGTCCGTCACGTCGAGGACGTCGCCGTGGTGGTCGGCGATGAGCAGCATGACCTCTCGGGAGAGCGGCATGCGCACGGCAATGCCGTTCGAACGCACCAGGGGCATCTCTGAACGGGGGCGGTAGGCATCCACTGCCCTGGTCATTCCGGCCATCGAGAGGTCAGCGTCTTCACTCACCGCGCCGACCCGCATGACGAGCGTGCTGGCGTGCCGTTCGGCGGGCACCGACACGATCGCGCCCGCGCCAGCCGCGTCGATGAGTGCTCCGTCGCCGCTGCAGTCCACGAAGGCGCGGCCGGTGATGGTCTCGATGCCGCCGCGGTGCACGACGTCGACCGAGCTGATCGCGCCGCCAGTCGCCGTCGCCGCGATCAGCTGGCTGTGCAGCAGCAGGCGCACGCCGGCGGCGGTGATGAGGTCGTCGTAGACGCTCTTGGTGGTTTCCAGATCGAGCAGCACGATGGTGTTGCCCGTCTCCGGCATCGTCTGGGTCTGATAGATATCGCGGCGTCGCAGCTGGTCGAGCACCTGCTGGCCAACGCCGGCCACGACCTGGTTCTTGTTCTGGTCGAAGAATCCGCACAGCGCGAGCACCGAACTGGTCGTCGCGGCACCGCCGAGAAAACCGTACTTTTCAACCAGACACACGGATGCCCCGGTGCGGGCCGCCCCGATGGCCGCCGCGATTCCCGCGGATCCGCCGCCGATGACGACCACATCGAATTGGGTTTCACGTGTCACGAATACACCAGCACTTTCAAGTTCACGTCGTTGTGACGGAAGTTGCCGCCGGCCCCAGTCTGAATGACCGGATGCCATAGGTAAAATGCCTAGAAAGCACGGGGGCGATACCCTGAGGTTATGGAACTGCGCCACCTCACCTACTTTGCCAAGGTCGCCGAGCTCGGGTCGGTGAGCCGGGCCGCCACGGCCCTGAACATCACGCAGCCAGCCCTCAGCCGCCAGATCAAGGATCTGGAGCGCTCCATTGGATACATCCTCTTCGATCGCGGCCCACGCGGGGTGACCCTGACGGCCGCAGGCGCCGGACTATTTCGACACTGCGAGACCGTGTTCGCGCAGGTTGATCGCATTCCCGAGGTATTGCGCACGGCCGCCCAGAACCGCCAGATGCTGCACGTTGGCGTGCCGCAGGGCCTGCCGTACGATTGGTTTCTGGCGCTGCTGCAGGCCGTCGACGCCCAGGTTCCCACGATTGCGTTGACCCTGCATGAGGCGACGACTGACGAGCAGTGGCAGATGCTGCAGAGCAAGCTGGTCGATGTTGCGCTGATTCACCGCGAGGCACCGGAGGCTGGCGGGTCGATGCTACTCATGAAACAGACCATCGGCGTGGCTGTCGTGGCTGATTCGCCGCTTGCGGGCCTGGCCGAAGTGGGGTTCGCCGAACTCGACGGCCTTTCGGTGATGGCCCACGCGGTCGGCGAAATCGCCGCAGAGGAGATTCGACTGCGTGCCGCGGCGGCGGCCGCCGGAGTCTCGATGCAGTGGGTGTTTCGACGGTTCAGTGAACACAGCGGGCTGATCGCGGTAACCGCCAAAGTGGATGCCGTGCTCCTCACCCAGTCGTCGGCCGCCCGTCACCTGCCCGACTGGGTGTGGATTCCCGTGCGGGCCGAGCGTGACCCGAGCTTCGACCTGGCCATTCGCACCTGGGCCACCTGGAACGAGCCAGGCACCCCGCACGTGCAGGCACTGCTCTCGGTTATGAGCGCGCAGGCACGCCCGCTCGGATTAGGGCGTCAACGCGATCTAAGTTCGCAACCGCGCCCGATGTGGGTGGCGGCTACGGTAACCGGCGTAGCGGCCACCGATTTCGGGCGCGGTCATCTCGCGGATGGCAATAACTCGGCGAGAGGGCCGTTCGGCAGCACGATCCAGCCCTCGCGGCGGGCACGATCGAGCATGGCCGGCGCAGGCGGTTCGTAGAATCCCAGCGCGGCGCTGCGGGCGGCGAGGGCCGCGATCACGGCGTCGAAGGCATCCGCTGAGGTGATCATGTGTGGGGCGTGCGGGCCGAGATCGAGCCAGGGTGCGGCATCCTGAATCTCGGCCAGGAGGTGCGAGCGCCTGGCGGCGTCGGTGCGGTACCCCGTCGTCGAGAACCCCCACAGGCGAAGCGATGCGCCCGGGTAGATTTCTGCGACAACTCCGGAACCGGCCCGGTCGACGGGAATACCGGCCGCGGAGATTCGGGAAAGCAGGCCGGCGCAGCGCATAGCGGTGAGTCCGAGCCGGTCGGTGGAAACGCTGAGCGGCCAGCGGCCGGTGATCTTTCGCACCTCCCGGTCGGTTTCGCGGTAGGCCAGGGTACGTCGCCAGGCCATTCCGCCGTCGACTCCGGGCAGGTCGCCGCTGGAATGCGCGACCACGAACTGCACGAACTCGTCGGGCCAGCCGAACGCACAATCGATGCCGAGCTTGTCAACGGTGCCCGCCGTGCGCACGATGATCTCGTCTGCGACGCCGAGGTGCAGTTCAGACAAGAACGCCCTGGCGCCGGTCCAGTCGATGACAGCAAGCGCGGTGCCTTTGGGCTCGGCGGCGAGGTCCACTCCGGCGGTGCGCATACGCTCAGCTTACGGTGGACCCGACTGACCGATTCAAGCGGATGCGAGAACGCTGGTCAGGTTGGTTCTTCTTCGTTGGCGACCGTCTCGATCCAGTCGACGTCGTCGTCGCTCAGAGAGACGCCGGATTGCTCACTCTCGCTGTCGGTGGCGACCCCGCCGCCGGCCCTCGTGATCTCGGTCACGAGTTCCGGCGGCACGGCATCGCCGTTGTTCTGCATCAGCCACTCCCGCGTTGACGGAGTCAGCGTGGGCCACCACAGCTCGATATCCATAGGCCGCAGTCTGCCACGCCGCCGGCTGCTGCGCGAGAGCTTGCGGGCATCCGCTTGTGCGCGTTGGACCGGCACGCTCTTCCGGCACGTCGAGGGCGGCTGGTGGTCGATAAACTCGAACCATGTCAGACCAGCACTTCGAGCAGGATGAAACCCTGCGCCTGCCGACCGTTCAGTTTCGCGTTGTTCTCGATCTGGGCCCCCGACTCGCCGCAGCGATCACTCTGCCGCCGGAACTGGCCCACCCGGATCTGTTCGCCGACCGCGACGACGAGGGCGGAGCGCTCAACCTGTCGATCGACTACGACAGCGGCCAACTGCACGTGCTGCTCGACGAAGCCGGCCCGAGCTTTCACTTTCACGGCACGATCGACCCGATGGAGAGTCCGTGGCCGGCCGACCAGACCCAGATTCTGCTGGAATGGGCGCTCATTCTGGTGCAGGAGGTCGATGCTCTCGACGAGTTGCTCGATTCGATCTACGAGGCCGCCGAGTGGTTTGAGCAGGGGTTCACCCTCTACGTTCCCGAGACCGAACCGACCCAGCTCGAGCTGATCGAGGTTGGCATCATCGGCGAGCTGCTGACCTTGCCCTGGCTCGGCTCCGGGCGCGTCGACCACGAGCACATCGACGGTGACAACCATCCGATCGCCCTGCTCTGGAATGTGAACAACGACGACCCCGACGTTCCGATCGCTCGCGCCTGGCTCGACCCGCTCACCGGCGAACCGCGCACGGTGGCTGAGCCAGGCGTGGACTGGAATGCCGTCGCCATGAGTGAAAGCGAAGTGCTGCAGTGGCTGGTGGGGATCTACACGAACCACCACGTGGCGCCGACACCGGAGGCACAGATCATGCGCGCGGCGCTCGAGCGTATTGGTGGCATCAGCTGAGCCGGCCCGGTCGTGGAGCCTGAGTGAGTGCGGCGAGCACGCGTTCGAGTGGCCCCTTGCCCAGAAAATACCGCCAGAGACCGGCACCGATGAACGTGAGCAGCAGCATCCAGAGCAGCAGCGGCCAGCCCGGATAGTCAATGTCGCTGCCATTGGCGACGGCGCCCAGAGCCAGAATCTGCACCGTGTCAACGGTGAGTGCCATTGCGCCGGTGGCACCGATCGGCCAAAGGATGCCACGCAGCGCACGATTCAGCGGTAACGCGCGGGGCGGCGTGGGCGATAAACATCCCGATGATCGCCAGGCCTCGGGCGATGTCGATGGCGACGACCCGGCTGCTCGCGTCGGATCTGATCTGCATGGAATCAAGCTCCGCGATCCGGCGGCTGTTCGGCACATTGGGGTCAGGAAGATCAACGTAGATGTGCTCGTCGCTCCGTACCCGGGCGTCCGCTGTATCGAGCAGGAACTGCGCGGTCTGACGACGGTGAGGCTGATGTGCTTACCAAGGATTCTCCAAGGGTGTCGTGGGCAACTGACACCGGAGCCGGGAAAGGCTGTTCGACGGGGTCAGCGCAGGGACTGCGGCGCGAAACCGACGAGAATCTTCACTGGTTTAAACCTCACACTGGGAACAAAATCACTTCCAGTCTCGCAGGCCGGCCGGGGGGTCGCAATTCGCCGGGAGCGGATGCCGTGGGTGCCGAACGGGCTCGCAATGGGCACGCATCCGCAAGCGGTAGCCTGAAGTTGTCAGCAATTAAGAGGAGTGATTATGCAGGTCATCGTGAACACCGACAGCAACGTCGACGGCACCGAGCGGGTTGCCGGAGCGCTGGAATCCATCGTCGAAGAGTCCCTCGCGCGCTACGGCGAACGCCTCACCCGGGTTGAGGTTCACCTCTCCGATGGCAGCGCCGGCCGCAGCAGCACCGACGACATCAAGTGCACCCTCGAAGCTCGCCCGGCCGGTGGAACCCCGGTCGTCGTCACCGAGAACGCCAACGCCGTGGAGGAAGCCCTCACCGGCGCCCTGCACAAGATGAAGAGCTTGCTCGAGACCCACTTCGGCAAGCTGGACGCCCGCAAGGGCAACCTCCCGATGGGCGAAACCGTCTAACTGCCCACGCGGCCGATGCCGGTGGCCAGCGCCGCGGCATCCGCTCTCGTGGCACGTGTTTGAGACGGTGGCCCCTGTTCAAACCAGGGCAAACCTCCTAAACACGTGCCACGAGCCGGTTCAACCGCAAGGTCAGAACAGGGTGTCGCCTATGTACCCGCCAGTGGCGCAGCCCGGCGGGATCGCGAAGACGGCCGAGCCGATCGGTGTGATCCACACGTTGAGCAGGTCGAGGGCGTCGATGCGGCGCTGAATAGGCACGAACTGGGCGTCGATATCCGCTTGAAAAGAGACGAAGAGCAGGCCGGAGTTCGACACGCTGCCGCCCGTAGGCGCGTCGTCGTAGTTGTAGCCCCGGCGCAGGATGCGTTCGTCGGGGTTTTCGCTGCGGGCCCGCCGCAGGTGCGAGAACTCCGGGATCACCGGAAAACCGATGGCGGTCTTCGCGGCAAAATCCGGGGCATCCGTTTCGTTGGTGCCGGTCAGCGGCGCGCCGTTGCTGAGAGTGCGACCAACGGATGCCTCCCGCCCGGACCGATCGAGCTTGTCCCACTTGTCGAGACCCATCGCGATGCGCCGCAGCACGAAGCCGGTGCCGCCGAGCATCCAGCCGGGGTTGCTGGCGGCGCCCCAAACCAGCCGTTCGAAGTCGGGCGTGCCCGGCACGAAATTGACGGTGCCGTCGACCTGGCCGAACAGGTTGCGCATGGTCGTGCCGGTCTTCACCGACCCCGGTGCTCGTCGAAAGCCGGTCTGCACCCAGCGCACGGTGCCGAACGAGCGACTGTCTTTCAGCAGCATGCGGGTGGCGTGCGCTACGGTGAGGGCGTCGTCGGCGGCAATCTGCAGCAGCAGATCGCCATCGCCCCAGGCCGGGTCGAGCCGGTCGACGCCGAAGGCCGGCAGGGGGCGCAGCCAGGTCGGCGCGGTGCCGCCGGCCAGGGCGACGAGGCCAGGGCCGAAGCCGAACGTCACGGTGAGCCGGGCCGGCGCGACGGCCAGCTCCGGCTCGGAGTCAGCCAACGCCGCCTCACCCTGGCTGAGCCGGGCCGCGTCGCTCGTGAGAACCTTCATGAGTCGCCGCAGGGCCGCAGCATCGGTCGTCGGGGCCAAGTCGAGCGCGATGATGGTGGCGTTGCTCTGCGGCACGGTGTCGATTCCGGCCTGGTGCACGCCGTAGAACGGCACGGTCTGCGTGCCGTTGAGCGGCTGAGCCACGACCTGCGGGCGCGCATTCGTCGCCAGTTCGATGCCGACCGCGCCGACCGCGCCGATGCCGGCCGCGGCACCTCCCAAAAGGAGGTGACGCCGGCTGAGGCGACGACCAGGCTGATCGACCAACATTATTTGTCGTAGCTCTCGTTTGCGCCCGAGTAGTCCTTGGCCGGGGCGGTGAACTCTACCGTCGACCCGTCGGACAGGGTGAGGGTGAAGGTGTTCTCGGCGCCCGCAACGATCGGCTCGGTGAGGCCCATGAGCATGAGGTGGTTGGCGCCGGGCGCGAGCTCGTAGGTGCCGTTCGCCGGAACGACGAACCCGCCCTCTTTCTGCTGCATCACCATGGCGCCGGAGTCGTCGGCGACGGTCTCGTGCAGCTCGATCATGGTCGCGGCCGTTGATTCGGCCGAGACCACGTTGATGTCGGTGTCGCTGGCATTCGCGAGTGTGCCGAACGCGGCGCTCATTCCGGTCTCGGCGCTCTTGACCCAGGGGTCGGTAATGGTGAGGCACGCGGCTGCGGTCGCCGTGCTGGTCGCCGCGGTGTCGGGGGATGCGGTGTCGGTGGTGGCGGCGCAACCGGTCAGGGCGAGCAGGCCCAGGGCGGCAACGATGAGAAGGCGGGGTGTGGTGGAGGTCATGAGTGTGTCGTTTCTGTAGTGGGGGGATTTGTGCGTTGACGAGCGGATGCTGCACGGCGCGTCAGCGCCACAACCCCGAGAAAGAGGCCGAGGCCGACGAGGGCACCGATGAGCGCGGTGACGCCGATCGGGAGCCCGCCGCCGGTGCTGGCGGCCGTGTTGGTGGTGACCACGTTCGAATCGGTCGGGGTGGTGATAACGGGAGCGGCGGCGTCCGTTGTCGGTGTGGCCACCGCGCTGGCGTCGCCGACACTGAAGTCGAAGGTGCCGGAGATGGGATGCCCGTCGGCCGAGACCACCCGCCAGCGCACCTGGTAGGCGCCGTCGGGCAGGGCGGGGTCAACGGCCTGGGTGGCCGTCGGCCCGTCGAGGGCGGGTTCGCCGGCGCTCCAGTCGGTGCCCGCTGAATCAACGACGAGCATGATCGCGCCGAGCTGCATGATGTTGTCGGTGAACCGCATCGACACGGTGGCGGGTGCCAGGTCGACGTGTTCGGTGTCGGACGGCACGGTGGACGCCACCGAATCGTGCGCGCTCGCGGCCGGTGCGACGCCGCCGATCGTGAACGCTGCGGCGAGCGCGAGGACACCGAGACCGGCGAGGAGCCGGTTTCGGGCAGGGAAAGAGAGCATGCGGTACCTCCGAGGAGTTCGCGAGAAGGATGGGTGCGTCATGGCACGTGTTTGGGCTCGGGGCACTGGTTCAAACCAGTGCCGGCTTCTCAAACGAGTGCCGCGAGCGGATGCGGCAGCTAACGTGCCGCGAGCGAGGCGCGGCGCGAGGGCTTAGAAGCCGGCGAGCGCGCGCGGCGGCCCGCGGTGTCGCATCGGCGACAGCAACACGGCCAGGTCGACTGGTTCGATCACGCGGTGCAGCGCGGCGCGCAGTCGAGCCACGCGAAGCGGAACGAGTACCAGCCCGAGCGCAATGACCACGGTCACGAGCGCGGTGCGCGCCAGCTCGACCAGCGCCCAGAAAGTGCGCTCGCCGCGGCGCAGTGCCACGATCGTCACGATCGCTGCCAGGGCGTGGGCAATCCACATCCACCCCATCGCAGGCGAGGTCAGCGAAGCGGATGCTGCCCCCACGATCACGGTTGCCGACCCGTGGTGCCCGGCCACCGTCATGGAGCCGGCCGTTCCGCCGAGCCCGAACAATAGGTGGAACAGCACCTGGCTGAACCCCACAGACACACTGAGCTTCAGCAGGGAGAGTTTCTTGCCCGCCAGAGCGACGCTGACCATGCCCGCAAAGGCGAGAGCGATCGAGACGCTGACCGGCGCGGGCGCCTGGCCGCCAGCGGCCACGTGCGAGAGGGCGGCGACGAGCACGGCCACAACGGCGGTCAGCCAGCCGCGAGCGAACCGCGCCCACCTCGTTGCCATGTCACCCACCCGACGAAAAGTTACCAACCAAAAGTGCGGTCGTGTCTTCAGGCTAGTGGGTCGCGGGGCCGCCCGATTCTGACAACAGCCCGCCGGACGGTGCGTCAGCCGCCGAGCAGCCTGTGGCAAATGGTAACGTCGCCTAGGTCTAGCAACTGGTTTGACGGCCGACGCCCTTCTGCAAGGAACCTCTAATGCCCCAACGATTGAATCTTTCCAAGAACCTTCCACGCACGTTGACGGGGCTGTCGGCTGAGATACTGCAGGATCTGCAACAGCTCGCGCGCACCCCCTCTCTCCTCGTGGCCTGCAACTACGGTGGCACCCTCTCGCACCACGTTGCGTCGAATGTGCCGTCTGTGCTGCTGGAAGAATCCGCGACGGCTTTGCGCGCCCTCGCGGCCCTGCCCAACACCCACACCGCCGTCATGTCCGGCCGCCCGCTGCGCGACCTCGCCGCCGATTCCCGGCTGCCCCGCGAGGTGCACCTGGTGGGATCGAACGGCGCCGAGTTTGACTCGGAATTCTTCGACGCCCCCGAGCCCTCCGATGAGTCGCAGGATTCCGGCGTCGCCCTCGACCGGCTGCGCATCCGTCTCGGCGTCAGCGCGGCCTTCTTCGCCGGCGACGCGGCGAGCGACGAAATGGCCATGAATACCCTGCACGGCCCCGACCTCGGCATTCGCATCGGTGACGACGAATCCGTTGCCGCGCACCGCATCAGCGGCCCCGAAAAGCTCGCCCAGATTCTGGCCCTGCTGTTCGAGCTACGCAAGGACTGGCTGTTCGGCCAGCACGTCGTGGCCATCGAACGCCACTCCATGCTCGGCGACGGCACCTCGACCGCCCTCGTGACGCCGGAAGCGCGCATCTGCTGGATGACGCATCCGCTGCCCGATTCCGGCTCGCTGTTCGCGAGCATCCTCGGCAGCGAAGAGGCCGGACACTTCTCGATCGAGCCGGTCAAGAAGAGCCGCGTGCTCGGCCAGCGCTACGTCGACAACACCATGGTCGTCGAAACCCGCTGGGCCGACGTCACCGTCACCGACTACATCGAGCCGTCACCGCTTGGCATCACCAACCTCGTGCGCAAGCTCACCGGCACCGGGCTCGCCCGCATCGTCTTCGCCCCGCGCCCCGACTACGCCGTCGCCTACTTCAACATGCACGCCGCCGACGGTGTGGTGACCATCACCGGAACCCCCGACCCGATCGTGCTGACGGCCGCCGGCGTCGACTTCACCGTCACCAGCGACGGCCGCAACGAAACGGCCACCGCCGTCGTCGACCTCTCGCAGGGCGCGATCATGCTCAACCTGCGTTGCGGCGACACCGAAGCATACATACCGGATGCCGCCGGCGAGGCCGCCCGTCGCGGCGCGGTCATGAATGACTCGCGTTCCTGGGTGAATTCACTGTCTCTGCCGAGCGTGAAGCCCTCTCTCGTCGGCCGCTCGGCCCTCGTGCTGCGGGCCCTCTGCTATGAACCGACCGGCGCCGTGCTCGCAGCCTCGACGACGTCGCTGCCCGAAGGAATCGGCGGCACCCGCAACTGGGACTACCGCTACTGCTGGCTGCGTGACGGCTCGATGACCGTGAAAGCGCTCGTCGGCCTGGGATCGACCGATGAAGCCGACGGGTTCTTGCGCTGGCTGGCCGGGGTCGTGGCGGACAGTCCCGGCGCGCAGTGGCTGCATCCGCTCTATTCGGTCACCGGCTCATCGCTGTCGACCGAAGCCAGTCTCGAATCGCTGCCCGGCTATGCCGGATCGCGCCCGGTACGCATCGGAAACGCCGCCGACAATCAGGTGCAGATTGACGTGTTCGGACCGGTCGCCGAGCTCATCGACACGCTGAGCGCCCGGCAGGGAACGCTCTCGGACTTTCAGTGGCACCTGCTGACCGAGATGGTCGACGCCGTCACGAGTCGCTGGCAGGAACCCGACCATGGCATCTGGGAGGCGCGGCGCTCGCCGCGACACCACACCTACACGAGGACGATGTGCTGGGTGACCGTTGACCGGGCCATCCGCACCGCCGAGCGGCACGGCAGGGACGTCGGGGTCGGCTGGGTGGAACTCGCCGCCACGATTCGTGACGAAGTGCTGCGCGAAGGCTGGAGTGAGGAAGCCCAGTCGTACACAGTGGCCTACGACAGCCCCGACCTGGACGCCGCCGTGCTGCACATCGGCCTGTCCGGCCTGCTCGACGTGACCGACGAGCGTTTTCAGCTCACAGTGAGCGCGGTCGAGCGCGAGCTGCGCGTTGGGCCGACGGTGTTCCGCTACCGCTACGACGACGGCCTGCCCGGCCTCGAGGGCGGCTTTCACATCTGCACGACCTGGCTGATCGAGGCCTACGTGCTCACCGGGCGCATCGACGAGGCCGAAGTACTGTTCAACCAGCTGATCGCCCTGGCCGGCCCCACCGGTCTGCTCTCCGAAGAGTTCGACCCGGCCACCGAAACCCACCTCGGCAACCACCCGCAGGCTTACTCGCACCTCGGCTTCATCCGCTGCGCGCAGCTGCTCGACGAGTACCGCGGGCGCTGAAATTCTCGGCTGACTCGGGGTTTTCCGCGAGTCAGCCGTGAAAACGTTGCCCGTCTCGGACACTTGTCCGAAAAGTGTTAGTATCAGTGGATGACTTCGTTGACTGCGCCCGCCCCGCAGGCGGCAGTGCAGCCAATTCTGCAGCCAGACGAGTCGAAGCACGACCCGCGCGCTGAACGCACCCGGCAACTCATTCTCACGGCGATCCGCACGCTGATCGCCCAGCCGGCGGCATCCGTTTCGGTGGCCGAGATCGTGCGCCTGGCCGGGATCAGCCGCAGCTCCTTCTATGCGCACTTCAACAGTCTCGACGTGCTCGCCGCCGAACTGCTGCAGGCGCAGTTCGCCGACATCGGCTCGGCCGGGCTCGATCTGCCGCGGCCGCGCACCGGCGAGAACGCGTCACGCCTCGGCTATGCCCGACTCGTCGCCCATATGGTCGAGAATTTTCCCCTGTACGCGAGCGTGCTCGAACTGCCGTTGACGCGCAGCGCGCACGACCAGATCATCGAGGCCTACGCCACCCGCATGCTCGAGTCGGTGCTCGTTTTCGACGACGCCGTCAACGCCGAACTGGTCACGACCTATGTCGCCGGCGGAGCGCTCACCCTGATCGGCGCCTGGATGCGCGGTCACCTCGACGTCTCCGACGACGAACTCGTCGACCAGCTCGTGGCCCTGCTGCCCGGCTGGCTGCTCGAACCCGAAACCTCAAGCGCAACGCCCGTTCGCGTTGCATCACCCACACAACACTGAAGGCGCATTCTATGAAGATTGAAATCGGCGAAACCCTGGTCTACCCGCACCACGGAGCGGTCACCATCACGGCCCTCGCGACCCGCACCATCAAGGGCGTCGAGAAGCAGTTCATGACCCTCAACGTGCACACCAGCGCGCTGACCATTCAGCTGCCGGTCGACAACGTCGAGCTCGTCGGCGTGCGCGACGTCATCGACGCCGCCGGCGTAAGCGCCGTCTACGAAATTCTGCAGAACGCCTTCACCGAGGAGCCGGGCAACTGGTCACGCCGCTACAAGGCCAACCAGGAGAAGATGGCCAGCGGCAGCGTCTACCGGGTGAGCGAGGTCGTACGCGACCTGTGGCGTCGCGACCAGGACAAGGGTGTCTCCGCCGGCGAAAAGCGGATGCTTGAAAAGGCCCGCCAGATCCTCGTCTCCGAACTTGCTCTGGCCCAGGGCCTGACCGACCAGGAAGCCGGCGACCTGCTGCTCATCGAGATTCAGAACTACGTCGTCAGCGACGAGCCCGTCGAGGTCTCCGTCTAGCCTGCCTTTCGCATCCGCTTGACCGCGCCCGATCCTGGTGGGCGCTACGGTAACGGTCGTAGCGCGCACCCGTATCGGGCGCGGTCGTGCGCCAAACGCTAGACCAGTGCGGCGCAGAGCAGCAATGCTGGCCAGGAAGCAACGAGCACGGCGGCCAGGTAGACCAGGTTGCGCCGTGTGAGGGTGATGCTGTCGATACCGTACCGCGCACTAAGCAGCATGGTCAATCCGGTGACTGGGCCGACCGCGGTCGACACTCCCCAGCCGATGCACGCGGCCAGCACGAACAAAGTGGGGTCGGGCGACAGGGGCTGCACGAGCGCCGCGACGATCGCAACCGACACCACCGGGTGCACCCCCACGATCGCGCACAGAATCATCGCGAGCATCATGGCCCAGGCCACGGGAACGGTGAACTCGGTCACCGGCAGCTGCAGGTCGAACAGGGGAAACAGCATCCGCAGGCCGACGGCGAGCACCCCGGCGGAGGCGAACAGCGTGACCTCACCGCGCAGCTGCGGCAGGTCGTGCCGGGCGTGGCGCGCCAGCGCGCGCAGGGCGCCACGCCCGTTCATGATCAGCAAGCCGATCAGGGTGACGCCGAGGCCGGCGAGCAGCACGATCCGCGGCACCGGAACCGTGGGAACCAGCTGGTGCGCCAGCACCACCAGGGCCACGAGGGCGAGCGGCACGCGAATGAGCTCCCAGCTGAGCGTATAGCCGGTGTACGCGGGCAGTTCGCGGCCGAAGAGGTGGAAGATGTCCCAGACGCTCAGGCCGATGGTGACGAGCGCGAGCCCCAGCCCCACCAGCACCAGCACCAGTGAATTCGCGCCGGGAACGAGCGTGGTCGCTGCCGCGGCGGCCGCCCAGAACGGCGACCAGTACGCAGCGGTCGAGTAGGCCCGGGAGATCAGCGCCGCATCGGCGAGCCGCAGGCTGGAGCGACCGCGCAGGTGGTCGCCGACAATGCCGACCGCACCGATGTTGATGATCGCGCCGAGCGCGTGCGTGGCCAGTGCGGTGCGCACGACGGCGAGTCGGCCGTGCAGCCGGGTGCGGGTGATCGGCGAGGTCGGTGTGACCAGTCGCAGAAACGACACAGCGGCGAGCATGCCGATCAGGTCCTGGTTGACCAGGAACAGGTCGCGGCCCACGATCTGTCCGCCCAAAACCAGACCGACCACAACGGATGCGATCCCCACACCGATCAGCACCCCCGCAATGATGCGCTGGGTGCGGTTGACCAGCGTTAGCCCCACCGCCGCGGCAGCGATGGTGAACCCGCCGGCGACGAGTGTCGCATCGGGCAGCGCCACCGAGAGCCCCACGGTCAGGATGATGCCGGAAAGGAGCAGCGCGTAGAGCAGTCGCACTCGTGCCCCCTGAATCGTTGACAGTGTCCGCGGTCGGACACTCTTTCCTATCCAACCAGTCTCTGAACACGTCGTGATGCGGTGGTGGCAAAGGTATCTACTAACCATAACAAGGGTATATCATGCGGCACACATGCTCGTTAGTGTACAGATCAGCGAACCGCACAGAGTTGAATTGTCGTCTTCTCTGCGCCGGCATCCGTCGTCATAGTGCCCACAGCCGCATTCGACCATGGGCGGATTCTTTCTGAAAGTGGTTCCACATGAATGTGTCCGGTCCGGACCGTCCGCCGACCATGATCAGACAACCGGATGCCCACGCCCGCCCCGCCAGCCAGGGCTCGCGCTACGCCCAGTCTCTGCGCGCCGTCACCCCGGTGATGCGCCGCACAGGGCTACTGATCGTACTCGCGCTCGGATCCACTCTGGGCACGCCGGCGTTCGCCATGGAGTCGCTGCAGGGAAGCGCGACCACAATGACGGTGACCGAGCAGTTTCCGAGCCAGGCGCGGGTGGGTCTCCGGATGGGCTTCACTATCACTCTGGACGCTGTCGAGCCCACCGGTACCATCGAGGTCTACACCGGCGCCACCTTGTTGGCGACGACCGACGCCCGAGACCGGGCGTGGACCTCCGTGCCCACAGAAACTCTTCTTCCCGGCTGCGTACCCTTGCGCTTCGTCTATGTATCGACCGGTGATTTCGAGGGGGCGGAGGCGACCATCAGTGTCGAGTTGCACATGGCATCCACTCGCGTCACCATCACGGCCAGGCGTCCGTAGAACGCCGGAGTTTGCGAGCGTGGTGAAGTTGAATGGAGAAGCGTCGGGGGTCTCCCTTCTCCTAGTCTTGCGGGGCGGCGTTCGCCTTGCGGATGCGCCGGCCGTCGGCGACGGTCTGCATCTCCTTCAGGGCGGCCTTTTGGCTCTTCTTCGTGCCGCGCGGCGGCAGCTGAATGTTCTGTTCGGCGGTAATTCCGGCCTGCAGCTGGCGCCCGCGTTCGAGTTCGGCGTCGAATTCCGCCCCGAACAGCAGGGCGAGGTTGGTCAGCCAGAGCCAGAGCAGAAAGATCACGATGCCGGCCAGCGAACCATAGGTCTTGGCGTAGTTCGAGAACGTCGTGACGTAGAACCCGAACCCCAGCGAGGCAACGACGATAGCCACCAGGGCCACGAGCGCGCCGAGCGACATCCAGCGAAACTTCGGCTGCCGCACGTTCGGCGTGAAGTAGTACAGCACCGCGATCAGCAACACGACGGCCGCCGCGAGCACCGGCCACTTGGCAATGGACCAGACCACCTGCACGGTCTGGCCGAGGCCGAGGGCCGCGCCCACGGCATCCGTTATGGGTCCCGAAATGGCCAGGATCAGCACGACGACGAGCAGCAGGGCGATGCCGATCACGGTCACGAGCAGCTGGGTGGGCTTGAGCTTCAAGAATGACCGACCCTCGTCGATCTCGTAGATGCGGTTCATAGCCCGGCTGAAAGCACCCACATAACCGGATGCCGACCAGATCGCGACCGCGATTCCCGCCACCAGCGCGAACCCGGCCGACGGCGACGTGCTGAACTGTTCGATCGGCCCGCGAATGACATCGAGGGCATCGCCGGGAGCGACCGAGGCGAGAATCGTCAGCAGGGTATCGGCCGACTGCTTGCCCTGCCCGAAAACCCCGAGCAGCGAAACCAGGGCGATCAGCGCCGGAAAGAGCGACAGCACGGCGTAGTAGGTGAGCGACGCCGCGATATCGGTGCACTGATCGGTGCCGAATTCACCCAGCGTGCGTTTGACGACGTACTTCCACGACGTCTTCGTGACGTCGGTCGGCGAGTCGGGCTTGCGGGCGTCGTCGGGCGCTGGCGCGTCGGCGAGGTCCTGGCTCTGGCCTTCGTCCACCATGAAAATCTCCTGCTCGGGTCGAGTGAGGCCGGGGGTCGCGATCCCGGCGCTGAAAATGTACTGCGTTCTCACTGATCTGGCGCTGGGTTGGCTGCCAGAAAGTGTCGATTCCTATAACGGATGCTGCGGCTCGGGCGAGCCGCAGCATCCGTTTGATGACTCAGTACCGTCAATCAGT
Organism: Cryobacterium sp. N19; assembly: GCF_002929595.1. Lineage (NCBI taxonomy): Bacteria > Bacillati > Actinomycetota > Actinomycetes > Micrococcales > Microbacteriaceae > Cryobacterium > Cryobacterium sp. N19. Next base: position 61,448 of record NZ_PJJR01000042.1, on the reverse strand, counting down.
AGAGATCGGAGTCGCTCTTGTGCTTCGCCGTCGCGGCGTCATCATGTGCCGTCTCGGTAACCGTTTCCTTCGCCGACGCAGCTTCATCCTTCACATCGCTGGCCGGAACCAGTGACGCGGCCAGCCAGCCGATACCGAACGCGATGAGTCCGACGGCCATAGGGTTTCCCTTGGCCTTGTTCGCGGCCTGGTGCGGCAGATCACCGATGGTGTGGGTCGCCGAAGACACAGCATCGCCGGTCTGCGTGGCCGCGCCCATGACGCGTTCCGATACTGAACCGAAGGCGGACTTCACTTTGTCAGTCTGGCGCTGAATGATTTTGGACGGTGTCACTTTGTCGGCGAGGGCGTCGACATCGCCGCCGAGTTCCCGCCGGGTGCGCTCAATATCAGACCGGATCTGATCGGGGGTTCGGTCGGTGTCGGTCATCGGTTTTCCTCATTTCGTTTCAGTGTGTCGGGAATTTTCTTAAGGGAATTAACGGTGCGCGGCGCACCCTTGACTGCTTTCAATTCCTTGCGGCCGATCAGGAACAGTAAGAGCCCGATGATCGCCCAGAGGCCGGCCACGAGAAGCCCGGACCAGCCGTTACCGACCAGGTAGTCAAGAGCCCACCAGAGTGCGATCGACAGGAATAGAACAGCCATGATGGCGGCGTAGCCGGCTCCACCCAGCATTCCGGCACCTTTACCGGCCCGGGTGGCCGTTTGGCGAAGCTCGGCCTTGGCCAGTTCGAGTTCCTGACGCATGAGCGTAGAGAGATCACGTGTGACTTCTCCCAGCAGATCTCCCAGCGACGTTTCCGCCGCTTTTTGCTCTGACGGACTATGCAGGTCGGTCATCGTTCCCGAACCGCCAGATCGAGGTCGTCACCGAGGAGACCCGGCTGGCCATCTGGGTCAGTTCGTCGCTGATCGAGCGCAGGCCTTCAGCAACTCTCGCCTGCTGTTCGCTGGCCTGCTCCGTAAGTTGGCTGCGGGCATCCGTGAGCAGGTCCTTCGTCTGTTTCTTGGTCTCGGCGGCGACTTTTCCGACTTCATCCTTCGTGACGTCGGCGACTTCACTGGCTGCGTGCGCGGCGGTGTCGCCCACGTTCGCGGCCTGATCGGCGGCGACGTTCGCGGTGTGCGAAGCGGCGTCCTTCGCGGGTGAAGACGTATCCGCACCGGATAGGGCTAGTCCTTGAAGACGTCCTTGACGTCTTCACCAACCTTCCTAGCGCTCGCGGCAGTCTGGTCGGCACGGCCTTGGGCGACCTTGGCGTCGTCGTTGGTGGCCTTGCCGACGGCCTCGGTGGCCTTGCCCTTGAGGTCCTACGCGGCGTTCTTGATCTTGTCGGCTGCACTCATGGTGTTCTCTCTTTCGTGTGGTGTTTCCGGGGAACGTTCGGTGCGGGGTGCGCCGAACGCGAGTTGGGGGATCGCCGATCAGCGGATGCGGGTGCTGCGACTGGTGCGCACCCGAAAGCCGCCGCTGATCTGCAGCAGTGCCGGGATGCGCAGCCCGAGCAGCTCGTCGAGGGCGATAAGGGACTGTTCGACGATGCGCACGACGTCGGTCGGGGACGTGCCGCGGCGACAGGTCACCGAGACCTTGAGCACTGCCTCTCCCACCACCTGGTAGGTGGAGACGCGCGTTGACAGAAATTCGGGGTGCTCACCGAGCGCTTGTTGCAGTGACTGCTCGGCGACGGCGGAATCGACCTGGGTGGTGCCCCAATCGGTCGTCTGATCGCTGACCAACCGGCCGGAGTGGCCGCCGCCCTGCCGCAGTATGAAACGAAGCAGCAGGCCCACGACCGCCAGCAGCAGAGCGAGGGCGACGATCCAGAGCCAGCTGTGCGTGCTTGTACCCAGCGGCGTGGCCTGGAGCCAGCCGGCGACGTTCGCACGGGTGGCGTCGGAAATGGCGCGCCAGGCATCCTGCACAGCGGTCTGGGACGCGAGCAGACCGAGCAGGCTGGCCACGGCGAGCAGCAGCAGGCCGGTCAGGAGTAGAAGGCTGCGGTTGAGCGCTCGATTGGTGTTGTTCACGCTCCGACCTTTCCGCCGACGGCCACCACGACCCGCGTCTGTAACGCCGGGCGCAACTGCAGCCCGTCGAGCTGATCGCGCACGGCCGTGAGCACCGTGTCGCGGTGCACGGCCTGGCCCGAGGCAGGCACCAGGTGCACCGTGGCGAGGCGGCGCGAGATACTCACACGGGTGTTGTCCGGATCGATCCCGCCCGTGCGAGCGGCGCGCCCCGCGAGAGCGGATGCGATGACCTCGTCATCGACGATGGTCACCGCGCGCTCGGAAACCATCACGTGCCGGGCCCTGCGTCCGGGCGAGAGCGCCAGGACCAGCAGGACGAGGCCGACGAGCGCGCAGCCGACGGCCGTTCCGATGAGCAGTGACACGGGTGCGCTCGACGCGGACGCCACGCCGTCGGCCAGATCGGCCGGCGCCGTCAGCAGCGCTGGCTGATCTGTCAGCCGCAGCACGATCTCCGTGCCTAGCCAGGCGCACAGCAGGATGACCACGATCGCCGCTGAGATGGCTGCGGCAGCCCGCGGCGAGTGCAGTTCGCGACGACGGATGCGCCCGTAGGTAGCCGATGTCGACGCACTCATCGCACGCGCCGTTCGCGAGCGACATCCGTCCCGGTCACACGCACGGTAACCCGACCGATGTCGGCACCGGTGAGCTCGCCGACGCGGCGTCGAATGTCGGTCTGCGATTGCGCGGATCGAGCCAGGATGGTTCCCCCGGTACGAGTGATGAGGGCCGCTTCGCTCGTGACACGCTGCAGGGAAACCACGCGGATTGAGGTGCTGACCGTGAGCGCGAGCATCCCATGGTCGTCGCCGAGTTCGACGCCGACCTGATTGGGCGTCACGCCGAGCGACTCCGCAGTAACCATGGACACGATCTGCCGCAACGCCCGCGGCACGATGCGGGTTCGACCACGGCTTGTGGCCGCCGGCAGTGCGGAATTCGCTGGTTCCATGGGAGTGTCACTGGGGATACCTTCGCCGAGAAACCAGCCCGGGGAGTCTGTCGTCACGCTCACGACGATGAGCGCTTTCCCTGAAAGGCTCCGATCAGTGAGCTCACGTCGAGACGGCCGTCAACCACGCGGCCAAGGAGCGCGCCGACCAGTATCGCCAGGCCCACGAACAGAAATACCCAAAAGCCCAGAATCACCCAGGTTAGCGCGAGAACCGCACCGACCAGCATTCCTGTTCGGGTTGCGCTAGTCACCGCAGTGCGGCTTTGCTCGGCTCAGCGTCGGCGGCGTCGTCGCTGGGCAGGTTAATATCGACGATCGTCACGTTGACCTCGGTAACTTCGAGTCCGACCAGGTCTTCAATGGCCCGAATGACACTCGAGCGAATGTCGTTGGCCACCTGCTGCAGCTGCACGGGGTACTCGGCGACGATCGTCACGTCTACGGCGACCTGCGTTTCGCCCACCTCCACCGAGATGCCCTGGCTCACGTCGGTGTTGTTCATCGCCTCACGAATTGCGCCGAGGGCTCGGGCCGCACCGCCACCCAGGGCGTGCACGCCGGTGACCTCGCGCGCGGCGATTCCAGCGACCTTGGCCACGACTCCATCATTGATCACGGTCTTTCCCGTGCCGGTGAGCGGCTCGCCGGCTAGAGCTGTGCCGGTCGGCGCACTGCTGCGGGGAGACTTGCTGGCGGAGGCGTTGCCGTTGGTGTCGATGAGGTCCATGATGTTGCTCCTTCATGTCGGGCCGTCGGATCAGACCGAAAGCGGATTATTACCTGTAGGACGAAACTTGTGACATATTCGTCACGCGAAGATGAGAAATATTTAGCCTCAGAGGAGGGACAATGCCCGGCTCTCTGCGTGAGCAGGTCGCGTCGCCGCTCGCATCAGCGTCGGATCAGATGCTTGCCGACCGAGCCGCCGACGGCGACCTGCGGGCCTTCGAGGTGCTGGTACGGCGGTACGGCCCGCTCATGCGGGTCTATGCGACGCGGGTGCTCGGCTCCAACGACGAGACCGATGACGTGGTGCAGGAGGCGTTCATCACGGCCTGGCAGCAGCTCGGCACGCTCGAGGACGGCAGCGCGGTGAAGAGCTGGCTGATGCGCATCGTTAGCCGCAAGAGCATCGATCGGGTGCGCGCGCGCCGTCAGCACGTCAACATCGACGACGCGGATGTCCCGGCGCCCGACGAGCACGCCCCGCACGTTCTCGCCGAGACCGAATCGCAGACCGAGGCTCTCGCCCGAGTGCTGGCCACCCTCCCCGAAGACCAGCGCCGCTGCTGGACTCTGCGGGAACTCGCCGAGTACAGCTACGGTGATATCGCGGCCGAGTTGGGCCTGCCGCTCTCGACCGTGCGCGGATTGCTGGCCCGTGCCCGAAAAACCCTGCTTCGCGAGATGGAGGAATGGCGATGACCGAACTGACGCCGGCAAACAGGCGCTTCCTCGCATTCGACCTCGGTGATACCGAGCGGGAACAGGCCGGGCTCAACGGCCAGACCATCGAGCAGCTCAGCGACTACTTGGATCGCGACCGAACGCCAGCCGACCCGAGTATCGACGATTCGCCGGAGTGTGAGATTGCCCTGCGTGGTCTCGAACGCTTGCGCCGGGCCCAACGGCTACTGCTCAATCTAGACCTCGAACGTGAATCGCGGCGGGACGACAGCTGGGTGTCGGCCATTCTCGACAACATCACCCTGGAAGCTCACGCCGGCCGGGATATTCCGCTGACCCATCCTGTCCCGACCGCGCGGCTGGTCGTGACGGAAGGCGCCGTGCGCGGCATTCTGCGAGAGTCCGGCGACCGTATGCAGAACGTGTTCGTAGGCCGGTGTGTGCTGGTCGGCGACGTCAACGTACCCGGCACGCCGATCGTCATCGAGGTCGATGTGACCGTATTCCCGGGGGAGAAAATTCCGCTGCTCGCCGATCAACTGCGCCATGCGATGTACGCCGCGCTCGGCAAATACACGGAACTTGTCGTGACGGCCATCGACATCACGGTGAGTGACCTGCAGCCCCTGCCCGATGCATCCGCTCAAGAAAAGGAGCACTGATGACCACGGTTATTCCGTTCACCGACCAGCTTGACGCGCTGGTACGCCAGGTTCCGGGGGTCGACGCGCTGTACCCGGCTCGGTCGATCGTGGCCACAGTACTCACCACCGCCCTCGATGCGGTGGCACACCACGCGCCCGCCGCGCCGCTGGTGTACACGGTTGCGCAGTCCGATGGCGTGCGGGTCACGGCGAAGATCGGCATTGGGGCCGCCGAGTCCTCGGCTGATGTCAGTGGGCGGGTACACGACGCCATCGCCGAGCACCTGCGGCAGGTGGGCAACCCGACGGTCGCGCAGATCGCCGTAATCGTGGCCCGGATCGGTTGAGCGTCTAGCCGATCGGGGTCAGCCGTGCTAGCTTGCCCCGATGAAGCAGAGAGAGATGTTCCTTCAAGCGGATGCCGCGCTGCGCTCCGTCGTAGACCAGATCACTCCCGCGCAGCTCGACCTGCCGGCACCGGCCGAGTGGTCACGCAAGTCGAATCCGACGCTGCGCGACATTCTCGCCTTGCACTCCGAGGACGAAGCCTGGCTGCCCGCGGTGCTGGAAGGCCGCACGATCGAGGAGGTCGGCGACACCTATAAGGGCGACCTGCTCGGTGACGATCCGATCGGCAATTACGACCGCCTCAACGAATCGGCGACGAAAGTAGCCAACGGCGACCTCGACCCCGACAAGGTCGTACACCTGAGCTACGGCGACTATTCTCTCGGCGAAGCTCTGCAGCACACCGCCCTCTACCGGGCCTTCCAGGCCTGGAGCATCGCCAAGCACATCGGTCTCGACTACTCGCTGCCCGACGTGCTGGTCGAAAACCTCTGGGAGCAGATCGCGCCCGACATCGAAATGTGGCGGGGTTTCGGCGTTTTTCCGCCCGAGGTGGCGGTGCCGGAGGGCGCGAATCGCGAGGTGCAGTTGCTCGGCAAGGTCGGCTACTGGCGCGCCTGAACTACTCTGGCGCGACTCCGTTGTAGAAGTGCTCGAACACCATGCTCGTTCTGGTGGAGGCGACTGCGGGGTTGGCGGAGAGGTTCTCCAGCACGAAATCGCGCACATCGTCGGTGTCCCGTGCCGACAGGTGAATGATAAAGTCCTCGGAGCCGCCGAGGAAAAACAGCTGCACCACGCGGGGCATCACCCGAATCGAATCGCGAAACGCGGGAATGTGGGTGCGGGCGCCCGCGCGAATGCTTACACTGATGAGCGCCTGCAGGCCGAGACCGATCGACTTCGGGTCGACCATGGCCGTGAAGCCGGTGACGATTCCGCGGCTGACCAGGGAACGCACCCGGGACACACAGGTGGACTCGGCGATGCCGGCGGCGCTGGCGAGCCGGCTGTTGGTGGTGCGGGAATCGGCCTGCAGTGCCGCGACCAGAATGCGGTCGATTTCGTCGAGGGTCTCGGTGACCCGAATCCTCTTCGTTTCTGCCATTGCACATCTCCAACTAGCCGCATATTTCGTGGAATATTCTTGAAGTCTGGCAGATTCTACGGATTTTACCTAGCGGGAACGAATCAATAGCAGTCTTACCTCTATCAAAGCCGAGTCGTTCGGCAGAAGTAACCGAGACGGAGCACTTATGTTGGTCGGCATTCCCACTGAGATCAAGAACAACGAGAACCGCGTTGCGATCACCCCGGCCGGCGTTAACGAGCTCACCCGTCGCGGCCACGACGTCATCATCGAGAAGGGCGCCGGACTGGGCTCGGGCATCACCGATGATGCTTTTCGCCTCGCCGGGGCATCCATTGTCGACACCGCCGCCGAAGTGTGGGCCGCGGCCGAACTGCTCCTGAAGGTCAAGGAGCCCATTGCCAGCGAATACCCGCTGATGCGTCAGGGCCAGGTGCTGTTCACCTATCTGCACCTCGCGGCATCCGCTGAGTGCACCGACGCGCTGATCAAGTCGGGCACGACCGCGATCGCGTACGAGACCGTGCAGTTGCCCGACCGCAGCCTGCCGCTGCTCTCGCCGATGAGCGAGGTCGCCGGCCGCCTGTCCGTGCAGGTCGGCGCGTACCACCTGCTGAGCGCCAACGGCGGCAGCGGAATCCTGCTCGGCGGTGTTCCCGGAACCCCCAAGGCCAAGGTCGTCGTGATCGGCGGCGGTGTCGCGGGCGAGCACGCCGCGGCCAACGCCCTCGGCATGGGCGCCGACGTGACCATCATCGACCTGTCGCTGGCCCGCCTGCGCCAACTCGAGGCCCGCTTCAATGGCGAGATCCAGACGCGCGCGTCGACCCAGTATGAGATCGCCGAGCAGGTGCGCGAGGCCGACCTCGTGATCGGGTCCGTGCTCATTCCGGGCGCGCAGGCACCCAAGCTCGTCACCGACGCCATGGTCGCGTCGATGAAGCCGGGCTCCGTGCTCGTGGACATCGCGATCGACCAGGGTGGCTGCTTCGAGGGCTCGCACGCTACGACCCACGACAACCCCACCTTTGCCGTGCACGACAGCGTCTACTACTGCGTCGCCAATATGCCCGGTGCCGTGCCAGCCACGTCGACCCGCGCGCTGACCAACGCGACCCTGCCCTACGTCGTCGCCCTGGCCCAGAAGGGCTGGAAGAAGGCCATCGCCGAAGACGCTGCCCTGGCCAAGGGCCTCAACGTGCACAACGGACGCATCACCAACGCGCACGTCGCCTCGGCCTTCCACGCCGAGCTGCTGACCGTCGCCGACGCTATCGCCTGACCCGCGTCGTCTGACCCGCGTCACCCGGGCCGGCATCCATCAGCGGATGCCGGCCCGTATCGTCCATGCGTCCTGAGGGCCTATTCAGGAAATTAGCCCGAACGTGTCAGGAGGTTGCGGCCATCACTCGGTGCAGCGCGTCGCGCAGGGTCGCCAGGTCGTCGAGGGGAATATTGAGCGCCTCGACGACCCGCGGCGGAATCGATTCGGCCACCGAACGCAGGTCGACACCACGCTCGGTCAGAGTGATATCGAGCGTGCGTTCGTCGGCCACGCGACGCTGGCGGCGCACGTAGCCCGACGCTTCCAGGCGTTTGAGCAGCGGGGAGAGGGTGGCTGGCTCAAGGCACAGCGTCTGGCCGAGGCCCTTGAGCGTGCGCGGGCTCTGGTCCCAGAGGGCGAGCATCACCAGATATTGCGGATGTGTGAGACCCAGCGGCTCCAGTATGGGACGATACAGCGCAATGACGTTGCGCGAGGCGATCGCGAGCGCGAAGCAGACCTGGTTGTCGAGAGCGAGGGGGTTCTCAAGCGTTGACGATGTCATGGGGGCGTTCCGTTCCGGCTGGTTGTTCTTCCTGCATTTAGTTAGTACACTAACAGTTATGACACACGGTAAGGATTCCCACCCGCGCATCAAGGGACCTGGCGGACTCACGGCTTGGCTCAACGGTCGGCTGTTTCCCATTCTCGGGCCGCCGCCGGTCGGTCCGAGCGGGTCCGATCTGCTGCCGGCAGCGCCCGCGCTCGTGCGCGGCTGCCCGGTCTGCGCCCAGCCGATGGACCAGCACGACATCGACCGCACCGGTGAGCGCACGCAGCTGCACTGCCCGGTCGCCCTGCACTAGCCCCGCCGTACGGAGCCTCCCTCGGCAGTTTGCCCACTAGGCTGGGCCGCAATCACGGGAGGCCAATGACGGCAGATCAGGCTGCGCTCGACCTTGCCATTACCGAGCTGACCGACGGAAGCCAGCGGTGGGCGGTGACCACCCTCGAGGCGCGCGACGAACTGCTGGAGCACACCGGGGCATCCGTTGCGGCGGAGGCCGAGCCCTGGGTGGCTGCGGCCGCCCGGGCCAAGGGCCTCGAGCCCTCGTCGCCGCTCATCGGCGAGGAATGGCTGACCGGACCCTACGGCGTGCTCACCTCCCTGACTGCGCTGGGCCGCACGCTCCGCACGCTCGCCACCGGGCGGAGCCCCCTCGCCAGCCGCACGTTCGGGCGGGCGCCCGACGGCCGGGTCACCGTTGCCGTGCTTCCGCACAACGCGTGGGACGGCCTGCTGCTGCACGGCTTCACGGCCAGGGCGTGGCTTCGACCGGGCGTCTCGGCGGCGCAGGCCCGTGCCCAGGCCGGGCTGGGCCAGCTCACACCGACAGCGCGCAATGGCGTCGGCCTCGTGCTCGGCGCCGGCAATATCTCCTCGATCGCACCCCTCGACGTGCTCTACGAGCTGATCGCGCGCAATCGGGTCTCGATTCTCAAACTCAATCCCACCTTCGACGGTCTGCTGCCCGTCTATCGCGCGGCGCTTGCCCCGCTCATCGACGCGGGACTGCTGCGCATCGTCACCGGCGGCGCCGACGTGGGCGCCTACCTCGCCCGTCACCCCGGCATCAGCCATGTGCACATCACCGGCAGCGCGGCCACACACGATGCGATTGTGTTCGGCGGCTCAAGAACTCCCAGCCTGGGTAAACCGATCAGCAGTGAGCTCGGCGGAGTCTCGCCGATAATCGTGCTGCCCGGCCGCTGGAGCGCACCGTCGTGCGTGGGCCGTTTCGGCCGTTTCCACGCTCGGTGGTGCATGGTGAGTGGGCTCTGCTGCCGAAGCCGCCGTGGTTCGTGTCGGCTCGCAGTGGCACTTTGACCGCCCGCCTGCTGACCGAATTCGCCGCGCGCCCGTCGGTGCGCAGGCTGCCCGGCATTCTCGCTGCCGCGTTTCGAGCCTGAGTGGGTGCAATAGATTGGCAGCACAACCAACAATGCGAGGTTCACGATGACTGGCTGGCGATTGCGCGATTTTCACTCCGACGACCTGGACGGCATTCTGCGCCTGTGGGAAGAACTCAAGGCCTCCGACACGGAGCCGGTCTACGGTCTCTCCGAGGTACTCGCCTCCTGCGAGAAGGACCACGCCGTCGTGGCGGTGCACGGCGATGAGGTCGTCGGTGCCGCCGTCGGCCGGGCCGCCCATGCCCAGGGCTGGATCGTTTTTCTTGCCACCGCCGAGAAATGGCAGAGCCAGGGCATCGGCACGGCCATGCTCGCCGCGCTGGAAGCCCGGATGGCCCCGCACGGCATGACCAAACTCTCGGCGCTCATGCCCGAATCCGAGACCAAGGTGGATGCCTTTCTCAACCGCGGATTCGAAGTGAAGAAGAACCTGCGTTACTTCGAACGGCACATTCCGGTGCAGCGCGAGGAGCTCAAGCTGCTCGCCGAGCTTGGCGGCCGGGTGTTGCCGCGGGACCTCTGGCAGAAGGTCGGCGGCATGGCGCACGAGAAGGAACTGCTCGAGCGCCGGTTGGTCATGCCGCTGGCCAAGCCCGAACTCGCCGAGCAATACGGGGTCTCACCGCCCAAAGCCGTCGTGTTGTTCGGCCCTCCCGGCACCGGAAAGACCACCTTCGCCAAGGCGATCGCCTCCCGCCTGGAGTGGTCGTTCATCGAAGTCTTCCCGTCGCGACTCGCTGCCGACCCGCAGGGGCTCGCGGGAGCACTGCGCGAAACGTTTCTGAAGATCTCCGAGCTCGAACACGCGGTCGTGTTCATCGACGAGGTCGAAGAGATCGCCGCCCAGCGCTCCGGCGAACCGCCGTCGGCCATGCAGGGCGTCACCAACGAGCTGCTCAAGATCATTCCGGCCTTCCGCGAACAGCCCGGTCGCCTGTTGGTCTGTGCGACCAACTTCATTCGCGCGCTCGACTCCGCCTTCCTCCGGCATGGCCGCTTCGACTATGTCGTGCCGATCGGCCTGCCGGATGTCGCCGCTCGCCAGGCCATCTGGGAGCGGTACATTCCTCAAAGCGTGTCCGGCGAGGTCGACCTCGCCGTTCTGGTCGAGAAAAGCGACGGGTTCTCGCCCGCCGACGTCGAGTACGCCGCCCATAGGGCTTCGCAGCACGCGCTCGAGAACGCGCTCTATCGTTCCGGCGACGGGCCCGTCATCAACGGCCCGAGCACCGACGACTATGCCCTGGCGATCTCCGAAACCCGCCGCACCGTGTCCGACGATGTTGCCGCCGAGTTCCTCGAGGACATCGAGCGCCTAGCCCGGCTGTAGCCGGGCGTGCCCGGGCCCACCTCACGAACGCGGGCCCAGTTTTCAGGCTGGAACCGCGTCACCGTAACGGTGAGCCCGAATGGTCAGCGCGCCTTGCGGTGGTAGACCAGCGCGGCCACGAGCGACTGCCAGATGGCGAAGAACTCGACGGCGAGTGACAACAGGCCAAGCGGTTCCAGCCAGTTTCCAATGTCGCCCGTCGCCATCGGCATGCCGACCGTGCGATTGATGACAAAGCCGACGATGACGGCCGCGGACAGCGCAGCGGCGGCGAGGAAGTCGATTCTCGATCCCACGATGAGAACCCGTTCGATCAACACGGCTGCGGCAATGATGATTCCGATGTACGCGAAGGCGAGGTAGGGAGTTTCGGCGAATTTGCTCGGAAGGTCGAGAATGTGAATCGCCCCGATGACGGCGAGCGACAGCGCAACGGTGATCCGGCGCGTGAGCAGGTGCTGGTCGATCAGACGCGCGGTCGTGCTGTCGGGATGAGCTGCAGCGGGCAGCATCCGTTCGTCAGTGGATCGCGTGGCGGTCGTAGTCATAAATACCTCTCCATGGGGTGTCTCCCCGCATGAACACTGACAGGCGTGTGGCCTGCCCGGGCGATTCATCGGCAGTGCATAGGACACTCCGTGGTCGCTGCCAGAAAGAGGCCTCCTTCCTGAGATCTTCACAGGAACAGCGGGTGGCGCGGCCGCAAAACAATGCATCGCCGAACCTCTTATGGGGAAGTGGGTTCGAGATTCGCCCGGGGACGGGGCCTGGGCCCCGACCAAGATTGGGCGGGCGGTTGTCGATGTCGGAGGGGATTACTAGCATGGCATCGAACCTGATTGCACCCCCGATACGGCAAGGATTCCACGTGATCATTGAGGCCCAGGGCCTGACCAAGACCTACCAATCCAAGAGTGGTCCGGTGCACGCGCTCGCCGGGCTCGACCTGCAGGTGCCGCGTGGCACGGTCAAGGCCCTCCTCGGTCCCAACGGTGCCGGAAAAACCACCGTCGTGAAGATGCTCACGACACTGATTCGACCGGATGCCGGCACCGCCGTCATCGACGGAATCGACGTCGTGCGCCACCCCAAATCGGTGCGCCGCATCATCGGGGTCTCCGGCCAGTATGCCGCCGTCGACGAGAACCTCACCGGATTCGAGAACCTGGAGATGGTCGGTCGGCTGTACCACCTCGGCGGGGCGGCTGCCCGCAAACGGGCGCAGGAGCTCATCGACCTGTTCGAGCTCACTGCCGCCGGTAACCGGCCGGTCAAGGGGTTCTCCGGAGGCATGCGTCGTCGCATTGACCTCGCCGGAGCGCTTGTCATCAATCCCAAAGTGCTCTTTCTCGATGAACCGACCACCGGGCTCGACCCCCGCAGTCGGATCGCCCTGTGGGATGTCATCAAGCGTCTCGTCGCCGACGGAACGACGGTGCTGCTGACCACGCAATACCTCGAAGAGGCCGACCAGCTCGCCGATGACATCGTCGTCATCGACGACGGCCGAGTGATCGCCGAGGGCACTTCGGATCAGCTCAAAGCGCAAATTGGCGGACACCGTGTGGTCGTCGCCCTCGTCGATGCCGCCGATGGCGCGGTTGCCCGGGAAATTCTCGCCCGGTACGGTTCGGGCGAACCGACGATCTCCACCGACGGACGCGGAGTCGAAGTAGCCGTCACCAACGGGCCCACCGCGCTGCAAAGCATGCTCGCCGACCTGCGCGGCGCTGAGGTCGACCTGCACGATGCGGGTATGCGCCGCCCCACGCTCGACGACGTGTTCCTCAGACTCACCGGCCACAAAGCCGATCTCGCGGCGTCGGACGACGATGATTCCAGCGGGCCGAGGCTCTCTAAGCGGGCGCAGGCCAAGCGAGCCCAACAGCGCGAATCGGATGCCACCGAAGATCTGGAGAAAGTGAAATGAGCCCCCGGCACTCCACGGACCCGGTTACAGCCACCGGCCTGGCGAGCGGAGAATCCCGTGTCGCGACCCTGCCCCCGCTGCCCACCTGGAACCCGTTGTCGTTGTGGTGCTCCGACGGCTGGACCGTCACCAAGCGCAACCTGATCAAGATCAAACGCTCACCCGACATGCTCGTCTTCGCCGTGATCCAACCGATCATGTTCGTGCTGCTGTTCAGCCAGGTCTACGGCGGGGCGATCGCGGTGCAGGGCAGTGACTACACACAGTTCCTCATGGCCGGTATCTTCGCGCAGACCGTTGTCTTCGGGGCGACGTTCTCGGGTGCCGCTATGGCGCTAGACCTGAAAGAGGGAATCATCGACCGTTTTCGGAGCCTGCCGATGAACGCATCCGCCGTGCTGATCGGACGCACCAACGGTGACCTCGTGCTCAACACGATTTCGATGGTGATCATGATGGCCACCGGCCTCGCGGTCGGCTGGCGGGTCAACACCTCCCCGCCGGAGTTTCTGGCCGGGGTCGGCCTGCTGCTGCTGTTCGGCTACGCCTTCAGCTGGGTGATGGCGCTGCTCGGCATGAGCGTGAAGAGCCCAGAGGTCATCAACAACGCGTCATTTCTCATCCTGTTTCCGCTGACCTTCGTCTCGAACGCGTTCGTGCCGAGCGACACCCTGCCCACCCCTCTGCGCCTCTTCGCCGAGTGGAACCCGGTGTCCTCACTCGTGCAGGCGGTGCGCCAGCTCTTCGGCAACCTCGGAACCGCGCCCGTGCCTGATATCTGGACCATGCAGAACCCGATTCTCACCGTTCTTATCGGCATCACCGTGATGTTGCTCGTGTTCGTGCCACTATGCATTCGCAAGTTCGCGTCGATCAGCTCCCGCTGACCGACCTTTCATCGACAAAGGAGTCACCTCATGACCGAACACGCCGTCGGTATCGTCGCCGGATTCAGTGGTTTCGCGGTCTCCGACCTCGACGCCGCGCACACCTTCTATGCCGAAACCCTCGGCCTCGAAGTCTCCGTCGGGGAGATGGGCATGCTGCGCATAGCTCTGCCAGGCGGAGCCACCGTCATCGTCTACCCCAAGCCGGACTTCGTGCCGGCGACCTATACGATCCTGAATTTCGCGGTGACCGATCTTGATGCCACGGTCGACGAACTCACCGAACGCGGCGTAGATTTTCTGCGCTACGACGGCTTTGTGCAGAATGACAAGGGAATTGCCGCCGGCGGCGGACAAGGGCCGGACATCGCCTGGTTCACCGACCCGTCCGGCAACATTCTGTCGGTGCTGAAAAACCCCTAGTTCTTCTAGTGCCCGCGGGCCTTGCCCTTGTTGGGATTCTTGGTCGGGCGGGTGCGGCCGGGTGAGCTCTCGGTTCTTTTGCGCACGGCCGGCTTGGCCTTGGCTGCCGCAACTCGGATGGCTTTGGCCGCGGCCTTGGCTTTGTCTGTCTTCTTGGGTTTGCGCGGCGGTTTTCCCGGGCGGCCATCGCTATGCACCGGTGCCTCTTCGGTGTCAGTGGATGCCGCGGCGGCGGCACCGGCATCCGTTCGCGAGCTCTGCCTGGAGCGCCCGCGCACGATGCCGATGAACTCTTCGATGTCGTCGCTGGTCTCGCGGGTGATCCAGGCCAGGGCGATCTGGGTGTCGGCGACCCCCGTCACCGGGCGGGAGACCACGTCTTTGCGACCGTACAGTCGGGCGATCGAGTGCGGAACGATGATGATGCCGACGCCGGCGGCAACCTGCTCCATCGTCTCGTCGAGATCACGCATGGGCGGCAGGGCGCGGCGGGTGCCGTCCCGAATCTCGTCGGCGATATCGCGCCATTCAGGCACGTCGTCCGGGTTCTGAAGCAGGTGTTCACCCGCCAGGTCGGCCAGGAGCACGGTCTCGGCCTGCAGGGTTTCGTGGTCCTTCGACGCGACAACGACCGGAATCTCGTTGTACAGGTTGATGACGCTGAGATTGGTGTCGTCGATCGGAAGGCGTACCAGACTGACGTCGGCCCGGCCGTCGTGCAGCACCGCGATCTGCTCCGCGGGCTCCGTGCGAAACGCGGAGAGGGGAACGTCGGGGCGGCGGTCATTCCAGATGCGGGTCCATTTGGTGGGGGTGACACCGGCGACGAAGGCGATGGAAAAGCTCACCGGCATCCTTTCTCGTAGTAGTTGAGGGCAGCAGAGGTCGATTTGCCCAAACGAGGGCCCTCTCAGGCTATACGCTTGAACAATGAGTTCCGAGAAGAAGCCCCAGACAATGAAGCCCGCCACGGCGGCCCAGAAACTCGGGATTCTGCCGGGCGCGGCACCGGCCGAGTTCCAGACCGAATTCGTCAGCCGCACCGAGCTGGCCGACCTCATGGCTAACCCGCCGGAATGGCTCACCCTGCTGCGCGCCAACGGCCCGCACCCACGCCAGGTCGTCGCCGCCAAGCTCGGCGTCTCGATCTCCGGCTTGGCCCGCAGTGACATCATCGACCCACTGACCACCGCTGAGATCGCCGCCCTGCTGCAGCAGCCGCCGGCCTGGCTCGTGTTGGAACGTTCCACCCAGGCCGGCGTGCGCGCCGACCAGATCGCCGTGAAAGACCGCGACGCCCAGCGCGCCGCTAAGAAGGCGCACGTCGAGCGTCAGGCTTCGCAGGAGCAGGCCAAGCGCGACCGCTCCTGACCCGCTGAAAGCGGATGCCGGTGACCGGCATCCGCTTTTCGTGTGTTTAGGCGGTCGGCTCGGCCGCGACTGAGGCGTACTGGGTGCGCAGAAAATTCACCACGTCGCCGAGTTCGGCCTGCGAGATCGAGTGGGGAAGTCCCTCGTAGATGCGCTCGGTGAGGGTGCTGTGGTCGGGCAACCAGGCCTGGGTGCGTTCGATCGCGCTGGGCGGAATCACGCCGTCGGCGGTACCGCGCCCCCAGAACACCGGAAGCGGCTGTTCGGCCAGCTCGGCGTCGCTGATTTGCGGGCCGGTCGCGATGAATCCAGAGAGGTTCACCGCGAAACTGAACCGGTCGGGCGCGGCACGCAGTAGTTCGAGCGCCATCGCTCCGCCCTGCGAGAATCCGAGCAGGCCGATCGATGGCGGTTGTTGCGGCAGGGCGTCGAGCCAGTCAAGCACGGCGTTGACCGCGGCGGTGACGGTGGCCGGGTCTGGGCTGCCCGGTTCGCTGATCGGAAACCAGGCCCAGCCGTCGGTGACCGGGAGCGGCGCCGGCAGCGGCGCGCGCAGGGCGGCAATCACCGGTTCGAGCGGCAGGTGCGGGGCCAGCGAGAACAGGTCGCCCTCGTGCGAGCCGTAGCCGTGCATGATGATCAACAACGGGCGGTCAGCCTGGTCGGCGCTGGTCGCCGACCAGAGTACGGCCGAGTTGTCGATGGGGGTGCTGGTGGTCATGGGTCCTCCCGGGTTCGCGGCGCCGTGTCCTCCCATACTTCCATTGCCGCGCCGGTTCTCCACATCGCGTAACGGCTCGAGTGCACGGCCGAGGCCGGCGTAGGACAGAATGGCACTATGAGCGTGCGAACCCCTGACCCAGACCCGGACTGGACGCCGAAGCCCCCCGCGGGAGCCCCGAATACGAATCCGGGCTGGCTGAAAGACGTCGAACTCGCCGAGATTCGCCGCCGGCTCCCAATTCTCTACATCGAGGCCGTGCCCGTGCGGGTCGATGGCCTCGGTCAGGTCGTCGAGGTCGGCGTTTTATTACGCGCTCGTCCTACCGGCGAGATGACGCGCACCCTGGTCTCCGGCCGCGTGCTCTACGGCGAGACCCTACGCGACGCGCTGTTCCGCCACCTCGAAAAAGACCTCGGTCCGATGGCCTTTCCGCAGCTGCCGGCCAGCCCTGTGCCGTTCACGGTCGCCGAATACTTTCCGATGCCGGGCATCACCGCCTACACGGATGACCGCCAGCACGCCGTCTCGCTGGCCTACGTCGTTCCCGTAACCGGCACCTGCGACCCCCGCCAGGACGCGCTCGAAATCACCTGGATGACGCCGGCCGAGGCCGCCTCGCCGGGGGTCTCCGCCGAGATGGAAGGCGGTCGCGGCACCCTGCTGCGCGCGGCCCTGGCCTCCGTGGGTCAGCTGTACTGACCCGCTGAGCGGATGCCGCGCGCGGCATCCGCTTGGTTACTGCTCCAGCGCCGATCCGAGGCCGAGCGTGTTGAGGAACAGGCGTACGTAGCGGTCGACGTCGACGTCGAGGGCTACCTCGGCGGCCTCCCACGCGGGCGCCAGCCCGTGCACGATGTCTTCTCCCGGGTGGATGCGCTTGTCGACCAGCGTCTGTCCGCGCCCGTAGCCGGCGAGCTGCACCCGCAGCGGCAACATCTCGATGGTGAGGGCGCAGGGATCGACGAGGGCACAGAGGGCTCCGGCGTCACCAATGAGGCCCGTGTATTCGGCGTTGCGGCCCGACCCGAGCGCGATCCGGTTGCCGAGTAGTCGACCGACGACCTGGGCGAGGTTGGAGTCGCTCTGCACGAGGGCACCGGCGACATACTCCGGGATCGACACCTGGTTGAACACGTCGAGACCGTACATGAACGTGGGCACGCCGGAGTCGAGCACGATGGCCGCGGCTTCCGGGTCGTGCCAGACGTTGAATTCGGCGACGGCGGTGGCGTTGCCGACCGTGGTGGATCCGCCCATGAACACGATGCGCTCGATGTTGTTCACGACGTCGGGGTACTGCCGCAACAGCAGTGCAAGGTTGGTCTGCGGCGCCAGCCCAACCAGGGTGACCGGGTGCGGGCTGGCCTGGATCAGTCTGTGCATGAGCTCGATCGAACTGATCGTCTCCGGCTGGCGGTCGGTCGGCGGAAGCTGCAGCGTGCCGAGGCCGCTTTCGCCGTGGACATGCGCGGCCGATCGGGCTGGTTCGAGCAAGGGGCGGCGGGCTCCGGCCGCGACCGGAATGTATGGGGCCTCCGCTACGTCGAGAATACGCAGGGTGTTTTCGACGACGCGCTCGAGGGAGGCGTTGCCGGCCACGCAGCTGATGCCGAGCACGTTGATGCCCGGGTGCGCGAGGGCAAACAGAATGGCCAGGGCGTCGTCGACCCCGGTATCAACATCGAGGATGACAGGGATCGCCTCGGGGGCTGCGGAAGGACTCATCCGCTCACCCTATTGCTTTGAATATGCCCAAAACCCCCGTTGGGGGCTTTTGGGCTGCATTCGAGCGCTGTACGGCGAACTTTGCACTTGTGAGCGGGACCTAGCGAACCAGACGCACCTCGTGCAGCTTTTCGCCGAGCACCTCCTCATTACGCTCGAGGCCGTCCGCGACGTAGCCGTTGCGGGCGTAGAAGGCGTGCGCCCGGGGGTTGTCGGCGGCGACCCACAGCGACGAGGCACCGGGGTCGACCACGGAATCGAACAGTTGCTGGCCGACACCCGAGCCGTGGTTCGCCTCCAGCAGGTACATGAAAAATAACTCGTGCGGGGTGGGACGGTCACCGTCGCGCGTCGGTCCGCTGCCGGCGAATCCGACGATCTCGCCATCGACAAGGACGACTTTTTGACGGTATTCCGCGCCCTGAGTTGTGAAACGGCGCCAGAGGGCCGCGAGGCGCTGGGGCCGCAGCTGTGATAGGGCGGCCTGGCTGAGCAGGTGATCGTACGTTTCATGCCAGCAGGCGGCGTGTACGCGGCCCAGGCTTTCGGCATCCGCTTCTTCAACGGGTCGAACGACAACTGTGGTGTTCATGATTCGACACTAACCGTGTTTGCGGGTGCCCCGTGACGCGGGGCACCCAAAACGGGCCGGCCTCCGAGGAGACCGACCCGTTTTAGTAGGCGGATGCTGCGGCGGTTTAGCCCTGCGAGCGGCGGGGAGCAGAACGGCCGGCTCCACCCGAGCCGGGTCCGCGAACGAGTCCGCCGACCTGGAGGCTGCCGACGCGGGCTCCGCCGGAGCGGCCGGCGGCCGAACCGGAGCGGGGCGCGCTGGTGGCAGCGCCGGCCGGACGACCGGTGCGCTCACGACGAGCTCCACCGGCGGGAGCCGAGTCGCGGCTGCGGCCGCCGTCGTTGCGGTCAGTGCGAGCGCCGTCGCGGCCTCCGCCGGAGCGGCTGGCGCCGGCATCGCGACCGCCTTCTGAACGGCCACCCTGCGAGCGACCGCCTTCTGAGCGACCGCCCTGTGAACGGCCACCCTGCGAGCGACCGCCCTGTGAACGGCCACCCTGCGACTGGCGCTGTTGCTGCGGCGCTTCGACTCGGGGCGCCGGCTTGACGTAGGCGGCGACATCGCCGACGAGGGCGTCGACGGCGGGGGAGGCGGCATCGACGCGCTGCGGGGTCACCTTGATGGCGGCCTTGCGCAGAAGCGCGTCAGTGTCGCGCTTTTGCTCCGGCAGTACGACGGTGACGACGTCACCGGCGCTGCCGGCCCGGGCGGTACGGCCCGAACGGTGCAGGTACGCCTTGTGCTCGGCCGGCGGGTCAACGTGAATCACGAGTTCGATGTCGTCGACGTGCACGCCGCGAGCGGCGACATCCGTGGCGACGAGAACCTTGACCGTGCCGGCACTGAAGGCGGCGAGGTTACGGTCACGAGCAACCTGCGAGAGGTTTCCGTGCAGGTCGACGGAGGGGATGCCAGCGTCGGTGAGGCTCTTGGCGAGCTTCTTGGCCTGGTGCTTGGTGCGCATGAAGAGGATGCGACGGCCGGAGCCGCTCGCGAGCTTCTGCACGAGCTCCTTCTTCGCGTCAACGCCGGAGACCTCGAACACGTGGTGGGTCATGGCCGAGACGTGGCTGTTGGCCTCGTCGACCGAGTGCATCACCGGGTCGTGCAGAAAGCGCTTGACGATCTTGTCCACGCCGTTGTCCAACGTGGCGGAGAACAGCATGCGCTGGCCGTTGCCGGGGGTCTTGTCGAGGATGCGGGTGACGACCGGAAGAAAGCCGAGGTCGGCCATGTGGTCGGCCTCGTCGAGCACGGTGATCTCGACGGAATCGAGGTTCACGAAACCCTGCTTCATGAGGTCTTCGAGGCGGCCGGGGCAGGCGACGACGATGTCGACGCCGGCCTTGAGCGCGGTGACCTGACGGCCCTGCGAGACGCCGCCGAAGATGGTGGTGGTGTTGAGGCCGTAGGCCTCGGCGAGCGGGGTGATGGCGTTGGTGATCTGCGTGGCGAGCTCGCGAGTCGGCGCGAGAATCAGGCCGAGCGGGCGACCGGGGCGACGCTTGCCGCCGGCGAGGTTGCCACCGAGGCGAGAGACCATCGGGATAGAGAAGGCCAGGGTCTTGCCCGAGCCGGTCTTGCCGCGGCCGAGTACGTCGCGGCCGTTCAAAGTGTCAGGAAGGGTGTCGACCTGAATGGGGAAAGCGGTGTCGATTCCCTGTGAAGAGAGAACCTTGACCAGGGGAGCCGGCACGCCGAGCGTACTGAAAGTTGTAGATAAAGCTGTAGACAAAGTGGTGCCTTTCGGGGCATCAGTCTCCTCGCCCGTTTGTTTACCGCGCAGCGATAATCGAACCAGGAGGATTCACATGGCGAAGGTGCCGAAGGGCACATCCGTTCGCCGTAAGAATGTTTCATTCGAAAAATCAGGTCAGCCTGGTGGGCCGCCGGATAGAGAAGAGGGCGTTCTACGACGCAGCGAGCACAACTACGCACTCGCAAGTACTCTCACTCTAGCGGATGCTGTCAAATCGGCTCCGTGCCCACCCGTTTTTACCCTCGTATCCGGGGTGCTGGACCGAACTGCGGAGCTTTTCGGAAAATTCGGACAATATCGCACCCGGAGGCGCGCGAATCGGTGAATTCTCCGCAGTTATGAGCGGGCACCCGGATAGCTAGGAGTGGTCGCCGTGGTAGAGCTCGCCGACGGGCACCGGGGTGTCGATGATGTTGCCGACCTGCGGCAACGGGCAGGCCCACATCGGGTCGTACGCGCAGGAGGGATTGTAGGCGAAGTTGAAATCGAGAATGAGGGTGTCGTCGCCAACACCCGGGCCGAGATCAGCGCCCTTCATGGTGTCGAGCAGGTAGCGCCCGCCGCCGTAGGTTCCGTCGTTTTTGCCGGCCAGGGCGTCTTTCAGCGGCAGGAAAAGTCCGCCGCCGTAGCTGGCGAGCCGCCACACGTCGAGCGAGCCGAGGTACGGCAGCCGCACGGTTCCGACCAGATCGAACGGCACGGTGCCGTCGGTTCCGGTCTCCACCTGCATGCGATACGGCTGCTCGGCGCGGTGAACCTCGACCTCGAACCGCCAGTCCGGGTCGTAGGCGGCAATCGGAAGCCCGGTGAATGCCGAGCGGTCATCCGGCAGTAGCGGCGACGACGGATGCCCGGCGAACAGTTCGTCGCGCCCGGAACGCCACAGATCATGCCCGCTCTTCGGGCTGCTCGCGCTCAGTTGCCGCACCCCGGCATACAGTCCGGTCACGCGACGGCGCCAGTCGGCGATCTGCAAGGCTCCGAGGGAAGAACTCATACGGGCTACGCTACCGCCGCCGGGCGCGGCGCACAGCAGGCATCCGCTAGTCGCGGGCGGTTTCGGCGGTGCCGGTGGAGTCCGCTGACTGCGCCGGCGGCACGAAGTTCGGGTCGTCGATGCCGACGTCGTGCTGCCAGGTGGGGGCGAGGCGCTTGAGCCGCAGCAGGCGCCACTGCCAGAACGCCCAGAAGGTGGGCCAGAGCGCGAGCGTGGCAGGCCGCCCGCGAAAGATGAGCTGGTCGCGGTAGAGCGTTTTTCCGGTGCCGGCCGGGTCGGGCGCGATGGCCATGCGGTGGTCCCACAGCGTGACCGCGCTGAGCGCACCGGATACCCCGCGGCCGGTGTCGCGCAGAATGCGCACTCCGTCGGGTCGGTGCGTGGAGTCAGCGAGTCGAATGACCTGGGTGCCCATCGGCACGAGGCCGAGCGCGGTGAACACGGCGGGGTGTTCGCCGGGCTCCCAGCGGGTGGGAAAACCGTCGGCTTCGAGGGACTCGACCGCCATGAACGGGCTGCTCACCTCCCGAAACACGGCGGGACTGTGAATGGCGTGCCAGGCGGCATCCGGTGTGCAGTCGAGGATCTCTTTCAGCAGTACGCGCATGGTTCTAGTTTGGTCTGACGACGGCATGCAGTACAACTAGACAGGTGGCAATTCGGTTCTGGCTGGGCGTTGTGCATCGCGAGCATGTGCTGCGCGGTGTTGATTTGGGAATTGCCCGCGCCAACCGTGGTGCCGGCGACATGATCGCGCAGATGGGCGAGGCTGACGGTATCGTCTACTACTCGCCGAAGACCGCGATCGAGGGCGAACCGCTCAAGGAATTCACCGCGATCGGTCGCATAGCGGATGCCTTCGCGTACCAGGTCGGCGACCCCGGTAACGAATTTCGTCCGTGGCGACGCCGGGCGGACTACGACCTGGATGCCTGGCCCACCAGCATCCGCCCGCTGTTGCCCGTGTTGCAACTGACCCGCGACAACCTCAGCTGGGGTTTTCAGCTGCGAGCCGGCGTGCTGGAGATCTCGCGGCACGACTTCGAGATGATTCGGCAGCAGATGCGCCGGCCCTCCGCCGACGACCGGTAGGGCGTTTGGTCAGTAATCCCTTATTAGACTCAAGCCCATGAATGGCGATCTCTGGTGGGTACCCTCGGTCATCGTTATCGGCCTCGTTGTGGCCGGAGTCTGGGCGCTGGTCGGCGCCTCGCGGCGGCGCACCCTGGCCAGGCTCGGGCAGGTGAGAGCAGTGGCCACCGAGCTGGAACGCAACGCGTCGAGCAGCCTGGTGCGCGCCGACGACGTGGTGCAGGACGCCACCGACGAACTCAGCTTCGCGATCGCGCAGTTCGGGGAATCGGCAACGCGGGAGTTCGCCACCACGCTCGCGACCTCGAGGCGACAGCTCAGCGATGCCTTCGCGCTGCAGCAGAAACTCGATGACGCGGTGCCGGACAGCGCTCTCGAGCGCACCCGCTGGAACCACCAGATTGTGCAGCTCGCCGACGAAGCGACCGGTCGGCTGACCAACCAGGCCCGCGATTTCACGGCCAAACGTGGTGTGGAGCGCAATGCGCCGCAGCAGATCGACGAACTGCGCCGCCGACAGGGCCGGGTGTCCGACCGCGTTGCGGGCGGAGCGAGCACCCTCACGAGGCTCGGCCTCAGCTATTCGGCCGCCGCGCTCGCGCCGATCAGCGGCAACGTCGACCGGGCCCGCACGGCTCTGGACGCTGCGCGGGCGAGCGCCGATGCGGCGGCGGCGCGCCTGGCAGCTACTGAGCCGGTCGGCGAGCAGCTGCAGGCAGCCGAGCACGACCTGTTCCAGGCGACGCAGCTGCTCGACGCGATCGAAACCGGCGAAGACCAGCTCCACCGCGGCTTCGCAAACCTGCAGAAGGCGCTGGATGCTGCCGGTACGGAACTCGCCGAAGCCCGTGCCCTGCGCGATGGCCACGAAGAGTCCGACACGAGCGCGTCGCTTAACCAGGTCATCGCCGACGCCGCCTCCGTGCACGCGTCTCTCCGCGAGCCCGGGCGGCCGAGCGACCCGGCCGCGGATCTGGTGACCCTCGAGGCCGCGATGAACGGGCTGGACAGCATCCGCTCGGAGGCGCGCAACCGCCAGCTGCGCCTCGACAACGCGCGCACCGCCCTGGCCGGGGCGCTGCTCACCGCGCGCAGCCAGATCACCGTCACTCGCGACTTCGTGGGCGCGCACCGCGGACGGGTGCAAGCTGCAGCCCGCACGCGCCTGGCCGAGGCCGAGCGGCAGCTGGCGCTCGCCGTGGCCGAAAGTGACCCGGTGACCGCGCTCGACACCGCGCGCCGGGCGATGACCCTCGCAACGGATGCCGACGCCCTCGCCCGCTACGACACGCACTGAACCCGGCCGGTGACGCACTAGGGCCCAGCGGATGCCGCGGCCCGGCGCCGGATCGCCGGTGTGATCTCCCGCCTGAGCCAGGTGATGGCGTGCGCTTGGTCGAACCGGCGGGCGCAGAGCCCGCAGGCCAGGGGCCGGGTGGGCTGCCGGTACCGAAAGTGGGTGTGCCCGGCGGGGCAGGTGCCCACCCACGGCGCGAGCTCATTGGCGATCTCACCGTCGTGGGTGCGCTTGCCGTCGTAGCCGAGGTCGTGTGCCATCTTCTTCCACCGCGGGCCGTGTCCGGCGCGCGGGCCGGCCAGGGCATGCGCGAGCTCGTGCAGCAGAATTTGGTAGACGTCGTCGTCGACGTAGCGCGAGGCGAGGTAGCGCGACACGGTGATGTGCTTCTTGCTGAAATTGCAGAGGCCCGCCCGCTTCTTCGCGTTGTCGAAGCCGAAAGTCCAGCTGGGGTCGAGGTGCAACACGATGAGTGCGTCAGCCCAGCGGCGCACCTGAGCGAGGTCGGCCATTAAGGACCAACCTGAACTTGGCGCAACTCGACTTGGTAGAGCCGGTCGTCACCGGCCGCCGGCGAGCCCCGGCCATCCGTGTTATTACTCACAAACCACAGTGTGCCAGCAGGCCCGGGCACCACGTCGCGCAATCGACCGAAACTGTGCGCAAACCACTCGGTGGGGGTGGCTGTGGAGGAGTCCGTCGTGATCGGGATGCTCCACAGCCGTTCTCCGCGCAGGCTCGCCATGAAGATGGTGTCGTTCACGATGGTGATGCCGCTCGGGCTGGCCTGGTCGGTCGACCACTGCTGCTCCGGGTCGATGTACGCCGAGTTGCCGGCCTGGCCTTCGACCAGCGGCCAGCCGTAATTGCCACCGGGGACGATGCGGTTGAGCTCGTCCCAGGTGTTCTGGCCGAACTCGCTCGCCCAGAGCTGTCCGTGCGAATCCCACGCCAAACCCTGCGGATTCCGATGCCCGAACGAGTACACCAGCGTGCCGAACGGGTTGTCGTCGGGTACCTGCCCGGTCGCGGTCATGCGCAGGATCTTGCCACCGAGGGCATCAAGGTTTTGGGCGTTGACGGTGTCTCCCGCGTCGCCAGCGGTCGCATAGAGCAGGCCGTCCGGGCCGAACGCGATGCGCCCTCCGTTGTGGTTGCCGGCCCGGGGGATACCGCTCAGAATGACGGTGGGCGCCCCCAGGGTGTGGCTGCCGGGGGAGCCGGCCAGCGGCATCCGCTCGATGCGGTTGTCGTTGGCCGTGGAGAAATAGGCGTACACCCAGCCGTCTCCGCCGGGGGCTGCTTCGTCGGCCAGAAAGGCCAGGCCGAGCAGGCCGCCTTCACCGTTCGGCTGCGCGGCCGACACTTTTCCCGCCTCACGCAGGCTGCCGTCGGTCAGCAGCTCCCGCACCCGGGTCGTGTCGCGTTCGCTGATCAGCGTGGCGCCGTCTGGCAGCCGCAGAATCGACCAGGGCGCCTCGAGTTCCGAGGCGATGACGACCGGTTCGCCGAGCGGATGCACCGGCGCGAGCGGGCCGGCGTCCGTCGCGGTCGGTGCGGGCCCGGCTGGTGTCGAGGTCGACGGAGTAGCGCTCGGCGCGTCCGCGCTGCAGGCGGCCAGCACGAGAACCAGCAGGGTTGCAGATGCGACGGCCGCCGCTCGCCCAAAAGTCACCGTTCACCTCGCCTTCGTGGTGAACACAGCATGCCGTAGAACTCGCTCGGGGGCCACTGTCTCCGGCCGACGGGCAGCACAACTCCTGCAATTTCTGGCTGAGCGCATCGGGCGCCGCGTATTTTCGGACCTGTATCGAGCGCCCGCTGCGAATTGCAGGAGTTTTGCGCGGCAGCCAAAGTGGAAGGTGGTCAGGCCGCGGACCCGCGGGCCGCAATGTGCGATTCAACGACGGCCACGGCGAGCAGCGAGCTGTCGAGTTCGTCGGCGTCGGCGCCGTCCTTCTCCCGAAGAAACACGGCCGCGGTGAAGTCAGCCAACGCGCCCTCGAGGTTGCCCTGGTCGAAGTACACCTTGCCGCGGTGCTGCCGGGCATAGGCGGCGAGGCGGGTCCACTCGTGCACCTCGGAGTCGAGTATGCAGTGCGTCAGCTCGCTCGCGGCCTCATCGAGCTTGCCCTGAAATTGCAAAACCTGCGCACGACGGATGCGACTGGCCACCGCCTGCTCCCGGTTGCCGGTAAAGCGGGACTGCCGCAGCGCCTCATTCGCGATCTCCCAGGCCTCATCGAGCCGCCCGACCAGCCGCAGCAGGGCGACCTTTTCGTTGAGGGCGGCCAGGCTGCGCAGATTGCCGAGTTCGACGAGTCGCTCGCCAGCGGCCAGCAGGTCGACTTTTTCGCGCAGGGTGATGGGATCGTAACCGATGATGAAGCTCAGGGTGTGTTCCTGTATTGACGAGGGCGGCCGCGGCCGCAGGGGAAAGAACGGGTGTGCCCAGAGTACCGCCGCCGGTGAGAAACCGGCCGAAGCCGGGGCGGTGTCGCGCCGGTGGGGGTCGCATCGGGGGAGTTATCTAGGGCAACGTTCACAACTGCGGAGATCTGGGCTGATTTGTCAAACCAAGGGGTGCGGTGACCCGAATTGTGCAGAATCTCCGCAGTTCGGAACGGATGCTCGGCTAGTGCCCGATCTGGAAGACCGTGCGGCCGGGCAGCGGCGACTGCGTCGAGGTCTCATCGGTCGCCACGAGCGAACCGGCCATGAACGCCTTCAGCTCGGCGCCCTCGATCACCTTCGCCGGGTGCGGCCCGTTAGCGAGCAGCCGCGGAATCCAGTTGAGGTCGATCGGCGTGTGCGCCGCCACGAACACGATGTTGCCAAAACGGCGGCCCTTGAGCACCTGGGTCTCGGCGAATCCGATCACGTGCGGGAACACCGCGGAGAGGGTGGCGGCCTGGCCACGCGCGAACGCGAGGCCGGGGCCATCCGCTACGTTGACTGCGAGCACGCCGCGCGGCGACAGCAGCGGGGCGGCGAGCGCGAAGAACTCACGGCTGGTCACGTGCTTGGGGGTGCGCGCGCCCGAGAAGATGTCGACCACGACGAGGTCGACCGCGCCGTTCAGCCCGGCCGGCAGCTTGCCGAGCACCTCGCGGGCGTCGCCGTGGCGCACCCGCAGCTGGGCGCGCTTGTCCCAAGGAAGAACCTCGCGCACGAGATCGATCAAATCGCTCTCGATCTCCACCACCTGCTGGCGCGAGCCCGGTCGGGTCGCCTCGACATAGCGGGGCAGGGTGAGGGCGCCGGCTCCGAGGTGCACGGCGGTGATCGGCTCGTGCGGCTCCCCGAGCAGATCGATGACATGCCCGATGCGCTGGATGTACTCGAAGAAGAGCTCGTCGGGGTGGTCGATGTTCACGTGCGACTGCGGAGTTCCGTCGACCACGAGTTGAAAGCTGCCGGGGGTGAACCGGTCCGGTTCGATCACCGCCGTGTGTCCGCTCAACTTCAATACGACAGAGGGATACCCGTCCGTCGCCACTTCGCCCTTGCGCCCAGTACTCATCCCCCCAGTCTGCGCCCTCTGTGTGTGCGGTACCGGCAACATCCGCTTTCGAGCGACGGGGAAGAGTGGGTTATACCTGAGAATCTGCTCGATCGCAACAATGAGGTGGACACATCAGTCAGGAAGGCATATAGTTGGCCCTTGCGCTCCCAGACAAACTATGCCTTCATATTGCGGTCGGCTTTGCGTGTTCAAGCCACCTTGAGGCACACCTCTTTCGAGGGTCTGCGGAGTCATCACCAATAACAGTAACTAGACCTGACGGGGTCCACGGAGGTTATTTCCTTGGCTGCTGCGCGCAACGCAACCACCAACTCACCCAAGAACGGCCGCTCCCACGAGCGTCTGTCGTTCGCAAAGATCAGCGACCACTTGAACGTTCCGGATCTGCTCGCTTTGCAGACCGAGAGCTTCGACTGGCTCGTCGGCAACGACATCTGGAAGGCTCGCGTCGCCGAGGCCCAGAAGGCCGGACGCCAGGACCTGCCGAATCGCACCGGGCTCGATGAGATCTTCGAGGAGATCTCTCCCATCGAGGACCTCGGCGAAACGATGCAGCTGTCCTTCACCAACCCGGAGCTCGAGCCGGAGAAGTACACCATTGACGAGTGCAAGGAAAAGGGTAAGACCTATTCAGCACCCCTCTATGTGAACGCCGAGTTCATGAACCACCTCACCGGTGAGATCAAGACTCAGACCGTGTTCATGGGTGACTTCCCGTTGATGACCCCCAAGGGCACCTTCGTGATCAACGGCACCGAGCGTGTCGTCGTGTCGCAGCTGGTGCGCTCCCCGGGCGTGTACTTCAACCGCGAGCAGGAGAAGACGTCTGACAAGGACATCTACTCCGCCCGTGTCATCCCGAGCCGTGGTGCCTGGCTTGAATTCGAGATCGACAAGCGCGACCAGGTTGGCGTGCGCATCGACCGCAAGCGCAAGCAGTCCGTGACCGTGTTCCTGAAGGCCCTCGGCCTCACCAGCGAGCAGATCCTTGAGGAGTTCAAGGGCTACGCGTCCATCGAGCTCACCCTCGAGAAGGACAACATCCTTACCAAGGAAGAAGCCCTCAAGGACATCTACCGCAAGCTTCGTCCCGGCGAGCAGGTTGCCGCCGAGGCTGCGCGTGCGCTCCTCGACAACTTCTTCTTCAACTCCAAGCGCTACGACCTGGCCAAGGTTGGTCGTTACAAGATCAACCGCAAGCTCGGCCTCGAAGCGCCGCTGAGTGACTCTGTACTGACGCTGGCGGACATCCTGGCCACCATCAAGTACCTCGTCGCCCTGCACGACAACCAGACCACCCTTCCGGGTCTGCGCGACGGCAAGATGACCGACATCAACATCGACATCGACGATATCGACCATTTCGGTAACCGCCGTATTCGTGCCGTTGGCGAGCTCATCCAGAACCAGGTTCGCACCGGACTGTCCCGCATGGAGCGCGTCGTTCGCGAGCGCATGACCACGCAGGACATCGAAGCGATCACCCCGCAGACTCTGATCAACGTGCGCCCCGTCGTCGCCGCGATCAAGGAGTTCTTTGGTACGTCGCAGCTGTCGCAGTTCATGGACCAGAACAACCCGCTCGCAGGCCTCACGCACAAGCGTCGCCTGTCCGCGCTGGGCCCTGGTGGTTTGTCCCGTGACCGCGCTGGCGTCGAGGTGCGAGACGTTCACCCCTCGCACTACGGCCGCATGTGCCCCATTGAGACCCCTGAGGGCCCGAACATCGGCCTGATCGGTTCGCTCGCCTCGTTCGCGCAGATTAATGCGTTCGGTTTCATCGAGACGCCGTACCGTCGTGTGCAGGGCAACAAGGTCACCGAGACGATCGACTACCTCACCGCGAGTGAGGAAGACGACTTCATCGTCGCCCAGGCCAACGCGCCGCTCACTAAGGACTCGCACTTCGCCGAGGCCCGCGTGCTCGCTCGTAAGAAGGGTGGCGAGGTCGACCTCGTTCCCGCTGAAGATATCGGCTACATGGATGTCTCGCCGCGCCAGATGGTGTCGGTCGCGACGAGCCTCATCCCGTTCCTGGAGCACGACGATGCAAACCGCGCGCTCATGGGTGCCAACATGCAGCGTCAGGCGGTGCCGCTGCTTCTCAGCGACAGCCCGCTCGTCGGAACCGGCATGGAGGTCTACACGGCCATCGACGCCGGTGACGTGCTCACCGCGCTGAAGCCCGGTGTGGTCTCCGAGGTGTCGGCTGACGTTGTTACCATCCAGCTCGATGAGGGCGGCACGCAGGACTACTACCTGCGCAAGTTCTCGCGCTCCAACCAGGGCACGAGCTTCAACCACCGCGTGATCGTCAACGCCGGTGAGCGCATCGAAGCCGGCGAGGTCATCGCCGACGGACCCGCCACCGACCAGGGAGAGCTCGCCCTCGGAAAGAACCTGCTCGTGGCATTCATGCCGTGGGAAGGTTACAACTTCGAGGACGCGATCATCCTGAGCCAGAACCTGGTGAAAGACGACACCCTCTCCTCGATTCACATCGAAGAGTACGAAGTGGATGCCCGCGACACCAAGTTGGGTAAGGAAGAGATCACCCGCGACCTTCCCAACGTGTCTCCGGACTTCCTCGCCGACCTCGACGAGCGTGGCATCATTCGCATCGGAGCCGAGGTTCGCCCCGGCGACATCCTCGTCGGCAAGGTCACGCCCAAGGGCGAGACCGAGCTTTCCGCCGAGGAGCGCTTGCTGCGCGCCATCTTCAACGAGAAGAGCCGCGAAGTTCGCGACACCTCGCTGAAGGTTCCCCACGGTGAGCGCGGTACCATCATCGGTGTCAAGGTGTTCGACTCGCAGGACGGCGACGACGAGCTCGGCTCGGGCGTCAACCAGCGCGTGGTCGTGTTCATCGCCCAGAAGCGCAAGATCACCGAGGGTGACAAGCTCGCCGGCCGTCACGGCAACAAGGGTGTCATCTCCCGCATTCTGCCGATCGAGGACATGCCGTTCCTCGCCGACGGAACCCCGGTTGACATCATCCTCAACCCGCTCGGTATCCCCGGTCGTATGAACTTCGGTCAGGTGCTGGAAACCCACCTCGGCTGGATTGCGAAGCAGGGCTGGAACGTCGAGGGCAAGCCGAAGTGGGCTGCTCGTCTTCCGGAGCACGCCTTCAGCGCCGCCCCCGGCACGAAGGTCGCTACCCCGGTATTCGACGGCGCGCTCGAGATCGAGATCGAGGGTCTTCTGGACTCCACGACCCTGACTCGCGACGGCGAACGCCTCATCGGTTCCTCGGGCAAGACTCAGCTCTTCGACGGCCGCTCCGGCGAGCCGTTCCCGATGCCGGTGTCCGTTGGATACATGTACATCCTGAAGCTCCACCACCTCGTCGACGACAAGATCCACGCACGGTCGACGGGTCCGTACTCCATGATCACGCAGCAGCCGCTGGGTGGTAAGGCGCAGTTCGGTGGACAGCGTTTCGGTGAGATGGAGGTGTGGGCGCTCGAAGCATACGGAGCCGCTTACGCCCTGCAGGAACTCCTGACCATCAAGAGCGACGATATCCTCGGCCGCGTCAAGGTGTACGAAGCCATCGTCAAGGGTGAGAACATCCAGGAACCCGGCATTCCCGAGAGCTTCAAGGTTCTTATCAAGGAAATGCAGTCGCTCTGCCTGAACGTCGAAGTACTTTCGGCCGATGGCACCGCAGTCAGCCTGCGCGACACGGATGACGAGGTGTTCCGCGCTGCGGAAGAACTCGGCATCAACATTTCCACCCGGTTTGAGTCGTCGTCCATCGACGACATCTGAGCTTGTCAAGGCAGGGCCCGCCCCGCAATCTTCGAAAACTTTCCAAGGAGAGAAATTGCTCGACGTAACAACATTTGACGAGCTTCGTATTGGCCTGGCTACCGCAGACGACATCCGTCGTTGGTCGCACGGTGAGGTCAAGAAGCCCGAAACCATCAACTACCGCACGCTCAAGCCGGAAAAAGACGGCCTGTTCGGCGAGCAGATCTTCGGACCCTCACGGGACTGGGAATGCTCTTGTGGCAAGTACAAGCGTGTTCGCTTCAAAGGCATCGTCTGCGAGCGTTGCGGTGTAGAGGTCACGAAGTCATCGGTGCGCCGTGAGCGCATGGGCCACATCGAGCTCGCTGCTCCGGTCACGCACATCTGGTACTTCAAGGGTGTGCCCTCGCGTCTCGGCTACCTGCTGGACATGGCTCCGAAGGACCTCGAAAAGGTCATCTACTTCGCCGCGTACATGGTCATCACGGTGGACGAAGACGGTCGCCACCAGGACATGCCTGGCCTCGAGAACGAGCTTCGCCTCGAACTCAAGACCATCGAGTCCAGCCGCGACTCGCGCATCGCCGATCGCCTGCAGCGCCTTGAAACCGACCTCGCAGCACTGGAGGCCGAAGGCGCCAAGAGCGACCAGAAGAAGCGCACGAAGGACGCCGCCGAGAAGGAAATGGGCCAGGTTCGCAAGTCCCTGGACGAGCAGATCGCGCACCTCGAGCGCGTGTGGGAGGACTTCCGCACCCTCAAGGTCGGCGACCTGAAGCCGGAAGACTCCGTCTTCCACGAGCTCCAGGACCGTTTCGGAATGTACTTCGAGGCCTACATGGGCGCCGAAGCCATCAAGAAGCGCCTTGAGGCTTTCGACCTGGTCACCGAGAGCGAAAACCTGCACCTGCAGATCGCTGAGGGCAAGGGTCAGAAGAAGATCCGTGCCATCAAGCGTCTGCGCGTGGTCAACGCCTTCATCATGACCGGCAACTCGCCGGCCGGAATGGTGCTCGACGTCGTACCCGTGCTCCCGCCGGAACTGCGCCCGATGGTGCAGCTCGACGGTGGGCGTTTCGCCACCAGCGACCTCAACGACCTCTACCGTCGTGTGATCAACCGCAACAACCGCCTGCGTCGTCTGCTTGACCTCGGTGCTCCCGAGATCATCGTGAACAACGAGAAGCGGATGCTGCAGGAGGCCGTCGACGCACTGTTCGACAACGGTCGTCGTGGTCGCCCGGTCACCGGTACCGGTAACCGTGCCCTCAAGTCCCTGAGCGACATGCTCAAGGGAAAGCAGGGTCGTTTCCGTCAGAACCTGCTCGGCAAGCGCGTGGACTACTCTGGCCGTTCGGTCATCGTGGTCGGCCCGCAGCTCAAGCTGCACCAGTGTGGTCTGCCCAAGCAGATGGCACTCGAGCTGTTCAAGCCGTTCGTGATCAAGCGTCTGATCGACCTGAGCCACGCTCAGAACATCAAGGCTGCCAAGCGGATGGTCGAACGCTCACGTCCGCAGGTTTGGGACGTGCTCGAGGAAATCATCCGCGAGCGCCCGGTCATGCTCAACCGTGCACCCACCCTGCACCGCCTCGGCATCCAGGCCTTCGAGCCTCAGCTCGTTGAAGGTAAGGCAATCCAGCTGCACCCGCTCGTCTGCGCGGCGTTCAACGCCGACTTCGACGGTGACCAGATGGCCGTCCACCTTCCGCTCTCGGTTGAGGCCCAGGCCGAGGCACGCATCCTGATGCTCGCCTCGAACAATATCCTCAAGCCGTCTGACGGCCGCCCGGTGACCCTGCCCACCCAGGACATGATCATCGGTCTGCACCACCTCACCACGATGAAGGAAGGTGTGGTCGGAGAAGGCCGCGCATTCTCCACCGTGTCCGAGGCCATTCTCGCGTTCGACCAGAAGTCGCTCGACCTGAACGCCAAGGTGCGCATCCGCTTGACCGACAAGTACTTCACCGAGGGCACGCAGCCCGAAGGCGTCGAGCTGGTCAACGGCCAGGCCGTCGGAACCGTTCTCGTCACCACGAGCCTCGGTCGCGCCATCTTCAACGAGGCGCTCCCGGCCGACTACCCGTACTTCGAAGACGTTGCCAACAAGGTCACCATGTCGACCATCGTCAACGACCTCGCGGAGCGGTACGTCAAGGTGGAGGTTGCTGCAACCCTCGACCGGATCAAGGATGCCGGTTTCTACTGGGCAACCCGTTCCGGTGTAACCGTTGCGCTCAGCGACATCCTCACCCCGCCGAACAAGCCGCAGATCGTTGCCGGCTACGAGAAGCAGGCCGCCAAGGTTCAGGCACAGTTCGAGAAGGGTCTCACGACCGACCTCGAGCGTCGCCAGGAGCTCATCCAGATCTGGACTCGTGCCACGGAAGACGTCGCCGCAGCGATGCAGGCGAACTTCCCGGCCGACAACACGATCAACCGCATGGTCACCTCGGGTGCTCGTGGTAACTGGCTGCAGGTGCGAAACATCGCCGGCATGCGAGGCCTCGTGAACAACCCGAAGGGTGAGATCATCCCTCGCCCGATCATCTCGAGCTACCGCGAAGGCCTGTCCGTCGCCGAGTACTTCATTGCTACTCACGGTGCTCGTAAGGGTCTGGCCGACACTGCTCTGCGTACCGCTGACTCGGGTTACCTCACCCGTCGTCTGGTGGACGTCTCGCAGGATGTCATCATCCGCGAAGACGACTGCGGAACGACGAAGGGCCTTGAACTGCCCATCGCCGGAACAGACGCCACGACCGGTGCGCTCCTGCGGGGCGAAGACGGCGGCCTCCTGGTCGACTTCAACGTCGAGAACGCGGTCTACGCCCGCAGCCTGGCCGCAGCCGCGGTCAACGCTGCCGGTGAGGTCATCGCCGACGCCGGAGACGACGTCGGAGACGTGCTCATCGCGAAGCTCATTATCGGTGGTGTCGAAACCATCAAGGTGCGCTCGGTACTGACCTGTGAGTCGGCTGTCGGTGTGTGTGCGGTCTGCTACGGCCGGTCGCTCGCTACCGGCCAGCTCGTCGACATCGGTGAGGCCGTCGGTATCATTGCCGCACAGTCCATCGGTGAGCCCGGCACCCAGCTGACCATGCGTACTTTCCACACGGGTGGGTCGGCATCCGCTGACGACATCACCCAGGGTCTGCCGCGTGTTCAGGAGCTGTTCGAGGCGCGTACCCCCAAGGGTGCATCGCCCATCGTCGACTCTGCCGGACGCATCACGATCGAGGATTCGGACAAGGGCCGCAAGGTCATCCTGACCCCCGACAGTGGCGACGAAGCTATCGCCTACCCGGTGCTCAAGCGTTCAACCCTCCTCGTTGAGGATGGCCAGCACGTTGAGCTGGGGCAGCAGATCATCATCGGCGCCGTCGACCCGAAGGAAGTTCTTCGCGTCAAGGGCGTTCGCGCGGTGCAGAAGCACCTCGTCTCCGGTGTGCAGGAGGTCTACCGTTCGCAGGGTGTACCGATTCACGACAAGCACATCGAGGTCATCGTTCGTCAGATGCTTCGCAAGGTGACCGTCGTCGAACACGGTGACACCGGACTGCTTCCGGGCGAGCTCGTTGACCGGTTGAAGTACAACGACCTCAACCGCACCGCGCTCACCGAGGGCAAGAAGACGGCATCCGCTCGCCAAGAAGTCATGGGTATCACCAAGGCATCGCTGGCGACCGAGTCCTGGCTGTCGGCCGCTTCCTTCCAGGAGACCACCCGGGTTCTGACCCAGGCGGCCATGGAAGGCAAGAGCGACCCGCTGATGGGCCTCAAGGAGAACGTCATCATCGGTAAGTTGATCCCCGCTGGCACCGGCCTTCCCCGCTACCGCGACGTCACCGTCGAGGCCACGGAAGAAGCCAAGGCTGAGCGTTACCCGAACCGCATCTTCACCGAAGATGCAACGTTCAATGAGGGTGACCTGAGCTTCGTCGACTTCGACAGCTTCTCGTCGGACGACCTGGCGCCGGGTACGTATAACTAACCCGCAGTTCTAAACGGATGGCCCCTGCTTCGGCAGGGGCCATCCGTCGTTTAAGCACTCGAGCGCGGTGCCGGGCAGCGGATGCCGCGTGCTGGCTTCGCGCGCCCGCCCCGCCGCCCGGGCCCACCGTAGGGAACCGGGCCCATGATCTATCCTGGTCCCACTTTCCGGGCCCGGGCCCGGAAAGTAGACGGAGGGCGAAGGGGAGAGGACGGGAAACGGGGTGAAGAGACGTATACTCGGGTTCTACTGCAATTGTGCCCAGTTTGGGGGAGCCGTGTGTGGCAACCCTGACTGAGATTCTCATTCTGCACGGTCTGCTTCCGATCGAAGCTCTCGACACCCTGTTGGCGGGGGATCCGGCCGATGAGGGCGCCGTTCGGCGGCTTGTCGACAGCGGAATTATCACCGAGCTGCAGTTCGCGAAGGCACGAGCCGCCCAGGCTAATCTGCCCTTTGTCGAACTGCTCGAGTATGCGGTCGAGGCGAGTGCCCTCGCCCTCGTGTCGCCGCTGGTCTGTCGACGACACGAAGTGCTGCCAATCGGAATTGAGGGCGGCCGGCTCGTGCTCGCAATGGTGGATCCCGGTAACGTGTTCGCGCTCGACGATGTCGGTGAGGCCTCTCGCATGCGAGTGTCTGCGGTGGTCGCCGAGCGCAGCGATCTGCTCGCGGCGATCGCTCGGTTCCATCGCGCCGACGACGAGCTCAGCAACCTCACGACCACGCTTGAGGAAGAACACGACTCGATCCTGTCGTCGCCTGATCCGAGCGATGAAGCCAGCGACGATGCTGCACCCATCGTGCGCTTCGTGAACCTGCTCGTGAGTCAGGCCATCCAAGACAAGGCCAGCGACATCCATATCGAGCCCGGGGAGGTCAGCCTGAGGGTGCGGTATCGCATCGACGGAGTGCTGCACGAGATGCCGAGCGCACCGAAGAGCATTCAGAACGGCGTCATCAGCCGCCTGAAAATCATGGCCGACATCGACATCGCGGAGCGTCGCAAACCGCAGGACGGCCGTATGTCGGTCAGTCACGGCGGCCGCAAGATTGACCTGCGCGACCTGTCACTGCTCGACCACAACTACGACGCCTTCAAGGCGGCTTACTCCAAGCCCTACGGCATGATCCTCGTGACCGGGCCGACCGGGTCGGGTAAATCGACGACCCTGTACACCACCCTCTATTCGGTGGCCAGACCGGAGATCAACGTGATCACGGTCGAAGATCCGGAACGCCTGGTGCTCCACCCGCGCCTCGGCCAGCCGCCGAGCCGTGACATCCTTCAACTGGTAGAGCAGCCCGGTGGCGAGTTCACCCTCGTGGATCTCGGCGATGCACACATTGACCCAGATCTCTTCGCCTTCGCTGCAGCGTATCTGCCGCTCGGAGCGTTGGCGGGCGTGCTGCTCGGCGCGGAACGGTGACGGGGCTGCATCGGGTTCCTCGATGACACAGAAGATATCCTCGACCGACTTGTTGAGCACGCTGGTGGGAGCGCCGGTCAGCTCGAACAAACGCCGATTGCCTTCCAGAACGCGGCCGTCGCGGGTCACGATGGCGGTTCCCAACGGGGATGACGCGAACGCCGCTTCGAACTTGGCCTGCATGGCTGTCACTCTCTGTTCAGCCAGCCGCAGGGCCGTGACGCTGGCCAGGTGGCCGACCAGAACGCCGTTGTCATAGGTCGGCGCTGAATGTACCTGCACCCAGTTCACCTGGCCGTTCGGTGTGCGAAACCGCAGACTGGTCTGGTACGCCGTGCCGTCGGCCGCGTGCACGGCCCATTCGCTGCCCACCCGCTCAGTGTCATCGGGGTGCATGGCAGCGGCCCATCCGGAGCCCTGGGACTGCTCGGGGGTGAGTCCGCTAAGCGCCAGCCACTGGTCGTTCGAGGTGAGCAGGCCTCCGGTCGAATCCAGCTGCACGATCCCTGGAGATCCATGGTGGCTGCCTCGTTCGTCGACGCGCACGAAGACAAGGCAAGCGTGATGGCGAGCGGGACGCTGATGGCGGCGATTCTCCCGCCGAGACTCAGAAGTGGAGCGGCATTTTGCCGCGTCAATACTCCATGCCGGGCTTGAGACCGTCCTCCATCTCGAAACAGGGCGAGAAGGAGTCGATTTTCAGAGTCTTCCCAGAGTCCCAGACCCCCGCGCTGTAGGAGTCTCCCTGTGTCGCGATCATGTCTACCCGGAGTGTGCCGCCGCGAACGGCTTTTCGTTCCACGGTCACCCCGGGCTTTTGCTCCCACGCGGATGCGATCGCTTCGATGAGCTCCTCGCCATTCACCTCACCGATCAAAGTGAGGGTCGTGAGGCCGGGCCAGGTATATCCGCCCGCCGAACATCCCATGAGGTGTGCCGTCGTGAACTGAGACTGATCGCCCACATTTTGCGCTGGGACAAGGGCCGCAGCCTCGTCCGCCATCGCCACTGCGATGCCCTTAGCTGTCTGCAGATCCATCATCGCCTCACTTTCCGGGTCCGTCGACGTATACGACGCCAACACTGCTGCCAGCGCGACAATCCCGACGATGGCCGCCCATTTTCCTGTGGGATTCATCCGTAAATCAGCTCCTCAAGATCTACAAGGACCAGTCGATTGTTCACATCCGGAGAGGCCTAGGTTGTTGCTGTCAATCGGAAAGCCCTGCCTCATGGAGGACCCGGACGACTCAATCAATACTTCATGCCAGGCTTCGTGCCGCCCTCCAGCTCGAAACACGGCGAGAAGGAGGTGATTTGAAGTTCGGTGCCAGGAGCCCAAATCGACGCACTATAAAAGTCTCCCTGAACGCCCGTCATGTCTACCCTCGGTGCGCCCTGCCTGGTCTTGCGTCGCTCCACGACCACTCCGTCCTTCTGCTCCCACGCGGAGGCAATAACATCGATCATCGCCTCCGCATCGACATCACCGACCAGAGTGACAGTCGTTCGACCAGGCCAAGCCAACGTGTCATTCGCGCAGCCCAACAAATAGGTCATCTGCAACTGAGACTGGTCGCCCACATTCTCGGAAGGAACGAGTGCAGCGGTCTCGTCCTCTAATGCCATCGCGATGCCCTTCGCTGTCTGGAGATCCATGGTCGTCTCGCTTCCCTGATTTGTCGGCGCACATGAAGTCAGCACGGCTATAAGAATGAGCAATCCAGTAATTGCCGTCGTCTTTCCCTGGCGATTCATCCGTAAATCAGCTCCTGTAGGTCCACAAGAACCTCTTGATTATTCAAATCGTCGGTGGCGACGAGGTTGTGATTGTCCAACGGTACGCTCGGGTTCAATATCAACGCCCCTTCCCTATCCATTGAGATGAAGGGCTTCGGGCCTTGGTAGAACGGCCCGGCATCGAAGGCGCCGTTGGAGCGCGGGTTGTTCCCGTCTCCGACGACGCCAAGGCCTTGCGCGGATTGCAAAATATCTTCATAGGAGAAGTCGGCGTAGTTAGTGTCGGGATGGGGCTCCCACTCTTCTGGCATCCACGCTCCGGGCAACGAGACGACCGAATCGTAGTGGGCTCCGGCGACCTCCGCCGAGGTGATGTTAGCGAGCCCCCAGCTGTGGCCGATAGCTATCGACGCGGTATCAGTGAGCCAGGGATCTAACGCCAGACCCGTTTCGAAGGCGGCGAGGGTCTTACCCGTCTTGTCTGCGAAGGCTGCGGAATTCGCGTCCGCTACCCCCACCGGTGTCCTTAACGCCGACTCTCCGAAATAGCCAACTTTCTCGCCGAGAGGACCATCCGTGTCTCCCGGAAATAGCCCGTCCTTATAGACGAATGCCACGGTGTCAGGATGACTAACGACGAACCATTGAGACAGTCGTTGAACCGAACCGTCATAGAACATGCCCATCTTGCTCATGGTGCCGGGGACATAGGTGATGCGGTGGCGTGTCTCGTCCGACGGCGTCCCCAGCATTTCCACGATACGCGACGCATCACGGTCGTACAGATACAGCTGGATATCGCCGTCCGCAGCGGCTTGCAAGTAGTCGCGCTCCAACGCAAGCTCCTTCAGGAGCGCCACGGCTTCGAAATACCCTTCGACAGACTCCAGCGAGGACCNTGATTCTGGTGCTGGCGTTGAGGCGGTTGGCGGCGACGCGGGCGAGGGCTGGTAGTCCGTTCAACGATCCGAGCAGGGCCGGGGCCCCGGCGATGAGGGCGAGCTGAGCGGGTTCGCCCAGCTGCTGCCACCGCTCGGCGACGGTTTCGGGGGTGGCGGTCAGCATCCGCTTCATCAGGTCGGGATTGGTGGCGATCAGCACGGCCAGATCGGCTTCCGACAGCGTATTCATGCGGACGATCAGATCGTCGACCGACGACCCTGCTGCCCCAGACGAGCCAAACCAGGCGGTCGCACCGAGCACCTGATCCGACTCCAGATCGCGCACGCAGACGTCATCGGCGGTGCGGCGCCTGGTCGCCAACTCGTCCCACACCACATCGATGGCGGCGATCGCCGCGTAGGCGACCTCGAACGCTTCCTCCCGGCGAGTCTGGAGAACTGTGGTGGGCATGAAGATGAAGGTGTCACCCGGCTGGGCGAAGTCGGTCTTGCCGAATTGCAGGTCGTAGAGATCAGTGTCGGCGGTAATCCGCCGCGCTTCCAGCAGACGCTGCTCGCCCTGAATCTCATCGACCGTGACGGAATACGTTTGGAGCGCGGCGGCCTGGGCGTCCAACCCTCGAATCAGCAGGTCGATCTCCGGTACCAGCGCCACGAGCCGGTCAACAAAAGCGTCACGCGAGAGCGCGGTCCACCCGGTCGTTTCGGCGCAGGAATGCGCGCTGGTCAGCGTCGTCTGCAACGTGCGCAGATTCGCGGCCTTGGCGGAGCGAATTCTGGACTCGGACAGGATACTGTCCGGCTCGCCCAGCCCCGGATTCGCGACGGTCCACACGGTCAGTTCAACTTTCGGCCGAGGGCGCTGTCGGTG
The DNA here is from genome assembly GCF_002929595.1 of Cryobacterium sp. N19. Classification (NCBI taxonomy): domain Bacteria; kingdom Bacillati; phylum Actinomycetota; class Actinomycetes; order Micrococcales; family Microbacteriaceae; genus Cryobacterium; species Cryobacterium sp. N19. The sequence continues at coordinate 21,395 of NZ_PJJR01000042.1, read as the reverse complement.
GCCCGAAACGTCTCGGCCACGGTTGCCGGAAACGCGCTCAACTCGGTCAGCGTGAGCGCGGCGAGTTCGGCGCGCTCAACCTGTTGCGCTGTGCCATCGCGCAACGCGGCTGCGACAGCGTCGCTCTGCAATCCGCCCTGTGGCCACCGAAAAGTCCAGTCTGAAAAGCTCAACTGCCCGGCCGCCCCCGACAACGTCGACGACAGATCGTCGAGCACCGAATCAGTCACGCGTAAAGCCGCCATCAGCATCCCCCGGCCAGATTCGACATGCCCCTTGTTGAACCGTACTGGTTCGAGCTTAGCGGCGGAAGGCGCTGACCTCGGTGGCCGGGGATTTGCTGACGCCTTGCCGTGCAGGCAGACCCGATTGCTGGATCGCCTTCCGCTTGGCGTTCCCACCGTAGAGGTCTGTCACGCGGGGTACGCTCGAGGAACGGGTTTGTCGCCGATGCGCCTGAACTCGATCCTGGGGGCGCACGTGCGGTTGAAAGTTACGTTGGCTCGGTCCAACGGTCAGAATGACGACATCGTCGTCACAACGGATGCCGCGGCCAGCATTTCCGACGTGGCCGGCACGATCGCTCGGGTCGATCCGCGATCGCCGCTGACACCGGGAACCACCGCGCAGCCGCTCACCCTGCGCACCGTCGCTCCCGGCGGCACCGACTGGCTGCTGCTGCCTCCCGACGCCCTGATCGGTGAGGACTGGGTCGGTTCCGGCGCCAGCGTTGCTCTGGCCGACTCGGATTTGTTCTACCTGTCCCAGGAGCACGGTGCCGCTCCGACGCTGGCCGTGATCCACGTGCTGACCGGGCCCGACGCCGGAGCCCAGATCGCTCTTGGGCGCGGTACGACCATCATTGGTCGCGGCGCCGACTGCGACGTCGTGCTCAGCGACAAGCTCGTCTCGAAACGCCATGTGCGTCTCGAAGTCGCTGCGGGTATCGACCTGATTGATCTCGGTTCGGCCAACGGCGTTGTCATCGACGGCGGTCTGGTGACGCGGCTGCGCATCGAGCAGAGTGAGATCGTGCAGATCGGCGACACCCAGCTGCGCATCACCGTCGTGGAGACGGTGGCCGCGACCGGCGACGAACACCGCGACGGTCCGGTGTATTTCAACCGGTCGCCGCGCGTGGAAGGTCGGTATGCCGGGCAGGAGTTCGCGGCGCCCGAGGTTCCGACCGAGAAAGACGACCAGCCGTTCCCGTGGCTCGCCATGGTGGCACCGGTGTTGCTGGGCGTGAGCATGTGGCTCATCTTCGACCGCCCGGCCGCCCTGTTGTTCGTGTTGATGAGCCCGATGATGCTCATCGGCAACTTCTTCATGAATCGCTCCAAGGACAAGCGGCTGCTGAAGCGATCGATCGGCCGGTTCGACACCCGTCTGGCCGCGTTGAGCGCCCAACTGCTGACCGAGCGCACGCTGGAACAGCAGGCCCGGCTTGGAGAATCGCCCTCGACCAATGAGACCCTCACCCAGTCGCTCGAGCGGGCCGCGCTCATGTGGACGCGCCGACCGGAGCATTGGTCCTTTCTCAACGTGCGGCTCGGCCTCGGTACGATGCGCTCACGCAACACGATCGACGCTTCCCTGCGCGGCGAGCTGCTGCCCGAGTTTCAGGAGCGTCTCGACGCCGTCATCACCGAACACGCCACGGTCGATCAGGTACCGCTCATCGACAACCTGTTCGATGCCGGCGCCCTGGGGATCGCCGGCAGCGCCCCCGCCTGTGTGGGCACCGTCAACTCCCTGCTCGTGCAGCTCACCGCACTGCACTCGCCGGCAGAATTGGCCGTCGCGTCGCTCGTTACCCCGCAATGGTCGAACGAGCTGGAATGGCTCAAATGGCTGCCGCACACCTCGTCGCCGCAGAGTCCACTGGCTGGCGGCCACCTGGCCGACAGCGCGTCGAGTGCCGCATCCGTTCTCGCTGCCCTTGAAGAGGTCATCGCCCAGCGGAATAAGTCCACGAAGTCTGCGCGGCGCGGCGCGATGGAGCAGGAGCGTGCCGCCCTCGAGCGGGGCGAAGAAGTCGGGTCGAGTAACACCGGCGAGGGCACGAAATCGCCCATCCCGGCGATCATCGTGGTCATCTCCGACGACGTCGCCGTTGACCGGTCACGTCTCGTTCAACTCGCCGAGAACGGTGCGGATGCCGGTGTCTACCCGGTCTGGATCGCTCGCACCGTGGCCGCGCTGCCCGCCGCCTGTCGGACCGCTGTCGAAATCGACGAGAGTACCGGGCTCGGCACCGTCTCGTTCGTGCGACTCGGTGAGACGATAACGGATGTCGCGGTCGAGTCGGTCGATTCGCCTACCGCCCTGCACTTCGCCCGCCGCCTCGCCCCGGTCATCGATGCCGGCGCCCTGATCGCCGACTCGAGCGACCTGCCCCGCTCGGTGTCGATGGTCACGCTGCTCGGCCACGACCTGGTCGAGGCACACGACGTCGTGATCGATCGGTGGCGCCAGAACGCTTCGATGCACGATCGTACCCCCGGTGCGGTGCCGCGCTCCAAACGCGCCGGAACCCTGCGCGCCATTGTCGGGTCCACCGGGGTGCAGGCGATGCACCTCGACCTGCGCACGCAGGGCCCGCACGCCCTGGTCGGCGGCACCACCGGCGCTGGCAAGAGCGAGTTCCTTCAGGCCTGGGTGCTCGGCATGGCCGCCGAATACAGCCCCGACCGGGTGTCCTTTCTGTTCGTCGACTACAAGGGCGGCTCAGCGTTCGCCGACTGTGTGTCGCTTCCGCACTGTGTGGGGCTCGTCACCGACCTGAGCCCGCACCTGGTTCGGCGGGCGCTCACCAGCCTGCGGGCCGAACTGCGCTACCGGGAACACCTGCTCAACTCCAAAAAGGCCAAGGATCTCATCGAACTCGAGAAACGCGGCGATTCCGACAGCCCGCCGGCGCTCGTTCTCGTCATCGATGAATTCGCGGCCCTGGTGAGCGAGGTGCCGGAATTTGTGGACGGCGTCGTGGACATCGCGCAGCGCGGTCGATCGCTCGGCATCCACTTGATCATGGCCACGCAGCGCCCCGCCGGCGTCATCAAAGACAACCTGCGGGCGAACACCAACCTGCGCGTGGCGTTGCGCATGGCCGACGAATCCGACAGCAACGACGTCGTCGGGGTCAAGGATGCCGCCCACTTCGACCCGGGGCTGCCCGGCCGCGGCATCGCCAAGACCGGGCCGGGGCGGTTGCAGCAGTTCCAATCCGGATATGCCGGCGGTTGGACGTCGCGTGAACCCGAAAATGCCGAAATAGGCATTGCCGAGTTGCGTTTCGGTGGAGAAACCGCGTGGGAACCGCCGAGCGACCCGCTCGCCGGGCAGGAGCGTGAGCTCGGCCCGACCGACCAGCAGAAGCTCGTTGCGGCACTGGTCGGTGCCGCCGGTGCGGCGCAGATCCCGCCGCCTCGGCGCCCGTGGCTCGACGAGCTGCCCCTGCTCTGCGATCTGGGCCCTATTCTTCAGCAAACGGATGCTGCACTCGTGCTCGGCCTGGCCGACGCACCGACCGAGCAGCAGCAACGCCCGGTGCGTTTTCTGCCGGACATCGACGGGCACATCGGCATCTACGGCACCGGTGGCTCCGGCAAGAGTGTTGCGTTGCGCACCCTCGCGATCGCGGCCGGCAGTACGAGCGACGGCGGGCCCGTCGCGGTGTACGGCCTCGACTTTGCCGCTGGCAGCCTGCGCATGCTGGAACCGCTACCGCACGTGGGCAGCATCATCGGTGGTGACGACACCGAGCGCATCATTCGGCTGTTCCGGCTACTCAAAGCCGAGCTGGAATCGCGTGGCAACCGCTTTGCCGAGGCCACCGCATCGACCATTGCCGAATACCGCACACTGGCGAACCGCCCGAACGAGCCGCGCATCCTGCTGCTCATCGACGGGTTTGGGGCGTTTCGCGAAGACTGGGAAGTGGCCAGCGGCCGGTCGAATTGGTACGACGTTTTTCGCAGCATCCTCTCCGACGGTCGTCAGCTGGGCATCCACGTTGCGTTCACGGCCGACCGTTCCGGCACGGTGCCCAGTTCCGTGCGTTCCAGCGTTCAGCGCCGCGTGGTGCTGCGGCTCGCTGACGATACCGGTTACAGCCTGCTCGACGTGCCCGGCGACATCCTCAACGCCAAATCGGCGCCCGGCCGCGCCATTTTCGACGGACTGGAGACGCAGATAGCGGTCTGGGGCGGTTCCGCCGTCGCCGCAGAGCAGGCCGCAGCGGTGCGTGTGCTGGCCGACACTTTGCGGGCGCAGGGCATTCAGGCCGCCCTGCCCATCGGAAGCCTGTCGCGAGATTTTCCGGCGAGCGAACTGCCTGACCGAGTCAAGACCCGACCCGCTCTGGGCCTCAGCGACGAGACGCTGTCCCCGGTGGGTTTCGAGCCGCGCGGCACGCTGCTCTTGTCTGGGCCGCCAGCCAGCGGGCGCAGCAACGCTTTGCGCGCACTCGTGCACGCCTTCGAACGCTTTGACCCCACGATCGCCCGGTACTACATTGGCAACGCACGGTCAGGGCTGGCCGGGCTGCCCGGCTGGGTGGCGACCGCGACGACCGTCGCCGAGGCCGTTGACCTGGGCAAAGAAATCACGCTGGCGGTGAGCGCCGACCTGGCCACACCCAGAATCGTGATCGTCATTGAAAACCTCGCCGATTTTCTGCAGACCCCGGCCGATGCAGTGTTGGTCGAGCTCATCAAACAGGTCAAGCGCAGCGACCATTTTCTGGTCGCCGACGGTGAGACCGCGTCGTGGAACTCGTCCTGGCCGCTGTTCGCCGAGATGAAGAACACGAGGCGCGGTCTGCTGCTGCAGCCCGACACCATCGAGGGCGACATCCTGCTGAAGACTCCGCTGCCGCGCCTGAACCGCGCCGAATTTCCGCCCGGCCGCGGCATGATGGTATCCGGCGGCAAGGTTGTACGCGTGCAGCTGCCGCTCGTGGAGTAGTTGGGACTAGACCGAGGGTTCACCCCCCCACTCGACCCGACGGGGTATTGCAGCTAGGTTAGGATCACACGCAGCCCGTTCGGGCTCATATCTTCTGGGGGACATCATGGCCAATCTCAACGTGACCTATTCCGACATGACGGATGCCGCTGGTCGGCTGACCTCGGGCAAGGACGACGTCATCACCAAGCTCGGCGAGCTGCAGACGCTCGTGAACAACCTGGTCGGCTCCGGCTTCGTGACCGACTCCGCATCCGGCGCCTTCCAGACCGCCTATGACGCTTTCACCCAGGGCACGACCCTCGCGGTCAACGGCCTTGATGGCATGAGCCAGTTCCTCTCCGCCGCTGCCGACGCACTCAGCAACGCGGACACCGAGCTCGGCAACGCAATCCGCGGCTAAGCATCCGTCGCAGCACAGGTTTGAAAGAGAACTATGTCTGATTTGCTGGTTGATACAACCCTGCTCCGAGACATGGCGAGTGACGTCTCGCTGATTCGAACCGAGTTTGATACAGCGAAGACGACGAGTCAGAATTTAGCGGATGCCGTGGGTCACGCCGGTCTCGCCGACCGCGTGACCGCGTTCGCCAGCAACTGGGATCACCGCCGCAGCGAACCTGCGTGCATTGTCTGGCTGCGAGGGTATGGTCAGCGAGGCTGTGTCGGCTCTCGCTGAGCAGGCTGACGCCGTGGCTGAGCGCATTGAGCGCGCCCAGGAGCGCTATGAGGGTGTCGGCCTGGCGCTGATCAACTATGTGACCCCACTCAGCGAAGCGCAGGCAACGTCGGTGCAGGCGCTGAGCAATGCGAACACGGCCGGTCAGGCCAAAGCGGATGCCTATGCCGCCCAGACCAAATATCAGTATCAACTCTTTGATCCCAGCCTTAGCGCGGAAGACCGCCGCGACTACGAAAAACAGCACGACGACGCTGAGACTGACTGCGCCGACGCGGCCGGCCTGCTCGATGCCGCCGTCGCGCTGCTGCAGACTGCCATCGACCAGCGCGATGTCGCCGCGACCGTCGCCGCCGAGGCCATCTCTGACGTCGAGAACTCCGGCGACCTCAATGACACATTCTGGGACAACGTCGACCAGGTCTTCGACCAGCACGCCGCATTGATCGACAACTTGATTCTTGCGGCGGGGATCCTCGCCGCTGCCTTAGTCCTCGTCGCGCTCGCCATCCCCATCGCCGGGTGGGTGATCGCCGGCGTGGTCATCGCCGTTACGACGGCCACCATTGTGAATGCTGCCGCTCAGACCGCCACCGGGCACAAATCACTCACCGAGGGCATCATCGAGGTCGTTTTTGCGATTCTCCCGCTCGGGATGGGCAAGATCGCCGGAAGGCTGATCAGCCGGCAGGTGACGGCCGTGCACAGTGCCACCGCAGACGCCGCGGCCAACGCGCTCATGAAGAGCAAGGCCGGCCAGGGGATCTCCGGGTACACCAAGGCTGTTGCGAAAGCCGAGATTGATCAGATCGCAGCGAGCACTGCGCCGCGACTGCTCGCCCCTCCCGTAGTCGAATCACGTTCGGTGCCCCGCGCTCTCGCAGAGTGGGACGCAGTGTCCCGCCTCGAGTTGAAGTCCGGCCTCGTCTCCGAAAAGGTCATCGCTGCCGCCCAACCCGGAAAAATGTGGACACTCGGCGGCGCGTGGGCCCTTAACGAATTCGGAGCATCCTTTGCGGAAGAGGGCGTCAAAGCCGTCGCCAAGCCGTCGTACGTCGAAACATTCACGGTTCGGAATGAGGATTGGTGATGAGTCTCGCGCAGATCGAAGAAAAAGCACGTGACCGACTGATCGCCGTGCGCAGTTCGTATGCCCTCGTGGTGACGCTGTTCGTGATGGTCGCTGTTATTCCGCTTGGACTCGCCTTCAACGTGATCATGGTGGTCGTGCTGAAGATTCCCGGGAATATGGAGCCGGGTCCCGGTGTGACTAATGTTGATCGCCTCGCGGGAACTTTGCCATACCCGATACCGGCGTGGACGGCCCTGCTGTGTGCGCTCTCTCTTGCTGCGCTTCTGAAGATCTGCTGGAAGCGGAGTCGGCAACAGATGGTTTCCGCCCCCGGTGCCAAACTCATCTTGCAGATCTCTCCGATGTTCATCGCCCTGCTGTCGATCATCGGCTCCTTTGGGTCCGCAACGTGCGCAATGTACTATCCACCTTCTGACGGATGGTTCTCCTGGTGGTGGGTCAACATCGCGGCTTTCGCCGCGGTGGCCGCGGTCGCCTTCTGGCACGGTAATCGTCGGCCGCAAAAGAAGAAGAAACGTCGTGGCGCCCCACGAAAGCCGCAGAATGCCTGACCTCGTCGACTATCTTCTGGTGCTTCCGCCGGGATGGGCCAGAATTCCCCTGGACGAACGTGCGAGCGCCGCGAGCAGCGCGATAGTGGACCGCGCCGTTGCCAACGCCCCCGCTGACGCCCAGGCCAACGTGCGTCGGTTCGTGACTGCACGACTGCGTGAAGTGGTGCGCGGTGCCCAGATTGTTTCGGGAACCGACCTGTACCTTCCGACGGAACTCATCCACGGTGCGCCGGTACCGCTGTCGATCATCGTGTCAGCCCCCCCAGCTCGCCGCTGGCGAGAACTCGGCGGCAGACGCCCTTCTGGCCTTTGCGGCTCGTGGCGGTGCGACGGCGGTCGAGGTGGGTGGTCGACTCGCCGTACGCCAGGCCGGTGACGTACCCGTCGTCCTCACTGCCAACGGTGAGCTGCAGATTCCCGCATCGCGGCGCATCAGCTACGCCATCGTTCCCCCGACCGGGGATCGATTGCTGGTCGTGACGGGGAGCATGCTGCGGATGGACACACCGGAGGCCGACGATTTGCTGGATGCAGTCGAGCAATTGTTCGACGCGATGGCGCTGACGATCAGGTTCGCTCCGACGGCTGCGCGAGCCGCAGTGGCCGGAATGTCATGAGCATCTTCGTCGACCATCCGGATGACTGGATCGGGGTGCCGACCTTCGGCGTGGACGACCGCTGGCAGCGCCGGGAGGACTGGGCCCGAGAACTGGTCGACGCGATTGCTGACGGCGAGGGCGTTTCTCGTGAACAACGCGACCGCATCGAGAGCGTCTTCGCGATGCTTGCGAAATCCGTGGAGGAGCGCGGGGCCTCAGCATCGTTCCTTCGCCTCGGCGACTGGGACGGCCCGCTCGTTCTGGCGGACCTTCGGGTCGAGTCACGCCGGTCGGCGGGAACGATCTCGGTCGAGGACTATGCCGGCGCAGCGGACCCCGACGCCATCGATCCCCCCGTGGTCGAGCCGTTCGTCACCACGAGCGGCCTGGTGGGAGTTCGGTGCACGCGGTATCTGACCCCGGACACGTCCGTTCCGGGGGTCGTCGCGACCCGGGACTACGCCTGGGAGGTTGGTGAGACCCTGGCGGCGTTGCGCACAGCGACCTACGACCTGATCGAATTCGAAAAGTCCCTGCCGCAGGTCGCTGCCCTTGCCAAGACCGTCTATTCCCAGTGACGCGCACGACTACTTAGCTAGGCACCCCCATTTTGGGGGTGTACCATTTGCCCCAGTGTGTGGCGGGGTCGAGTGTCGCCGTTAAGATTGATCGTGAGACCAGCTGCGTCTTTGCGACACAAAGACGCCACATAGGAACAATGCAGGTCGGGGGAGTAATGGGCAGGCGACTTCCTTCTGCTCCGCCCGTTTTGTCGGGCTACACCTACGTGCGCCCCCTCGGCACCGGTGGATTTGCCGACGTTTTTCTGTTCGAACAGAACATGCCCCGCCGTTCCGTGGCGGTCAAAGTGCTGCTGCAGGACATCGTCGACGCCGACGTACTGCGTTCCTTCAATGCCGAAGCAGACGTCATGGCGCGCCTCAGCTCGCATCCGTCCATTCTCACCGTCTACAACGCGAGCATCTCGGCCGATGGCCGCCCCTACCTGGTTATGGAATTCTGCCCCGGCTCCTATTCATCCCGGGAGCGTACCCAGCCGCTGCCCGTAGCCACCGTGCTCAATATCGCCGTGCGAATTGCCTGCGCCCTCGAGACAGCGCACCGTTCCAAGGTGCTGCACCGCGACATCAAACCGTCCAATATTCTCACCACGACCTTCGGCGGCCCGGTGCTCGGTGACTTCGGCATCGCCGCGTCGCTGGCCAGCGGTGCCCGCGACGAGCTGTTCGCCATGTCGCTGCCGTGGAGCGCTCCGGAGATCGTCGACGAACGCACCACCGGTACGATCGCCACCGAGGTCTGGTCGTTCGGTGCCACGATGTATTCGCTTCTGGCCGAACGGGCGCCGTTCGAACTGCCAGCCGGTTCCAATGGGTCGCGGGTACAGCTGAAACAGCGCATTGGCCGCGCCAAATACACCAGCATCGGGCGAGCGGATGTTCCCGCCTCCTTTGAAAGCGCCCTCGCCCGCATGATGAGTCGCGACCCGGCAGCCCGCCAGGGGAGCATGCTCGAGTGTGCCTACGACCTGCAGCGGGTGGAACGCGACCTCGGCCTGCCCCTCACCGCGCTGGAGGTCGCCGACGAGGCCTGGGCATCCGCTGGTGCGCCGGTGGATTTTGATAACCACGAATCGCGTGGCGCTGTCATCTCGAATGTCTCTATTCCCACCCTTCGCCCCGGCCCGCGGCGCAGTACCCGCCGCCCCGCCTCGCAGACCCGCGAGGGCACCCTGCCGGACTCGAGCGACACGGCTCGCACCCGATTCACCCCGCTCACACTGAGCCTGCTCCTGTCCAGCGCTGTCATCGTCGGGATCGGCGCCACCGTGGGCGTGCTCGTGATCACCGGGCTGCTCTGATGGCCGGCAAACGGACTCGCCGCCGCCTGCCCGTGCTGTCAACGGCTCGTCTCGGCGTCATCCGCATTGCCGCTGTGTGCGCGATCGGCGCGCTGTTGGCCACCGTGGCGATCGTCGTCGATGGTTTCGACGTGAAGCAGACGCCGGTGAACGCGAGTTCGATCTGGGCTTTGCAGAGCGGCGACGGCAACCGGTACGCCCGCGTCAACACCGACCTCGGCGAACTCGACACCGTGAAAACCGTGCCGGCGCCGAGCGAACTGGTGCAAACCGATTCCACCGTGCTGCTCTACGCGCAGAACAACGAGAAGGTCGTCGACGTGAGCCTCGCGGCACCGATCGACCTCGGTGACGACGCCGGCGACTACGACAGCACGCCGGCCGGCACCCGAACCATCGTGTCGTCGGGTTCCTGGGTCGGTTATCTCACGAGCGCCGGAACGGTCTTCGCCGGAACCGTGGGCGCCGCGGAAGCACCGCGCGCGGTCAATCCCTACGCCGACGACGAGATAGCCGAGGGCGACACCCCGCGCGTCTACCGCTCCGACGCCATCGCGATCACACCGGACGGGGTGCTCTACAGCTACTCCAGCGAGGCCGCAAGCGTGCTGCGCTATTCCATCGTCGGCGACAAGATTCGCAATAGTGACGACGTGACCGACGGCCCGGCCGAGCCCGGAAGCCAACTGAGCGTTGTCGGCGACAGCTGGGCGCTGCTCAGCGTGGTCGGCGACGAACTGTGGCTGGCCGGGCAGAACGCTCCGACCCCGACCAACCTCAGCGAACTGGCCGTGCTGCAACGCCCGAGCACCACCGCCGACGACGTGCTCGTCGCCGACCAGACCGGCCTGATCTCCTTCGCGCTCGCCGACGGGGCCCGCACCGAACTGGTCGGCAACTCTGAAACCGTGCTCGGCGCCCCCGCCGCGCCGACCCCTTTTAAAGGAGAACGCTACGCCGCCTGGCTGCCCGCCTCCGGGGTCGGCGGCACCCTGTTCAGCGAGAGCGACGGCGAATCCGCCCTCAGCTACGGCGCAGCAACTCCGACCGGCGACGCCGCCCCCGCCTTTCGCGCCAACGAATCGCTCATGATTCTCAATGACACCCGGAGCGGATGGGTGTGGACCGTTCCGGGCGGCGCCCTGGTCGCCAGTTCCCAGGACTGGACCCTCGCCGCGGCGGAAGAACCCCAGCGCCAGGACGACGTGGAGGAAGCTTCAGAGGTCGTTGAACCCAAAGCACCCATTGCCGTGCCCGACGCCTTCGGTGTGCGCATCGACCAGCTGGTCACGCTGCCGGTACTGCTCAACGACCACGACGCCAACGATGACGTGCTGAGCGTCGTGCCCGCCTCGGTCACCGGCCTCGACCCCGATTTCGGCACCGTCACCGTCACCGATCAGAACCAGGCTCTCGCCGTGCAGGTGGCTCCCGGCGCTCGTGGCTCTGCAACGTTCAACTACGCCATCACCGACGGATCGCGCGCCGACGGCCTCGACTCCGCGCCGACCACGGTCACCCTCACCGTGCACGGCGACGAGATCAATTCGGCCCCGGTCTGGTGCGGCACCGACGGCTGCCTGCAGGACTGGCCGAGCCCCGAGGTACAGCCCGGCGGCACCGTGACCATTCCGGTGCTGCCCGGCTGGGTCGATCCCGACGGCGATCCGATCTTCGTCGCATCCGCTCTGAACACCACCGCTATCGGCTCGGTCAGCGTGACGCCAGCCGGCGTGCTCGTCTACAAGCACCCGAACGCGGCCGAACAGGCCGCCCAGTCGGCCACGATTCTGGTGCGCGTCTCGGACATTCACGACGCTTCGACCGAGAAGGTGCTCACGATCGTGGTCACGCCCACGCCACGGCTCACCGTTGAACCGTTCGCACTGCTCGCTTCGGTGAACGAGCGCCTCACGGTGAACCCCGCCGAGTACATTTCGGGCGCTGCCGGGCTGTACCGCATCACGTCGGCGACGACACCGTCGAGCACCGAGGGCGGGGCCGTGAGCATCACGGCGAACGGTACTGCCTTCGACTTTTCCGCGACCGTCGTCGGTAACTACACCGTCAGTCTCACCATCGCCGACGACGTGAGCGAGGTCGTCACGCTCGCGCGCATTTCGGTGGTGTCAGCGGATGCCCAGGCACTCACGACCTCCCCCGTGACCGTTTTCGTGCGGCCCAAGGCCGACACCAGCGTTGACGTCTTCACCGCCGTCTCCAACCCGGCCGGCCGGGTGCTGCTGCTCGGCGAAGCCATCCCGGAGACCGTTCTGGGCGCCTCGCTCAGCGTCGATGTCGTCGGGCAGAACATTCTGCGCGTACGCGGTTCCACCGCTGACGAACGACCGGGCAAGCTCGGCACCGTGCGTTACACGGTGTCGGACGGCACCGAAAACCCGCTGTACACCGTGCGCGGTGAGGCCACCGTCTACCTGCTTTCGGCATCCGTTCCGCAGACGCCGATCGCCATGAACGACAGCGTCTCGGTGCGCGTTGGCGCCCAGATCGACATCCCGGTGCTCGCCAACGATGTGGCCCCCGACGGCAACATCGTGATGCTCAACGCCGAATCGGTGCAGAACCGCAGTGACCGTGGCCTCGCTTTCGCGGCCGGCGCCGAGCTGCGCTACCTCGCCCCCGACGAACCGGGCAGCTACGAGGTGGCCTACAGCGTCTACACCGCCGGCTCGCCGGAACTCATCGACTCGGCCGTGGTCTCGGTCGAGGTGCTCGCCGACGGGGAGAACACGGCGCCCCAGCCGCACACCCTCTACGGTCGGGTGCTGTCGGGCGAGACCATCGAGATTCCCTTTGACAGTTTCGGTACCGACCCCGACGGTGACACCGTCGTGCTCGACCGGGTGCTCACCCAGCCGGCCCGCGGAACGGCCTCGCTCAACGCCACCGGCGACGCCGTCGTCTATTCCAGCCCCCGCGACTATCACGGCGCCATCGAATTTCAGTACCGCGTACGCGACACCGCCGGAACCACCGGCGTCGCCCTCGTGCGCATCGGCGTACTTGACCAGCGCTCCAATCCGAGCCCGATCACCTTCAGCGACTACGTCGAGGTGCAGGCCGGGCCCGACAACCAGGTCGTCGTTTTTCCCGCCGCCAACGACATCGAACCCGGCGGCGGCAGCCTCACCCTGAGCCAGGTCACCCCCGACGCCGCGGCTGGCACCGCTGAGTACGACGCGCTGGCTGGGCGCATCGACTCCGTCACCGACGCGCGCGTGGTGTTCACGGCCGGCGACGAGCCGGGCCTGCTCACCTTCGTCTACTCGGTGACCAACGCCAACGACGACGTCGGCCAGGGACTCATCGTGGTCAAGGTGGTGCGCACCTCGGTTCCCGACTACCCGGTCGTGATCGATACCACCCTGACCCTCGACGAACGAGACGGGTTTCCCAAGGGCATCGACGTGGTCACCGACAAGGTGTCCTGGAACTCCGGGGATGTCTCCGATCTCACCCTGACCCTGTGGGGAAACCACCCCGGCCTTGACGTGTCGGGCTGGAAGATCCGCGGCGACGTCCCCGACGAGGGACTACTCGCCCCGTTCGCCCTGACCGGCCCGAATTTTCAGGGTATCGAGGTGACCACCTACGGGTTCCTGCGCATTCCGGCCAAGGATGCGATCATCATCGCGCTCAAGAAGGGGAACGTCGACCAAAACGTGCGGGAAGATGCCTCGGTCAGTTTCGATCTGACGAGCCTCGTGTCGATTCCCGCCGGGACCACGCTGGAACTGCAGCGCACGGGCATCCGTTCGTCGGGGGAGCGCGGCAAGGCGACCTGCACCTTCGACTCCGGCACGACGGTCACCTACACGGCCGGTTCCGATGCGCCCTGGACCGACTCCTGCACGGTGCCGGCACGCATCGATGGACAGGAGGACTACACGCAGCTGGTCGTACCCATCGTGGTCGAGCCGCTCGACCCCCAGCCGGAACTGCGCCCGGCCGCGCTGACCGAGAGCCCGGGAGCCGACGCCGTTCGCTACGACCTCAGCCACATGGTCGAGTGGCAGGGCAAGGGCGACGTGCCGGCGCTGACCTTTGCGATCGAGTTCTCCTCCGACCAGTTCACCGTCACGCAGGACGGCTCGATTCTCACGATCTCTGTCGCCGACAACGCCGTGGCCGGCCGGGAGGCGGCGGTCACCGTGAGCCTGTCGAGCCACCGCGAGGCGATTCCGGCGGTGCTCGCGCTCAAGGTAGGCCCGGCACCGAGCGAACTGCCCAAGGGCGGCACCGTCGCGACGACCTGCACCCAGTCGTCGGGATCGAGCTGCTCGATTGCCGTCGTCGGCACCCCCGGCGAGGTCAACCTGTACCGCGGAACACCGCTTGAATTGGTCTCGGTCACCGCCCCGAGCACCTGCGTTGGGGTGTCGTTCTCGGTCGAGAATTCCAAGAATGTTCGAGCCAGCTGGTCGGGCGACACCGCCGGCGGTGTCTGTGAGGCGAGTTTTGTGGTGCGCGACGCGCAGGGCAAGCTCAGCGCCGGCACCCGCAATGGGTCGATCACGGTTGACCTGCAGGGCTACCCGAAAGCGCCGAACGCCGTGGCCCAAATCGCCTACGACGACCGGTCGGTGACTCTCTCGGTGAGCCCCGGCGGCGCTAACGCGGCCTACCCGGCCCTCGAAGGCTTCAACCTGTACCGCAACGGCGCTTCGGTGGCGAGGTGCGACACGTCGGGCGACTGCGGCAACATCACGACGTCGGCGAACGGTGACAAAGCTGACTACGAGGCCAAAGCCTTCAATGCGGTCGGGGAATCGCGCACCGCGGTGAGAGTGACGGCCTGGTCGTATGACACTCCGGGCATGGGCACACTCACTGCGGAGCCGGTCTTCGACGAACGAACGACGACGGCGCAGGGCGTTGTGACGGTGACGATCGAGAACGACGACCCGTCAACCAACCGTTACAGCGTAAACGGTACCGAAGAACCCGTCGCCGTTCCCGGCGTGGGGACGACAGAATTCAGCCGCACGCTGCCCGTCGGCGAGCAGACGATCACTGTCACCCCGCTCAGCAAGGATGACCAGCCGGCGGGCAGCGGGCCCACCAACCGTTCGGTCGATCAGACGGTGACTGTAGCGGGAAGTCCCTCGATCACGGCTGGCACCCTAACCTCCGAGAACACCTCGATCACGGTGTCGGGCACCGAGCCAAACAAGAACTTCAGCGCAGAGCCCGAACACATTCTGTACGTGGCATCAACCACGCCGGATCCTGTCTGCACGTTCACTCGCGCGGCAATCACTTCGGCCGGCAACCGCACCTCACCGGACTCCACGATCGGTGGCCTTACCAAGCACACCAGGTACTACGTGACGGTCTGCTATTCCAACGGATACGGCGAGGCGGTGGGCAGCGCGGGCTCCGTCACAACGTGGGTGAAGCCCTCCGCTCCGGGCGACGGCTCGTACACCTACGGTATGGCGACGCCAGCTAACGGACAGAGCACTGGCCAGTACCTGCTCACGACGCCCACGTCGAAGGCAACCGTTCCCGATGATTTCGTGGTCGACTTCGATGCCTACGACGTTTCGACCGGCTCGACCGTCTTCGGCGCCGACCCGGGCATCACGGTGCGGTACTGCACCGACAACGATGACTCGCTCTGCAGCGACTGGTCGGCGGTCAAGGCAGCGGATTCCGGTCAGGCGTGGCAAGTCAAGTACGAGGTCACCGCGCTCACCAACACAGGGTGCGTCATCGGCGGCACCCTGAAGGTCGCAGTAGACGCCACCTCGGTCGGACTCGCTGAGGGAACTGTGACGAGCGCCCAGTACGACGTGTCCGACGGAAACGGCGGACGCACGTGGGCTTCCCGCGACGGAGCAGCGGTTCCCGCCGACGCGACCCAGACCAGAAACGTGAACTGGACCATCGCCTGGACCGCAGCCGCAACCAAGAACCTCCCCGCCGTCTCCGGTACCCTCGCTGGCCCCTTCGGCTGTAGCGCAGCATCCGCTCCCACCAACTAATCTTCGCCCCACTGAAAGAGCCACACACATGACAATCACGACGGAGCAGTCAGACTGGTTTTCCGCGACCTTCGCGATGATGGTCGACAATGTGGAGCAGGTCGTTCTCGGCAAGCGCCACGTGATCGAACTCGCCTTCACCGCGATGGTCAGCGAGGGCCACCTGCTGCTCGAGGACTACCCGGGTACCGGCAAGACCTCGCTCGCCCGCGCCATGTCGCAGACCGTGCAGGGAGTCTCCACGCGCATCCAGTTCACCCCGGACCTGCTGCCCGGCGACGTCACCGGCATCACCGTCTACGACCAGAAGACCGGCGAGTTCGAGTTTCACAGCGGACCGATCTTCGCCAACGTCGTGCTCGCCGACGAGATCAACCGCGCCAGCCCGAAGACCCAGTCCGCGCTGCTCGAAGCGATGGAAGAGGGCAACGTGACCATCGACGGCGTCACCCGCTCAACCGGTGTGCCGTTCCTCGTGATCGCCACCCAGAACCCGATCGAGCAGGCCGGCACCTACCGGCTGCCCGAAGCGCAGCTCGACCGGTTCATGATGAAGGCGTCGCTCGGCTACCCCGACCTCGCCTCGACCATTCGCATTCTCGAGGGCACCGCCGACGTGCGCCACGAACTCGCCCCGGTGATCACCCCGCAGGCGCTCGTGAGCATGAGCGACATCGCCCGCGGAGTGTTCGTGAACCCCCTGGTCTACGACTACATCGGCCGTCTGGTCGGGGCCACCCGGGATGCCCGCCAGGTGCGCATGGGCGTCAGCGTGCGTGGCGCCCGCGCCCTCACCAAGGCCGCCAAAACCTGGGCCGTCGCCCACGGCCGCACCTTCGTGACCCCCGACGACGTCAAGGCCCTCGCCGACCAGGTGCTCGCGCACCGCATGGTGCTCGACCCGGAGGCCGAGTTCGACGGCGTCACCGCGAGCGCCGTCATCGGCCAGATTCTGCTCGACGTCGTACCGCCCAGTCGGAGTGACCTGGCGTGAGCTTCCACACCGAATCGCGGCGCTCCCAGACCTCAAATCTGGCGCGAACCAGCACCCAGACCAGGTCTGCAACGCACACCCGGTACAGCACCACGCGCACGAACCAGTCAACAACGTTGACCCTCGTGGGCGCCGTCGTGCTCTGGATGCGGGTTTCGCGAATTGTGCGAAACGGTGCGCGGGTATCCGTCGAATGGGTGGGCGAAACGGTCACGCCGGCCGGCTGGGTCGTCGTCGCCACGGCGATCGTGCTGCTGCCGCTCGGCCTCGTTTTCGGCTGGACCGAACTGATCGTCACCGGCTGTGTGGCGGTCGCCCTCATTCTCATCTCCCTGCCCTTTCTGGCCGGCGGGCGCGCCTACAGCGTCGACTTCGTGCTGCCGGTCGACCGGGTGGTGGCCGGCTCCGAGGTTTTGGGCACCCTCACCGTCACCAACGTGTCCAAACGGCTCGAGCTGCCGGGTCGCGTCGACGTTCCCATTGGCAAAGGCCTGGCGGATGTCTACGTGCCGCTCCTCCGCAGCGGTCAGGTTCACGAAGAGCACGTTCGCGTGCCGGCCTACCGCCGCGGTGTGATTGACGTGGGCCCGGTCACGACCGTGCGCAGCGACCCGCTCGGTGTGCTCGGCCGTGAAGTGGCCTGGGCCGACGTCAACCGCCTGTTCGTGCATCCGGTGACCGTATCGATTCCGAGCACGAGCGCCGGGTTCGTGCGCGACCTCGAGGGCAACCCCACGAGTGACATCGTCGACTCCGACATCTCCTTTCACGCCATTCGCGAGTACGCGCCGGGTGACGGGCAGCGGCACATTCACTGGAAATCCACCGCGAAGACCGGCAAGCTCATGGTGCGCCAGTTCGAAGAAAGCCGCCGCTCCCGCCTGGCCATCGTCTTGAGCCTCAACGATGCCGAATACGCGTCGGAGGACGAGTTCGAGATGGCGGTCAGCGCCGCCGGTTCGCTCGGCGTGCGCGCCATTCGCGACGGCCGCGATTTGGCCGTCGTAGCGAGCGAGGAAATCCCCGATATCGTGCGGAAGAGCATCCGTTCGGTACGCAGCCTGAGCGTCGTGTCGACGCGCACTCTGCTCGACGACCTCACCGCCATCGAAACCAGCTCGCACGCGATGCACATCGAAGACGTCTGCGTGCTCGCAGCGCAGGTCGTGCCCGACATCTCCATCGCCTTCGTGATTTGCGGTTCGGCGATGACCGCTCGGCGTCTGCAGGCTCTCACCCTCAAATTTGCCGGCAACGTGCAGGTCGTCGCCGTATTGTGCAACCCCAACGAACAGCCGAGCTTTCGTGACCTGGCCGGCACCAGCGTGCTGACCATCGGTGTGCTCGACGACTTGCAATCCCTGCTGAGTCGACGAGCAGCATGAGCGCGCCCGAAGTTCAGCCCATGCGACCTGCGACCGGTGCCGTGCCGACCACCCGCCCGCGCCGTGGGCCGGTCCCACGCCGGCGTGCCTGGGTGATCAACG
This sequence comes from Cryobacterium sp. N19, assembly GCF_002929595.1. Taxonomy (NCBI): domain Bacteria; kingdom Bacillati; phylum Actinomycetota; class Actinomycetes; order Micrococcales; family Microbacteriaceae; genus Cryobacterium; species Cryobacterium sp. N19. The sequence continues at coordinate 3,128 of NZ_PJJR01000042.1, read as the reverse complement.
CCGTGTTCATCGTGGCGATGATGCTCGTTGCCGTGTGGGCGGCCTGGCCGATCTACCAGGACGTGAGCTACCTGATCATGGCGGCCGGAGCGATTCTCACCGGCCTGGCTCTGGCCTGGCTCGGCGCCCGTCGAGGCTGGAGCTGGTTCACCGTGCTGCTGACCGTGCTGGGCGCTTACCTGCTGCTCGGCGTACCGCTCGCGGCGCCGACCGCCCTCACGAGTGTGCCGAACGCCGTCGGCGGGCTGCTCGACCTGGTGACCGCGACGGTCTTCAGCTGGAAAGAACTCGTCACCATCCAACTGCCGGTCGGCTCCTATCAGTCGCTGCTCGCCCCCGCCTTTCTGCTGTTTCTCGGCGGCACCACTGTGGCACTCTCGCTGGCCTGGCGCGGCGGCCGGCTCATGGCCCTGGCCGTGCCGCTGATCTTTGCCGTGCAACTGTTCGGCCTCGTCTTCGGGTCGAGTGCCGTGAGCGTTCCGCTGACTTTTTTTAGTGTGAGTTTGCCAGCACCACGCGAAAGCCTGATCGGCCTGGCCGCCCTGCTGCTGGCCTTCGGCTTTCTGGCCTGGCGCACCCACCTCGCCCGCAGCGAGGCACTCGACCTGGCTGCCCGCACCACCGGGGTGCGGCGCACTCCCGGCGGCCTCGGCGGTCGCCTGCGCCGGGCCATTCTCGCCGGCGGGGTGCTCGTTCTCGCCATCGGCGTCACCCTCGGCGGGCTGTCGGCCGTTGCCGCGACGCCGACCCGTGAGGTGCTGCGGAGCAGCATCGACCCGGCCGTCGAACTGCGCGAATACGTCAGCCCGCTCAGCCAGTACCGCAGCTATTTCAGCGCCGAGCAGTACGACGCCGAGCTGTTCACGCTATCCGGCCCGGCCATCGACGACGGCACCGACTCCCGCGTGCGCCTCGCCGTGCTCAGCTACTACGACGGAGAAGTCTTTCGGGTCGTCGACCCCGCCGCGGGCGAGAGCGACCAGGCCACCGCCTTCGCCCGGGTGCCGCACGCGCGCGGGGCGAGCGCGGACAGCGTCACGACCCGGTTCGACATTGCCGGCTACAGCGGCGTCTGGATGCCGGGGGCCGGCGCGCTGTCGAGCATCCGCTTTGCCGGTGATCGCGCGGCTGACCTGAGCGACGGCTTTTTCTACAACGCGGGTACGGCATCCGGAATTCAACTCAAAGCCCTCGAGCGCGGCGACCGCTACACGATCGTCTCCGACTCACAAGCGGATGCGACGGACCTCGCCTCTCTCGCCAGCCCGGCCGGTGACGCGATCGATGAAACGCTGATTCCGCAGAGCCTGGTCGACTGGGTCGACGCCCAGGCCGTCACACGCGATGGCACCGGCCTGGCCGAACTCGTCACCCGCCTGCGCGAGCGCGGCTACCTCAGCCACTCCCTGACCGTGCCGGCGGTGGACTCCTGGACCGCCGACCTCGGCGACTACCAGTTCTCGCCGAGCTTGTCCGGACACTCGGTCGCCCGCATCGACGCTCTCTTCACCGCGCTGCTGGAGAAGCAGAACAGCACGACCGCCACCGAGAATTCCCAGCTTGTGGCAGCTATCGGCGACGACGAACAGTTCGCCGTCGCTACCGCACTGCTCGCTCGTCACCTCGGCTTTGAGTCCCGCGTGGTGCTCGGATTCACCCTGGGATCCGGCGCTGATTCGGGCGCACCCGGGGCGTGCCGGGGCGGAGTCTGCTCGGGCCAGAACCTCGCGGCCTGGGTCGAAGTGGCCAGCGGCGACGGCGGCTGGATCACCCTGGACGCGACCCCGCAGTTTCAGAACCCGCTGTCACCCATCGACGACACGACCCGCGACCCGCAATACAATACCGAGGTCATCGCCGAAGGTGCAACCGAGCAGCGCGCGCCCGAGGCGAACCCGACCAACGGTGAAGACCAGCCGGAGCAGGACCCGGTCACCGGCACCGATCTGGCCTGGCTGTTCGCGATCCTGAAGGTCGGCGGCATCAGCCTGGCCGCGCTGCTCGCGATCAGCACCCCGTTCCTGGTCATTCTCGGTGCCAAATTCAAGCGTCGACGTGACCGGGCCCGCGCGGCCGACGTATCGGCCAGGTTCGCGGGCGGCTGGGACGAATACATCGACGCCGCCGTCGACCGCGGTTTCAGCGACCAGGGCAGCATGACCCGGGTCGAGACCGCCTCGTACTACGAATCGGCGGGCGGTGCCCAGCTTGCGACCCTCGCCGACCGGGCTGTCTTCGGGCCGGTGTCACCTCAGGTCGACGAGAGCGACGCCTTCTGGGCGCTCGTCACGGCCGAACGCGCCGGCCTCGCTGCCAGTGGAACCCGGCGGCAACGCCTGCGCGCAGCCATCTCGCTGCGCTCCTTTTCTCGACTGGCGGATGCCCGCCACCTGTTCACTTTTTGCCGACGCTCAGCTCGATACGACGTCATCACCGTTCGCCCGAACCGGCGCGACACCAGCAGATTGGGGGAGCGGCCGCCGATCAGCGGCCGTGAAGCATAAATGGATGAATCATCTGGAGCGGCGATAGCCGTAGTTGTGGTGGCCGTGCTGCTCGGCCTCGGCCTGTATGTGTTCTCGTCGATCGCCCTCGGCAAGGTCTTTCTGAAACTCGGCGAGCAGGCTTGGAAGGCCTGGGTGCCGATCGTCAACACCATCACCCTGCTTGAGCTCGGTCGGTATTCGGCCCTGTGGGTGATTGGCATGTTCATTCCGGCCGCGAACCTGGTAGCCCTCGTCGTGTTCATCATGGCGGTCAACAACGTCAACCGACGTCTGGGGCACGGCGGCGGGTTCACCCTGCTCTACCTGATCTCCTTTCCCATCTGGGCCGGCGTGCTCGGGTTCGGAAAGTCGGTCGACACCGGCTGGATGCCGGGCATAGCCGCGACCGGATACGTACCGTTCGCCCCCGTGACGCTGCTGTCACTGGCGCCGGCACAGCCGGCCGTTCCCACGCCGGTCGGCCACAACGCTGCACCTTCGATGCCGCTGGCCTCCATGCCGCCGGCGCCCCCTGCACCGGCGGCTCAGTTTGCCGGACCACCACTGCCACCCTCCCCGCCCGCAGCGTTTGCGGCGACCGCCCCACCGGCCCCACCGGCCCCGCCGGCCCCGCCGGCCCCG
>NZ_PJJR01000047.1:0-184528 GCF_002929595.1 Cryobacterium sp. N19 | reverse complement strand
CCTGAGTGGGGTCCGTCGCCACGGTGACGTGGAGCTCACCTAGCTCATCCGGGGTGAGGCTGAACGGGCGCGGCACGAACTGGTTCCGGTAGTCCGGTTCAATCTGGACTAGCTGCTCTGTCGCCATCGCGCCTACTTACTGACTAGCTGGATAGGAGGCGACGTTGATTCAGGCGCGTCACCTGTGCGGAGTGCGAGGTCTGAGAGCATGGACCAATTATCTGCCATCGAAGTGCTGTCAGGATGGGGGAAGCTCTGACGAAGAATTGCCTGAGCAAGGCAGATGTTGCAGAATCACGAAGCTCTTCGGGTGTCACGTTCAACCTCATCAAGACCCCGGTGGTCGGAAACCTTTATGGTCCAGAACGGCGACGGTGTCGCCGCACAGCCAATCAACTTCTCCACTGTTATGCAGGTGTCCCACAACCGTCGATTGGTTCCAAAAACATAGCCCTTGGTTTCGATACATAGTTGCGAGACTCCCCAACCCTATGAAGCCATCCATCTCCGTCAATCTCGGGGATCGCTGGCGAGACGCCTCATAACCATAGAGTTTCGAGACGTGGCGCGGTCGTCCAGCGGCGCTCAGGGCGACCGAAGAGCGGACCGGCCTTGCTAATCTTTGAACGGTCGCAAACAACGCATCCTTAGGGGGATTTCAATGAAAGAGGCCCTGGACTCGCCTGTGCCAGTTGACATGCGTCAGTATCTTCAAGACTTACAGACGGCAGCGTCTCAGTGCTCGGAATTGGCGGTCATTGATCATCGGGGAGCATTGGGCAAAGTGCATCAAGTCGATGATGACCTGAAGCAGTGGGTGGCTCGGATTAGTGGGCCTGAAGTCGACCAGCTGCGTGCCGCGCGGCGCGAGCTGGCTCTCGCTGAATTTTGCGCAGCATCGGGGCTATACCGGCAAGCCTTTGCCAGCCTTCGACTTTTCCTCGAACTGAGCTTCGCCGCGGTTCATTTCTCCGTGCACGAATTTGAGCGGCGACGATGGAAATCTGACAAGAGTGACTTCTCTTGGTCTAGGGCGTTAGACGAAGTTACGGGTCTGCTGTCGAAGCAGTTTGTTGACGAATTCGCCCCACAGTGCCAAGGTGACGCATCCAAATATGCAGCAGATGCTGCACGCACTTACAGATACTGCTCCCAATTCATCCACGGCAAAGCAAGAGTGTCAGACTCGCTGCCCGGGGCACTGGGATACAGCAGCGAGGCAGTCGGTGACTGGTGCGTGCACGCGGAACGATGTGGAACGGCCGTTCTGTTCCTTCTCTATGTCCGCTACGGTGCGGACCTGGGCGCCCCCACTGATCCCGCTCTCAGTGAAGTGCTCATCAGTCGTTTCGGACATCTCAGCTCCATCCGCGTATCTCTAGGACTAGCTAATGACTAATAGCAGTGTGGACCTCTTCTATCGGACCGAGGACCTCCAACTCGACGAAGTACTCGAATATTTTGTAGAAACGTCTAGTGATCGAGCCATCGTCGATCGCCTGAAGTCAAGATCACCTGTACTACTGCGAGGCAGTCGTGGAGTTGGAAAATCCTTCCTTTTGCGAGTGGCTGAGGCAGAGCTCAAGAGGGATTTTGACGCGGACAAAATACTTCCTGTGTACGTTACCTTTGCTCGTGCAGGGCTGATTCGGCAGACAGACGACGGCTTCATCCCTTGGATGATCTCCAAAATCTCGACAGGCGTTAAGCGGGCGCTGGTCACGTACGGTTTATCGCTACCTGGCGACAGCGCGCTTGCAGCTCTGATGACCCCGGCCTCAATCTCCCCGGTCGGCAGGACCGTTGACGAGGTCGTCCAGACGGAATATGAAGAGTTCTGGAAGAACGGAGAGCCAGTTCCGTCCGGACGCCTAATCCCCGACCCTGACGTGCTGAGGGACGCTATCGACGACCTATGCCAGGAATTAGGGCTAAAGCGCATTGCGCTCTTGGTGGACGAAGCTGCGCACGTGTTCATCCCTGAACAACAACGACAGTTTTTCACGCTGATGCGTGACCTTCGAAGTCCCAGATTGGCTGTAAAGGCGGCGGTATACCCCGGAGCTACTTCCTTGGTGCGTCGTTTCAACCCACTCACGACGCGACAGTTTTGGAGGTCGAACGCTCTCTGACCGACTCGTCTTATGCCGCATCCATGCGGGAGATAGTCATGAAACAGGACCCGACTCTCGTTCGCTCAATCGAGCAATATGGGGAGGCCTTCGACGTTCTTTCGTTCGCGGCTACTGGCAACCCGCGAATCCTTCTCAAGACTTTTGCGGCCAGCACACCGATCAATCGAGCCCGCGTGCAGGAATCTATTAGGACCTACTATCGCGAGGAGATCTGGACCGAACACTCCAATCTGGCCGAGCGGTATCCAGGGCATAGAGACCTCATCGATTGGGGCCGGAATTTCATCGAACGCGAAGTCCTGCCCGTCCTTTACGCACGAAATCAGGGATCATCCGAGACTTCATCGGCTATCTGGATTCACCGAGATGCTCCGCAGACCGTGCGGGAGGCTCTTCGTCTCCTTTGTTACAGCGGAATCCTCCTTGAGGGCGTCTCGGGAATCCGTGCGACTCGTAGCGAAGTCGGCACGAGGTACATCGTCAATATTGGCTGCAACTTGGCTCAGGACGCGGAGCCAATTCAGTATGGTTCTGCCGTCAGATCGACACTTAGCATCAAGCGCATGCAGGAGTTCGGCGCGAATCATCCGTCCTACAAGGCAATAGAACAGCTGGGGATGGAGTACCTGCAATCGGATAGCAACGTGGCGCTTGACGCCCGGCTTGCTGCTGGCGTAGATGACCTGGACCTCACTGATTTCCAGAAGTCAAAGCTGCATGAGCTGAACTTGTCCACTATTGGTGAGGTTCTTGCCGCCTCTGAGAGCGACTTCCAAGTTCTATTTTACGTCGGTAGGGTGCGGTCTCGGCAAATGAGAAACGCCGCAATCATGGCCGTGATCGAGTATCTTTCCGGCTAGCAGAGTGATCTGAGGTCCGAAACGGAGATGTCTCGTAACCGGTGTGCCTCATATCCCATGGCATATGCATCAGTCATCACTGTGTCGTAAATGAGGCGTGACTCGTGCAGACCTATTCGCCGGGCGGGACATCTGGACAGCATCGTTGACGATTGCGCAACGTCCCAGCGGCGAAGGGTCGAGGGGGCGTTTGTTGGCTGACGGGGTTCGGGCGCGACGGTATGCGACCGGGCGCCGACGGACGTCAGCCTCAATTTCAGAAATACCCGAGAAACCTCCCAGACACTCGCCCGCATGCGAGGTTCAGCTCTACCGCCCCGCGAGGATATTGCTTCGGGGCCTTCTCGTTCAGTTTTCATTCGTCACTTTTTGTGGCCGCTCGTGGAATGTCGCACGGTGAGATGGACGAGACGAAACGCCGAGTGGGACGATTTTCTGACGTCTTGGTGCTGCACTGCATAACGGCGAACTCGTCAGTGGCCGGCGCCGAGGTTTCCGGCTAGGCGGCTGTGCAGCTCATGGCTGGCCTCGTTGAGTCCCTCGATGACGACGTACTTGTCGTGCCGCTCATATTTGTAGGTGATCGCGTCGAGAGTGGCAACGGTGGAGGCGTCCCAGATGTGGGATGCGGACAGGTCGATGACGATGCGGTCGGGATCGTCCGCGTACTCGAACTGGGTCAGCAGGTCATTGCTCGAGGCAAAGAACAGCGCCCCGGTCACGGTGTAATAGGCGGTCGGAACGGGCTGGTTGAGCTCGACGGTGCGTTCCACCCGGGCGAGGTGGGCGACGCGGCGCGCAAACGCGACCATCGCGACGATCACGCCGACGACGACGCCGATGGCGAGGTTGTGGGTGAGAACGATGACGACGACCGTGGCGACCATGACGGTCGTCTCGCTCTTGGGCATCCGTTTGAGCGTTGACAGACGGATGCTGTGCCAGTCGAACGTGAGGTACGACACGATGATCATCACGGCGACCAGGGCGGCCATGGGTACAACGGCGAGCACGTCGCCGAGGCCGAGCACGAGCACGAGTAGAAAGACTCCGGCAAGGAACGTGGAGATGCGGGTGCGAGCGCCGGAGGCCTTCACGTTGATCATGGTCTGGCCGATCATGGCGCAGCCGCCCATGCCGCCGAAGATGCCGCTCATGACGTTGGCGACGCCCTGGCCCCAGGTTTCCCGGGTCTTGTTGGAGTGGGTGTCGGTGATCTCGTCGACGAACTTCGCGGTCATCAGAGACTCGAGAATTCCGACCAGGGCCATGCCGAGTGCGTAGGGCGCGATGATCGTGAAGGTGTCCCAGGTGAGGGGAATGTTAGGAATGAACAGCTCGGGCAGGCTCTGGGGCAGTTCGCCCTGGTCGCCGATGGTGGGCACGTTGATGGCGGTCACGACGGTCGCGACGGTGAGCACAACGATGGTCACGAGCGGGGCCGGGATCACCTTGGTGATGCGTGGCATGACGATCATGATGATGAGGCCTGCGGCGACGAGCGGGTAGACCATGAACGGCACGCCGAGCAGCTGGGGGAGTTGGGCGCCGAAGATGAGGATGGCGAGGGCGTTGACGAAGCCGACCATGACGCTGCGCGGAATGAACCGCATGAGTTTGGCCACCCCCACCAGACTCAGCACGATTTGGAGCACCCCGGCGAGGATGACCGTGGCGATGAAATACTCCATGCCATATTCCCGCGCGACCGGGGCGATGACAAGCGCGATCGCGCCGGTGGCGGCGGTGATCATGGCCGGGCGGCCACCGACGAAGGCGATCGTGACGGCCATGACAAAGGATGAGAACAGGCCCACGCGCGGGTCGACACCGGCGATGATCGAGAACGCGATCGCCTCGGGAATGAGCGCCATGGCCACGACAAGACCGGCGAGCACCTCACGGGTGAGCAGTCGAGGCGTGCGCAGCGCGGTCAGAACCGACGGCTCCGCACGGTAGCGGTTCGCGGTGATGGGCTTGGAAACGATGGCCATGAGGCCTCCAGACAGGGGAAGGGACCTCACGGAGAAGCCGAATGAATGGGAGTCGGCGACAGTGCCACGTTGACCTTGGCAAGGTTACCTTAACGTAAGGGTTTATCGATCCGGGCAGCACAAATCGGCCGAGCCCCCGTCATGCGACGGGGGCTCGACCTGATGAGGCAGTGATGTGCCGGGTCAGTGGCCCGAGCCCATGTTGCCGGCGAGGCGGGCGTGTAGCAGGCTGCTCGCTTCGTTGAGTCCCTCAATCGTCACGGTCTTCTCGTGGCGTTCGTATTTGTATTTGATGTCGTCGAGGGTGGCGACGGTGGAGGCATCCCAGATGTGCGAGTTCGTCATGTCGATGATGATGCGGTCGGGGTCGTCGAGGTAGCTGAACTGTGTCTTGAGGTCGTTGCTCGAGGCGAAGAATAGTGCGCCGGTGACGGTGTAGTAGGCGACCGGGCCCTGGTCATCCACGGTCAGGCTGCGTTCGACCTGTGCGAGGTGGGCGACGCGGCGGGCGAAGGCGACCATGGCGATGACGACACCGATCACGACGCCGACGGCGAGGTTGTGGGTGGCGACGACGGCGATGACCGTGGCGACCATGACCGTGGTCTCGCTCTTGGGCATTCGTTTCAGGGTGCTCAGGCGGATGCTGTGCCAGTCGAAGGTCAGCACGGACACGATGATCATCACCGCGACCAGAGCAGCCATGGGCACGACGGACAGTACATCGCCGAGGCCGAGCACGAGCACGAGCAAAAAGAGGCCGGCGAGGAAGGTGGAGATGCGGGTGCGGGCCCCGGAGGCCTTGACGTTGATCATGGTCTGGCCGACCATTGCGCAGCCGCCCATGCCGCCGAAGAAGCCGGAAAGCATGTTGGAAACGCCCTGAGCCCAGGACTCGCGGGTCTTATTAGAGTGGGTATCCGTGCTCTCGTCGACGATCTTGGCCGCCATCAGGGATTCGAGGATTCCGACCATCGCCATGCCGAAGGCGTAAGGAGCGATGATCGTCAACGTTTCCATGTTGAGCGGCACGTTGGGAAAGAACAGCTGCGGCAGCGTGGTGGGCAATTTGCCCTGATCGCCGATGGTGGGGACGTTGATCGACACCACGACGGTGAGGATCGTGAGAACGACGATCGCGACGAGCGGTGCGGGGACCACCTTGGTGAAGCGGGGCATGACGACCATGATGATGATGCCGACCGCGACGAGCGGGTAGACCATGAACGGGACGCCCAGCAGCTGCGGTAGCTGTGAGGTGAAGATCAGGATGCCGAGGGCGTTGACGAAGCCGACCATGACACTGCGGGGGATGAACCGCATGATTTTGGCGACGCCGATGAAGGCGAAGACAATCTGGAAAATACCCGCCAGGATCACGGTAGCGATGAAGTAGTCGATGCCGTAATCCCGCGCGACCGGGGCGATTACGAGCGCAATGGCTGCGGTCGCACCGGTGATCATGGCGGGGCGGCCACCGAGAAATGCGATCGACACGGCCATGATGAAGGTCGAGAACAGTCCGACGCGGGGGTCCACACCGGCGATGATGGAGAAGGCAATTGCTTCGGGGATGAGGGCCATGGCCACGACGAGGCCGGCGAGCACCTCCCGGGTGAGGATGCGCGGTGTGCGCAGAGCTTTCATCACGGTGGGATCGGCTTTGTACCGATTCTTTTCCGTGGTTTTTTCAATGATGGCCATGGGGCCTTCCTGGAGCGGGACACACGAGTGGTGTCGGATGAGTAGAAGAAGTGAGTGTGGGCGCCCCGTCGCGCACCTCCACCAGTCATCAGGGACAATGGTGGGAGAGTGGGCTCACATGACAATGTCAGCCAACTTCTGCAACACTACTCTAACGTTAGGGTTGATTGCTAATCCGTTCGAGAAAAGGTATCAACTATGACTTCCCAAGCCGCCACGGCCACCACGGGCACCATGCACATTGGAGAGCTCGCCGAGAAGACCGGTCTCTCCTTGCGCACCATTCGTCACTATGACGAAATCGGGCTACTTAAGGCCTCTGGTCGTACCGAGGGCGGTTTTCGCCTCTATACGCAGGAAGATCATTCTCGGCTGATCTTGATTCGCCGCATGAAGCCGCTGGGGTTCTCTCTCGAAGAGATGATGGCGCTGTTGAAGATCATCGACACGCTGCAGGGCGGCGTGGCTGGTTCGGACAATCCGGGTGTCCGCGCGGAGCTCGACACCTTCATTGCACAAGCGGTTGAGCGTCGGCAAAAACTCCAAGACCAGCTGGGAATGGCCGACGAGTTTCTTGAGGTTCTGCGCACTCAGTAGGGCCGAGCGAGCGACCTAGGCACGCTGCGGTGGTCGCACGAAGAGAGTGATACCGACGACGATGACGGGAATAAGCGCCAGTGCCAGTGCCGGTGTGGTGAAGCTGCCGGTCAGGTCGAACCCGAGCGAGAGCGCGACCGGACCGAAAGCCGTCGACGCGAGGCCGATTGCCGTAGCTACTCCTCGGATATTGCCAATGTGTGCCAAGCCGTAATAGCGCACGTATGAGGCGGCTTCCATACCGCGCAGGCTCCCTCCGGCCGCACCCAGAACGAGGCCATAGACGATGGCCGCCACTCCGCTGCTCACCCACGGCAGCAGAACGAGAGACGCGGCCAGCGTCACCATGGAAAAAACGATGAAAACCTTGGGACTAACCCGGTCGACGAGGCTTCCCGTGAGCAGGGTGGCCAGGATCCCGGTCACGGTCTGCGGCAGGAAGTTCGCCGCCGCTTCTAACGGAGTCAGGCCTTGGGCGCCTAAAATGGCAATTTGGTGAAACGCCAGCGCCGTTGTCAGCATGCCCGAGGTTGCCAGGCTCGCGGCGATGACCCAGAACATGCCCGATCGGATGGCCTCCGGCAGTGTCCACGATTCTTTCTGAATGGTGAGTTGAGCCGTGGAGGGGGTCGATTCCGGATCGACGGCGGGGGCGCGCTTGGGAAAGATCAACGCCAGCGGAATGACCACCACGGCCACAAGCACCGCTTCCCACCGCCACGCATCATAAATACCCACGGATGCGATCAGCCGCTCCACAAAGATCGGTGCGAGTGAGATGCCGGCCGAGCCGATGGCACTCGCAATGCCGAGGGCCAGCCCGCGCCGATGGTGGATGGCCCGGGCAACCGCGGTGGTCGCGGCCAGGGTAAGCGCGCCCTGGCCGGCCATCCGAACACCGGTGAAGCCGGCGGTGAGTCCGATGATCTCGCCAACGAAGCTGAAGGCCAGAAGGATGACGGCGAAGCCCACGCCAATCACGACCGTGACGGACCGTGCTCCCCATCGATCCAACGCCCGCCCAATGAACGGCTGCACGGTCGCGCCAACGAGCGTGCCAATGAGATAACTGAGCGAGACATCCGTTCGCGACAGTCCCAGGTCGGCAATCAGGGGATCTGTGAAGACGGAGAGACCGGCAGTCTGGCCGGGGGCCGTCATGACCGAGATCAGCCCGGCGGCACCGATGAGGGACAGCCAAGACCACGAGATTCGTGGGCGTGGGCGTGGCGCTGCCTCGCGGTCGTACGGCGCGGGGGAGTGGGGGGAGTGCGGTGTAGAAGACACGGAAGCTTTCACAAGAATGGGGCAGACGGCGCGCCAGCAGTGCGTTAGCTGCGACGTGGGAAAAGAGCGCATCTGGAAGGTTCGAACAGCTTTCGAACAGCTTTCGAATGGTGAGCGACACGCAAGCCCACCTACACTCTACTCTCACGTGAGAGGAAGGTGATCGATGGTGGATAGGAGAGCGCCGTCAATTCCTACTCTTCCCTTACGTTACGGTAGAGTTGCTGTAAGTGGTTGACAGAAAACTGCTTAGCGGTCCGTCACCCGATCGCGGTCCCAACTTTCCCCGTTCTAGGTTCCCGAGAGGAGCACTCCATGTTCATTCATCCCCTCGCTCGTACCGACCAGCACCTAATTCAGGATTTCATGCTGACCAAGATCACCCTCCTGCTGGCCCGCCACGCGGAACATGAGGAGTGGGAATTTGAACTCACAGCAATGGACGACAAGTCCCGCGAAGGATCATCGCAGGGACACGCATTCCTCTTCATTTACACCGTCGCGCGGTACTACGTCGCGGTCACGCGCGCCCACGCGGAATTCAACACCTCCCAGACCGGTCCCGATCGCGACGAGTCAACATTCTTCGGCGACTTCATCGATGCTGTCGCCAGCAACGACCCCAAACGAGCGTTGACACGGTGGTTCTCCACCGACATCAGCGCCGAAACCGATATCGCCGCTCCGGCAATCCGACAACTCGCCTTTGAATTCCTCGACCGGCTCACCATGCCGGCCTCGGATTTCATTGCCAGTGACGTGGCCGATTTCCTGCCCGACCCGTACGAATCTGACCATTGCCTGGGCTGACGCCCGCGCCCCAAGAAAAGAGCTCCATGAGCACCCATCCACTGTCCCTTACCGCACCGCCCGCACTTCCTGCGCGCGGCCTGCGCATCATCCCGCTCGGCGGTCTCGGCGAAATCGGCCGTAATATGACCGTGTTTGAGCACAAAGGCAAACTGCTCGTCATCGACTGCGGGCTGCTGTTCCCGAAAGACATTCAGCCCGGCATCAACGTGATCCTGCCCGATTTCTCGATCTTGCGTGACCGGCTCGACGACATCGAAGCCATCGTCCTCACCCACGGCCACGAGGACCACATCGGCGCCGTGCCCTACCTGCTCAAGGAACGCGGCGATATTCCCGTCATCGCCTCCAAGCTGACCCTCGCCTTCGTCGGAGCAAAATTTCAGGAACACCGCCTGCATCCCCCGGTTGTTGAAGTCAAGGAAGGCGAACGTCGCTCTGTTGGTCCCTTCGACCTCGAATTCTTGGCCGTGAACCATTCCATCCCCGATGGCCTTGCCATCGGCATCCGCACAGAAGCCGGGCTGGTCGTGCACACCGGCGACTTCAAAATGGATCAGTTCCCCCTCGACAACCGGCTCACCGACCTGCCCGGTTTCGCCCGGCTTGGCGATGAAGGCATCGACCTGCTGCTGATCGACTCGACCAACGCCGTTGTGCCCGGATTCACCACACCCGAAGCCGGCATCGGCCCCGCCATCGACACCGTGTTTCGCACCGCGCCACGACGGATCATTGTCTCCAGCTTCGCCAGCCACGTCCATCGCATCCAACAGGTGATCGATGCGGCTGTGCGCCACAACCGCAAGGTGGCCTTCGTCGGCCGATCCATGTTGCGCAACATGGGTATGGCCGCTGAATTGGGGTATCTGCACGTCCCGAAGGGACTGCTCGTCGATGTCAAGGCCCTGGAGCGGATGAAAGACGACAAGGTCGTTCTTATCTGCACCGGTTCACAGGGAGAGCCGATGGCGGCACTTGCCCGTATGGCGAACCGTGAACACACCATCCGCATCGGAAAGGGCGACACCGTTCTCTTGGCCAGTTCGGTCATTCCCGGAAATGAAAACTCCATCTACCGGGTCATCAACCGACTGACCCGCTGGGGCGCCAACGTCGTGCACAAAGCCAACGCCAAAGTACACGTGTCCGGGCACGCCAGCGCGGGCGAACTCGTCTACTGCTACAACGTGATGCGCCCCACCAACGTGATGCCCGTGCACGGTGAATGGCGCCACCTCACCGCCAATGCGGACCTGGCCGTGCGCACCGGAATCAGTAAAGACCGCGTTCTCGTCGTCGAAGATGGCATCGTGGTCGACCTGGTCGATGGACGCGCCACCGTCGTGGGCCGAGTGCCAGCCGACTACGTCCTGGTCGACGGGGTGACCGTCGGAGGAGACGCAGCAGAAGCGATGGAAGACCGTCGACTCCTCGCGGAAGACGGTGCCATTACCGTTCTGGGAATTCTCAACACCGAGACGGGACGCCTGGCCGAACCTGTGGAATTCATCTCCCGCGGCTTCAATCACGATGCCGACTGGGCAGCCAATGCCGCGCAGGTCATCGACGAGGCCATGGTCGCAGCAACCCGGAGCAACGCTCTCGACGGAGCAGCCCTCGAGCGCATCTTCTCCGAGAGCGTGACCCGATGGATGCAACGCAAGTATCGGCGCAACCCGGTGATCACGGCGGTCGTCGTTGACGCCTAGCGCTTAGCGGGAGCTACGAACGCGATCGGCCCGGCACATCACGTGTGCCGAGCCGCTGCTGTTCTCGCCGGTGACTCACCTTCAGCGGCGTTATCGTCGGGCCGCGCCCTCGCCAGACTCCATCTCGACGGACGGGCTGAGGTTCTCCAGCACGATATCCGGGAACTCCCGAGCGACAGCCTGAAACCGCCAGAGGGTGCTGAACAAGGCCAAGAGTGTGTTGTCGGATCGAGTGAGCACTTCCACCTGGCGCAGCGACCCCAGTCTGCCCGCGCTTGCTCGATCGGTGCGGCGCGCGACTTGGTAGGGCAACGCCTCCATGCGGATATCAGCACCAAAATCATGCGTCATGCGTTCCTCAACGACGTCGAACTGCATCGGACCCACCGCCCCGAGTACCGGTGCCTGGTCGCCCCGCAGGTCAGACCGCATGACTTGAATGACCCCCTCATGGTCGAGCTGATCGATTCCGCGACGGAATTGCTTGTGCTTGCTGGTGTCGGCGGGGCGTACGGCACGAAAATACTCGGGGGCGAACACCGGCAGCGGCGGGTATTCGACGGGTTCGGAATCATAAAGTGAATCGCCCACCCGAAGAGAGGCTGCGTTGATCAACCCGACGACGTCGCCGGGCCAGGCCTGCTCCGCCATGGTGCGTTCCCGTCCGAACATCTGTTGCGCATACTTCGTGGCAAACGGACGGCCGGTCGATGCCTGCGTCACAACCATCCCGCGGTGGAACATGCCCGAACACACCCGCACGAATGCGACGTGGTCACGGTGCGAGGCGTTCATGCCGGACTGAACCTTGAAGACAAAGCCGGAGAAGTCACCGTTGACGGGCCGTTGTCGACCGGTGATATCTGCCCGGGCCAGAGCGGGCGGAGCGAATTCCACGAGAGCGTCCAGCAGCTGGTGAACACCAAAATTGAGGACGGCAGCGCAAAAAAGCACCGGCGTGGTCGTCGCGCGAAGAAAAAGTGCCTCGTCGTGGTCGTGCCCTTCGGCATGGAGCAGTGCTGATTCTTCGGCAGCATTAGTCCAATCCTGGCCGAGTTCCGCGGCAGCGGCCGTCGCCGTGGTACGAGCTTCAATGGCAGCGGTCGCGCCTCCTGGAGTTCGGGTGAAACGCACAAATCCGGGGGATTGTCGATCCAGAACTCCATGAAACTCGCCGGCGAGCCCGACCGGCCAGGTGAGCGGTGTGGGCACAAGTCCGGTGCGATCCTGGATCTCGTCCATGAGATCCAACGCGGACTTTCCCGGGCGATCCCATTTATTGATGACCGTGATCACAGGCAGGCCGTGTTGTCGGCACACCTCAAACAACTTCATGGTTTGCGGTTCGAGGCCCTTGCTGGCATCGACGAGCATCACAGCGGCATCAACAGCGGAGAGGACCCGGAAGGTGTCTTCCGAGAAATCGGCGTGACCGGGGGTGTCAACGAGATTGATCACGGTGTCGCGATACTCAAACTGGATAGCGGCGGATGTCACGGAAATGCCACGGGCCTGCTCCATGGCCATCCAGTCAGATACGGTGCCTCGCCGGCCTGCTTTACCGTGTACCGCACCCGCCCGATCAATCGCGTGCGCGTGCATCAGGAGTGCTTCGGTCAGCGTGGACTTGCCGGCATCCGGGTGAGAAATAACGGCAAAGGTGCGCCGTTTGTGGGCTTGGGCGAGGATGTCGAGGTTAGAGACGGTGGGGGTGGTTTGATGCGTCACGGTGTTCCTGTCTGAGCGTGATCACGAAGTGGGCGTGGTTGAGTCACAGACTCCGCAGCAGGTCGACGAACCCGCTGGCTACGCGAACCTGTTCGCAAAGAGCACGTTCACGCGCTTCGATATCGCTGATCAGGATGGCGAGATCACGCCGGATTGTTGACACTCTCCCGTCTGGGTCGGAGTCGACCAGATCCAGTGTCGCCAGAGCATTCTTGATTTCCGGATGGGTGAGCGACAACGCTCGGAGGCTGCGGATGATGCGTGCCCGGTCGAGGTCGGCCGGGGCATAGAGCCTATAGCCGGAATCGCTGCGCCCTGACGCCTGCAAAATGTGGATCTCGTCGTAGTGCCGCACGGTGCGCTGGGAAAGTCCAGTCCGTTCGGCAAACTCACCAATAAGCATGAATGCCACCTCGTTTCGTACGGGAATAATCGTACATCTCTACTCTAACGTAAGAGTAGAGTTAGTGGTAATAGACATGAGACATATGACCAACGCAGGCCTGAACCACCCGTGGACGCGGGCATGTGGGCTCCGGATCGGCTGCACTTCAACCCATTGGGTCACCTCACGATTGCACGCAGCGTTCTGAGCACTCTCCGCGTCGAGAACTCATTGCAGCCATCCCAGATCGAACCGTTGCCAATACCGTCCTGGCGGAGCGCACGAACGAGCGATGTCGCGTGGGCCCGCACCTATCTGATGCCGTGGGTCCTGCGCCGCGCTCGGCACCACTCCTCGGACGATCACATTCTGCCCAAACGCCCCGAGGCCAGCCCCTTGGACCAGCCTCGGTTCTGCCGCTGCCTGTGTTCGGCGGCTACTCGGCGGACTTGACCGCGTGACCGCCGAACTGGTTGCGCAGTGCGGCGACGGCTTTCATCGCCGGGGAATCTTCCTGGCGAGATTCGAACCGGGCGAAGATTGACGCGCTGATGGCGGGAACGGGCACGGCATTCGCCAATGCTTCTTCAATGGTCCAGCGGCCCTCGCCGGAATCATCGACGTATCCTTCGATACTGGTCAGGGCCGGATCCTCCTCGAGCGCCTGAACGAGGAGCTCGAGCAGCCAGGACCGAACAACAGCGCCGCGCTGCCAGGCCTTGAACGTTCCGGGAACATTCTTGACGATGTCCTCGCGCTTGGCGAGTAGCTCGTATCCCTCGGCGTAGGCCTGCATGAGGGCGTATTCGATGCCTTATGCACCATTTTGGCGTAGTGACCGGCACCGACCTCGCCGGCGTGTACGAAGCTTTCCTCGCGCGGTCCGGCCGGACGCAGGGCGTCGAATACCGGCATGAGCCGGTCAACGGATGCCTGGCTACCACCGACCATAAGCGCAAAGCCGTTCTCCTGGCCTCAGACTCCGCCGGAGACACCGGCGTCGATGTAGTCGATTCCCTTTTCAGCGAGGAGGGCCGCGTGCACGAAGTCGTCGCTGAAACGGGAATTACCGCCGTCAATGACCAAATCACCGGTGCCCAAGAGCTCGCCGACCTCAGTAATGACGGCCTTCGTGATGGCGCCGGAAGGAACCATCACCCAGACGGCCTTGGGCGATGGGAGGGCATCGACGAGGTCTTGCAGGGTCGCGACGTCGGTGACGTCGGCGTTGCGGTCGTAACCGGTGACCTCCACGCCGTTTTCGCGGAGGCGGGTGCGCATGCTGGCGCCCATTTTTCCGAGGCCGATGAGGCCGATGTGCATGTTCATGGTGCTCATTTCAGCCGTGTCCTGTTGGGCCGAGATAGCTTGAGGTGTGCTCATCAAACGTATGCATAAAGATCGACGCCGTCGGGGATTCGGGTGTATTCGTTGTGCTCCAACACCACTGAGCCAGGCTACGCTTCCGTCCCCGGCTGTGGTGAGTGCAGTGAGAACGGTACGTTCGCCGGAATTGGACGCAAGCTCGTGGCGACCGCGCAGAAGAATCCTTTCGTTTAAGCCAAGGCACCGAACCGCAGGGTTACGAGATGCTGCGTTCAGCAAGTCCGCAACGCCAAAAGTTCCATCGAGTGTGAGCCCGAACATTTCAAGATCTTGGCCAAAATAGGCGCGGACCGTCGGCAACACCGTCTGCGGGAAGTCTTTGCGCAGCACTGCCCCGATAACGACAATTGGGCGGTGCATTTGCCGGCAACGGCATGCTGTCATGGGCGGGGGTATGTTGGGTGGTGATGCAAGCGGCATCCGAGCTGGTCGAGGTACCGCCGGTTTGGACCGCTCATCATGAGGAGATTCAATGTCGCATCAGGGTCATATACCGTGCGCAACGGGAGATCTCGAGATCCGCAGCCTATCCGATCATGAATGGCGTGTGGGTGATCGACGCTGCCACGAAAGGTCGCCCGAGAAGGTGCTGGGTTACATCGAGAAACGTGGTTCCGCTTATGAAGTCATGAACATAGAGACACCGCGACGACATGTCATGTTCGATCATTTCGAGTCAGCGGTCGCCTCATTTGCTTCAGTCTTCTCGACTTAGATTTTATTCATGGCCTCGATGCCAACTTGCCGATTCGCTCAGCTTCGGAGCGCGGTACCAACATGTCGACACTGCGACGCTCAGATGGAGCCGGAGCGCCTCAGCGCACCCTTCTTGACGCTAAGCAGCAGCCGTGTCAGAACACTTTCTTCGGCGAATTCTGCACCGAATACATTGCTTGTTGACATAACCATTAGTATCGACCGCAGCGCCCTGTGGGGACGCGTGAGGGTGATGAACTGAGGGGCTTTCTGATGGACCCAGCTTTGTTGTTGTGGATGACAACACACGTGTGGGGCTCGAACGGTTTAGAGCCGTCGACTGATCCCGCTGAACGTTTCCGTCGAGGGTACTTCGCTGGAGGATACACCGGTGCCGCGTAACGGCTGCGACGCTGGCAAGGTAACGCGTGACGCTTCGCAAGCGTGCCCACGATTTGCCCACACTTGAAAAAACTTTGAGTGAATCTGGATGCCTCATTGTGACTCAAAAACGTTGAATCCACGCGGCTCTTGACGCCATCGATGACACCGCGCGGACGGTTATTGGAGTTCGAATCCCTCCAGGGGCACCACGGGAACACTGCAAGAACCGCGTGATCACGGGACCCCCCCCCGTTAGGTGGTGCTTTGCCGTGATGCCCACATGAGCGCACACATGGTAAATATCGCTCCCGCTGTTGCTGCTGGGAGAGGTGCCCTGGCGTTCATGGAACGATGGTTGCATGGCAGCTGGCGTGCATCACATCGAGATTTGGGTCGTTGACTTGGACAGCGCCCGACATTCGTGGGGCTGGCTGCTGGTAGCTCTTGGTTGGTCCGTCGACCAGGAATGGAGCATGGGCATCTCCTGGCGATGCGGCGAGGTGTACATCGTGGTCACGCGACCGCCTGCCATCTCTGGCCGGGAGCATGACCGGCGACTTCCTGGACTGAATCACATTGCCCTTCATGGAGGGAGCACAGCTGATATTGACCGCATCGTTGGTCAGGCATCAGCCCACGGATGGAATGCGCTGTACGGCGATCGGTACCCCTACGCGGGAGGCCCCGACCACTACGCCGCGTATCTCGAAAATGAAGCCGGTTTCAAAGTTGAAGTCGTCGCGTCAACGCCGCGTAGCGGCTGAGACGTGCTGTACGGTTGGCCGTTTCTGCGGTGCGCTTGGGTCGGGCATCCGTTTGGAATATCGTGCCGAAATCGAGCAGGAGATCAAGGACCGCAGGGGCCGGCCGGGCACCGATCTCGGGGTCAGGAATCCACGGGGCGTTGCACCGTGATCGGTGAAGTCTCCGGATCGGCAACGGCAGCGCTGGCGTCCTGCGCAACGTGATGCAGCTCGTCGTAGAGATGAACGGCCGACTCTTCTTTCAGGCGCTCCCACGTGGAGTTCGATACATGCTTCATGGTTCAGCGCTCCGTTCGTCCCCCGACGGGATCAACGCTTATTATCCTCGCCCGCCAACGGGAATTGAGCCGGGAGAAGACACTCAATGCCCCGGGAAGACACCCCGAACGGCCGCGAACATGGGCGTACGCCGTCCGACAGACTGGGGAGTGCCAGATAATTCGGCTGCGATGGATGCGTGACCCCCGTGCGTATTCGTCATCACCGCCGACTTGGCCCGCAGGCTCGTGAGATAGGGCTCATTGGCGACCTGGCTGTACGAGTGGTTCTCGAGCACAACGATCACGACGTGAGCGGGTCGCGGCGGAGTCATGGCGAACGCCGCCTCCGGCTGGCCAGCCCAGAGTCCAACGCACAGCAATGCCAGCAGGGCAGCGGATGCGAAAACTCGTTTCATGAAAACTCCTCACGCAAATACTATTCCCGGGCTGAGCGGAGAGCGCCGCACAGTTCACCCGTCCGTTACCCGCGAGTTCTAGACTGATACTTTCGCGGCGTGCCGTACTGCCACGACCTGAACGAGGAGGCGTGTGAGCGAGCACCAGCACAGCCCAGCGGGCGCCAGCGGGCACTCCCAGTCGGTGCTCGCGGCAGGCCACCGGGCCAAGCCGGCTCGCACCCTGGCCGACATTCTTGCGGTAACCGCAGCGCAGCATCCGGATGCTTTAGCGCTGGAAGACGCGGCCGGCACGATCAGCTACCGCGGCCTGCTGCGGCGGGTGCAGGCCCAAGCCAACGCGCTGAGCCTGGCCGGCGTGCGACGCGGCGACACCGTGGGCATTCGCATCCCCTCGGGCACCCGTGACCTGTACGTGTCCATTCTGGCGACTCTGTTCGTGGGTGCCGCCTACGTTCCGGTCGATGCCGACGACCCCGAAGAACGCGCCCGGCTGGTCTTCGCCGAGGCACACGTGGTCGGCATCATCGGCGAGAGCAGTGTGTTCGCGCCGCGTGACGGCCTCGACCTGCAGTCCCTGCGCGCTCGCCGCATCGAACCGCAGGAGGATCCCGCGCTGGTGTTTCCGACCGCGAATATTCCCTCGCCCGACGATGATGCCTGGGTCATCTTCACCTCCGGCTCGACCGGCGTGCCCAAGGGCGTCGCCGTCACCCATCGCTCGGCGGCCGCCTTCGTCGATGCCGAGGCCGGCTTGTTCCTGCGATCTGAACTGATCGGCCCCGCAGACCGGGTGCTCGCCGGACTCTCGGTGGCCTTTGACGCGAGCTGCGAAGAGATGTGGCTGGCCTGGCGAAACGGCGCCTGCCTCGTGCCGGCCCCGCGCTCCCTCGTGCGCAGCGGCGCCGACCTTGGCCCCTGGCTGATCACGCACGGCATCACCGTGGTGTCGACCGTGCCGACCCTCGCCGCCCTATGGCCGGAAGAATCGCTCGAAGCCGTGCGCTTGCTCATCTTCGGCGGCGAAGCCTGCCCGCCCGAACTGGTCGCTCGCATTGCCACCCGCGGCCGCGAAGTCTGGAACACGTACGGCCCGACTGAGGCCACCGTCGTCGCCTGCGGCGCCCTCGTCGACGGCGTTGGCGAGATGCGTATCGGCCTGCCGCTCGACGGCTGGGACCTCGCCGTCGTTGACGCGCGCGGCGAGCGGGTTTTAGAGGGTGAGATCGGCGAGCTCATTATCGGCGGCGTCGGCCTGGCCCGCTACCTCGACGCGGCCAAAGACGCCGAGAAATATGCGCCGCACCCTCAGCTCGGCTGGGCGCGCGCCTACCGTAGCGGCGACCTCGTGCGCTTCGACCGCGCCGGCCTGGTGTTCGCTGGGCGCGCCGACGACCAGGTGAAACTCGGCGGCCGACGCATTGAACTCGGCGAAGTGGATGCCGCCCTCAACGCCCTGGACGGGGTGGCCGGCGGCGCCGCCGTGGTGCAGATCACCCCGGCCGGCAATCACGTCCTCGTCGGGTATATCGCGCTCACCAGCGCGAACGCTCCGCTCGACCGGAAGGCCGCTCTAACCCGGCTGCGCGAGGAACTGCCCGCCGCGCTCGTGCCACTTCTCGCCGTGGTCGACGCGCTGCCCACCCGCACCTCGGGCAAGGTTGACCGGGCGGCGCTGCCGTGGCCGCTCCCGGCCTCGGACGACGACGCGGCCGCGCTGTCACCGACGGCGGCGTGGCTGGCCGAGGCGTGGGCATCCATTTTGGGGGTGCCGGTGACCGGGCCCGACGACGACTTCTTCGCCCAGGGCGGCGGCTCACTCTCGGCCGCCCAGTTCGTGTCGGCCGTACGCGCCCGCCATCCTGAAACCACCGTCGCCGACCTCTACGACCACCCGCGCATCGGCTCGCTCGCCGACGAACTCGATGCCCGCACCCCCGTCACACCCCCGGTGCTGCGGAACGTTTTGCCGACGCCGGCCCGCAGCCAGCTGGCCCAGACGGTGCTCGGCATTCCGCTGCACGTGTTGAGTGGCGCGCGCTGGCTGGTCTATCTGGCCATTGCCAACAACCTGCTGAGCGTGAACGGTGCCAGCTTTGCCCCGACGCTGTCGTGGTGGTGGGTGGCCCTCGGGTTTGCGCTGTTCGTCACCCCGCCTGGCAAGATGCTCATCGCCGTGATTGCCGCACGGCTGCTGCTGCACGACGTCATGCCGGGCAACTACCCGCGGGGCGGGTCGGTGCACCTGCGGCTCTGGCTGGCCGAGCAGATCGCGCTGCTCGTCGACGCCGCAAGCCTGGCCGGCGCGCCCTGGATCAGCTACTACGCCAGAGCACTTGGCGCAGAGATCGGCCCCGACGTCGATCTGCACTCGCTGCCGCCGGTGACCGGACTGATGACCATCGGTGCCCAGGCTTCGATCGAACCCGAAGTCGACCTGGCCGGGCATTGGATCGACGGTGACGTGCTGCGCATCGGCCACCTGCACGTCGGCGCAGATGCTCGCATCGGCTCCCGCAGTACCCTGCTCGGTGGCGCCCACGTAGGTAACGGCGCCGAGATCGACCCGGGCGCCGCCGTCTCGTCGCGGGTGCCGGCGGGGGAGCGCTGGGCCGGTTCCCCGGCGCGTCGGGTGGGCTCAGCTCGCCGCCCGTGGCCGGCCGAACGACCGCCGCGGGCCAGTCGCTGGCTCGGCGCCTTCGCGGCCGGGTCGGTCGCGATGATCGCGATCCCCACGGTCGCCCTCGTACTCGGCACGCTCATCGTGGGTGCCGTCGTCGGTCACGCGGACAGTCTCGCCGTGGCCGTGTTGCGCGCCGCCCTGATCATGCCGGTCGCCGTCATCGCGGGCGGTCTCGTCTACGCGCTGCTCGTGATCGGCTTCGTGCGCGTCCTCGGCGTGGGCCTGCGCGAGGGCTACTACCCGGTGCGCAGCCGCATCGGCTGGCAGGTCTGGATGACCGAACGCATCCTCGATGGCGCCCGCACCGTGCTGTTTCCGGTCTATGCGAGCCTGCTCACCCCCACCTGGCTGCGCCTGCTCGGCGCCAAAGTAGGAGCGGACGTCGAGGCATCGACCGTGCTGCTGCTGCCGTCGCTCACGACCATCGCGCCCGCCGCGTTTCTCGCCGACGACACCATGGTGGCCTGTTACGAACTCGGCGGCGGCTGGATGCACATCGGCCCGGCCAAAGTTGGCCGCCGGGCTTTTCTCGGCAACAGCGGCATGGCCGGTCCCGGCCGCACGGTACCGCGCAACGGACTCGTCGCGGTACTCTCCTCGACCCCGCGCAAGGCCAAGCGTGGGTCGAGCTGGCTCGGCAACCCGCCCTCGCGACTGCGTCGCAAGCAAACGGATGCCGACGACTCCCGCACCTTCCACCCTCCCGTGCGCCTGAAAGTAGCCCGATCGCTGTGGGAACTCCTGCGCATCGTGGCCGGCTTCACCAGCGCCTGGATCGCGTTGCTCGCGCTCACCCTGCTCGACCTGCTCTGGCTGCAGCTCGGCCTCGGCGCGGCGATCGCGCTGTCCGGCGTGGTCATGCTCGCCGCCGGCGCCGTGGCAGCCGGGGTGACAACGGTGGTCAAGTGGATGCTGGTAGGGCGGATCGACGCGTCGGAGCATCCGCTCTGGTCATCGTTCATCTGGCGCAACGAGGTGTCGGACAGTTTCGTCGAGATGGTCGCCCGCCCGTGGTTTGCCGAGAAGGCCTCCGGCACGCCAGCGCTCGCCGTGTGGCTGCGCACGCTGGGGGCTTCGGTGGGGCGCGGCGTCTGGTGTGAGACGTACTGGTTGCCCGAGGCAGACCTGGTGCGGCTGGGCGACGGCAGCACCGTCAACCGCGGCTGTGTCGTGCAGACCCACCTCTTTCACGATCGCATCATGCAGCTTGACGCGGTGGAACTCGCCGACGGATCGACGCTCGGGCCGAACGGCGTCATTCTCCCGGCCGCGTCGATTTCAGCTGGGGCGACCGTGGGGCCCGGCTCGCTCGTGATGCGCGGCGAACGGGTACCCACCGGGTCGCTCTGGTCTGGCAACCCGATCACGCCGTGGCATCAGCCGCCGTGGCAATGGTGAACGTGGAATAGTGGACCGATGGCCCCTGTGCAGACGACCTACGGCTCGGCCAGCGCTGGCGACCCCTATATTCCCACCGGCGGCAACGGCGGTTACGTTGCCGAACACTACGATTTGAACTTGTCCTACCGGGTGGCTACCAACCGGCTGAACGCGACCGCGATCATCACCGCGCGCGCCCTCATACCCCTCGACCGGTTCAGCCTTGACTTCGCCGGGCTGAGCATGGAGAAGGTCACGGTCAACGGCGAGCGGCCGACCAAAGTGACGCACAGCGCCCGCAAACTCGTGATCAGCGTTGCCACTCGGGTTGAGGCCGGGGCGGTGTTCGAGGTGACGGTGCGCTATCGCGGGGCGCCGCATCCGGTTCGCAGCGCCTGGGGCGACGTCGGCTGGGAAGAACTCGACGACGGCGTGCTGGTCTCCGGGCAGCCGTGCGGGGCCGCATCCTGGTTTCCCTGTAACGATCATCCGAGTAACAAAGCCACCTATCGCATCGAGATCGCCTGCGAATCCGGCTACACCGTGGTGTCGAACGGGGTGTTGTCGGCCAGGTCGAGCCGGTCGGGCCGCACCAGCTGGACCTTCGATGTGCGCGAGTCGATGGCGACCTACCTCGCCACGGTGCTGATCGGCCGCTACCGTCGCCGCGACCTCGCCGCAGCTCCGGTCGCGCACAGTCTGTTCTTTCCGGCCCAGCTTGCGACCCGGGTCGGCACCGACTTCGCTCGCCTCACCGAGATGATCGCGTTCTTCGCCGACCGGTTCGGCCCGTACCCGTTCGCGTCATACTCGGTCGTGGTGACCGACGACGAGCTGGAGATCCCCCTCGAGGCGCACGGCCTGGCCGTGTTCGGCAGCAACCATGTCGACGGGGAGCACGGCAGCGACCGCCTGATCGCCCACGAGCTGGCACACCAGTGGTACGGCAACAGCCTCACCGTGGCCCGCTGGCAGGACATCTGGCTGCAGGAGGGTTTCGCCTGCTACGCCGAATGGCTCTGGGAGGAACAGCGCGGCGGTCGCACCGCCGACTCCCTTGCCGTACTGCACCGCGGCAAGGTGGCGGCCCTGCCGCACGACATCGTCGTCGGCGATCCCGGCCCGCACGCCATGTTCGACGACCGGGTCTACAAACGCGGCGCGCTCGCCCTCCACGCGATTCGCAAATCGCTCGGTGACGAGGCCTTCTTTGCCGCCCTGCGCGCCTACACCGCGGCCCGGCGGCACGGTCAGGTCTCCACCGAGGACTTCGTGGAGTTCTTCTCCGAACACACCGGCAGCCGGGCGATCGGCGGGTTTGTGGCCCGCTGGGTGCAGCAGAGCGCGCTGCCGAGTCTCTAGCCGAGCCTCGTGGGCGTGGGCGTGGTTGCCCTGCGCGGGAATTCGAGGTTGGCCGCCTCGACGGCGCCGAGGTGCTGACGTGCGCCAGCGCGGTCAGCTGCGGGGTTTGCTGCGCCGGTGCTGCGCCGGTGCGCGGGTGTTCGATGCCCGCCCACTCTGAGGTGCTGAGGTGCCGTGCGCGGGTGCTGCGCCGGTGCGCGGGAGTTCGAGTGAGGTGCTGGCCCCCGCAGCGTGGGCTACGCGGGTGTTGCGCCGATTCGCGGGAGTTCGGGCTTGGCCACAACTCCAGCGCGACGCGATGGGCTGGACCTGCGCCAGTGCGCGGGAGTTCCGCCTGCCGCGCACTGGCGCAACTCCCGCGGCGGCGTGAAACGGACGGCCGCGAACGGCCGAGGGCCGGCATCCGTCGCCAGACAGATACCACGCCGGTGCGGCGCCCCTCCACAACGTGGGCGGCTCTGCACGAAGACGGCGAACGCTCACCTGCAGCGCAAGACGGATGACTCGGGTCGGCCAGACGCGGGCATCCGTCGAATGCGAGCTTCACGAGAAGGGTGGCGGCCGGGCGCGACTCCTCCACAGGCGGGCGTGAGGCCGGTTATTGGCCAGAATGAAGATCTCTGGCCCGCTGTGTTCGCCGTCCGGGCACGCTGGCTCTATGTCTCAACCGAGCTTCGACCCGAGCGCGAGCCTCAGCCTGACATCCCGAATGAGCACCAGTCCCGATCCCGGCGACGGCCTCATCCTCGCATCTGACCTCGGCAACGCTTTCGGCGTCGACTTTCGCCTTCGACGCGAGTCGTCACGCGGCCGACTGCAGCGAGTGAGCCGCGGCCTGTACTATCCCAGCGCGCGCTGGGATCAATTGCGCGACGACGAGCGCTACCTGATCCGGGTGCGCGGGGCAGCCCTCACTCGTCGCGGTCAGGCGGTGCTCTGCCACCAGTCGGCCGCCGTGCTCTGGGGGCTGCCGATGCTCGTCGGCTGGCCGAACGAAGTGCACCTGCTCGTCGAACGAGCCTCCGGCGGACGCTCGGATCCGGGAGTCCGCTGTCACGCACTCGGTGTGGATGCCCGGGACGTCACTACAACCGATGGACTGCTCGTGACGACCATCGAACGCACGGTGGTCGATCTGGCCGCGACCCTCGATCTGAAATCCGCCGTGGCATTGGTCGACCGCGCGCTCTATCAGGACCGATTTGGACGCACCCCAACCCTGACCACCAAAGACGCACTCCTCGCCACCCTCGAGCGGATGCTTCCCTTCCGCGGTTCGCGCCGCGCCCGCGCGATCATCCAGTTCGCGACGCATCTCTCGGGTTCGCCAGCGGAGTCGGCCAGCCGGGTGAACATCGCCCTGAGCGGATTTCCTGAGCCGGAGTTACAGCATCCGTTCATCGTCGATGGCAAGGAGTGCGAGACGGACTTCTACTGGCGCGAGATCGACAGCGCGGGCGAGTGCGATGGCAAGGTCAAATACTTCAACCCGGAATATCTGGCCGGCCGCTCTCCTGAGCAGGTACAGTACGACGAGAAGCAGCGCGAGGACGGGATTCGGCGCCAGGTACACGGATTCGGCCGGTGGCCGGCCTCGGTCGGGATGAGCCAATTCTCCTTGCGTCGGCGGCTGCTGGAGCTTGGATTGCGGCCTGGGCCACAGCGCGTTCTGCGCGGCCTCGAACGCCCCTCGTCGTAGCGGATTTTCTCGCCCGGCGCCTCAGCTCCAGCGTCACGCGACGGGCTCGTGTTGCGCCGGTGCGCGGGAGTTTGATATCGGGCCGCTCGGAGGTACCGAGGGAGCTGCGCGGGTGTTGCGCGGCTGCGCGGGAGTTGAGCCGGTACGCGGGAGTTCGACGTCGCGCCGCTCGGACCTGCCCAGGGGGCTGCGCGGGTGTTGCGCCGGTGCGCGGGAGTTCCGGCGGAGGGGCGCCCGTGCAGCGTGGGCTACGCGGGTGTTGCGCCGATTCGCGGGAGTTCGGGCTTGGCCACAATTCCAGCGCGACGCGACGGGCTGGACCTGCGCCAGTGCGCGGGAGTTCCGCCTCCCGCGCACTGGCACAACTCCCGCGGCGGCGTGAAAGGGATGGCTGCGAGCGGAAAGAGTGAGTTTTAAAGCATCGAAAGGCTCGGGGCTCTCGGACCGAGCAAGGCCAGGGTGCCCACCAGACCGGGGCCCGCGTCGAAGCCCACGACGTGCACCCGGCTCAGATCGAGGGTGGCGGTCGGCCAGCTCAGCAGAGCGGATGCCCCACCCGGCCCCAACGCCACGGTCACCTCGCGCGGGTCCACCGTCAGCCCCTCGCCGGAGAGCTTGAGCAGAGCCTCCTTGGTGGTCCAGAGCGCGGCGCGCGCCCGATCGCGCTCGTCGACCGGCAGCTCCGCTAGGGCGGTGCGCTCGTCGGCGTTGAACGCGACGTCGTCGAATCCGGCCCGGGCGACCGAGGCCACGCTCTCCAGGTCGACCCCGATCGGTCCGACCTGCGACACGGCAACGACAACGGTGCGACCGGCGCGGCTCAGGCTCACGTGCACCCCGCCCGGTGTCAGCACGCGAGGCCGCCCATGCGCGCCGCCGCAGCGTTCGCAGCGTTGTTCGATGGTGACGGCCGCCAGGTCAACGGCGCAGACCCGGGCGACAGCGGCGGCGAGTAGTAGCCGGTCGGTCTGGGGAAGCGGCGCGCGCGGTTGTAACAAGAGGGAAAAAAACGTTTGCGGCACGATCTAACCGTACCCGCCGGCAAAACTGCACCGGCGTTACCGCGCAGCTACGCCGAGTGGCACACTGGTAGATCGGAGAAGGAGAGCCAATGGCGCTGGTGGACAACGCGGTCTACGTGGACGGGCACCGGGTTGCCACGCCGCCGAGCCTCGACGAGACCTTCGAAGTGATGAAAGAGAAGAAGGGCTTCGCCTGGATCGGGCTGTACCGGCCGAGCGAGGAGGAAGTGCGGGCCGTCGCGACCGAGTTCAGCCTGCACCACCTGGCCGTGGAGGACGCCCTCAAGGGGCACCAGCGGTCGAAGATTGAACGGTACGCAGACATCCTGTTCATTGTGTTGCGCCCGGCCCGCTACATGGACGACGAAGAGCGCGTCGAATTCGGTGAGCTGCACGTGTTCGTCGGCCCCGATTTCGTGGTGACCATTCGCCACGCCGAATCGCCCGACCTCGCCCTGGTGCGGGAGCGGATGGAGAGCACCCCGCACCTGCTCGCCCTCGGCCCGGAGGCCGTGCTGTACGCCATTCTCGACCAGGTCGTCGACGAATACGGGCCGGTCGTGGCCGGGCTGGAGAACGACATTGACGAGATCGAAGACCAGCTGTTCGACGGCGACCCGGAGGTCAGCCGACGCATCTACGCACTGTCCCGCGAGGTGATCGAGTTTCAGCGGGCCACCCAGCCGCTCGTGAGCATGTTCGAGGCGATGCAGCGGGGCTTCGACAAATACAACGTGGACCTCGAACTGCACCGGCACCTGCGTGACGTGCTCGACCACACTCTGCGCATCGTGGAGCGCGGCGACGCGTTTCGGCAACTGCTGCAGAACGCTCTGACCGTACACAGCACCCTGGTGGGCCAACGCCAGAACGACGAAATGCGGCACCTGTCCGAGACGAGCCTCGCGCAGAGCGAAGAAGTGAAGAAGATCTCCAGCTGGGCGGCTATCCTTTTCGCCCCGACCTTGGTCGGCACCATCTACGGCATGAACTTCGACAACATGCCCGAGCTGCACTGGCCGCTCGGCTATCCCTTTGCGATCGCTCTGATGCTCGCCATGGGGTTTACCCTGTACACCGTGTTCAAACGGCGAGGCTGGCTGTGAACGGCCAGATTGGGGCACAAACACGCGAAACCCCGGCCGCCTCAGGGCAAACCGGTGATTTGCCAATTAGGGTATCCCTGTGTGGCACCTCGATAGAAAACAAGACGACGACGACGTGCTTTCCAAGTACCTGGACGTCGTTCCCGTCGACCCTCAAAACGTGACGAGTCCACACAACCTCAGTCTGGGCGATCCGGCGTTCACCGCCGGTAACATCGCCGAGCCGGTCTGGCAGCGCTGGCGCGACGAACTCGCCGCGCTCGGCGGCCGCTCCCCGCTGCTGCACTTCACCGATGAAGCCCGCACCCGCATCGAGCTGAGCGCCACGCATCCCGGCGGTCTGCCGCAGTTCATCATCGGCAAGACCACCCTGCTGTCCAACCTCATTCGCGATGAGCTTGCGCTGCGTAACGCCCGCCTGGCCGCGAACGAGATCACGCAGAAGGGCATCGAACTGCGCTCCATGCGCGGCCTCGAATCGGTCAATCTCGCCATCGGCCTCGCCGAATGGCGCTATCAGGATGTGGACTACAGCGCCCCGGTGCTGCTGCGCCCCCTCGCCATTCGCCGCTACGGCCGCGACTACGAACTCAAGCTCAAGGGCCAGCCCTTTCTCAACCCGGAACTCGCCCGTGCCCTGAAGGACCAGTTTCAGATCGTGCTCGACGCCGACGCTTTTGTGGCGCTCGCCGTGACTAACGGCGCGTTCAAACCGCAACCGGTCATCGACCGTCTGCGCGGGTTGACCTCACACCTGCCCTGGTTCAACGTCGTGCCGCGCCTGGTGGTCTCAAGCTTCGCCGACGTGGGGCGGGCGCTGGCCGCCGACGCGTCGAACCTTGACCATCCGCTGCTCGACGCCGTGGCCGGCAACAAGACCGCCCGCCGCAACATCGAGACGGCGTACAACCCGGTGGTTCCGATCGGACAGGATGCCAGGCCGCCGGCCACCGACACGCTGCTCGGCGACGCCGACTCCGAGCAGGAGAACGTTGTCGCGCAGATCGCGGCCGGCAACTCCCTCGTCGTGAAAACCCTGCCCGGTACCGGCGGCACTCAGACCATCGTCAACGCGATCGGCTCGCTCGTGGCCCAGCACAAGCGGGTGCTCGTGGTGAGCGCCCGCCGTTCGAGCCTCGACGGCATCCACGGCCGCCTCGTGCAGGTGGGCCTGCCCGGCATCGCCGTGACCCCGCGCACCCTGCGCCGCGACCTGATCCAATCGATCACCCGCAATGAGAAGGCCGCCCAGCCGCGCGTCGGCGACGTCGACGACGCCCTTGTGCGCCTCCGCAAGGTGCTGCTCGACTACCGGTCGGCGCTCACCCGCCGCGACTCGGCCCTCGGAGTCTCCGTGCTCGACGCGCTCGGTGAACTGGCCCGCCTGGCCCAGCTGCCCGAGCCGCCGTCGACCACCGCCCGCCTCGACCGCCAGGCCCTCGAACTGCTCGCCCATTCCCGGTCAGCCGCTGCCAACACCCTGATCAAGGCCGCCGTGCTCGGCGAGTTCCGCTACGGTCCCGGCGACTCGCCCTGGTACGGTGCCTCGTTCACCTCCACAGCGGATGCCTCCAACAGCCACCAGCTCGCCAAACGCATCAACCAGATCGAACTGCCGCGTTTGCTTGAACGGGCCAACGGCCTCATCGGCCAGACCCGGCTGCGCCCGTTCGAGACCATCAACGAGCTCGGCATCTACCTGCGTCTGCTGCTGGATATTCGCGAAACGCTCGACAAGTTTCAGCCCGGGGTTTACGACCGGTCGCTCACCGAGCTGATCGCCGCCACCTCGTCGCGCCGCGAATCGTCGGAGATGAGTTCGGCCAGCCGCAGAAGGCTGCGTAAGCTCGCCGAGGAATACCAGCGCCCCGGCGTGCGGGTCAACGACATGAACGAGAGCCTCCGCCGCATCCAAAGCCAGCGCACGCTCTGGCAGCGCTATGCCGCCGCCGGTGTCACGCCCGAGGTGCCGGTCGGCATCAACGATGTGCACGTCGCTTTTCAGCGAGTCTCCGAAGACCTCGGTCTGCTCGACGTTCCGCTCGGCACGATTGGCACGACGCGCGCTCTCGCCGGGCGCCAAATCAATGAGCTCGTGTCGATGATTTCCGGCCTCGCCGCCGAGAGCGAGGTGCTCGCGAACCTGCATGAGCGCACCGCACTGCTGGCAACGCTGCGCGAGCACAACCTCGACCCGCTGATGACCGATTTGTCCCAGCGACATGTCTCGGAGGAGAACGTCGCCGCCGAGCTCGAGCTGGCCTGGTGGCAGTCCGTGCTCGAGATCATGCTCGCGAGCGACCGGGCGTTGCTCGGCGCCAACACTGCGGTATTGGACCGCCTCGAGGCCGATTTCAAACTCGTCGACGAGGCGCACGCATCCGCTACCGGCAAGCTTTTGGCCTGGCTGCTCGCCGAAACGTGGAAGATCGGCGTCGTCGACTTTCCCGAGGAAGCCGACCAGCTGCGCCGCCTGCTGCGCGCCGACCGCGCCACCCCGGCCCGGCTGAACGAAGTTGCCCCGCACCTCGGCCGCGTCCTCGCCCCGGTCTGGCTGGCCTCGCCGTATGAGATCGCCGGCATCAGCGACCAGATCACCTTCGACACCGTGCTGCTCGTCGACGCCGGCGCCACAACCCTCGCCGAAAACGTCGGCGCGATTCGCCGCGGCCGCCAGATCGTGGCGTTCGGCGACCCGGTCACCCAGACCCCGTCGGCCTTCGAGACCGGTATCGCCGGCTCAGGGGAGACGGCCGCGCCCGAGGTCTCGGTGGACGCCCTGCACGCCGACTCCGCCCTGGCCCGCCTCGGCGAACTGCTGCCGACCCTCACCCTGACCCGCAGCTACCGGGCCGGCGGCGAAGACCTCGCCGAACTCGTCAACCACCGTTTCTACGGCGGACGCATCGACTCCCTGCCCTGGGCCGGCAGTTTTCTCGGCCACGGCAGCCTCACCATCAACTATGTGGCCGGCGGCCGCGGCATGCCCGACGCCGACAGCGGTGCCATCGAGAGCGTCGACGCCGAGGTTGTCAAGGTCGTCGACCTCGTGCTCGACCACGCGTCAAAGCGCCCGCGCGAATCGCTCATGGTGATCACCGCGAGCACCCGGCACGCCGTGCGCGTGCAGCAGGCCGTGCTCGCCGCGTTCGCCAAGCGCACCGACCTCTCGGACTTCATTTTGAAGGACCGCAGCGAACCGTTCACCGTGCTCACCCTCGAGCAGGCCGTCGCGCAAAGCCGCGACCGGGTGATCTTCTCGATCGGCTACGGCCGCACCCCGCACGGTCGCCTGTTGTCGAACTTCGGTTCGCTCGGCGAGCCCGGCGGCGAACGCCTGCTCGCGATCGGCATGACCCGCGCCCGCCGCGCGCTCGACATCGTCTCGTGCTTCCGGCCGGCCGACATCGACGAGGACCGCCAGCGCCACGGCATCCTCGCCCTGTCCCAGGTGCTCAGCGAAACTGAAGCGCGGCGCGACGAGGTGCAGGTGCCCGACGCGAGCGAGGCAATGCTGGTCGACCTCGGCGGCCGCCTCGAAAAGCTCGGCCTCACCGTGCGCCTCGGCCACCGCGGCAAGCTCGCCCTCGCCGCGTCCTACGGCACCCGCGCGATCGTCGTCGAAACGGATGCCGTCGTCGGCCGCGCCAGCCTGCGCGAGTCCCTGCGGCTGCGCCCCGAAGTGCTGCGACGCCTCGGCTGGCACTACCTGCGCGTGCACAGCTTCGAGCTGTTCAGTAACCCCGACGCCGTTGCCGCGCGCGTCGCTGCGATCGCCGGTATGCCCAAAACGGATGCCGCTCCCTTTTCGACCGGCGACCCGATCGCTCCGAAGCGGCCTGGCGCGTGAATGCTTCTGACGGTGTGCCGCCTCTCGGAACGGCTCGTCAGCCGATCGTGAAGGCCGCAGGCAAGGCTCGGCGCGCCAAGCTGCTGCCGGCACCGGACACCGACCCCAACCCGCACCCGCCCGTGCTGCGCGAAGAGGGCGGCGTCGCGCACACCGGAAGTGCGCCCAGCGCCAACGAGTCGCAACTGCGGCAGGATCGCCCGCCGCACTGGTAGTTAGTGCTTGGGGCCCTGGTCAGCGGCGGCGTTCTTGGCCAGAAGATCACGGATCTCCGTGAGCAGGTCGAGCTCGGTGGTGGGGTCCACGACGACGGCCGCGGGAATACCCGCGTTGCGGCGGCGGTCCTGCGACTCCTTCAGCTTGTTGAGCGGCAGCACGAAGACGAAATACACCACGGCAGCGATCAGTACGAAGTTGATGATCGCTGCGATGACCGCTCCGAGCATAAGCGTCGGCGGATTCTCGCCGGAGCGCAACGGAATCGGCAGGGCTTCGGCGAGGGTCGCGGCATCGAATAGCGCGGCGATCAGTGGGTTGAAGATGTTAACGACGATGGCGGTAACCACGGCGGTGAACGCCGTGCCGATGACGACCGCGACGGCGAGGTCGATGACGTTGCCGCGCATGATGAATTCTTTGAAACCGTTGATCACGGGGTGCTCCAATCGAATGACTTGGGAGACCGTCTTTGTCAGCGCCATCTACCTAAGACGCCTTCGCGGCCGGAACGGAGGAGGACGGTGTCGACGACTTGGCGGGCGTGCTGTCGGGCTTCTTCTCGGATTTCTTCTCGGCCGGCTTACTCGCCGACGAGTCGGACGTGTCGGCAGACTTCTCGGCCGGCTTGCGATCGAGGTTGGGATTGGACCGCTTCGAGTCCGACTTGGAGTCGTTGCTGTAGAAACCGGAGCCGCTGAAGGTCACGCCGATCGAGGAGAACACCTTGCGCAGCTTTCCCTGGCAGGTCGGGCACACCGTGAGCGAGTGGTCGGTGAAGGCCTGCTGGATATCGAAGGCGGTGTCGCACTCGGTGCAACGGTAAGAGTAGGTAGGCACTGCATCTCCAGCTGGTTGAGCCGACAGGCAAACGCCTGCCAGTACTAAGGTTATGCGCGCCCAAGGGCCCGCACGTTCAGAATGCGCGTCATGAGCGGTAAAAACGGTCAGAAAGCGATGATTCTGGTCGGCGTTACGAGGCCGTTGACCGGCTGATCGTGCACCTCGCGAGGAACTTCCTGCAGATATTCACTGTCGAACACCACGGCGTAGACCGGCGGGCACTTCTCCATCGATCCGAGGGTCTTGTCGAAGTAGCCGCGACCCCAGCCCATGCGCAGTCCGTCCTCACCGACGGCCGCCGCCGGAACGATGATGAGGTCGACATCGTTGATGGCGATCGGGCCGAGCAGGGTTCCGACGGCTTCTGGCACCCCCGAAATGCCGGTGAATTCTTCCTCACCGTCGCCGACGGTCCAATCGAGCAGGCCGTCTTCGCGTGAAATCGGAAACAGAATCCGGATGCCTTCTGCCGTGGCCCAGTTGAGAAAAGGTCGAGTATCTGGCTCGTTGCGAGCTGATAAATAACAGGAGATCGACCGCGCCGACAGGTCGAGCACGAGGCTTTGCAGGTTTTCGGTGAAGCCGGCCGTGGCGGCCTCGCGTTCCGAGGAGGTCATGTTCTGGCGGCGTTCGCGCAATTCCGCTCTCAGCGCACGCTTGTAATGACCTGTGTCGGAGTCCATATAAGGCATCCTACTTGCCACTAACCTAGTGCCCATGGGTACCCCGATAACTAAAGCCGTCATTCCCGCAGCTGGACTCGGAACACGCTTCCTCCCAGCGACCAAGGCCATGCCGAAGGAGATGTTGCCGGTCGTTGACAAGCCGGCGATTCAATATGTCGTCGAAGAAGCCGTCGCGGCCGGCCTCAGCGACGTACTGATGGTTACCGGTCGCAACAAGAATGCCCTGGAAAACCACTTCGACCGCATGACCGAACTTGAGGCCATGCTCGAACGCAAGGGCGACCAGACCCGGCTCGCCAAGGTGCGCGAATCCAACGAACTCGCCGACATCCACTATGTGCGTCAGGGCGACCCGCGCGGACTCGGCCACGCCGTGCTGCGCTCGCGCATGCACGTGGGCAACGAGCCCTTCGCGGTGCTGCTCGGTGACGACATCATCGACGCCCGCGACCCGCTGCTGACCCGCATGCTCGAGGAACAGGTCAAGCGCGGTGCCAGCATCGTGGCTCTGCTCGAGGTGGACCCCTCGCAGATTCATATGTATGGCGCGGCCGCGGTCGAGTCCACCGACGATCCCGACGTCGTGCGCATCACCGGCCTGGTCGAAAAGCCGAGCGCCGCCGATGCCCCCTCGAACCTCGCCATCATCGGTCGCTACGTGCTGCGCCCCGAAGTCTTCGATATTCTGGAACACACGGCGCCCGGCAAGGGCAACGAGATTCAGCTCACCGACGCCCTGCAGGAGATGGCCGTCAACCCCGAGTCGACCGGCGGCGTATATGGCCTGATCTTTCGCGGTCGGCGCTATGACACCGGCGATCGGCTCGATTACATCAAGGCCATTGTGCAACTCGCCGTCGATCGTGAAGATCTCGGTGCCGACCTGAAACCGTGGCTGCGCGAATTCGTCGCCACGCTCGACTAAATCATCACCCAGCTTCCATTCCAGAACAGACAGGCGAACCGTGCCGATCGCAATTCCGACCCTTCGTGAGGGCGCCATCACCCTGCGCCCCATCCGCTTGCGCGATGCGCGCACCCTCGAGGGCGAATTGCTGGCCAACCGGTCGTGGCTGCGCAAGTGGGAGGCGACCAATCCGTACGCGCCGATGTCCTTCGACACGCGGGCGAGTATCCGTAGTCTGTTGACGCACTCACGGTCGGGCCACGGTCTGCCGTTCATCGTGGAGCAGGACGGTGAACTGGCTGGCCAGCTCAACGTCTCGTCGATCACTTGGGGATCGCTGTCGTCGGCGACGATCGGATACTGGGTGAGCGAGAAATTCGCTGGCCAGTCGGTTACTCCCACGGCCGTGGCCCTCGCCACCGATTACTGCTTCTACCAGCTCGGCCTGCATCGCATGGAAATCTGCATCCGCCCCGAGAACAAGGCCAGCCTGCGCGTCGTCGAGAAACTCGGCTTTCGGTACGAGGGACTGCGCCGCCGCTATATCCACATCAACGGCGACTGGCGCGATCACTTTTGCTTCGGTCTGGTCGCCGAGGAACTCGGCCAGGGCGTCATGCGTCGCTGGCAGGATGGCCTGGTGCCAGCGGATGCCGCGAGCGTCACCACGGCAGATCTCGAGTCGGCCGCGCATCCGGTGCGTGTCATCACCCGATGACGGTGAAGAATTTCCCTGTTCGGGGGCAGGATCAGTGCATTAAGTTGGGTGACACACCGAGAGTAATCCTCGGCGGATGCGCCCGCGCCTCTTACCGTTGTCAACATGAGTAGTGAGGCATTGGGCGGCGGGGTCATGGTGGCGGTGGCTGCCGTGCTCTGGGTTGCCTATCTGATGCCCACCTGGTCGCGGCGCAAGCAGTATCAGGCGACCGAACGAAATGCGGTGCGATTGCAGCAGACACTGCGTATTCTGGCGGAAACAGCCGAGGTTCCTCAGCAAGTGCGGCTTGAGGCGACGGCTCGCACCGTGGCTGAGCAGCAGCGGGTTCTGGCCCGGGTCGAGCAGTCCGAACGGGTTGAAGCGCAGGCGGTAGCGGATGCTGCTCGCGACGTTCGCCGCGCAGCCGCCGCTGTG
Organism: Cryobacterium sp. N19; assembly: GCF_002929595.1. NCBI lineage: Bacteria > Bacillati > Actinomycetota > Actinomycetes > Micrococcales > Microbacteriaceae > Cryobacterium > Cryobacterium sp. N19. Next base: position 150,521 of record NZ_PJJR01000047.1, on the reverse strand, counting down.
GCCGCCGCAGCCACACCGCGCCTGCCGGAGTCGCCGGTGAAGAAACTCCGCCGGCTTCGACGCTTTCGCGGCTTGGTGTCGACGATTCTGCTGGCCGGCCTCGTGCTGGCTGGATCAGGAATCGCGCCCGCTCTGGCGGGTTCGTTCACCGCGCTGGTCAGCGGCGGAGTCGTCATGGTCGCCGCGTTCGGCATCCTGGGCCGCCTGGCCACGGTCGCCCGCTCTGCCCGCATCGTGCGGCTGGAAGCCCCGGTTGAGCTGCCAGTGCTGATCGGCCAGACCTTTGAACCCGTTCAGCTCGAAGAGACTCCGGTCGCCGCAGCCACTTGGACGCCCCAGCCGCTGCCACGCGCGCTGCACCTGTCGCGCGGATCCATCGCGCAGACGGCGATGGCATCCGTTGAAGCGGCCAATCAGCTGCGCAAGGCTGCCGCCGAAGCGGAGGTAGCCCGCCGCGCCGCCGCGCTCGCCGAGGAAGCCAACCGGGCGGTCACGCCCTTGGTGCGCCCCGAGCCTGCCGCGGTGCCGAGTCGATTCGCGTCGATGGGTATCGTCGGTGAGACGGAGCCGGGCATGACCGACCTCGACGCCGTACTGCGACGCCGTCGCGCGGTTTAGTTCGCCGCACTCGGGCGCCAGGCGCGGTCTCGAAATCGTGCCTCACGCTTGAAAGCGGTGAAACTGTCGCCCAGCCCGTGATATTCTTCAAAGGCAGTTTGGGGCTTTGGCGCAGTTGGTAGCGCGTCTCGTTCGCAATGAGAAGGTCAGGAGTTCGAATCTCCTAAGCTCCACCACACTGTAAGAAAAGTCCCGGCTTCGGTCGGGACTTTTCTCGTTCCCCGACCAGATTGCTGCCCGCTGCGGGTGGAGGGCCGGGCGAATGGGGCAGATTCCGTCGTCTCGCGTCGTTGGCTAGGTGAGTGGTGGCCGCTGCAGGGTCTGGGTGATGCGGCTGGCCTCGTCGAGCAGCAGCTGGCCGAGCACCTTCTGCCGTTCGGGCTTGAACCGTGGCTCGATTCCGGTGAGTGAGAGCGCCCAGCCCGGTCGTCCGCTGCGGTCGAAGATCGCTGCGCCCATGCCCCAGCTGCCCTCCAGAATGAGTCCGGGGTTGACCGCGTAACCGGTGACCCGGGTGCGTTCCAGATTGGCGCGGATGCTCGCGGGTGAATGCTGGGCGCCCCAGCGAGCCGCGATGGTCTCGGTTTCGCCGAGACCAGTGTCGGCGAGGAGGGCATCCACTTCGGCGTCGGGCAGGTAGGCCAGAATCGCCATTCCAGCGGATGCGACCCCCAACGGAAAGCGCACCCCCTCGTGCAGCACGAAGGAGCGTATGGGGAAGCTGCCCTCCTCGCGGAGCAGGCAGACGGTTTCAGCGCCGCGCCGGATGGAGAGGAACGCGCTTTCGCCGGTCTCCTCGGCGAGGCGAACGAGACTCGGTCGGGCGAGTTCGTCAATCGGGTAGCGGGCGGCGGCGACCGTTCCCATGACGAAGACCTCTGGTCCGTAGTGCCAAGTGTGCCGCACGGCGTCATGGTCGAGCAGCCCCTCGGCGGCGAGCGAGGTGAGCAGTCGGTGCACCGTGGGCCGGGTCAGGCCGGAGTCCCGCACGATCTCGGCCAGGGGAGTGCCCGAAGGGTTTCGTCCGACCAGGCGCAACAATAGGGCAATTCGCGCCACGACCTGAGCGCCCTGCACGGGCTGGGCCAGCGGTGGCTGCTGGGCCGGGCATGGTGGCTGCGTTGTGTGGGCCTTCCGAGGCTCGCGGGCGGGCGACTGACCAGTCATATCGACTCCTTTGTCCATAATGTGGATGATTAGCAGCCTACTGTTCATGGGGTGGATTCTCATAAAACTAGCAATTGACAGGGCCTGTTGCGCCTGAATACCATGACGTTACGTGCCGATGTCCACAACATGGACTCCACAGGATCATCACTCAACGAGGAGACAGCATGTCTAAGGTTCAGGCCAGCGCGAGCGAGGCGCTGCAGGATGTACTGCGCGACGGGATGGTGCTCGCGGTCGGCGGATTCGGCCTCAGCGGAATTCCGGCCGATCTCATCGACGCGGTGCGGGCATCCGGTGTGAAAGATCTCACCGTCGTCTCGAACAACATGGGCGTTGACGGCAAGGGGCTGGGCGTGCTGCTCGAAGCCGGCCAGGTTCGCAAGGTCATCGCCTCGTATGTGGGTGAGAACAAGCTGTTCGCCGAGCAGTTTCTGGCCGGCGTACTCGAGGTGGAGTTCAGCCCTCAGGGCACCCTCGCCGAGCGGCTGCGGGCTGGCGGCGCGGGTATTCCCGCGTTCTATACCAAGACCGGTGTTGGCACGTTGATCGCCGAGGGCAAGCCGCTCGCCGACTTCGACGGCGAAACCTACCTGCAGGAACGCGGCATCGTCGCCGACGTCGCGCTGGTGAAAGCCTGGCGCGCCGACACCCTCGGCAACCTCGAGTACCGCTTCACTGCCCGCAATTTCAACCCGGTCGTCGCGACCGCGGGGCTCGTCACCATCGCCGAGGCGGAGCTGATCGTCGAGCCAGGAGACATCGACCCGAACCACGTGATCACCCCCGGGGTGTACGTGCAGCGCCTGATCCAGGCCTCGGCGCGGGTCAAAGACATCGAACAGCGCACCGTGCGCAGCCGGCCCGTGCTGGCATCCGCTTAAGGAGAATGACCATGGCTTGGACCAGAGACGAAATGGCCGCGATCGCGGCGCAGGAACTGAGCGACGGCGACTACGTGAACCTCGGGATCGGCATTCCGACGCTCGTGGCCAACAACCTGCCCGAGGGAATCCACGTGACCCTGCAGAGCGAGAATGGCCTGCTCGGCATGGGGCCGTTCCCCTTCGAGGGCGAGGAAGATGCCGACCTGATCAACGCCGGCAAGCAGACCGTCACGGTGCTGCCCGGGGCGTCGATCTTCGACTCGGCGACGTCGTTCGGCATGATCCGCGGCGGCCACGTGAAGGTCGCCATTCTCGGCGCCATGCAGGTCTCCGGGCTTGGCGACCTCGCCAACTGGACCATCCCGGGCAAGATGGTCAAGGGGATGGGCGGCGCAATGGATCTCGTGGCCGGCACCCCGCGGGTGGTGGTGCTCACCGAGCACGTCGCCAAAGACGGCACGCCGAAGATCGTCACCGAGTGCACCCTGCCGCTGACCGGCGTGCGCGTCGTGGACCGTATCATCAGCGACACCGCCGTCTTCGACGTCACGCCGACCGGCCTCGTGTTGCGGCAGCGAGCCCCGGGCGTGAGCTTGCAGGACATCGAGGACACTACCGAGGCCGCGTTTACGGTTGAGGAACTGGCTCCGGTCTAGTCGCCAAATCTGAAGGCCCCGCTCAGGTTCTGGGCGGGGCCTTCAGATATTCAGGATTCCGGTTCGTCGGTGTCCTGTTCGCGCGACCCGTCTGGGTTCAGGCGGATGCTGCGCGGCCGGGCCGCGCGCATCCGCTCGTCGTTCCAATCGTCAGTCTCGGGGTCGAGCTTTTGGCGGGCCACGTCGGCTGCGTCGCTCGGATCAAGCGGATGCTGCGACATAGGTATTCTCGATGACCGAGCCCCAGTACGGGCCGAACATGGTGTTGGCGATGTTGTTGTAGCCGAAGCTGTTGACTGAGTTTTGCAGGCCGCTGGAGCCGTTGCCGATCATCCACGGGCCGCCAGAGGAGCCGCCGGTCATGTCGCACGGGATTCCCTGTGACTGGCTCTGGCCGTAGGGGTCGGCGCTGGCGGTGCCGTAGCAGGACTGCAGGGTCTCGCCGGTGAAGGGCGGGGCCGCCGGGTAACCGTAGGCGGTGTAGGTGAGGCCGCGGCTCTGGTTGAACGTGACGCCCGAGGCTCCGACGCTGTCGCTCAACGAGGTTCCGGTGGGCGAGGCGACGATGGCGAAGCCGGTGTCATAGCTGATATCGCCGTTATTGCTCCACTGGGTGGGAGCGTAGAGCTCGGTGGCATTCCATTGGCCGAACGGTGCCGAGCCGTTCTAGTAGGCCGGCACGAAGATGAGGCGTGAGGCGAAGTTGCCGGGACCTTCATTGACGCAGTGCCCGGCAGTGACGACGGTGTTCTCGTTCGCGGCCGAGATGGAGTTGCCGGAACAAACGTAGTCGGTGCCGCCGAGGGTGAAGAAGATCTTGCCGATGTGCGAGATGGGGGAGACCTGGGTGGCCGTGGGCGACTGGTCGGGGTCGGCCTGCTGCGGGGCCACGAGCGAGGTGGTTCCGGCTGCGACGGCGCCGATCATGCCGGCCGCGACGTTGTCCTGCACCAGTACTTCGCCGGGGATGGCGGACTGCATGCGCTCGGCGGTCCAGTAGTCGCCGCCCTGTTGAGTCTGCGGGACGACCCAACGGTCGACATCCGCAGACGTTGACGTGGTCGTAGTCAGTGACCCCGGCGCGATGGCGGCTGAGGCTGCGCCGGCCGACAGAAAACCGCCGGTACCGACTAACGTGCCGATCAGGAGCGCCGAGAGGGCGCCGGTCTTAACTTTGCTTCGCATCATGTGCTTCACTCCAGTTATCGATCGCATCCCGCGGACTGTATTGCCGTAGGTATTAATACAATATTGAGGAGTGCACTCCCTGTCTACCCTTTATGGGTCACACCCATTAGGGGGTCGATGATCTGGGTCGGCATTTGTTCGCGTGCTCGGGTGTCGGTGGCAGTTGCCATGCTAGGTGCATGTCGGACGGGCTACGATTTTGACCCCGATCAAACATTGTCGACGTCTACGTGGGGAACCTGTGGGGGTAATCCGTGCTTCACGGTGGCGCCCGCAGCTAAGCCGGGCGCAAGCGCACCGTGAGAACTCTTTTAGATTTGAAGCGATTGCGCGAGGGGGCTCGACAGAACTTGCGGCCAAAACCTTGTGGGATTGTTCAACAATTCGGTAGGCTCTGGAAAACGCTGATCGGGCATCCGCTCTGAAATGGCGAGCAATACCCCCGGTGATCACGGGTTTATTTGGCGTACCCGGATACCCGGGTACGCGGGCGCTACTGGGAGAAATATGCTCGTACTGATTGGTGTGCTGCTCGTCATCGTGGGGTTTGCCATTCGCATGAACCCCCTGGTCGTGGTCACGGTCTCTGGGATCGTCACGGCTCTGCTCGGCGGGCTGACGCCGCTGGAGATTCTGGATGCCTTCGGAACGGGCTTTGCCAGCAGTCGCTCGGTGACCGTTTTCGTGATCGTGCTCCCGGTTATTGGACTGATCGAACGCTTCGGCCTGCAACAGCAGGCCAAACGACTGATTTCCCGGCTGTCGCGGCTGACCACGGGCCGGGTGCTGATCGGCTACCTCGTTATTCGCCAGGCCACGGCGGCGCTCGGCCTCAACAGTGTCGGCGGCCACGCGCAGACCGTGCGCCCACTCATCTTTCCGATGGCGGAGGGCGCGGCCCTGCGGCGCTACGGCACGGTTCCCGACCCGATCAAGGAGAAGATCAAGGCGCATTCGGCCGCGACCGACAACGTCGGCGTGTTCTTTGGCGAAGATATCTTCGTGGCCGTCGGCTCGATTCTGCTGATCACCACCTTCGTCGATGCCACCTATGGTCTGCAGCTCGACCCCCTGCACGTTGCCGTCTGGGCGATCCCGACCGCCATCGCCGCCCTGCTCGTGCATGGATTCCGGCTGCTTCGACTCGACAAACAGCTCGACCGCGAGGTGCGCGCCATCGAGGCCGCCGACAACGTCCAGATCATCAACGCAGGAGGCACGGCATGATTGGCGTTGAAGCGGTTTACTGGTTTGTCGGCGCGCTCTTTCTGGCCTGGGCGCTGCTCATCGCCGGCGATGCGGGCCACCCTCGCCGCTGGGGAAGCTCAGCCTTCTGGGGCCTCCTGGGCCTCTGCTTCTTCTACGGCACCTGGGTGCAGAGCGAACAGGCTCCCGGCTGGATTCTCGGTATCGCCGTCATCGTCATGGTCGTGCTCGCGAGCACCGGCCGGCTCAAAGACGGCCGGGCACGCACGACCACTGCTGAGGAACGCGATGTCTCCTCTCGCCGATTCGGCAACAAACTGTTCATCCCAGCACTGACCCTGCCGGTCGTCACGGTGCTCATCGTGCTGCTGGCCCCCTACATCTCCATCAACGGACAGCTGCTGATCAGCCCGGTCAACACGACCCTGGTCGCTCTCGGAATCGGTTCGCTCGCGGGCGTGATCGTCGGCCTGTTCATTCTGCGGCCGCGCCAGCTCTTCACCCCCATTCTCGAAGGGCGTCGGATTCTGGAGTCGATCGGCTGGGCGGCACTGTTGCCGCAAATGTTGTCGACTCTGGGCATCCTCTTCACCAAGGCCGGCGTGGGCGTGGCCGTGGGCACCCTCGCGACCGTCGTTTTGCCGGACGGCTCGCTGATCGCCGCCGTGCTCGTCTACTGCGTTGGCATGTTCCTGTTCACCGTGCTGATGGGCAACGCCTTCGCGGCATTCCCGATCATGACCGCCGCCATCGGCTGGCCGGTACTCGTGCAGATCTTTGACGGCAACCCGGCCGCCGTCTTTGCCATCGGCATGCTCTCCGGATTCTGCGGCACCCTGGTCACCCCCATGGCCGCCAACTTCAACCTGGTTCCCTCAGCCCTGCTGGAGATGAAGGATAAGTACGGGGTGATCAAGGCGCAGGTCGGTACCGGCGTGCCCATGCTCGGCGTCAACGTTGCCCTGATGTACTTTCTCGCGTTCTAAACCGCACAACGAAGTGGAGCACCATGCCCGACGCATCAACCGTTCTCGACGCACCCGCACTGCTGGCTGGGCTGGCACCGACCTACGCCGATGTCGTTCTCGACAATCTGGCCAGGCCCTACCCGCACTCGGCGCACCACACCACGCATTCAGCGGATGATCGACCAACGCCCGAGCAGATCCACCCGTCGTTCTACACCTCGTTCGACTGGCATTCCTGCGTGCACATGCACGCCCTGGGCGTGATGCTGCTCGAGCACGGTCTGGACAGTGAGCGGGAGGCTGCCCTCCGTCAAGCGATCGGCGCCAACCTCACGGTGGAGAAGCTGCGCGTCGAGGGCGCGTACCTGCTCGCCAACCCCAGCTGGGAACGCCCATACGGCTGGGCCTGGCTGGTGCGGCTCGCGGCCACCTGCGCGGCGTCGACCGACGCCGAGATTCGCGGGTGGGCATCCGCTCTCGATCCGATCGTCGACACTGTGGCCGAACTGTTCGTGGCCTGGGCGGGCAAGGCCGAATGGCCGGTGCGTCACGGTCTGCACACCAATACGGCTTTCGGGCTTGGCTTGATGCTCGACGCTTTTCGAGCCCTCGGCCGCGCCGACGCTGCTGCGGCCTGTGAAACCGCGACCCTCGCCTGGTTCGAAGCGGATGCCGACTGGCCCGGCGACTGGGAAATGAGCGGCCAGGACTTTCTTTCCGCCGGTCTGAGCGAGGCAGACCTGCTGCGCCGGGTGCTGGCGCCCGAGCAATTCGACGCCTGGTTCGTGTCCTTTCTGCCCAGCTTGACGGCCGATTCACGCATCGTGCGCCCGTTTCGGGTCACCGATGAAACCGACGGCTACCTCGTGCACCTGCACGGGCTGAACCTCTCCCGCGCCGGGCAGGTGGCACGCATTCTGCGTGCGCTGGGTCGGGCGCCGGAGTCGGCACCAGCAGTGGCGGCCCTGACCGCGGCCAGGGAACCGCTGTTGCGGGCCGGACTCGAGGCCGTCGTCGCGCAGGAGTTCATGTCCTCGCACTGGCTGGCGACCTTCGCCTGGGATGCGCTGTTGTCGGCATCCGCCCTCGTGAAGCCGACCGATACGGCAGCATAGAACCTATGGCAACGATCGATCTGAACAGCGACGTCGGAGAATCTTTCGGCAACTGGACCTTCGGCGACGATGCCGCCATCATCGCTTCGGTCACGAGCGTCAACGTGGCCGGCGGATTCCACGCCGGCGACCCGACGACTATTCGTGCGACCTGCGCTGCTGCCGCCGCTGCTGGCGTGACGGTGGGCGCGCACCCCGGCTATCGCGACCTGGCCGGTTTCGGCCGCCGGTTCATCGAGATGGATGCGGCTGAGCTCGGCAACGACGTGATCTACCAGATCGGCGCGGTGCAGGCCCTCGCCCGCGCGGCCGGCACGCGGGTGCAGTACGTGAAACCGCACGGCGCCCTGTACAACACGATCGCTCGTCACCCGGTGCAGGCCCGCGCCGTGGTCGACGCCGTGCTCGCCGTCGACCCGGCCCTGCCGCTCATGGTGCTGCCGAACAGTGAGATCGAACGAGTTGCCCAGGCCGCGGGCCTGCGCACCGTGGCCGAAGCCTTCGCCGATCGTGCCTACAACCCCGACGGCAGCCTGGTGTCACGCACGCTGCCGGGCGCGGTGCTGCACTCGGTCGACGCGGTGACGGCGCAGGTCGTGCGCCTCGCCCTCGAGGGCACCGTCGTCGCCGTCGATGGTTCGGTCATCGCGGTGCCGGCAGCGAGCATCTGCCTGCACGGCGACACCCCCGACGCCGTGCGGCTCGCCGCAGCGGTGCGTTCCGCGCTGTTGGCCGCCGGCGTGTCCATCGCCAGTTTCGTTTAGCGGATGCCGACCCCCATTCGATCCATCCGGGCCGTGGGTGAGCGGGCGGTGCTCGTGCAGCTCGGCACGCTCACCGAGGTCCTCGGATTGTATGAGGCGCTGCGTGAGCATCCGCTGCCCGGGCAGGTCGATGTCGTCGCGGCCGCTGAAACCGTGCTCGTGACGGCCGACTCGGCAACAGCGGCCCGCAGCTTTGCTGCCCGGCTGCGCGCGATAAAACCGCGCGCGATTCAGGCCGGGAACGACGGGCTCGTGACCATCGACGTGATTTATGACGGGGACGACCTCGCCGAGGTTGGCGAGCTCACCGGCCTGAGCCAGGGCGGCGTGATCGCGGCGCACACCGGTCAGCTGTGGACCGCCGCGTTCGGCGGCTTCGCCCCCGGCTTCGCGTACCTCGTCAGCGACGACCGCCTGCGCGTCTCCCGGCGCGCCACCCCGCGGAAGGCCGTGCCGGCCGGCGCGGTGGCGCTCGCCGACGGCTATTCGGCCGTGTATCCGCGGGTCAGTCCCGGCGGCTGGCAGCTGATCGGCCGCACCGACGCCGCCCTGTGGAACCTCGACCGCGACCAGCCGGCCCTGGTGCAACCCGGCAACCGGGTGCAGTTTCGTGCCGTGCGTGAGTTCCTGCGCGTCGCTCCGACGGCCTCGACGGCCTCGATGGCGGAGGCACAGCGCCCCGGGGACCTCGTCGTCGTGCAGCCCGGCCTGCAAACCACCGTGCAGGATCTCGGCCGCCCCGGCCTCGCCCACCTCGGTGTGGCCGGCGCCGGCGCCCTCGATCGTGGCGCCCTGCGCCGCGCCAACCGGCTGGTCGGCAACCCCGGCTCGGCCGCTGTGCTCGAAAACGCCCTCGGCGGCCTCGTGCTCGAAGCCCGTACCGAGCAGGTACTCGCGGTGGCGGGGGCATCCGTTCTGATCACGATCAGTAAAGCGGATGCCGCCCCCCGCGTCGTCCCCACCGACGCCCCGTTCGCGCTGCACGCCGGCGAACAACTCAGCCTGGGCACCCCGCTCGGGGGCGTACGCAGCTATATCGCCGTGCGCGGCGGCCTGGACCTGCCGCTCACGCTGGGCAGCCGTTCCACCGATTCGATGTCCGGCATCGGACCGGCGCCCCTCAGGGCAGGTGCCGAACTGCCGGTGCTTCCGGCCCCGCCGACCAGCGTGGTCGGTGCCGCCGAACCGTCGCCGGCCCCGCCGGCCGAGGTCACCGTGCTGCGGTACGTGCCCGGCCCGCGCGCCGACTGGTTCAGCGCCGACACGCTCGCCGATTTCGATCGCTCCGAGTGGAGCGTCACCGCTCAGTCGAACCGCATCGGTCTGCGCCTCGACGGGCCGGCGCTGGAACGTGCGCGGGATGGCGAACTGCCGAGTGAGGGCACCGTCTCCGGCGCCATCCAGCTGCCGGCGTCTGGTGTTCCGGTGTTGTTTCTCGCCGACCACCCGGTCACCGGCGGCTACCCGGTGCTCGGCGTCGTCCTGCACGCCGACCTGGACCGGGCGGCGCAGCTCGGAACCGGCGCGCGCATCCGCTTCACTCCAATTCCTTCAAACGAGAGCTGAACCGTGCAGAAAGTACTCATCGCCAACCGTGGCGAAATCGCCGTGCGCATCATTCGCGGCTGCTCAGATGCCGGGCTCACCTCCGTCGCTGTCTACGCGGATGTCGACGCCGACGCCCTGCACGTGGGTATGGCCAACGAGGCCTACGCGCTGGGCGGTGACAGCCCAGCTGACACCTATCTCAATGTGCCGAAACTGTTGGCCATCGCCCGGCGGGCCGGTGCCGACGCCGTGCATCCCGGCTACGGTTTTCTCTCCGAGAACGCCGATTTCGCCCAGGCCGTGCAGCATGCCGGGCTGATCTGGATCGGCCCGAGCCCGGCGAGCATCCGGTTGCTGGGAAACAAGGTGTCGGCGCGCGAAATCGCCGTGCGAGTCGGCGCTCCGCTCGTGGCCGGCTCGAACGGCACCCTCGAGACCGCTGTGGAGGTGCGTGCCTTCGCCGAGGAACACGGCCTTCCGGTCGCCATCAAGGCGGCGTTCGGCGGTGGCGGCCGCGGAATGAAGGTGGTCTGGGAGCTGGACGCGATCGAGGAGGCGTTCGACTCCGCCGTGCGCGAGAGCATGGCCGCGTTCGGTCGCGGCGAATGCTACGTTGAGCGCTTTCTGAACCGGCCCCGGCACGTCGAAGCGCAGATTCTGGCCGACGGGCACGGCGGGGTGATCGTCGTCGGCACCCGCGACTGCTCGCTGCAGCGCCGCAACCAGAAATTGGTCGAGGAGGCGCCGGCACCGTTTCTCACCGCTGACCAGCGGGATCTTATTTACACCTCGGCGAAGGCCATCTGCCGTGAGGCCGGATACGCCGGCGCCGGCACCGTGGAGTATTTGCTGGCCGAGGACGGCAGCATCTCCTTTCTCGAGGTGAACACGCGCCTGCAGGTGGAGCACCCGATCACCGAAGAGACCTCCGGCGTTGACATCGTGCTTGCCCAGCTGGCCATCGCCGCCGGCGGAGAGCTGCCGGTTGCCGAAGACCCGGTGCCGCGCGGCCACTCCTTCGAGTTCCGCATCAACGCCGAGGACCCGGGCCGCGGCTTTCTGCCCGCGCCGGGCACCGTAACCACGTTCACCGTACCGACGGGGCCGGGAATCCGGGTGGATGCGGGCATCCGCTCTAATGATTTGGTGGCGCCGCAATTCGATTCGCTGCTCGCCAAGCTCATCGTGACCGGCGCCGACCGGCCGCAGGCCCTGCGCCGGGCGCGCCGGGCGCTCGCCGAGTTCGAGATCGCCGGGCTGCCGACCGTGCTGCCCTTTCACCGCGCCGTCGTCGACCTGCCGGCGTTCACCGGGCCTGACCGGCTCGGCGTGTACACGAGCTGGATCGAGACCGAATTCGCCGAGCAGCTCGCGGCCGACCCCTCGCTCGCCCCGGCCGCCGCGCCGGTGGGCCGCCGCACCATCACGATCGAACTCGACGGGCGTCGGGTGGCGCTCGGGCTGCCAGAGAGCCTGCTGGGCGGCCTCGTGCACGGCGCTCCCGCTGTCGCGGCGCCGGTGATCGACGAATCCGACCCGGCCGAGCTCCACTCCGGCATGGTCGGCACCGTGGTCAAATGGCTGGTCGAGGAGGGCTCCACGGTGGCCGCGGGCGATCCTCTTCTGGTGCTCGAAGCCATGAAGATGGAATCGACCGTCGTGGCGCACCGCTCGGGAACGCTGGGCGGTGTGCTCGTGGCCGCGGGAGACAACGTTGCCCTGAACGAGGCCATCGCTCGCATCGATACCTGAGCGGCCCAATCGCTACTCTGGGGGAATGACTCTCGACCAGATCTTTGCCGACCTGCGGCGTCAGGGCGCGAAGGTGCGCCACGCCGAGACCGGCAGCTGGGCCGCGGAGGTGCTGCGCGGGCGCATCGCCGCCGGGCAGTTGGTTCCCGGTACGAAGCTGTCGGAGGAGCGGCTCTGCGATCTCCTCGGCGTCTCCCGGAACACCCTCCGGGAGGCCTTTGCGACGCTCGCCATCGAGCACATGGTGGCGCGCATCCCGAACCGGGGTGTGTTCGTGGCACGACCGACCGCCGATGACATCCGTGAGATCTACCGGGTGCGGCGCTTTCTGGAACCGGCGGCGTTGTTATGGTCGGCCAGCCCCACAACGGATGCCCTGCACGCCGCGATCGAGCGCGCCCGCCTGGCCCGGTCACGGAGCTCTGTGGCCGATATGGCCGGCGCCAACCAGAACTTTCATGCCGGCGTCGTGGCGCTGGCCGGCAGCGAGAGATTGAGTCGGCAGATGGCTCAGGTGCTCGCGGAGATGCGGCTGGTATTTCATTCCATGGTCGCTGACCCGCTGTTCCACGCGCCCTATGTTGACGAGAACGCGGGAATCCTCGAGCGTTTCGAGGCGGGTGCGCGCACCGAGGCCGCCGCGCTCATGGTCGAGTACCTCGAGCGGGCCGAGCGGCAGCTGCTGGAGGCGCACGCGCGCGCGTAGGGCCAAGCGGGGCATCCGCTCTGGGGTGGTCGGGGTTTCGTGGCCGGGCGCAGGTTTCGTGGCTGGGCGCAGGATCAAACCTTCGCCAGGCGAGCCAACGTGCGCCCAGCGCCGACGCTCGCCCGGACGGCCGCGACCCGACAGTGCTTAGAGCGCGCGCATCCGGTTATTGCGCGGGTTGTGCTCGCCCTCGGCAAGGCCGAGGGCTTCGAGCAACGGCGGAACGTACATGCCGAAACGACCGCGAAACCCGTTCTTCAGGCCGTACCAGCCTCCGACCGGGTTGCTCTCCGCGCGACCCCAGGCCTCGACGGTGTCGGGCTTGGCCGCCTTCTTCTCGTCGGCGGTGCCCAGCTCGACCCAATCACCGTTCTCTGTGAGCATGGCGTGCAGGTCCTCAATGCAGCTCAGTCGATAGGAGAGCGTCGTGGACCCGACCTTGCAGATCAGTGCCGGCAGCCAGGCCGGCCGCGCGGCGCACAACGGGTGGAGCGCATGCCGGTAACCACCGACGGGTTCCATTCAGTGGAAGCAACCGGTAGCGTGGCGGGTGATGAGCGGAAAACCAGCACAGAAACGCACGAGCGGCGCCGAGAACGGCGTAACGGTCGACGATCGTTCCGTCGCGGCGCGACTCTTCGCCATCCTCGACGCCTTCGCCACGCCCGCCGGGGCGACGTCCTTCACACTCTCCCTCACGGCGATCGCCCAACGCGTCGGCCTTCCCCTCTCGACCACTCATCGGCTGGTCGCGGAGTGGGTCGGCTGGGGCGGCCTGACCCGCCAGGACAATGGCCAGTATTCGCTCGGCATGAAGTTGTGGGAGCTGGGCGTGCAGACTCCGACGGCCCGCAACCTGCGCACGATCGCGCTGCCCTATCTGGAAGACCTCTACGAGACGACGCGGGAACACGTGCACCTCGCCATTCTTGACGGGCGAGATGCTCTCTATTTGGAGAAGCTATCCGGGCACCACGCTGTTCGCCTGACCTCACGGGTGGGTGCGCGTCTGCCGCTGCACTCCACCGGGGTTGGCCTCGTGCTCCTGGCACACGCTCCAACCGATGTCGTGCAGGACTATCTGGCAACGAGTCTGGAGCGCTTTCTTCCCGGCACGGTGACAGAGCCGGACGCCGTGCGCCGACGACTGGCCGAGATTCGTCTGACCGGCGTGGCCCGCATGTCCGAGGAGATGACGCTGGGCTCCAGTTCGATTGCCGCTCCGATCCGGGATCGGACCGGGCTGGTCGTGGCCGCCGTGTCGATCGTGATCCGCACCACTGACACCGCCAACCCCGAGCAGGAGCGGGCCGTGCGCGTTGCCGCGCAGGGTGTCAGCCGTGCCCTCGGCTACCGGCGTGCCCAGCAGTAGCCACCCAAAGCCCATCGACAACTCAACTTTCACTGAGTGGAATACGTCCATTAGCGTCTGGCCCAGACCGGCACACTGATCGCAACACCCCCTGTCATCGTCGCTAGGAGAACCCGTGCCCCACGAAACAACCCGCGTCGCTATCATCGGCGCCGGTCCAGCCGGACTTCTCCTGAGCTGGGCCCTGCGTGATGCCGGCATCGACTCGATCGTCGTCGAAAACCGCTCGCAGGACTACGTGCAGGGGCGCATCCGCGCCGGCGTGCTGGAACAGGGCTCGGTCGAGACCCTGACCCGCCTCGGGCTGGGTGACCGCCTCGCATCCGAGGGCCTGCAGCACGACGGAATCTTTCTGCAATATGCCGGTGAGCGACACAATGTGAACTTCAACGAGCTGATCGGCCGCACGGTCACCGTCTACGGCCAGCAGCAGGTCGTGAAAGACCTCGTCACAGCCCACGAGCAGGCCGGATCGACGATCTACTACGAAGCCTCCGATGTGGCCGTCGACTCGCTCACCACGAAGAACCCGAGCGTGACCTTCGTACACGATGGCGAAGCGCACACCATCGACGCCGACTTCGTGGTGGGTGCCGACGGATTTCACGGCATCTGCCGCGCGTCGATCCCTGCCGAAGAAATCACCCTGTTCGACCGCAGCTACCCCTACGCCTGGCTCGGCATTCTCGCTGACGTGGCACCGTCCTCGGACGAACTCGTCTACGCGCTGCACGAAGATGGTTTCGCGATGCTCTCGATGCGCTCGCCGGTCGTCTCCCGGCTGTACCTGCAGGTCGATCCGGCCGACGATATCAAGAACTGGTCGGACGACCGCATCTGGGAAGCTCTGCAGACCCGGCTCGGCACGCCCGGCTGGACCCTGAATCAAGGCCCGATCACCGACAAATCGATCACCCCGATGCGCAGCTTCGTGGCGTCGCGGCTCGCCTACGGCAACCTGTTTCTAGTCGGCGACGCCGGCCACATCGTGCCGCCGACCGGCGCGAAGGGCCTCAACTCGGCCATCTCCGACGTCACCCAGCTCGCGAGCGCGCTCACCGCCTTCTACGCCCAAGACGAGACGCTGCTCGGTCGGTACAGCGAGACCGCGCTGGCCCGGCAGTGGCGGGTGCAACAGTTCTCCCGCTGGATGACCGAGATGCTGCACACCAGCCCCGGCGATCTGCAGACCGGCGCGTTCGATTACCGCAGCCAGCTCGGCCAGCTCGACTACGTCACCCACTCGCCGCTCGCCCAGTGCATGCTCGCCGAGCAGTACACCGGCCTCCTGCTTTAATCTTGCCCCTGCTCGGACCGCGAGACGCCTGCTCTTGGTCACATTCGAGTCGAACCTTGCCCGGGGCCTTGACAAGAAGGTCCACCATTTCCATAATGTACTAACTAGTCCGTACTTAATAAACCTCATAACCAAGGACATGAATCAATGACGATTTCCGACCGGCCCGAACGCCCGCTCGTGCTCGTGGTGAACGGACCGAACCTGAACCTGCTCGGTTCCCGAGAGCCGGCGAAGTACGGCACCACCAGCCTCGCCGACCTCGAACAACGAATTTCCGGTACGGCTGAGCGGGTGGGCGTGGACGTCAAATTCGTGCAGAGCAACCATGAGGGCGTGTTGATCGACGCGATCCACGCCATGCGTCAGCGCGCAGCGGGAATCATTATCAACGCTGGCGCATTCACCCACACGTCGGTCGCAATCCGCGATGCGATCTCGGCCGTGGCCTTGCCGATGGTCGAGGTGCACCTTACTAACGTGCACGCCCGTGAACCGTTCCGCCGCCACTCCTTCCTGTCTGACATCGCAGAATCTGTAATCGTCGGCGCTGGTCCCAAGGGCTACGACTTTGCCCTGGAGCTGCTCGCTAGCCGGGTAGCCCAAGTGGATGCCTTCCACAACACGGCAGGGGCTGTCGAATGACTGCGCCGACCGAATTTCTCGTCGGGCTCATCGGCGAGGGCATCACCGCATCGTTGACCCCGCCGATGCACGAGCGCGAGGGTCGCCACCTCGGCTTCGACTACGAATACCGCATTCTCGACCTGCTCGAATCGGGACGAGCGCCGGAAGAGGTCGGCGCGATACTAGCGGAAGCGCGCGAGCAGGGCTTTGCAGCCCTCAACGTGACGCACCCCTGTAAACAAATCGTCATCCCGTTCCTCGACGAGCTCACTCCGGCCGCCGAACACATCGGTGCCGTGAACCTGGTGCTCATCGAGAGCGGTCGGCTGATCGGTCACAACACGGACTGGACCGGGTTTCGCTCAGCCCTGCTCACCGGACTCCCCGATGCGCGGCGCAACCGCATTGTGCAGTTCGGTTCCGGTGGTGCCGGCAGCGCCACGGCCTACGCGCTGCTGACACTGGGCGTGCACCGGCTCGCGATCGTGGACGTGCTGCCCGAGCGCGCACAAGCCCTGGTCAACGCCTATGCTCCGCTGTTTCCCGACCAGGAGGTGTGCGTGAGCACCACGGATTCCCTGCACACCGATCTGGCCACCGCCGATGGCGTCGTGCACGCTACCCCGACCGGTATGAAGGAACACCCCGGACTTCCCGTCGACGTGACCGCGCTCGCCGCGACTGCGTGGGTCGCCGACATCGTCTACCGCCCGATCGATACTGAGTTGTTGCGAGCGGCACGCTCGCTCGGCCACGAGGTGCTCGACGGAGGACGTATGGCTGTGGGCCAGGCCGTCGACAGCATCCGCTTGATCACCGGTTCCGAACCCGACGCAATACGCATGCGCACGCATTTCCTGGAACTGCTCGGCGACGGCGCGGCCTCACGCGTCGTTGCGGCCTGGGGGCGGGTCTGATGCGCTCCTCTATCGCGACCGTGTGCATCAGCGGGTCGCTCGGCGACAAGCTCACGGCCATCGCCGATGCCGGATTCGACGGTTACGAGCTGTTTGAACTCGACCTGGTCACGAGTCGGATGTCACCGGAGGAGGTCGTGGCCCGCTCCGCCGACCTCGGCCTCTCGATCGACCTCTACCAACCGTTCCGTGATTTCGAAGGAGTCGCACCAGACCAACTCGCTCGCAACCTCCGCCGCGCTGATCACAAATTTGAGCTCATGAACCGTCTTGGCGTTGACACCATGCTGCTGTGCTCCAATGTGGGCACCGCTACTCTCCCCGGGGAATCGGTTGCCGTCGACCAGCTTGGAGCTTTGGCGGTGCTGGCCTCACAACACGGCGTGCGCGTCGCCTACGAGGCGCTCGCCTGGGGAAAATTCGTCTCCACCTACGACCACGCCTGGCGCCTGGTCGAGCAGGTCGACCACGACGCCCTCGGCGTCTGCCTCGACAGCTTCCACATTCTGTCCCGCGGAAGCGATCTCGGCGCGATCGCAACCATCCCGGGTGAGAAGATCTTCTTCTGCCAGTTGGCGGATGCCCCGCTCATGAACCTCGACGTGCTCAGCTGGAGCCGGCACTTCCGATTGTTCCCGGGCGAGGGCAGCTGGGACCTCGCTGATTTCGTGGCCCGAGTTGTGCACGCCGGATACCAGGGACCCCTCTCCCTAGAGGTCTTCAACGATGTGTTTCGGCAGGGCGACCCCGGGGTTACCGCCCGAGACGCCCGGCGTTCCCTCGTGTTGCTCGAGGACGCGGCCCGCGCGGCCCGGCTCCCGCTCGCTGTGACGGAATCTGCCGTGACTGATGTTGTGCCTGCTCCTGCCCTCCTTGCCGGGCTGCCCCGCGTCGATGCCAGCCGCGGCTTCAGCTTCATCGAGGTGCAACCGGGCAATGGATCCGCAGTCGACGACCTCCTGACACAACTCGGCTTCATCCACCGGGGCAAGCACCAGCGCAAGAACGCCCAGCTCTGGTCGCAGGCCGATGTGCACATCATCGTGAACGGCGACCTCGAGGGGACGCGACCGCGCGTCGCGGCCATTGGGTTCGAGGTCTCCAACGTCCAGTGTGCGTCCGCCCGGGCAGTCGCCCTGCGCTCACATCTGCTGCCCCGGGACCGCGCCACTGACGAAGACATTCTCAACGGTATCCTGGCGCCTGACGGCACGGAGGTGTATTTCAGCGAACGCGCCGGCGAGACCCCTGGTTGGCTGGCTGAATTCGGCCCGGGTGCCAGCGTCCCGACCGCGTCTTCGACTCTGCCTCACACCGGCATCACACACGTGGATCACATCGCGCTGGTGCAGCCTTGGCAGCGCGCCGACGAGGCCGTCCTCTTTTATCAGAGCATCCTCGGCCTCACCGTGTCCGACAGCCTCGACCTCGCCGGCGAAGCCGGGCTGGTCCGCAGCCGCAGCCTCGTCACAGCCGACCGCGGCATCCGTCTCGCTCTCAACGTGACGCCGCTGCAGCCAGGGGAGACGGAGGTTTACCCCAACCACGTTGCACTGCACACGAACGATCTCGTCGCGACAGTTTCTGTGCTTCGGGCCAGGGGCACCCGACTGCTGCCGATTCCACAGAACTATTACGAGGACCTCGACGCCCGGCTTGACCTGGGTGCTGAGAGAGTCGAGACTCTGCGCTCGCTTGAGATTCTCTTCGACCGTGACGACCGGGGCGATTTTCTCCACGTCTACACGATGCCGATCGGCCAGGTCTTCTTCGAGATCGTGCAACGAACCCGGGGCTACGACGGATACGGCGCAGCCAACGCCCCAGTGCGGCTTGCGTCGCAACGCGCCGAGGAGCGGGGGAGACCGACCGACTAGGACCGTTCCACCCGGCACCGACCACACTCAGACATAACTGACAAGAGGATCAATGATGACCCCTGGATCAACCCCGAGCACCGCACCCGCCGTCACAAAGGCCAACCCGCGCCGCGCCGCCGCCGCAGCCTGGATCGGCAGCGCTCTCGAATACTACGATTTCTTCATCTATGGCACCGCTGCGGCACTGGTCTTCGGCCGCGTATTCTTCCCCGACAGCAACCCGCTGGCCGGCACCCTGCTCGCCCTGGCTACCTTCGGCGTCGGCTACCTCGCCCGCCCGATCGGCGCCCTCGTTCTCGGTCACCTCGGCGACACCGTCGGGCGCAAGAAGGTACTCGTGCTTACAGTGCTGCTCATGGGAATCTCGACAGTGCTAGTCGGGTTCCTCCCGAGCTACGAGCAGATCGGCGTCGCCGCACCCGTACTGCTCGTGCTGCTGCGCCTCGCCCAGGGGTTCTCGGCTGGTGGAGAGCAGGCCGGTGCGAATTCCATGTCGATGGAACACGCCCCTGACCATCGCCGCGCGTTCTTCACCAGCTTCACGCTCAGCGGCACCCAGGCCGGTCAGATCTTCGCCACCGCCGTCTTCATTCCTGTGGCGCTGCTGCCCGAGGCCCAATTGCTCAGCTGGGGCTGGCGAATCCCGTTCTGGATCAGCGCCATTGTTATCGTCGTCGCCTTCCTGATTCGCCGCACGCTTGACGAAACCCCGGTATTCACGGCGGAAGTCGCCGGGGGTGTCGTCGCCGAGGTTCCCGTGCGGGTACTGTTCCGCGACCACTGGCGCGGGGTCCTGCGCGTTATCGCGGCAGCCCTGATCGCGTCGGTCAGTACCATTTTCACGGTCTACGCACTGAGCTTCGCGGTGAACACCGTGGGCCTGGACCGAACCACCATGCTGTGGGTCGGCGTGCTCGCCAATGTCGCCGCGCTCGGCACGATTCCGCTGTGGGCTATGCTCTCCGATCGGGTCGGACGAAAGCCCGTTTTCATCGCAGGCTCGCTGGGCTGCGCGGCGCTCATGTTCGCCTATCTCTATGCCATCGCGATCGCGAATTATCCACTCATTTTTCTGGTCGGAATCGGCATGTTCGGCTTTGTCTACACCGCTACCTCGGCCGTCTGGCCGGCGTTCTACGCCGAGATGTTTCCGGCTACCGTGCGTTTGTCGGGGATGGCCATTGGAACCCAGATCGGATTCGCGGTCGCCGGTTTCGCCCCCACCATCGCGATCGCAGTGGCGGGCGACGGAGCCAACGCCTGGTTCATCGTGGCCGTGATTACGGCGATCATTTGCATCATCAACGTGATCGCCGTCGCGACGGCAAAGGAAACCTTCCAGACGCCGATGAGTCAGCTCGGGCTGAAGCAAGTTAGCACTGAGCAGGCATCGCGGGTCACTGTGTAACAGTGCACCCCGCGTAGGGTGGGGGAATCGGCGGCTGCGTCGGCCGATTCCCCCACCGGAGAACGGATTCGGCGAGGGTACGAAGGAGCACTATGACCGCGATCACACCGGCGGACGGCGGAAACCGCCGCGATCCGGAACGCACGAAACGAGAGATCCTCGAAGTCGCTACCGCTGAATTCGCCGCTAGCGGATTCGCCGGAGCCCGCGTCGACCGCATCGCGGAATTGACGCGCACCACCAAGCGCATGATCTATTACTACTTCGAATCGAAGGAAAGCCTGTACCTGCAGGTGATGGAAACGGCCTACGCGCTCATTCGAACGGTCGAACGCGAACTCGATGTCGCTGAGTTGTCACCGATAGACGGTTTACGCGCGCTCGCAGAGTTCACCTACGACCACCACACCAGTCACTCGGATTTCATTCGACTCGTGAGTATCGAAAACATCCATCGCGCCCAGCACATCAGCAAGTCGACGGTCATTCACGATCTCAACTCGACCGCGATCGATGCCCTACAGGACCTGCTCCGCCGTGGCGCGGTTGCGGGGGAGTTTCGCACCGACATCGACGCGCTCGACGTCCATGTCATGATCAGCGCCTATTGCTTCTTTCATGTGTCCAACCGCTACACGTTTCGCACCCTATTTGGGCGTGACCTGCTCGAACCCGAGCGGCATTCCTACTACCGGCGGCTAGTCGGCGACATGATCATCGCAACTATGACCGACTTGCAGCGTCCCGATCTGGTGCCCCCTTCACTGGGAAGCGACCTGCCGGGACCAAACTTCCACTGAGCGGAAGCTCGCCTCGCCGAGGGTTATCCCTCGGCCAGACTCATGTTATCCACCTGTCACCGTTGCTAGGAGAAACCGTGCCCCACGACTTCGTTTCGGCCCCTACGCCGGGCTCTGGCCGTGAATCTCAGGATTCCATCACCATTGAGATCGAAGCGATCGAAGCGGATGCCGCCGCCCGCGTCGCCGCCGGCGGCTCACCCGAGATGCAGCCCCGCCGCGACTACGCCCCGTACCGCAGTTCCCTGCTGCGTCACCCCACCCACGAGCTCGTGCGCGTCGACCCGGAAGAGGTCGAGCGTGTCTCACCCGCCTTCGGCCACACCGACGTGAACGTGCTGGAGAGCGACCTCACCATCCAGCACGCCGGCGAACCGATCGGCGAACGCATAACAGTGAGCGGCCGTGTGCTCGACGGCGAGGGCCGCCCGGTGCGACACCAGCTGATTGAACTGTGGCAGGCCAACGCCGGCGGACGCTACGTGCACAAACGCGACCAGCACCCAGCGCCGCTCGATCCCAACTTCACCGGAGTCGGCCGCGCCATCACCGGAGACAGCGGCGAATACTCGTTCACCACCATCAAGCCCGGGCCCTACCCGTGGAAGAACCACCTGAATGCGTGGCGACCTGCCCACATCCACTTTTCACTATTCGGCACCGCGTTCACGCAGCGCCTGATCACGCAAATGTACTTTCCCGGCGACCCGCTGTTCGCCCTCGACCCGATCTACCAGTCGATAGCGGATGCCGACGCTCGCGCCCGCCTGGTCGGGCAGTACGACCACAGCCTGAGCGTGCCCGAATTCTCGCTCGGCTACAACTGGGACATCGTGCTGACCGGCCCGAAGTCCACCTGGATGGAAAGCGAAGACGCCGATGAATAAGCTCCAAACACCGTCGCAGACCGTCGGCCCGTTCTACGGCTACGCCCTGCCCTATGCGGGCGGACCTGAACTGGTTCCCGGGTACCATCCCCGCGCCATCCGCTTTCACGGAACCGTCACCGACGGCGCCGGCGAGCCGATCCTCGACGCCCTGCTCGAGATCTGGCAGGCCGACGAGAGCGGCACGCTCGTGCGAGAGCTGGGCAGTCTCGACCGCGACGGCTTCACCTTCACCGGGTTCGGCCGCTGCGCGACCACGATCGCCGGGCACTACACCTTCACGACGCTCAAACCGGGGGCGGCCGGCACCGCAGCGCCGTATATTCTGGTGACGGTCTTCGCTCGCGGAGTCACCCACCACCTGTTCACCAGGGCCTACTTTGCCGAGGATGCCGCGCTGCACGCGACGGATGCCGTGCTCAGCAGCCTGCCTGCTGACCGCCGGAACACACTCATCTGTGTCTCAGAGGGAATTGTCGGGGGAGCCGAGTCATACCGCTTCGATATTCGCGTTCAGGGCGAGAACGAGACAGTATTTTTGGACTTTGATGACTAATTTCACCTTTGATGTCGGGCTGCTCAATCCGCTGAGCCACGGCACCCGCGAGTCTGAGCTCACGAGCGATCAGGCCTGGTTGCAGGCGATGGTCGACGCCGAGCTTGCGCTGACTCGCGCGCTCGTCGACGCCGAGCTGGCCCCCGAATGGATGCTCGCAGTCTGCGACGCGCTAGCGGATGCCAGGCAATTCGACCTCCGCGCCATCGCTGCCGAAGCCAGAAACGGCGGCAATCCGGTGATTCCGTTTGTGAAACACCTCGGCCGCGCCGCCGAACGGGTGCGTGCCGGGGCGTCGGACCACCTTCACGTTGGCGCGACCAGCCAGGATATTCTCGACACCGCCGCGATGATCGTGGCCCGCAAGGTCATCTGCGAGCTCATCCACCAGCTCGATTCCTTCGGCGCCGACCTCGCCGACCTCGCCGACGAACACCGCGGCACCGTGATGAGCGGCCGCACCCTCGGCCAGCAGGCCTCGCCGACGAGCTTCGGCTTCGTCGCGGCCGGCTGGCTCGACGCCGTGCTGCTGATCGTCACCCGTCTCGAAGGCATTCGTGACTCCCTGCCGGTACAACTCGGCGGAGCCGTCGGCAACCTCTCCGTGCTCACCGAAATCGGCCGCGCCAGGCGCAGTGAAACACCAGCCTCGGAGATTCTCGACACTGTGCTGGAGCGGTTCGCTGACCATGTCGGCCTAGTCGTGCCGCGCCTCAGCTGGCACACCAACCGGGTCGTCATCTCCGAACTGGCGTCCGTGCTGGCCGCCGCGACCGGGGTCGCCGGCACCTTTGCTCTCGACGTGTCGGTGCTCTCCCGCAACGAAATCGCCGAGGTGAGCGAACGCCTCGCCCCCGGCCAGGGAGGCTCCAGCGCTATGCCGCACAAGCGCAACCCCGTCTCAGCCGTGCTGATCACTGCGGCGGCGTTGCAGACGCCGGGTCTCGCATCCACTCTCTATGGAAGCATGCTCGCTGAAGACCAGCGCCCGAGCGGGGCCTGGCATGCCGAATGGCAGTCGCTGCGGGTGCTCGAACGGCTCACGATTTCGGCGGTGACCGGTGCCGCGTCGCTCGTCGCTCGCCTCGACGTGGACCCCGATCGCATGCGCGCCAACCTCGACCTGACCGACGGACTTGTGTTCAGTGAGCGAGTCACCACGATTCTGGCCGAAACCGTCGGCAAGACCACGGCGTTCGCGCTAGTCGAACGCGCGTCCCAGGAGGCGTTCGCTACCAACCGGCCGCTGCAGGTTGTCCTCGCGAGCATCCTCATCACCGAGGGCTGTTCCGACGAACTGCGCGCGCAGATCTGGGCGGCCTTCGACTATGAGGGCCAGCCCGGCCAATCGGCGGCCGGCATCGACCGCGTCGTGCGCGCCTTTCGCCAGCGATCGGATGCCGCCGCACGGCGTGCCCGGGCGGCCAACTCTACCGATATGGTCGAAGGAGACGACGCGAAGGTGGGCGCCCCCGCTCGCTCGAACAATGCTCGCTCGAACAATGCTCGATCCAACAATGACGTGAGGACCGCATGACCCAGCCCGTCATTCACTGCACCATCGAGCCGGCGCGAAACGGAGACGCCAACGCGCCACTGATCGTGCTCGGCCCCTCGCTCGGCACCACCACCGGCCTCTGGGCCACCGTCGTGCCGGCGCTCGCCGCCACCCACCGGGTGCTGTGTTACAACCTGCCCGGGCACGGGTTCAGCCCGAAGGCGTCGGCCGCATTCACCCTCGAGGAGGTCGCCGACGCCGTCGTTGGCCTCGTCGATTCCCTTGGTGTCGACACGTTTCACTACGCCGGAATCTCCCTCGGCGGCGCCATCGGCCTCGCCCTCGCCGTGAACCACCCAGGCCGCCTCGTGAGCCTCGCCGTGTTCTGTTCCGGCGCAAAAATAGGTTCGTTCGAGGCCTGGACCGAACGAGCCGCCGGGGTGCGGGCGAGCGGCACCCCCTCGCTCATCGCCGGCAGCGCCTCCCGCTGGTTCGCCACCGACTTTCTCGGCCGCGACCCCAAGGCCGGCGCGCACGCCCTCAACCAGCTGCTCGACATCGACGACGAATCCTACGCACTCGCCTGCGAGGCGCTCGCCGTTTTCGACCAAACGGATGCCCTCAGCGGCATTCGCACGCCCGTTCTGTGCGTCTCGGGCGAGTTCGACGAGGTGACACCGACCGCGCAGCTCGAGGAGCTGGCTGCCCGCATCCCGGGCGCTACATCGGCCGTGATCGCCGGGGCCGCGCACCTGCCGTCGCTTGAGCGGCCGGCCGAGGTCGGCGCGCTGTTGGCGGAGTGGGTGGCGGGAGTATCGGCTACGCCGGGCCCGGCCGGTGCTGGTCGTGCCTCGGGTACCGGTTCTGGTGGAGGCGTCGGTTCTGGTGCCGACGTCGGTTCCGCGGCGCCGCGACCCACCACCGCGGCCGAGCCGCTGCCGGGAGGCCGCACCGCAGCATCCGCTTATGACGACGGCATGGTCGTGCGCCGCGCGGTACTCGGCAACAAGCACGTCGATGCGGCGACCGCCGCGATCACCCCCGAAACCGCCGTGTTCCAGGACTTCATCACCCGCTACGCCTGGGGCGAAGTCTGGACCAGGCCGGGCCTCGACCGGCGCACCCGCAGCTTTCTGACCATCGCCGCGCTCGTCACCGGCGGGCACGAGGGCGAGCTCGCGATGCACGTTCGGGCCGCCCTGACCAACGGGCTGACCCGCGCCGAAATCAGCGAGGCGATTCTGCACACCGCAATCTATGCGGGCGTACCGGCCGCCAACGCCGCATTCGCCGTGGCCCGCGAGACCTTTGCCGGGCTCGATGCGGCTGCTGATACCTGCACCGACGACACCACTATTCGGCCCAGCTAAGGACTTCGAACCATGGACAAGACCTATCCCTCCGCTGCGGCTGCCGTCGCTGACATTCCCGATGGTGCGTCGCTCGCCGTCGGCGGGTTCGGCCTGGTCGGTGTACCGATCGTGCTCATTCGTGCGCTGCTCGCGCTCGGCAGTACCAACCTGCACGTTGCGTCGAACAACTGCGGCGTCGATGGGTGGGGGCTCGGCGAGCTGCTCCGCGAGGGCCGGATCAGCCGGGTTATCGCTTCGTACATCGGTGAGAACAAGGACTTCGCCCGCCGCTACCTCGGTGGTGAGCTCGAGGTTGAGCTCACCCCGCAGGGCACTCTGGCCGAGCGGTTGCGCGCTGGCGGCACCGGAATTCCGGCGTTCTACACGGCGAGTGGCGTGGGCACCATGGTCGCCGACGGCGGACTGCCGTGGCGCTACGGCCCCGGCGGCGAGGTCACCGTGTCATCGCCGCCGAAGGAGACCCGGCTGTTCTCGTCGCTCGGCAGCGAGAAGGAATACGTGCTCGAAGAGGCCATCGTCACCGATTACGCCCTCGTGCGTGCAGCCAAGGGCGACCGGCACGGCAACCTCGTGTTCGAGAAATCGGCCCGCAACTTCAACCCGGTGGCCGGCATGGCCGGCCGCATCACCATCGCCGAGGTCGACGAACTGGTCGAACCCGGCCAGATCGACCCCGACGAGGTGCACCTCGCCGGCATCTACGTGAACCGCATCGTGCAGCTCGGCGCGGTGGATGCCGCTGATCTGCCGATTGAGAAGACGACGACGCGGCCGCGACCGTCGACGGAAACTGGGGCGAACTGATGGCTCTCACGCGTAACGAGATGGCTGCCCGCGCCGCCCAAGAGCTCGCCCCGGACTCATATGTCAATTTGGGCATAGGCCTCCCGACGCTGATTCCGAACTTTCTCCCCGACGGTGTGCACGTCGTGCTGCACTCCGAGAACGGTGTGCTCGGCGTGGGCCCGTACCCGTGGGAGGGCGAGGCCGACCCCAAGCTCATCAATGCCGGCAAAGAGACCGTCACGGTCAACCCGGGAGCGGCGTACTTCGACTCGGCGCAGAGCTTCGGCATGATCCGCGGCGGGCTGATCGATGTGGCCGTGCTCGGCGCCATGCAGGTGAGCGTGGTCGGCGATATCGCCAACTGGGCGGTGCCCGGCAAGATGATCAAGGGCATGGGCGGCGCGATGGACCTCGTGCACGGCGCCGACACCGTCATCGTCGTCATGGAACACACGACCAGGACCGGCGAGTTCAAGATCAAGAAGGTCTGCGACCTGCCTCTGACCGGCAAGGCCGTCGTCACGCGCATCATCACCGATCTCGCCGTGATCGACGTCAGCCCTGACGGCCTCGTGCTGCGCGAGGTCGCGCCTGGCGTCACCGTCGCCGAGGTACAGGCCGCCACCGAGGCCACCCTGCTCGTGCCGACCCCGCCGACCACCATCACGACCCTGATCGGCGCTGGCACGTGATGCTGCTCGCCGCGACGACCGTCCGAAACACCCGCACCGCCCTGTGCGGGTTGCCCGCCCGGTGTGCCCGTCGCGACCGGGGCGCTGTGCCAGCCCGGAATTGCTTCACCACCACCCTCAGCAACGGAGCCGCCGCATGACCACCACCACCACCCTCCGCCAGGTCGTCATCTGCGAACCGCTCCGCACGCCGATCGGCCGGTTCGGCGGCGCGTTCAAGACCGTCGCCCCGGCCGACCTCGCTGCGGCGGTCATCGTCGCGCTGCTGGAACGCACCGGACTCGACGGCGCCCTCGTCGATGACGTCATCTTCGGCCAGGCCTATCCCTCGGCCGAGGCCGCGCCCGTTGCCCGGGTCGCCGCCCTCAACGCTGGCCTGCCCGTCACCGTCGGCGGCGTGCAGGTCGACCGCCGCTGCGGCAGCGGCCTGCAGGCCATCCTCGACGCCGCGATGCAGGTGCAAACCGGCGTCAGCGATCTCCTGATCGCCGGCGGCGTCGACGTCATGAGCCAGGCCCCGCTCTACACTGTCGATTCCCGCTGGGGCCTGGCCGGAACCGCCGGCGTGCTGCTGCGCGACGCCCTCGGCCGTGGCCGCGAGACCGCCGGCGGACGCAACTATCCGGTGCCCGGCGGCATGCTTGAAACCGCCGAGAACCTGCGCCGCGACTACAGCATCGACCGCGTCGAACAAGACCAGCTCGCTGTGGAATCCCAGCGCCGCGCCCTGGCCGCCGTCGCCGACGGCCGCTTCGTCGACGAGATCGTGCCGGTCACCGTACCCGGTCGAAAGGGCCCCGTCGTCGTCTCCGTCGACGAAACTCCGCGCGACACCACCCTCGAGGCCCTCGCAGGCCTCACACCGATCATGGGCAAAACGGATGCCGCAGCCACCGTCACCGCCGGCAACGCCAGCGGCCAGAACGACGCCGCCGCCGCGTGCATCGTGACCACCCCGGAGCGGGCGGCTGAACTCGGGCTGACTCCGATCGTGCGGCTTATATCGTGGGCACGCGCCGGAGTCGAACCATCCCGCATGGGCCTCGGCCCGGTGCCCGCGACGAAGCTCGCACTCGAGCGCGCCGCGCTCACTCTCGCCGACATGGACCTGATCGAACTCAACGAGGCCTTTGCCGCTCAGGTGCTCGCCGTCAGCCGGGAGTGGAACTTCGTTCCCGAAGACTGGGCCCGCACCAACGTCAATGGCTCGGGCATCTCGCTCGGTCACCCGGTCGGCGCGACCGGCGCCCGTATCCTCGCCACCGCGAGCCGCCACCTGCAGCGCACCGACGGACGCTACCTGCTCGAAACCATGTGCATCGGCGGTGGGCAGGGCCTGGCGGCCATCTTCGAACGCGCCTAGCAGCATCCGCTTCGCCGAGGTGTGAGTTTGAGCCCGAAATTTGCTCAAAATGACCCCAGACTCACACCTCGGCGAGCGGATGGCTACCAGCGGGCGCCGCGTGCGGCCAGCGCAGCGCGCACTCGGCGCAGAAGTTCCTGCCCGCCGTACATGAGGTCATCATCGGTAATGCGAACCATGCGCCAGCCCTGGTCTTCGGCCCGCTCGCGTCGCGTGATGTCCTTACGGAATTGCTTCGGGTCCGTGCGGTGACCGTCGCCTTCATACTCGACGCAGACCCGAAATCGCGGCCAGGCCAGGTCGACGCGGGCCACAAAGTAGCCGTCGGAGTCCCGAATGACAAAATTGACCTCGGGTTCTGGAATGCCGTCATCCACGATGAACAGGCGCGTCTTGGTCTCCTGGGGTGAATCGACCGCGGCGCGTGCGAGACTCGCGGCTTCCCGCAGGGCGCGGCATCCGCGTCGTCCGGTGAGTTCGGCCGCGACAACTTTCAGCTCCTCGGGTGTGTGGATGGGATTTCGACCCCGGCAGAGAAAATCCGCAGCAGCGACGAGTTCGACTCGCCTGAGCGTCGGGGCGACATCGATCCAGGTGTGCAGGAGCGACGTCACCCGAAGGCCCTCGACCTGGCCAATGACGAGCACCTCCCGCTTGTGCCCGACGGTCCCCACCATCTGCGGAGCCCGGGCATTCTGCGGCACGCTGACATGCAGGCGTCGGTCTGTTTCGAGCCGATAGGGCAGCCACATTCCCTGGATTACGGCAGCCGTCGCGTGGCTGAAGACGTGAGTCGCGGGCATCCGTTGTGAGTAGGCCTTGGTCAATTCGAGAACGGATGCCGGTTGCGCGTGATCAGCACGCAGACGTCGATAGGGCAGGGCAGCACGATCATGCGGAGTGGACATAGAGGAATAGTGTATTGAATCGGGATCGCGCATATTCGTTATGCACCGGCAGCCTCTGATTCGCCGCCGAGGTGTGAGTTTGCGCCCATTCTCGGCCAAATTCGGGCTAGCACTCACACCTTGGCGAACGGATGCTTCAGACCACGCCGACATCGAGGTTGATGTAGCCCAGATACCCCGTTGCGGTCATCATCGAAGCCGACCTGGGCGGTCAGTACGGTGGCCTTGTTGACGTGCACCTTCAAGTGGATGTGCACGGTGCGGTCCCGATACCAGCCTGGCCAGATCGTCGTGAACTGCACGATCCCGTTGGCGTCGGCGACCTGGGCCCCGCGCAGATAGGTGCCGTCGTCGCCGGGCGTGGCCTCGGAATCGCCCTCGGTGTAGCTGCCGTCGGTCGTGGCACCAGACCCGCCAGAACCAAAGCGAGGTCGTTGCGAATGGAATCCACGTCGAAGTAATACGGCCCGGCCGTGCGCGACTCGGTCTCAGTGCCGCAGGATGACCCGACCGCGTCGAGCTTGGCCACGATGTCGCCGGCCGCGCTCGTCGACGGGGTCAGTGTTGCCGTGCCGCTCGAGGTCGCCGCCGTGGTCGCTGAGCCGGGCTCGGCCGTGCTGCACGCGGTGAGCAGGGCACCGAGTCCGATCGATCCGCCCAAGCCGAGGGCCCTTCGGCGGCGTTGTGAGGCGGCCAGCGGCATCCGTCTTGGGGATCTCCGGGCCCGCAAAACGCTACTGGAACGCGGAGATGCCGGTGATGGCGCGGCCGACCACGAGGGTGTTGATTTCGTAGCTGCCCTCGTAGGTGTATAGCGCTTCGGCGTCGGCGAAGACGCGGGCCATGCCGAAATCGGTGGAGATTCCATTGCCGCCGAACACAGAACGGCCGAGCGCCACGGACTCCCGCATGCGGGCGCTGGAGGAAGCCTTGGCCAGCGCGGCGTGCTCGGGCCGCAGCGTTCCGGCCTGCTGCAGCTGGGCGATGCGTACCATCGTGCCGAGCGACGTCGTCGCGTTCTCGAGGATGCGTACGAGCTTCTCCTGCACGAGCTGGAACGAGGCGATCGGCTTGCCAAACTGCTGGCGCTCGAGGGCATAGCGCAGGGCATGGTCGTAGGCGGCGAATTGCAGCCCGACGGTCTGCCAGCCGACCCACACGCGGGAGTTGGTGAGCAGCCGGTTGGTGTCGCGAAAGCTCGAGGCTCCCGGAAGGCGGTCGCGCTCGGCGACCACGACATTGTCGAGGGTGATCGTGGCGTTCTGCACGATGCGCAGGGCGATCTTGTTTTCGATGGCCTCGGCCTTGTAGCCGGGCAGGGTGGCGTCGACGATGAAGCCCTTGATCTGGTCGTCGGCGGTGTCGCGCGCCCAGACCAGCACGTTGGCGGCGAAGGTTCCGCTGCCGATCCAGCGCTTGACGCCGTTCAAGGTCCAGCTGGAGCCGCTGCGCGTGGCGGTCGTCTCCATATTGCGCGAAACGTCAGAGCCGTGCTCCGGCTCGGTGAGGGCGAAGGCTCCGATCTTGCGCAGGGAGACGGCGTCGTCCAGGTAGCGTTCGTGCTGGTCGTCGGTGCCGAGCTGGGCAATGGCCGCCGCGAACAGTCCGCTATGCACGCCGACGAAGGTGGAGATGGAGGCATCTACCCGGGAGAGCTCGAGGGTCATGAACCCGTGCAGCAAGAAATTGTTGCCGCGGGCGCACAGCTCAACCAGGTTGAGGGAGGTGAGCACGGGAATGATCTCGAACGGGAAAGTCGCGTTGTTCCAGTGCTCGGCCACGACCGGGCGGATCTCGCGTTCGAACACAGCACGGGCCTGGGCTACGAGCTGCTGTTCCTCGGGGGAGAGCAGGTCCTGGTAGGAGAAGAAGTCGGCGGTGGGGCCGGTGAAGAAAGCGGGGCTGGCGGCATCCGTTTCGGGGTAGGCCGTTGCGTCGTCTATGCCGCGGGTGGCGGCGATGTCGGTGCTGGCAATGACAATGCTCATGGCTGGTCCTCTCTGACCTGGTACACCTTAATTGTGCGCCAATGAGCCCAATTGCGCAATCTCTCGCCTGAAGACCGTGCATAATGCAAAAGACTTGGGGGAGGAGGCCCGCCAGATTGCCCTCTCTGCGCGAGTGGACCAAGCGCCCAATTGTAAGCCCCCGAGGCGGGCGCCAGGAGGTGATCGCCGAGGTGCGTCATCGACCCGTGAGTTTCGTGCGCCGAGGTGTGAGTTTGAGTGCGAATTTTGCTCAAAATGGCCTCAGACTCACACCTCAGCGAGCGGATGGCTACCGCGCGCGACCCGCTAGCGCGTCGCGGAGGTGTTCATAGTCAAAACGTCGGTGCCGTCCAGGTCGTGCAGGCCCAGCGTCACGTTCACGACACCGAGGGTGCTGAGCGACGAAACGTGGGTGCCGCCACAGGGGATTCGCACGCTCGTGCCCGGCAGCTCGCAGACCCAGTAGCGGCGATCGGTCAAAAGGTCGCCGTCGCGGTCGATGTGCACCGCGGCTTCCGTTGATGTCCAGTCCAAGAGGGTCGCGTTGATGGCTGCTTCGAGCTGGGGCAGCGCCTCGGCGAACCCGTCCACGGAGAAACCCTTTTTGCGCAGCGACTTGCCGAGCCGGTAGGTGTCGACCGAGGCGTTCGGCCCGATCAGCGACTCGTCGATGGCGAGGCCGTCGAAGTCGGGATGGCCCAGGGCGTCGGGGCGCACCTCCTTTTTCCAACGGTCGGCGAGTGCGAGGTTGAGCGCGAGCGAGGCGAGGTGGCAGCTCGTGTGCCCGGCGCTCGTACTGTCGCGCAGGCCCTCGTCGACCTCGACGGTGACGGTGTCGCCGGCCGACAGCCCGTCCGTCTCGACCACGTGCACGACGACGAAGGCCCAGCCGGGCGTTCCCTTGCCCACCGGAATGTCCTCGCCGATATACAGCGCTGACCCGTCGGTGGCGCCCACGATGCAGTCTTCGACCGGCCAGAAGGCGGCGCCGTGGTGCAGCAGGGCGAGGTCGGGGCCCTGGTCGGGCCAGCCCGCATCGACCGGATGCACGGGTGTCACGTCGAGCAGAACCGCAAACCCGCCGCCCGGCAGCAGCTCGGAGTGCAGAATGGTCGCCTGGGCGTCGACCGCGCCACCCGGGTAGAGCACACGGGTGTCTTCGGTGGGCAGGGTCATGGCTGGTCCTTTCACTGTGGCAGACGGCGCGTCATCCGAGCGGATGCTGCGGCGCAAGCGGGTACATCAACCCAGCGGATTGAAGTGGTGCGAGAAAAAAAGAGGTGCCGCCACGATCGTGGCGGCACCTCGTGCGCTGGTTGGAACCTAGCTCTTGCGGGCCCGAGAAGCGGTCTCTTCAGACTTCGCCTTCTTGTCGGCCCTCTTTTCCTTGAGGGACTTGTCGGCAACCTTCTTGGTTGCATCCTTTTTCGGTGATTTGTCAGCCATTGTGTACTCCTTCGCGCCGAGCCGTGGGGCCCCGTCACCTTGAGAATACGCGGGTTTAGCGCAAACGGCATCTTGCGGCACGGCTCAGCCGGCCAACCCGCCGGCAGCCCTGTGCACGACTGCCGGTGTGTCGTATGCTGTCGCTCTACCGAACCGTTTCTCGTCGAAAGGTCACCCTCATGAGCCATAGCGCCACCTACCGTGCAGTTCTCTTTGGACCGAACCCGATCGCCGCCGGAACCGAAGTGGAGCTGGAATATATCGACGGTGCCTACCAAGACGTCGTGGTGCTCGAGTCGGTCGAAGATACGGAAACGATCACCCGCACCTACAGGCGCGGTCGGGAGACCGAGGAGCCCATTCCGTACCGGTTCGTCGAAGAAGACGTCGCCGAAGACGACGGAGAGGCCGACGTTCCCAACTGACGCGAGTGGCGGCATCCGCTTTCACAGCGGATGCCGCCACTCGTTCGAAAGTTAAATGCGCTTGGTGGAGTCCCGGCCGAGCCGCACCGGCAGGGCCATGAGCGGTCCGACGAAGCGGCGCTGCAGGCGACGAGCCGGACCCCAGACGATCTGCACAACGTACTGCGACAGAAGAGCGCCGGCCGCGAGTGCCATGGCAATGCCCGCCGCGGTGAGCAGCGAGAGCAGCCCATTGATGTCGCCCTCCGAGAGCTTCAGCAGTCCGCGAAACAGGGTGAGCCCGGGAACGAGTGGTACCAGGGCCGTCACCATGATCACGAGCGGGGGAGTGCGCACCATGCGCGCGGCGACCGCGGCGAGCAGGCCGACGCCGAGGGCGCTCGCCGCTGACCCCCAGACCAGGCCAAATCCGCCGGCCATCGCGGCCACGAACAAAAACTCAGCGAGGGCGCCGAGCACACAAACCACCCAGATCGCCCGCCACGGCACCTGAACGGCGAGCGCAAACCCGATAACGATCACCACGGCAGCCACCAACAGCACCGGCAGAACGGCCAGGGTCACGATCGGGTTTGAATCGATCTCGAGAACCAGGCCGAACCGCGCCAAAAAAAGCGCCGAACCGGACACCCCGGTGACCAGGCCGGCCGTGATCAGCAGCGCCTCGACCAACCGGGCGGTGCCGGTGAGGTAGAACCCCGACAGTGTGTCGTGCACGGCGCCGAAGGTGGTGACGCCGGCCAGGAGCATGATGATGGTGGCGACGACCACGAGTGAGGGGCTCGCGGTGGGGTCGATCACGCCCACGATCGCGGCGACGATCGGGCCGACCGCACCGCCGACCACGGTCTGGTAGAACAGCGGAACTTGCCGGTGGTCGAGCACCGAAGTGATCCAATCGATGATCCAGGTGGCGATGAACGCGGCGATGATCACCGTCGGCCCACCGCCGATCAGCACGGCAGCGCCCGCACCGACCAGGCTCCAGCCGATGCGGCGCCACTGTTTGGGCACCTGAGGCTTCGAGCTGACGATGGTCGCCAGAATCTTGCGCGCCTCGGCCACCTCGATCGGCTTCTCGATGATGTCCGCGATCAGCTCCGAGGTGGCGGTGAGCTTGGAGTAGTCGAGGGTTCGGTATTTCACGTTGCGGCTGCGGGTGATCGACTCGTGCGTCGCCGGGTCTTCCTGCGTGAGCGTGATGATGGTGTGCGTGATGTTCGCGTCGGTGCCCTTGAGCCCGTAGGCACGGGTGAGCGCGATCATCGCGGCGGTCGCGTCTTCGGCACCGGCTCCGGCGGTGAAGATAACTTCCGCGAGTCGCATGGTGAGGTCGAGAACGGCCCGGGTATAGCCGGAGTGGTCGAGGGTGATGGCGGTGGTCTTGCTGAAGGTCATGGGGTGGGCAGATCAATCGGGCCGAGAACGGATGCTGCGGCGGTGGCGTGCGCGGAATCCGCGTCGGAGGGGTGGAAGAAACCGGCGAGCACGTCGCGGTAGAGCCGGGAGAGTTCGGAGGTCGTGTTGTAGGCCTGGCCGCCGGCGACTTGCACGGCGGTGTCCACGACGAACTTGGCGTTCTGTGTGGCCCGGTATTTGAGCCCGGACAGCTGCGCGAACCAGGCCGGTCCGACCGTGAACGAAAGCTCGTCGACCGCGCGGGCGAGGGCGTCGATTTGCGGGTAGATGCCGTCCATCGCGATGACGAGGTCGCCGACCCGCCATCGGGCCACCGGATCCTGCGCATGCGTGCGCCCGTCGTTCTTCAGCGAGGTGCGCCGGTGCGCTCCCGCGACGGCGAGCTCCAGCGCGCGCCGGCCGATTCCGGTGTAGACCGCGGAGAGCAGAATCTCGAAGTTGGCGAAGATTCCGGCCACGAGCGGGTCGCCGTTCGGACCGACCGGCAAGCGTCGCACGACCCGGTCGGGGCGGGCCAGAGCGCCGTCGAGCACGGTGCTCTGGCTCTGGCTGGCGCGCATGCCGAGGGTGTTCCAGTCATCTTTGGAGCGGATGCCGGCATCCGCTTTCTCGAGAAACGCCCAGACGATCGCGGGGTCTGACGGGTCGGTCGAGTCGAGTCCGAGGGTGCCGAGCCGGGTCCAGGCGGGGGACAGCGACGTGAAAACCTTGGTGCCGGTGAACCGGTAGCCGCCTTCTGGCGTAGGGCGGGCGTCCGTTTGGGAGCCGAACAGAACCAGGTCGTTGCCGGGTTCGCTCACGCCGAAGCCGAAGATTTCGCCTCGGCCGGCCTCGTCGAGCAGAAAGTCGAGCGAGCGGTCGCCCTGGGCGTGCAGGCCGCGGGCGACGCCGGTCCAGACCAGGTGCATGTTCACGGCGAGGGCGGTGGCCGGGGCGTGCGCGGCCAGTCGGGTCTGCTCGCGCATGATCTGCTGCAGGGTGAGTCCGAGTCCGCCGAACTCTATCGGCACCAGGGCGCGCAGGTAGCCAGCGGCGACGAGCGCTTCGAGGTCTTCGGTGAAGAACGCGTTGGCCTGGTCATACCCGGCAGCCCGCGAGCGGATGCCCGCCAGCAGCTCGGCGGACAGCAGCGATTCGTCGCTGGAGGGTACAAAAACGGGCGCCGCGGGCAGGGCTATAGCAGGGAGAAACTTGGTCACACAGACAAGCCTATGCAGCCTTGCGGCGCCGCGCGAACATGCGCACGATCAGAAGCACAATTGTCCCCACAATCGCCAGCAGGACCAGCCAAGGCAAGGCAACTCCGAGGCCCACCAACAGGCCGCCGAGGGCGGTCACGAGGGCGGTCCAGCCGGCGATGATTCCGCTCCAGAAGGTGTCGGGACCGCTCGCGGCGACGGTGCCCTCCGCGACCAGTTCGAGCTGCACGGTGGAGTAGTCGATCTGGTCGGCGAGGTAGTCGCGCTGGGACTGCAGGCTTTCCAGCTCGCCCTGGCGACTCGACAGGGCACTTTCGATGCTGATCAGGTCGGCCGTGGTGGTGGCCGACGCCATCAGCGCCAGCAGCCGGTCGACCGAGGTGGTCAGCGCGGTGATGCGGGCGTCGAGGTCCTGGCTCTGCTGGGTCACGTCCTGCGCGGTGAGCGTGACGAAGTTGAGGGTGCCGAGCTTTTTCAGCTCGGCCAGGGTGCGGTCGAGTTCGTCGGACGGAATGCGCAGGGTCAGGTTGGCGCTGGCCGGCTGCACGTCGGTGGCCGGGTTTTCGCTGCGGCTGTCGACCCGGCCGCCGGCCTGTTCCGTGATCGTGACGGCCGATTCGCTCGCTTTCACCGGGTCGGTGGCGGTGATCGAGAGGGATCCGGTGGTGATGACATCGCGGCTGGAGGTGTTCACGTCGCCGGTGGTGCCGGTGACGGAGGACTTATCGCCCGCGGCAGGAGCTACGCCGCCGGAGACGCTTTCCGACGAATTTCCCGAATCGCGGTTCACCGAGCTGCCGCTGTTCGTCGTGCATCCCGCCAGCAAAACGGCCGACAGAAAAACCGCGATCACACCCCAAGTTCGTCTCATGTCTCACTGTATTGGCGCGCCGACGCCCGGGACTGGAGGCAGTCTGGGAGTCGGATCACAATTGGGACTCGATGTCTGTCCCCCGAAGTAAGGTCGTGGGGTCGGCGGTTCAGCCCGACTCGCAACGACCAGGAGGACGACATGGGATTCATTGACGATGCCAAGGATGCACTCGACGCCACCGGCAAGAAGATCGGCCGGGCTGTGGATGACGCCAAGGACCGCGTCGAAGACAAGGCCGATGAGGTCAAAGCCGACGCCAAGGTGAAGAAGGCGGAGGGCGACGTGAAGCACGCCGAGGCCGAGCGGGGCGTCACCGAGGCCAAGAATGACTTCAAAGCCACGCTGCGCGACGATAATTAGATATGACCTGGTGGGCGGAGCGGATGCGCAGAGCGCGTCGGCCCCGCCCGCCGCTCTTGCACGTCGCAACGGATGCCGGCAGCGGCCCGGTCGTCATTCTCGTGCACGGCATCGCGTCGTCGTCGGTCACCTTCTACGAGGTGATCCCGATGCTGACGCCGAATCACCGGGTGATCGCCGTCGACATTCTGGGCTTCGGCCAGTCGCCCGCGCCAGACGGGTGTGAGTACCGGCTGGAGGATCATGTCGGGGCCTTGGCCGCGACCATCCGCTCGCTGAAGCTGAAGGAACCATTCGTTCTGGTCGGGCATTCGCTTGGCAGCCTGATCAGTACCCGGTATGCGGCCATGGAACGGCACGGTCGGTTCTGGGCAGCGTGGCGCCGGCTGGCCGCCCGCGGACCGGTCTCCCGCTTGCTGCTGGTGGGACCGCCGGTGTATCTGTCGCCGAGTGATATCGGGGATCCGCGGGTGCGGGCCCGGGTGAGCGCCTACCTGCGTGCCTACGATTTTCTGCGCGCCAACAAGGAGTTCACACTCGCCAACGCCGCGATCATGTCGCGCCTGCTGCCCAAGGGCATCTTCGAGCTGACCGAGAAAACCTGGACGCCGTTCATCAAATCGATGGAGCACTGCATCGAATCGCAGACCGTGGTGAGCGACATCGCGAGCCTCACTGTGCCGGTCGATGTGATCTATGGGGCGCTCGACGCGTTCATCGCGCAGGGCAGCATGACCGTGATCGAGCGGATGCGCCACGTCACCATGCACCGCGTGGAGGCCAACGACCACATCATTCGGAAGCGCCTTGCCCGGGTGCTGGTGAAGGTGATCGACGGCTAGACGGCCGGGAAGGTGACCCCGGTGAGCTCCTCGGAGAGCGACCAGAGGCGGCGGGCATCCGCTTCATCGAGGGAGCGCGGGGGCAGCTTGGCCGGCGCGGGGCTGCCGGTGAGTTCGCCGAATCCGCCGGGGCCGTAGTAGCCGCCGCCGGCCGCGGCCGGGCTCGTCGCCGCGTAGAGTGCGGGCAGGATGCCCTGGTCGATCTGCTGCCACATCCAGCCGATGCGGTGGCTGGCTTCGTTCACGGCGAGGAAGACCTTCGCCGACGCGCCGTTGTGCGTGGGCCCGGTGATCTGCAGGTTCGTGACGGTCGCGCCGGGGTGCGCGGCGACGCTGCGTACTCCCCAGCCCCCGACAATGCTGCGCCGGTTGAGTTCGCGCGCGAACATGAGCGTCGCCAGTTTGGAGAGAGCGTAGGCGCGGTGCGGGCGGTAGCGCAGGCTCTGCAGGTCGGTGAAGTCGAGGCGGCCGGTGCGGGCGATCAGGCTTGAGAGGCTCACGACCCGGCTGGTTTCGGCGGCGCGCAGCAGCGGAAGCAGGTGGGCGGTGAGCGCGAAGTGGCCAAGGTGGTTGGTGCCGAACTGCAGCTCGAACCCGTCTTCGGTCTCGTCGCGCACGGGCGGCATCATGAGGCCGGCGTTGTTGAGCAGGATGTCGATCGGGCGGCCCTCCTTAGTGAGTTCCTCGCCGAATCCGGCGACGCTTGACAGCGACGCGAGGTCGAGGTGACGGATGCTGAGGGTCGCGTCGGGGTTCTCCTCCTTTATCCGTTTGATGGCCTCGCTGCCCTTCTCCTCGTTGCGCACGGCGAGGATGACCTCGGCGCCCGCCCGGGCGAGGCGGCCGGTGAGTCCGAACCCGAGTCCGCTGTTGGCGCCGGTGACGACGGCGAGCTTGCCGCGCAGGTCGGGAACCTGGATATCGGGGAGGGTCTTGGTGCTGGTCTTCGTCATGAGGCTCCCGTTGTCGTGGTGCTCTATTGAACCCGTTCGGGCGGGGGAAGTCACGCGGCTGCCGGTGTGCCGGGCACATTCACGGGTGCGCACTGGCCGGTCTGCGACTGCTCCGCGGCTGCGATTTCGCTCCAAGACAATGCCCCAACTCCCGCGCATTGGCGCAGCCCCCGCGAATCAGCGCACCTCCCGCGCAGCGTGGCGCCACCTCGCCGGGCCACGTCCCGCCTGACCCACCTGCTCGCACCCTCGCTGAGCTTGCCCCGCTTCTCGCCTGACCCCTCACTCTCGGGGACGGGGCCCAGGCCCCGTCCCCGGGCCCAGTTTACAAACTGGGCCCAAGGCCCGGGCCCGGGCCCCGTCCGTCTTGCCGGCGCCCTGCGGGCCGGAGCGCTCAGCCCTGCGGCGGGTCGCCGATGCGTTCGAGGGCGTCGACGATGAGCGCCCAAAACTTTTCGTGGTCCAGGTCGACGGCCACCTGGGTGGTGCAATCCGATGGGGCCGGCGCGCGAAAGTCCGCTACGGTCATGCCGAGGGTGAGGGTTCCGGCCAGTTCCACGTCGAGCGGAGCCTTCCGCACGGTGATCACACTCGGATCGATCACGTAGGCGACCGCGCACGGGTCGTGCACCGGTGGAAAGTCGAAACCCTGTGCATCCTTGTAGGTCTCGGCGAAGAAGGCCAGCAGATCGCCGACGAACCGGGCCGGCGCCGTGCCGACGGCCGCGATGCGGGCGACGATATCGGGGGTGGCGAGAGCCTGGTGGGTCAGATCGAGCCCGATCATGGTCAACGGCCACTTCTCGTTGAAGACGATGTGGGCGGCTTCGGGATCGATGACGATGTTGAACTCGGCCGTGGCCGACCAGTTGCCCACGTGGTAACCGCCGCCCATCAGCACGACCTGTTTGACCCGCTCGACGATGCGCGGCTCCTTACGGGCGGCGAGGGCGATGTTGGTCAGCGCGCCGGTCGGCACGAGGGTGATCTCACCCGGCTCGTGCGCCATGATCGTGTCGATGATGAGGTCGACGGCGTGCCGGCCGTCGAGCTCGAGCGTGGGTTCGGGCAGCACCGGGCCGTCGAGGCCGGACTCGCCGTGAATCGACGGCGCCGTCTCAATCTGCCGAACCAGTGGGCGCGGGCATCCGGCGGCAAATGGCACCCCGGTGATGCCGGCCACGCGGGCGACCGAGAGAGCGTTGCGGGTGACCTTGGCGAGGGTCTGGTTGCCCATCACGGTGGTCACGGCGACGAGGTCGATGTTCGGATTGCCGTGCGCGAGCAGCAACGCGATCGCATCGTCGTGGCCGGGGTCGCAGTCGAGGATGATTTTGGTGGGCACAGCTCAGGGTACGTGGTCGTGCGCTTTCCGGGCCCGGTGCAGTCTGCAAGACGCAGCGAGGACGGGCGACCAAAGCGACGGGAGGCGCGGCATCCGCTCACCGCATTTCTGATGGTCCGTCCAGAGCGCCTCCGATAAGCTGGGCGCGCGGTTGTAGTTCACATCCGTCCCCGTACCGAGGAGCTTGTTCGTATGACTTTGATCGAGGAATTCCTCATGCCCGGCGGCGGCACGAGCATCAACACCCTGCCCAAGGTCTCCCTGCACGACCACCTCGACGGCGGCCTGCGCCCGCAGTCCATCATCGAGCTGGCCGACTCCATCGGATTCGTGCTTCCCACAACGGATGCTGACGCCCTGGGCGAATGGTTCTCCGACCAGTCCAACGCCGGCTCGCTCGTGGAATACCTGAAGACCTTCGACGTCACGACGGCCGTGATGCAGACCCGCGAGGGCCTCAGCCGCGTCGCCCGCGAATTCGTTGAGGACCTCGCCGACGACGGAGTCATCTACGGCGAGATCCGCTGGGCTCCCGAGCAGCACCTAGCCCGCGGACTCACTCTCAACGAGGTCGTCGAAGCCGTGCAGGACGGTATCGAAGCAGGCATCGAGAACGTCGAGCAGTCCGGCCGCAGCATCCGCATCGGCCAGCTCATCACCGCCATGCGCCACGCGAACCGCGGCCTCGAGATCGCCGAACTCGCCGTGCGCTACCGGTTCGACGGCGTCGTCGGGTTCGACATTGCCGGTGCCGAAGCCGGCTTCCCGGCCGGAAACCACCGGGCAGCCTTCGACCTGCTGGCCCGCGAATTCATGCCGGTCACCGTGCACGCCGGCGAGGCCGACGGACTCGACAGCATCCGCGGCGCCCTGTTCGACGGCCGCGCCCTCCGCCTCGGCCACGGCGTGCGCCTGGCCGAAGACGTCACGATTGAACGTCAGGACGACGACAACACCTTCGTCACCCTCGGCCCGGTGGCCCAGTGGGTGCGCGACCGCGAGATCACGCTCGAACTGAGCCCCTCCTCGAACCTGCAGACCGGAGCGGTCGCCGCCTGGGGCGAGGAACTGTTCGACCACCCGTTCGACCTGCTCTACCAGCTCGGCTTCAAGGTCACCGTCAACACCGACAACCGTCTGATGAGCGACACGACCCTCACTCAGGAGCTCGCCCTGCTCTCGGATGCCTTCGGTTACGACCTCGGCGACCTCGAGACCTTCCAGCTCAACGCGGCCCACGCCGCCTTCCTGCCGCTGGAAGACCGCGAAGAGCTCGTCGAAGCCATCGAAGCTGGCTTCGGCGACGCCTGAGACCGGCCGCCCGAGCCGGCACCTCCACGACCCGGCTCACCCGCACCACCCGTTTACCCGAAAGAAATCATGCCTCTCCCGCACCTCCCGCTAAACGCCATCACCATCGGCGCGCACGCTGACGACTGGCCGGCCGCCATCACGGCGGCCGGTGACGCCCTCGTGCGTTCCGGCGCCGCGACATCCGCTTATACCGAGCGCATGATCGCGGTGATTCGCGAATTCGGCGCGTATATCGTGATCGCGCCGGGCCTGGCGCTCGCGCATGCCCGTCCGGGAGCGGATGTTCTCACCGACGGACTCTGCGTCGTCACCCTCGCCGAGCCGGTCGCCTTCGGGCACCCGCACAACGACCCGGTCAGCGTGATCGTCGGTCTGGCCGTGACCGGCGCCGACGACCACCTGCAGTTCGTCGCCGAACTCGCCAACGTGTTCAACGACCCGAAGGTGATTTCGGCGCTGGCCGGCGCGACCACCGCCGAGTTCGTGCAGAGCGTGTTCGGTCGATCATGAAGATCGTCGTGATGTGCGGAATCGGCCTGGGCACTTCGGCCATCCTCAAGGTCAATGCCGAGCGCGCTCTCGAACGCCTCGACATCGACGCTAGTGTGCAGGCCACGGATGTCGCCGGTGTGCGCGCCGCCGCCGCCGACGCGCAGGTCATCCTGACTTCGTCGGAACTCGTCAACGCGATCGGCAAGACCAACGCCGACGTCATCGTCATCAACAACTACTTCGACGTCGACGAACTCGTCGCCAAGCTTGAGGTCGCCCTGGGCTCCTAGCCCCCGCTTTGTGCGCACGCGGGTAGCGTTCGGTGCCCGCATTGCGGACGGTTTACGCATCGCCGATGGTGCCCGCATTGTGGACGGGGCCCAGGCCCCGTCCACGGGCCCAGTTTATAAGCTGGGCCCCGGGCTATAAGGTGGGCCCGGCGTGCCGATTCCCCCCTTGGAACTTTCCGGGCCCGGTCCCGGAAACCGGGCCCATGATAGATCATGTGCCCGGTCCCCGAAGGTGGGCCCGGCACCCGCACGCCGTCGCCCACTCGGCGAGCGCCGCAAAATGGATACCCGCCAGCGCGAGCACGCCGCGCGGCGGCATCCGCTCGCCGAGCCGTGAGTTTCAGCCCGGTTTAAGCAAAAATGGCCTGAAACTCAAGGGTCGGCGAACGAAACTCACAGCTCGGCAAAACTGACGCTACCGCTCCCTCAAACCAACGGAAGCGGATGCCGCAGCCCAAGCCGCGCCGCGGCATCCGCTCACGACGCTGTGGCATCGTTTCGCGACCAGTACGGCCAGGCACGAGGAGTACGGTTATATGCGTATACATGTACTGACCTAATTGCCTGAAGCATTAGAAAGAAGAGAAAATGCGCGCCGTCGTATTTGAGGCTTGGAAGACTTTCCCGACTTTGAAGGACATCGAGAAGCCCACACCCGGTCCGGGTGAAGTGCTGCTGAAGGTGGCCGGTGCGGGCGCGTGTCACTCCGATGTTGCCGTGTACAGGGATTTCGAGGCAGCCACAGCGCCCCCACAGCTCGCGCCCAGTTATGTGCTGGGTCACGAAAACTCCGGCTGGGCCGAAGAGCTCGGGGAGGGAGTCGAGGGCATCACCCTCGGCGACGCCTTCCTGGTCTATGGCCCGATCGGCTGCGGACACTGCGTGGCGTGTTCCCGGGGCGAAGACACCTACTGCTCCAACGCTGCCACGATGCCGTACCTGGCATCGGGCCTCGGCCGCGATGGCGGCATGGCCGAATACATCGTGGTTCCGGCACGCAATCTGGTGCCGCTCGGCGATGCCGATCCAATTGCGGCCGCGCCGTTGTCGGACGCGGGCCTCACGCCGTATCACGCGATCAAGAATTCCCTGCCAAACCTCGCTGGCGGCGGCAAGTTCGCCCTCGTTGTCGGGCTGGGCGGCCTCGGCCAGGTTGCCGTGCAGATCCTCACGGCGCTCACCGGCGCCACCGTGATCGCGACCGATTCCAAAGCGGATGCCATGACTCGCGCAGAAGCGCACGGCGCCATCACCGTGGCCAGCGGCCCGGACCAGGCCGCGAAGATCCGCGAAATCACCGGTGGACGCGGCGTCGACGCCGCCTTCGATTTCGTGGGAATCGCCCCGACCATCGCCCTCGCCACCTCCGTCATGGCGACCAAGTCGCGCCTCACCGTCGTGGGGATCGCGGGGGGAAAGTACGAGTGGTCATTCTTCACCACGCCCTACGAGTCCACCTTGACGAACACCTATTGGGGAACCATCGAGGACCTCTACGAGGTCGTGGCCATGTACAAGGCCAGGCAGATCACGCCCGATGTCGAACTCTTCGCCATGGAAGACGCCCTCGAGGCGTACCGCAAGCTCGAAGCCGGAGAACTCACCGGCCGCGCTGTCGTCGTGCCGCACCTCGCCCGGTAGCCCGCCGCTGGCTGCGCGCCGGCGGAGGCGTGGCATCCGCTGCACCGTGGACGGGGCCCAGGCCCCGTCCACGGGCCCAGTTTCTAAACTGGGCCCCGGGCCATAAGGTGGGCCCGGCGAGCGGATTCCCCGCCACCCCGCCTTCCGGGCCCGGTCCCGGAAACTGGGCCCATGATCAATCGTGGGCCCGGTTCTCGAAGGTGGGCCCGGCGCGCCGATGCCGCCCTCACGCCGCTGACCGGCCGCGCCGCGCGACTCCGAAACCCCGCACTCCTCCTAGTCCGAAACCCCGCACGGCGCGTGGGCACGCCCAATGACCGCACGACGGGCCTATGCTCAGCGGCATGAGCGACAATGTGAAGCAGGGTGCCAGGGCCGAACATCGCTGGCCGGCCGTACTCGGGTTGCTGATTGCGCTCGCGCTCTACGCGACGCTGCCCAGCACGTTCCTCCCCGGCCTGCGCTACACGGTCGTCGCCATCGGTATCGCCCTGCTG
This sequence comes from Cryobacterium sp. N19, assembly GCF_002929595.1. Lineage (NCBI taxonomy): Bacteria > Bacillati > Actinomycetota > Actinomycetes > Micrococcales > Microbacteriaceae > Cryobacterium > Cryobacterium sp. N19. Next base: position 106,497 of record NZ_PJJR01000047.1, on the reverse strand, counting down.
ATCCCGCTCATCGCCCTGAACCCGCATCGGCTGCACCGGGAGACCCGCTGGTCGAAATATATCGCCACTGGCCAGGCCTTTCTGCTGGTCGTCGCCAACGAGGTCGCGCTCGTGCAGCTCGTTATCCAGCTCACCTCGAGCGGCAAGAGTGACGGCCCGACCCTGCTGCTCGCGGCGCTGCAGGTGTGGGTGACCAACGTGATTGCGTTCGCCCTGGTCTACTGGGAACTCGACCGCGGCGGCCCGGTCTCCCGGCGGCATGCCGACCGTGCGGACTTTCCCCCGGCCGACTTTCGCTTTCCGCAGGACGAGGACCACGACGCCATCGACGAGGTCGCGGCCCGCTCCTCGCGGCGCATCGGCTGGGTCGCGTCATACTTCGACTACGTGTACTTCTCGCTGTCCAACTCCATGGCGTTTAGCCCGACCGACACGATGCCGCTCTCGCTGCGCGCCAAGTCGCTCATGGCGCTTGAATCGTTCGGCGGCTTCGTGCTGCTCGCCCTCGTGATCGCCCGGGCGGTCTCCCTGCTCGGCTAGCCGCCCCCGAACCACCGCGCCGCGGACGGGGCCCAGGCCCGAGCCCTGGGCCCAGTTTATAACCTGGGCCCGTGGACGGGGCCTGGGCCCCGTCCATGAAAGCCCGAGCACTGAGCAGCGCCCGCGCGCCCAGCCGCACCACCTACGCGATCAGCGCTCGCATGCCCCGATCGAGCTCATCGAGCGCCGCCTGCGCCGCAGCGCGCCGCTCGACCAACGTACCGACCGTGCTGCGGGTGTCGATGTACACCTTAAGTTTCGGCTCGGTTCCGCTCGGGCGCACCATGACGCGCGACCCGTCCGTCAAACGGATGCGCAACACGTCACTCGGGGGAAGGTCGCCCAACCCCCAGCGAAAGTCGTCGATCTCGTCGACCCGAATGCGCCCGACGTGGGTCGGCGGGGACTCCCGCAGACGCGTCATCACGAGCGCGATCGTGGACAGTTCGGACACCCGCACTGAGATCTGACCCGACGCGAAGTGTCCGAACTTCTCGCTGAACAGGTCCAGGTAGCCGGCGAGAGTGGTCCCCTCCGACTTGAGGTCGCTCACCAGCGAGAGCAGCGCGACCGCGGCCGAGATGCCGTCCTTGTCGCGCACGGTCTCCGGGTTGACCAGATAGCCGAGCGCCTCTTCGAAGCCGTAAATCAGGTTAGGCACCCGCGATACCCACTTGAAACCGGTGAGGGTTTCCACGAAACGCAGGCCGTAGGCATCCGCTACCGCGTGCAGGGCGGGAGACGACACGATGGAACACGCGAGTGCGCCGGCCTCCTCAGTGATAACAGCGTCAGGGTCAGAACCAGCCAGCGCAGCGGCCCGCCAGCCGAGAATCGCGCCGACCTCGTTGCCGCTCAATCGACGGTAGCCGCTCGCGCTGGACAGATCGGGGATGGCCACGGCGAGGCGGTCCGCATCCGGATCGTTGGCGATGATCAGCTCGGCGCTCACCTCGCGGGCGGTCTCGTAGGCGAGATCCATGGCGCCGGGCTCTTCCGGGTTCGGAAACGCGACGGTCGGAAATGCGGCGTCCGGGGCGATCTGCGCGTCGACCAGAGTCGGCAGGTCGAAGCCGGCCTTGACGAGCACGCGGCGGGTGGTATCCCAGCCGACCCCGTGCATTGCGGTGTACACCGCGTTCACCTGCGCGCGCGGCGTGTGCGCGATGCCGGCTGTCGCCGCGATGTAGGCGAGCACGACGTCTTCCTCGGCGGTCTCATACGTCCCGCGCGGAAGCTTCAAGACGTGCTCGTCGGCGGCGACGCGCAGAATCTCGTCCGAGATCGCCTTGTCGTCGGGGGAGACGATCTGCGCGCCGTTGTTCGCGCCGCCCAGATACACCTTGTAGCCATTGTCATTGGGCGGGTTGTGCGACGCGGTCACCATCACACCGCAGCTCGCGTCGAAGTGCCGCACCGCGAACGCGAGAACGGGCGTCGGCAGCAGACGCGGCAAGAGGATGGCGCGCACCCCCGCGCCCGCCATCAGCGCCGCCGTGTCGGTCGCGAAGACGTGCGAGTTCTTGCGTCCGTCGTAGCCGACGACCACCGATGGCGTCACGCCGGGCGCTGCGTGCCGGCGCAGGTAGGTGGCGAGGCCGGCCGCGGCCTGCGAGACGAGCACGCGGTTCATGCGGTTCGGTCCGGCGGAAATTTCACCGCGCAGCCCGGCCGTGCCAAAGGCAAGGCGGGTGTCAAAGCGCGAGTGTAGGTTCGACAGGGCCACCGTGTCGCCATCGTCGACGGCATTGATGAGAGCGCGCAGCTGCGCCTGCGTCTCCGGATCGGGATCCTGATTCAGCCAGGACCTGGCCGCCTGCAGCAGCGCCGCTGTGCGGTCGCTCGGAGTCTCCGGCGCCTCGTGCGCGACCGGAGCCGTTGCGAGGTCGTCGACATCGTCGTTTGCCGTGCCATCAGGGCTCATCGTCTGGATGGCAACGGTCCGTTCTGAGCCGGCATCGTCGCTGTCGTGCACGATGGTCTGCATGGCGACGGTGGGCTCGGAGCCGGCATCGTCGCTGTCCTGCACGATCGGCAGGGCGCGGGTCGGGGTGTGCACTTCGTCGGCCGCGTCGGGGTCGGTGACGTGCGGCGCGGCATCCGAGGTGGCTGGCTCCGAGGTGGCTGGCGGCGTTGCGGGCGCGGTAACGGGCGCACCGACGGGCGCAACGACCGGCGCGGTGACCGGCGCAACGACCGGCGCAGTGACCGGCGGGGCCGAAGGGGTCACGTCGGCCGCGGCATCCGCTGGCGGGCCGGAATGGCGACCGCCGCTGCGCGAAACCGTCGGGGCGTCGTTCTCGGAATCGCCACGCTCGCTGCCGGTCACAGCTTGGCCACGATCCGGGCGAGGAGCGCGCTGATCACGGGTTCGGCCAGCGCGCCGGCCTCGATCACTTCGCCGTGACTGAGCGGGGTCTTCTGAATGCCGGCGGCGAGGTTGGTGATGAGCGAGAGCCCGAGAACCTCCATGCCGGCCTGCCGGGCCGCGATGGCCTCGAGCGCGGTCGACATTCCCACGATGTGGCCACCGATGGCCTTGGCCATCTGTACCTCGGCGGGCGTCTCGTAGTGCGGCCCGCGAAACTGGCAGTACACGCCCTCGTCGAGGGTTGGGTCGATGCCGCGCGCGAGATCGCGCAGTCGCTTCGAGTACAGGTCGGTCAGGTCGACGAAGTTCGCGCCCTCGATCGGGGAATCGGCAGTCAGGTTGATGTGGTCGCTGATCAGTATCGGGGTTCCGGGCTTCCACGATTCACGGATGCCGCCGGCCCCGTTGGTCAAAATCATCGTTGTCGCACCGGCCGCCGCCGCCGTGCGCACACTGTGCACAACCCGGCGCACGCCGTGGCCCTCGTAGTAGTGCGTGCGGGCGCCGATCACGAGGGCGCGCTTGCCTCCGGGAAGCAGGATTGAGCGCAGCGTGCCGGCGTGGCCGTCCAGCGCTGGAGCGCTGAACCCGGTGATATCTGCGGCGGCCACGGTGTGCGTGGTCTCGCCGATCAGGTCGGCGGCCTTGGCCCAGCCGCTGCCGAGGGTGAGAGCGATGTCGTGCCGGGGCACTCCCGTGATGCCGGCGATCTCCGCAGCGGCCGAACGTGCTGCCTCAAACGGATCTGTTTCGGGCAGGTCTAACGGGTTGATCTCGTTCGTGAACATTTCACTACTCTAGAACCCCCACCTTGAGCACGGAGATTCTGCGCGAATTCTGCTCATCGGCGCGCCGAACGGCCGTCGAAACGGTCATTCGGCGTGTTTTCGCCCTTTTCGAGGGACAAACCGGGCTCCGCGGACGGCGAAGCGGTTTTGTGGGGGCTCGGCGCCTTGAGAGAATGGAGTACATGGCCTATGAGTTCGAACGCAAGCAGCGCATCGCAGTACTAGGCGGTGGGCCCGGCGGATACGAAGCGGCCATCGCCGGAGCACAACAGGGTGCTGACGTCACCCTCATTGAAAGCGTCGGTGTCGGCGGTTCCGCCGTGATAACGGATGTCGTCCCCTCCAAATCCCTCATCGCCACGGCCGAGGCCTCGAACTCGATCGGCGAGGCCACCGACCTCGGCGTGCAGTTCTTCGTGCGCGGAGAAACGGGCAAGCCCCTGCGCCCGGAAGTGGCCATCAACCTGGCCGCCGTCAACAAGCGCCTGCTCGCCCTCGCCCGCCAGCAGTCCGAAGATATGAAGGCCACGCTCATTCGCGCCGGCGTGCGCTACGTACAGGGCCACGGACGCCTCGACGGCACCACCGGAATCATCGTCGCCACCTCCGGCGACTCGACCGCCACCGACTTCGACCGCATCGACGCCGACACCCTCGTGGTCTCGGTCGGGGCGAGCCCCCGCGTGCTGTCCTCCGCACTTCCCGACGGGGAGCGCATCCTCACCTGGACCCAGCTCTACAACCTCAAGGCCATCCCCGAGCACCTGATCGTGGTCGGATCGGGCGTCACCGGCGCCGAGTTCGCCTCCGCCTATCGTGCCCTCGGCGCCAAGGTCACCCTCATCTCCAGCCGCGACCAGGTTCTGCCCGGTGAAGACGCCGACGCCGCCAACGTCATCGAAAACGTCTTCAAGCGCAATGGCATGACGGTGCTGTCCAAGTCGCGGGCCTCCTCGGTGGAACGCACCAAGACCGGCGTCATCGCCACCCTCGAAGACGGACGCACGGTCGAGGGCAGCCACTGCCTCATCGCCGTCGGCTCCATTCCGAACACCGCCAACATCGGGCTGGAGCAGGCCGGCGTGCAGATCACCGACTCCGGTCACATCCAGGTCAACCGCGTCGCCCGAACCTCGATTCCGAACATCTACGCGGCCGGGGACTGCACGACCGAGATTCCGCTGGCATCCGTTGCGTCGATGATGGGCCGCACCGCCGTCTTCCACGCCATGGGGGACACCGTCAACCCGATCGAGATTCGCAACGTGGCCGCGAACATCTTCACGCAGCCCGAGATCGCGACCGTCGGCTACACCCAGAAGCAGATTGAAGACGGACTCGCCCAGGGCGAGATCTACAAGTTGCCCCTGTCGCAAAACCCGCGCGCCAAAATGATGGGAATCAAGGACGGCTTCGTCAAGCTGTTCGCCCGCACCGGCAGCGGCACGGTCATCGGCGGCGTCATCGTTGCCCCCAAGGCCAGCGAGCTCATCTTCCCGCTCGCCCTCGCCGTCGAGCACCGCCTCACCGTCGACGAGGTTGCGCGAACCTTCCCGGTCTACCCCTCCCTGACCGGCTCCATAACGGATGCTGCGCGAGCGATGCACGTAGTCCTCTAGTTCCTCAATCCCCGCGCCTGCTCGAAAACGAGGCGCGAGGGCTGAAGGCTAGGCGGCGTCGGAGACCGTCAGCAGCACCGAGCCGGAAGAGACCGTCTCGCCGACGACGGCGGCGACGTTGCCCACGGTGCCGTCGCGGTGCGCGACGAGGGGCTGCTCCATCTTCATGGCTTCGAGCACGAGCAGCAGGTCGCCCTTGACGACCAGGTCGCCCTCGGCGACGAGGAGCTTCACGATGGTCGCCTGCATCAGCGCCTTGATGGCGTCTCCGGTGGCGGTGTCGACGGAGTGCAGGCCGCCGCGACGCTTCGGTGCTGGTCCCACCGAACGAGCGCTCGCGCCGCCGGGAAGCAGACGGGTGGGCAACGTCACCTCGATGCGGCGTCCCTCCACCTCCACGACGATACTGTGGCGCTTCTGCTCGCCCGGGGCGTCTTCCATGCTGCCGCTCCACGGTTCGATGTCGTTCTCGAACTCGGTCTCAATCCAGCGGGTGAAGACCGTGAAAGGCTTGCCATCGGTCGGCGCGAAGGCCGGGTCGCGCACGACCTTGCGGTGAAAGGGCAGCACGGTGGGCAGGCCGGCCACCTCGAACTCGTCGAGGGCACGGCGCGAACGCTCGAGCGCTTGTTCACGGGTTGCGCCGGTGACGACGAGCTTGGCGATGAGCGAGTCGAACGATCCGCTAATCACATCGCCCGACTGCACGCCGGTGTCGACACGCACGCCGGGCCCGCCGGCGGGCTTGAAGACGTGTACCGGGCCGGGGGCGGGCAGAAAGCCGCGGCCGGCATCCTCTCCGTTGATGCGAAATTCAAAGGAGTGAGCGGATGCGACCGGGTCGCCGTAGGTCAGTTCGCCGCCCTCTGCGAGGCGGAACTGCTCACGTACCAGGTCGATGCCGGTGACCTCTTCGGAGACGGTGTGCTCGACCTGCAGGCGGGTGTTAACTTCGAGGAACGAGACGGTGCCGTCCTGGCCGATCAGAAACTCGCAGGTTCCGGCGCCGAGGTAGCCGACCTCTTTCAGAATTGCCTTGGACGCGCGGTACATCTCGGTCGTTTGCGCTTCGGTGAGAAACGGTGCCGGCGCCTCTTCGACGAGCTTCTGGTGCCGGCGCTGCAACGAGCAGTCGCGGGTCGACACGACGACGACGTTGCCGTGCATGTCGGCGAGGCACTGGGTTTCGACGTGGCGGGGGGAGTCGAGATACTTCTCGACGAAGCATTCGCCGCGACCGAAGGCTGTAATGGCCTCCCGAGTGGCGGAGTCGAACATTTCGGCAACCTCGTCGCGGGTGCGGGCCACCTTGAGGCCGCGGCCGCCGCCACCGAAGGCGGCCTTGATCGCGACGGGCAGGCCGTGCACGTCGACGAAGGCGAGCACCTCGGCGGCATCGCTGCACGGGTTCAGGGTGCCGGGCGCCATCGGTGCATTGACCTTTTCGGCGATCTTGCGGGCCGAGACCTTGTCGCCGAGCTGCTCGATGGCCTCGGGCGACGGCCCGATCCAAATGAGGCCAGCGCCGATCACGGCGCGGGCGAAGTCGGCGTTCTCGGCCAGAAAGCCGTAGCCGGGGTGCACGGCGTCAGCGCCGCTCCGGCGGGCGATCGACAGAATCTTGTCGATGACCAGGTAAGTTTCGGCGCCGGTGGTGCCGTCGAGACCGTACGCCTCGTCGGCTAGACGGGCGTGCAGAGCGTCGCGATCCTGGTCGGCGTAGACGGCGACAGAGAGAATTCCACTGTCTTTCGCGGCACGGATGACCCGAACGGCGATCTCGCCTCGGTTGGCGATGAGGACCTTCGTTATGAGTGACACAATCACTTAGCCTATTGCCCGCCGCCGCATCCCTTTTGGTTCTGTCCCACAAAAAGACCCGGCAGATTCTTGCGGATGCCTACAACTAGAGTGCTCCGGGGCGATTCCACAGGGTCGGCCACTCGTGTCCGAGGGCGCGCACCAGCCGCCGCAGCGTCGGTAGCGACAGCCCCACCACGGTCGACGGATCCCCGACGATACTCGTAATAAAGGGAGCACCGAGACTGTCGATCGTGAAGGCCCCCGCCACGAACAATGGCTCCCCGGTGGCAATATAGGCGTCGAGCTCGGCGTCGTCGAGGTCGTCGGCGAAGGTCACCTCGGCCACCGCGACCGCGCCGATCGCCCGCCCGGGCCGGCCATCAGCGACCTCGATCAGCCAGTGCCCGGAATACAGCGTGCCGGTGCGACCGCGCTGGCGCTCCCACCGCTCGCGGGCAGCATCCGCTGTGTGTGGCTTGCCGTAGATGACGCCGTCGAGCACGAAGACCGAGTCGCCGCCGAGCAGCAGGCCGGTCAGCGGTTCGTCCAGCCGAGCGGATGCCGCTGCCTCCGCTTTCGCGCGCGCCAGCAGCTCCACGAGCACTCGCGGCTCGAGCGCCGAGCCCACAGCGGCTTCAGTCTCGGCGACGAGCCGAGCCTCGTCCACCTCGGGGTTGATCAGCACCGGTTCGATGCCGGCCGCGCGCAGCAGGGCCAGGCGAGCCGGAGAGGTGGAAGCCAGATAGAGGCGCATGGTGATCCTTTTCAAACGGGGCGTAAGCATCCATTCAAGCAGGCGGCAACCCGCAGCCCGGCAAACGGTGTGGGATCATCGTTAGATGAGCAACACGAGTCACCAGCCCCAGGCCTCCGAGCCGACATTGTCTGCCAGTGTCGGCGACGAGCTTGAACTGAACATCACCAACGTCGCCCACGGCGGAATCTTCATCGCCCGCCACGAGGGCCGCGTCATCTTCGTCAGCGACACCCTGCCCGGCGAACGGGTGCGGGCCCGTCTCACCGAGGCCAACCACAAGAGTTTCTGGCGGGCCGAAACCGTCGCCGTCATCGACGCCGCCCCCGAACGGCAGCCGCATATCTGGAGTGCGGCATCCATTGACCGCGCCCCCGAAAATCGGGCCGGCGGCGCCGAGTTCGGCCACATCGAACTCGGCTTCCAGCGCGAACTCAAGCGCCAGGTACTCGCCGACGCCCTGAAGCGCATGGCCGGGCTCGCCACCGACGTCGTGGTCGAGCCGGTCGCGGTCAGCGTCAAGGCCAGCCCCGGCGACGCGATGGACGGCACCGGATGGCGCACCCGGGTCAGCCTGCACGTGGCCGCCGACGGAACCATCGGCCCGTACGCCGCCCGCAGCCACCGGGTGATTCCGGTCGACGACCTGCCGCTCGCCGAACACGAGCTCGAACTGCGCGCCCCGCTCGACACCCTGTTTCACAACGCAGCTCAAGTGGACCTGGTCGCGCCAAGCAAGGGCGACGTGCAGGTGCTGGTCTCGGCCAAAGACAGCAACGGCAAGCCCAAGCGGGTGCCGCACGGTCTCATTCACGAGATCGTCGCCGACCGCGAATTCGAGCTGGACCGCTCCGGATTCTGGCAGGTACACTCCATGGCCGCCGACACGCTGTTCCACGCGGTGCAGAACATCATCGATCCGTCGTCGTTCGACCCGCGCGCCTCCAACCTCGACCTCTATGGTGGTGTCGGACTGCTCGCCGCGGCCGTCGGCGATAAATTCGGCCCGACGACCCGCATCACCTCGGTCGAAAGCGACCCCGAAGCTGTCGCGTTCGCCGCCCGCAACCTCAAGGAATGGGCCGGTGCCACCGCCGAGGCCGACCGCGTCGACCGATTTCTGCAGCGCCTCTTGCGCGAAGCGGATGCCGCCGAACGCGCCCGTCTCGCCGCCGCCACGGTGGTGCTCGACCCGCCACGCTCCGGAGCGGGCAAGGCCGTCGTTGACCAGCTCGTCGCCATTGCACCGCAACAAATCGTCTACGTGGCCTGCGACCCGGTGGCTCTGGCCCGTGACGTGGCCCTGTTTGCGAAGCAGGGTTACCAGCTGAAGTCCCTGCACGCCTTCGACCTGTTCCCCAACACCCACCACGTCGAAGCCGTCGCGCTGCTCTGCAAATAGCTATCGTTGTACCCAAACAACCCGAAGGCAGCCCTACCGTGAGCAACACAGCAGCAGATCCCGTACCAACCACCCCCACCGACGCGCCCGTTCGCGTCGGTATTGTCGACGACCACGAGTCGGTACGACTGGGCTTACAAGCCGCCTGCGAGAACGCCGGCTACGAAGTTTTGTTCGCGGCAGCAACCGCGCAGGCGCTCGTCGCCGGCCTGGCCGGCCGCAAGTGCGACGTGATCGTGCTCGATCTTTCCCTCGGTGACGGGTCGCTCGTCACCGACAACGTGCACCTCGTGCAAACCACCGGCTCCGCCGTACTCGTGCACAGCATCGCCGACCGGGTCGCCTCGGTGCGGGAAGCCCTCGCTGCCGGCGCGGCCGGGGTCATCCCCAAGTCGTCGCCGACCACCACGGTCATGGCGGCCGTCGCATCCGTTGCCCGCGGCGACGTGCTCAACAACCTCGAGTGGGCCACCGCCATCGACGCCGACCGGGACTTCGCCAAGGCGCAGCTCGGCCGCCGCGAACGCGACGTGCTGCACCTCTACGCTTCGGGCCTGCCGCTCAAGATGGTCGCCATGCAGTTGGGGATCGCGCACTCCACCGCCCGCGAATACCTCGATCGCATTCGCGTGAAGTACGTCGAGGTCGGTCGCCCCGCGCCGACCAAGGTCGACCTGCTGCGCCGCGCCGTCGAAGACGGAATCCTGCCCGGGCTCGACGCCACCGAAGCTGACCGCGGTGTCTAAACGGGCCGCCCGCCAGGGCGACCGCAACCGCCAGGGCACCCTGGTCTCCACGGCAACGCAGCCATTCACGGCCGTCGGTGACGACGCACTCGAGACCGACGGCAGCCTGTTTGGCCACGCCCGGCAGCCGCGCAACCCGATCAGCCACGCGCAGATCGAAATCGTGCTGTCGCGATCGGTGGCCGCCGTCGCGGTGATCTTTGCCCTGCAGTCCGTACCACTTATGCTCGAGCAACTGTCCAGCCGAAAAACCGAGGCGGCCATCCCTCTCGCCGGGCTGCTCGGCCTGTCGATCCTGGTGTTCGTCTTCGCGACTCTCCTGCGACGTGGCATTCGCAGCTCCGCTGCCGTGGTGAGCGGCATCTACCTGGTCGCGCTCCTGGTCTGGCCGCTGGTCATGATTGATCCCACCCTCGTGCTCGCGAGCAAACCGTGGCTGTGGTTCATGTGCACTGTCGCCACCTCCTGTGCCGCCATCGCCCTGCCGTTGTTCTGGGCCGTCGCCTACACCGTGATCACCCCGGTCGCCTTCGGACTCGTGCGGGTGCTGCCGTCCGGCGGCGAGGCCGAGACCGTGCTCGCCGTGCTCGACACGTTCTATGCAATGTTGCTCGGCGGCACCGTGCTCATCATCATCTATGTGCTGCGCGAGGCCACGGCCAAGGTCGATTCCGCCCAGTCCAATGCGCTCGCAAAGTACTCCGTGGCGGTGCGTCATCACGCCACCGAGGTGGAACGTGTCGAGGTTGATTCCATCGTGCACGACAGTGTGCTCGCGACCCTGCTCTCTGCGGCGGGCGTGCGCAATGCCAGGGGCGCGGAACTGGCCGCCGCCATGGCTCGCAGCGCCATCATCCGCTTGCAGGAAGCCAACGGCGAGCGCAATCTTGACGATGCGTCCGTCGCCGTCAGCAAGTTGGTCGCGCGCATCCGCTCCGCCGCGACCGCGACGGGCGTGTTCACCGTGACCGAGCTCTGCGTGGATGGCCTCAGCATTCCGGAGCATGTCGCCGAGGCCCTCTACTCGGCCAGTGTGCAGGCCATGGTCAACAGCGTGCAGCACGCGGGTCCCGCACAATCGCGCAGCGTCACGGTGGGCGGTAACGACCAGAGCGGATGCACGATCGACATCAGCGACACCGGCCGCGGTTTCGACGTGTCCACCGTCGCCAGCGGCCGCCTGGGCTTGCGGGTGTCGATCCATGACCGGGTGGCCACCGCCGGCGGCGTGGCAGTGCTGCGCACGAGCCTGGGCCAGGGCACGACCATCACCATCACCTGGCCACGGCCCGGTGAGGCGGGCGAGCCGATCGCCGACCAGCCAGCCGAGGCGAAGGGCGCGCTGTCCGGGCGCGACGCGGGCGGCCAATGATGACCGGCGTCGTCGTTGTCTCCCGTGCCCTGGCCCTCATCGTGGCGGCCTTCTTCTCTGGCTATCACGTGCTGCTCGGCGTATATTCGCTCGACACACCGCATTCGGCAGCGCCGATTTTCGCTGCCATGGGCCTGTATCTCGTGGCGACGGTTGCGAGCCTCTGGCCCTCCAAGCCGATGCGCATGTCGCTGCCGCTGGCCCTGTTCAATGTGGGTGTCTCGGTGGCGATTCCGCTGATCGTGGGCAGCCAGCTCGACGGGTCCTCCGGCAGGCTGGGGTACGCCACCTGGTACGTGGCCGCGGTGGGCACCTTGATGACGATCACCGCCACCCGCAAGCGCCCGCAGCTGGCCCTGCTGGGGGTCGGCGCGCTCGTCGTGCACAGCGTCATCTGGGCCGGCGTCGGCGAGCTGGGGCACATGGGCGTCATTGGCAGCGTGGTCTGGGTGGTCGCTGCCGGGCTGCTCTCTCGAGCCCTCGTGAAGGCCAGCCGGGATGCGCGCCAGTATGCGCGGGCCGAGCGTGAGGCGAGCGGATGGCATGCCGCCCAGGAGGCTCACCTCTACGAGCGCCAGGTTCGGCTGACCCAGACCATGCGCCTGGCCATGCCCATGCTGCGCCGCATCAGCGAGAGCGACGGCGATCTGAGCGAGGCCGACCGCCAGGAGTGCCGGCTGCTCGAAGCGGCAATTCGGGACGAAATCCGCGGGCGGCGTCTGCTGAACCACGCCGTGCGCGAGCAGGTCATGGCCGCCCGGCGACGGGGTGCGAGCGTCACCCTGCTCGATGAAGGCGGGATCGACGACCTCAGCGGATCTGAGCTCGAGATCGTGCTCAACGCCCTCGCGACGGCCATCGGCCGCACGAACGCGGATAAGATCATCGCCCGCACGTCGGCCGACAGCGCGACCATCGCGGTGACCGTGGTGGGCCTGAACAGCCCCGACCCGGCCGTGAGCGCCCTCGGACCGGACTCATCCGGCGAAGAAGAAGTCGACCTGTGGATGGAGATCCCTCGGCGGGCAGCGACTGCCGTGGTCTGACGGGGGCGTGACTGGCCGCGTGCCGGGGTGCTTGACGGGCGGCGAAGTAGGTGGCGTGACGGACCATCCGCTGGTGGGAACGCGAAAGGGGATCAGCCGAAGCTGATCCCCTAACGACTATTCGAGAAAGGACGCCAACCCGAATGGCATCCGTTCTCGCCCCCAACACATTCGCTCGCTTACCCTAGTCAGCGAATGATTGGTGGTGAAACTCCAGGAGCGTCACCGAGCACCTTCAGTCTGTACTATCCCCGCTGCCCGCACAGTCGGCATTTAGGAGGACAGACCGACCGGCAGTTGCGCCCCCGCATTTTGGGGACGGGGCCCAGGCCCCGTCCCGGGGCCCAGTTTATAACCTGGGCCTGTGGACGGGGCCTGGGCCCCGTCCACAGTAGACACGGGCGAGAGGCGGGGGAGTCAGCCGGTGAAGCCGCGCCAGCGACCGGCGCCGGGGTACACGGGCTTGCGAATGGCACGCTGGTTCTGCTGCCAGGCGCTCTGGCCCAGTTCCGGCGCGGCCCGACGCTCGTCGGACTCTTCCTGCAACAGACCACGGATGACGGCGCTCACCGCCGACACCTCGACATCACTCACACGCGTGGTCACGAAAACCAGCTCTGACGGGTCGAACTCTGAAGGCTTCGAAGATGGCATTAGAGCGGAATATTCCCGTGCTTCTTGGCAGGCAGGGTGGCCCGCTTGGTGCGTAGCGCGCGCAGCGCCTTGATGACCGATACCCGGGTTGCGGCCGGCTCAATGATGCCGTCGAGCTCCCCGCGCTCCGCAGCGAGAAACGGGCTCGCTACGTTGTAGGTGTACTCGTTGGCCAGGCGGGTGCGCACAGCGGCGACGTCTTCGCCGGCCTGCTCGGCCGCCTTGATCTCGGCGCGATAGAGAATGTTCACGGCTCCCTGGCCGCCCATGACGGCGATCTCCGCGGTCGGCCAGGCCAGGTTGGTGTCGGCTCCAAGCTGCTTGGAACCCATCACGATGTACGCGCCGCCGTAGGCCTTGCGCAGGATGACGGTGACCAGCGGCACGGTGGCCTCCGCGTAGGCGTAGAGCAGTTTCGCCCCGCGACGGATGATGCCGGTCCATTCCTGGTCGGTACCGGGCAGAAAGCCGGGCACGTCGACGAGGGTGAGAATCGGGATGGAGAATGCGTCGCAGAACCGCACAAAGCGGGAGGCCTTCTCGCCGGCCTCGATGTTCAGCGTGCCGGCCATGGCGTTGGGCTGGTTGGCCACGATGCCGATCGAGCGGCCCTCGACCCGGGCAAACCCCACGACGATGTTCGGAGCGTACAGCGGCTGCGTCTCGAGAAAGTCGCCGTTGTCGACGATGTGCTCGATGACCGTTTTCACGTCGTAGGGCTGGTTGGGCGAATCGGGGATGATCGTGTTGAGGCGACGGTCGGCATCCGTTGTTTCGAGCTCCACCTCGCTGTCGAACACGGGCAGCTCGGCCAGGTTGTTGTCGGGCAGGTAGCTGAGCAGGGCGCGGGCGAAGTCGAGCGCGTCAGGCTCGTCGCTGGCGAGGTAGTGCGAGACGCCGGAGATCTTGTTGTGGGTGAGGGCGCCGCCGAGCTCTTCCATGCCCACGTCTTCGCCGGTGACGGTCTTGATCACGTCGGGGCCGGTGACGAACATCTGGCTGGTCTTGTCGACCATGATCACGAAGTCGGTCAGCGCGGGGGAGTAGACCGCGCCACCGGCGGCCGGGCCGCAGATGATCGAGATCTGCGGAATGACACCGGATGCCGCCGTGTTGCGACGAAAGATCTCGCCGTACTTGCCGAGGGCGACGACGCCCTCCTGGATGCGCGCTCCGCCGGAGTCGAGAATGCCGATGATCGGTACCCCGGTCTTCAGGGCGAGGTCCATCACCTTGATGATCTTCTCGCCGGCGACCTCGCCGAGCGAGCCGCCGAAGATGGTGAAGTCCTGGGAGTACACGGCCACCTGGCGGCCGTGGATGGTGCCGGTTCCGGTGACGACGGCGTCGCCGTACGGCCGCTTCTTCTCCATGCCGAAGGCCACGGTGCGGTGCCGCACGAACTCGTCGAGTTCCACGAAGGACCCCTGGTCGAGCAGCAGGTCGACGCGCTCGCGGGCGGTCATCTTGCCCTTGGCGTGCTGCTTCGAGGTGGCGGTCGCCCCGCTGGCGGTCACGGCTTCGTGATAGCGCAGCTTGAGGTCGGCGAGTTTTCCCGCCGTCGTATACAGGTCCGGTGCCGCAGCGGGCGTCTTATCAGTCACCGTTTTACTCTACCGGCACCCCCCGGGCGCTTTCCGTTGACGATATTCCACAACTTTGCGGCGCAACACTGGTCGTTTCCCCCTCTGGCCAAGCATTTCAGCCCGCATCGTGGCTCAATCCGCGACCTCTACCGCCCTCCCCGTTCATAACTGCGGAGATCCTGGCCGAAATGGCAAGGAATAACACATTTGGGGTCAGATTCGGCAGAATTACCGCAGTTACGTTTGAAGGAGAGAGTAGCCATGGATTTTTCGCTCAGCCGCACCGAGGTCACCCGGTTCGAGTACCGGTCCGAGGCCGCCTCCACCAACGATGTGCTCAAAGAACTCGCCACAACGGATGCCGCCGCCTGGCCCGATTTCTCGGCCCTCGTCACCGACAACCAGACTCAGGGGCGTGGCCGGCTCGGTCGCGTCTGGCTGGCCCCGACCGGCAAAGCCCTGGCCATCTCGGTGCTGATCCGACCCCAGTTACCGCCGGCGACCCTCGGCTGGTTCCCGCTCCTGGCCGGCGCCGCCATGACCCGTGCCGTCAAAAACGTGGTGGAAAAAAGCATGAAGCCCGTCGAAGGCGTCAAAGAGGCCGAGGACCCCCGCCACGACGTGACCCTGAAATGGCCCAATGACGTGCTCATCGACGGCTACAAGGTGTGCGGAATCCTCTGCGAACTGCTGCCCGACGCCAGCGGCATCATCATCGGCGCCGGCCTCAACCTCTCGCTCGACGAGCACGACCTGCCCACCCTCACCTCCACCTCGCTGCTGCTGGTCACCCGCACCGCGCCCGAACCCGACGCGGTACTCGCCGCCTACCTGCACGAGCTCGCCACGCTGTACCAGGCCTTCCTGAAGGCCAACGGCGACGCCCAACACAGCGGACTGCATCAGCAAGTCGAAGAACTGTGTGGCACACTCGGCAGCGCAGTACGGGTGGAACTGCCCGGCGGCACCGACCTGGTCGGCACCGCCACCGGCATCGACGCCGAGGGAAGGCTGCGCGTCGTCAACCAGGTCGATGGCGAAGAACGGTCTGTCGCCGCCGGCGATGTCACCCACCTGAGGTATTAATAGAAGTAATGAAAGCCAAGAAGACAGAGCCCAACGAGACCGAACCCTCCGGCTACGCCCGCGAGAGCCGGCCCGAGAAGGTCGTTGCCCGCCTGCGCCCGCACGCCCGGGTGCTGGCCTGGCCCACCCTGCTCTTGTTCGCCCTGGCCGGCGGCACCGGCTACTTCTTCGGCAACCTGCCCGAGCCGTGGCAGAACGCCGCCCTGCTCGCCGGTGCCATCCTGCTGGCGCTGCTCGGCTGGCTGCTGCCGCTCGCCGCCTGGCTCACCAAGCGCTACACGATCACCACCCGCCGCATCATCTTTCGCCACGGGTTCTTCGTGCGCATCCGGCAAGAGCTGCTGCACAGCCGCGGCTACGACGTGAGTGTGCGGCAGAACTGGCTGCAGGCCGGGTTCCACTCGGGCACGGTGCTCATAAATTCGGGGCTGGAGCATCCGCTTGTGTTGAAAGACTTGCCCAACGTCGACCTCGTGCAGAGCACGCTGCACGACCTCATGGAGCAGGCCAGCACGGTCATGGGTTCCCGCCGGCAGGAGCAGTCGGCGCTCTCCGAAGAGTCAGCGTTCTGGGGTCGCCGCTAGCCGAATAGCCCCGGTGCGGGTACTGACCACGGCGATACCAACGGATGCCGACGCCCCGCTCCGACTCGGCGCGAACACCCAGTAGCGGTACAGCGCGAAGCGAAACACCGCGCCGAGAATGAGGCCAACGACGTTGCCCGAGATGTTGTCAGCGAGAACGCTGGTGTAGCCGAGCACGTAGTGGCTGAACCAGAGGCAGCCGATACCGATGCCCATGCCCACGAGGCTCACCGCGAGAAACTCCAGGCCCTCGCGAGCCGTGTGGTCCTGCCGGTTTTTGCTGAAGGTCCAGTAGCGGTTGCCTAGCCAGTTCACCAGAATGGCGAGCACGGTCGAGATGACCTTGGCGTAGATGGGGCCGGCGTGTACGTCGGCGGAATCCAGCACGGTGGTGCGCAGAAGGTTGAACACCGTGAAGTCCACCACGAAGCCCAGTGCACCGACGGCGCCGAACTTGAGGCCCTGACTCAGAAAGCTGAGCAGGCGCTGCTTCAGGGTGATCGACATGCGTCCGTCCGACGTTCGGTAAAGTGGCACTAGGAAAGCATTGAAGTCTCGCAGTCTACGGCGTGCTGAAATTGCCTGGCTGGGTATTCCCGTTCGTTTAGCTGAACGCTTGCATAGAAAATGGTGAACAAATGGCTTTAACCGTCGGTGTGATTGGCGCAGGCCAGCTGGCCCGCATGATGATCCCCGCGGCCGTGAACCTCGGCATCGAGCTCAAGGTTCTCGCTGAAGCCGATGGCATGTCCGCCGAACTCGCCGCGGTCCGCGTGGGCGACTACCGCGACCTGGCCACCGTGCTCGCCTTCGCCAAGACCGTCGACGTGATCACCTTCGATCACGAACACGTGCCGCAGGAGATTCTGCGCGAGCTCGTGCGCGAGGGCGTCAGGGTGCACCCCGGCCCCGACGCCCTGCTCTACGCGCAGGACAAGCTGCTCATGCGCGAGAAACTTGCCGAACTGGGCCTGCCCGTGCCGGACTGGGCCCGCATCACTGACGTGGCCGGCCTCGCCGACTTTTTGAAGGACCACGGCGGCCGCGCCGTCGTGAAGACCGCCCGCGGCGGCTACGACGGCAAGGGCGTGCGCGTGGTCAGTCACGAACACGACGTTGACGACTGGTTTCAGGCGCTCGCCGAAGACGGCAACGGCGGTGCCCTGCTGGTCGAAGAGCTCGTGCACTTCAGCCGCGAGCTCGCCCAGGTGGTCGCCCGCCGCCCCAGCGGCGAGATCGCCGTCTGGCCGGTCGTGGAGACCGTGCAGAAAGACGGCGTCTGCGCCGAGGTCATCGCGCCGGCCCCCCAGTCCATGGGGCGTCTCGCCGACGTCGCCACCGACATCGCCGTTGCCGTGGCCGAGGGCATCGGCGTCACCGGGGTGCTCGCCGTCGAGCTGTTCCAGACCACGGATGAGCGCCTCCTCATCAACGAGCTGGCGATGCGCCCGCACAATAGTGGTCACTGGTCGATCGAGGGTTCGACCACGAGCCAGTTCGAGCAGCACCTCCGCGCTGTGCTTGATCTGCCGCTGGGCGCAACCGGCGCCCGGGACCCGTGGACGGTGATGGTGAACATCTTTGGTGGACCCGCGTCAGGCTCGCTGGGTGATCGTTATGGGAGCGCTCTCGCGGAGCATCCGCTTGTAAAGGTGCACAACTACGGCAAGGCATCGAGGCCCGGCCGCAAGGTGGGCCACGTGACGGCGGGCGGCGACGATCTCGATGAAGTTGCCTATCAGGCGCGCGCCACTGCACAAATCTTTCAGGACTGAGCCATAGGATCATCTGCGTGCCAGATAACACCGAGACATCCACTGTGCCTACTGACGGCAGCAAGCCTATCGTCGGCCTGGTCATGGGCAGCGACTCCGACTTCACCGTCATGAGCGCTGCAGCTCAAACCCTGAAGGACTTCGGGGTCGCGCACGAGGTGCAGGTTGTCTCTGCACACCGCACCCCAGAACGGATGCTCGACTACGGCCGCACCGCGCAGGCCCGCGGCCTCAAGGTGATCATCGCCGGAGCCGGGGGAGCCGCGCACCTGCCCGGCATGCTCGCCGCCATGACCACGCTGCCCGTGGTGGGCGTGCCCGTTCCTCTCGGGCTGCTCGACGGCCTCGACTCGCTGCTGTCGATCGTGCAGATGCCGGCCGGCGTTCCGGTGGCTACCGTATCGATCGGCGGAGCGAAGAACGCCGCGCTGATCGCGATCAAGATTCTGGCCACGAGCGACGACGCGCTGCGCGTGAAGCTCGAAGACTATTCGGTACAGCTCGCAGATCTGGTTGAGCAGAAGAACCGGGACCTCCAAGAGCGATTATGAGTAGTGTTTCCGACCCGATCCGGCACCCGAATTCCGGCTCCGCACGCATTATGACGACGCGTGCGTGGTGGCTTGTCGTACTCAATTTCGTTCTGCCCGGTTCGGCGCAGGTGCTGGCCGGCAACCGTCGGCTCGGCCGGTTCGGCCTTGGTGCCACCCTCACCCTGGTGGCCGTGGCCATCATCGCCGGCGCCGTCTATCTGTTCTGGCCCGAAGTGCTGCTCACGGTGTTCACGAGCACGATCGGCCTCTGGGTCGCCGCCGCAGTGCTCGCGTTCTACGCGGTCACCTGGCTCGTGCTCACCGTCAACACCCTCAGCCTGATCAACCTGATCAAGGCGGCGCCCGGTGCCCGCCCGCTCATCGCGGCGTTCTCCGCCGCGCTCATGGTTATCGTCTGCGGCACAGCCGGCTACGGCGCCTTCGTCGCCACCTCGGCCAGCGGCTTTCTCTCCTCCGTCTTCGTCGCGGGCCCGAGCCAACCGCCGGTCGACGGCCGTTACAACATTCTGCTGCTCGGCGGCGATGCCGGTGCCGACCGGATGGGCCTCCGCCCCGACAGCATCTCAGTGGTCAGTATCGACGCCACAACCGGCCAGGCCACGACCATCAGCCTGCCGCGCAACCTCGAGAACGCGCCGTTCTCGGCCGGATCCTCCCTCGGCGCCCTCTACCCCGAGGGCTATGGCTCGATCGACGGATGCGACGTCTCGGCCTGCATGCTCAACTCCATCTTCACCGAGGCCGAGTTGAAACGCCCGGAATACTACCCCAACGCCACGGCCGAGGGCAGCTCCCCGGGAATTCAGGCCACGCTCGAGGCCGCACAGGGCATCACCGGACTCACCATCCAATACTTCGTGCTCATTGACATGCAGGGCTTCTCCGACCTCATCGACGCCCTCGGCGGCGTCGACATCGACGTGAAGAACCGGGTTCCGGTGCACACCGACGAGACCTTCACCAAGGTGCTGTTCTGGTTTGAGCCCGGCATGCAGCACATGGATGGCTACCACGCCCTCTGGTTTGCCCGCTCCCGCCACGGCACGAGTGACTACGACCGCATGCAGCGCCAGACGCAGATGCAGGAGGCCCTGCTCGCGCAGGCCAGCCCGGCGAACGTGCTCGCCAAATTCCAGGGAGTGGCCGCCGCCGGCACGCGCGTCGTCAAGACCGACGTGCCGCAGGGCATGCTCGGCTACTTCGTGAACCTCGCCTCGAAAACCAAGGAACTGCCGGTCATCTCGGTGCCCCTGATTCCCGAGAACGGTGTCGACCCCGAGAACCCCGACTACGCCGCCATCCAGGCCATGATCGCCGCGGCGCTGGCCCCCGCGCCCACCGCCACACCCACCCCGTAGCCCTTCGTTACCAACCGCGTTCGCGCGCAAGTGTGAAGATCGATTTTGACACCGTCGTCGCGAATCCCTGTTCCTCCGAGCCACCACTGACGTTCCCGGCGGCATCCGCGAATGCGCCGGCAACATTGCCGCGTATGTAGCGAACACGCTCTTCAGCGTAATCTGCAGGGATCTGCAGTTTCGCGGCCACCGCGAGAAAGTCCTGGAGCCCGATGGCGTCCATGCGATACTCGTCACCGACCTTCATGGCCGAGCGAAGCGCACCAGTCGCCGGATACGGCGCATGCGTACCGAGGTCATAAAGCGGGGCGAGCACAGCGCGGTCGCCACGCAAGAGAATCGAAATGTTCTTTGCATGCGCGTCGGTGCAAGCGGCCGAAACGTTGAACACGAGGGAATCAAAGAACCGCTTCTGGCCTGCCTCCCGATTGTTTAAGGGCAATCGGCCGAGCAATTGAGCGATGGTGCCAACGCCCGGGCCGCCGTCCTGCTGATACTTGAGGTCTGGTGGAACGCTTAGAGCCTGGCAGAGGGCTTCCTGATGTAGCCGTGCCCATCGTCCGTCGAATTGTCGTCGGTCGTATCGGCGGGAGACAAAGACGCGATCGTCCTGCTCCGTCGTCGTGAGCTCGTGGTCGGCGACGTTGAGCCCCAGAAGCCGGGCCGCGCGCATCGTCACATACTCGTTCACGTCGTGATTGGAATACGGCGCGATGGCCGGTTTTAGTATGTGCGTGGTCGGCGTGGAATCGTTGGGCACGCCCCACCCGCCATCATCGAATCGGAATAGGGCAACCTTGGGCTGCGCGCCAGGCAAACTCCACCGCGCGTCGTCGCCGCGCTGTCCCCAGGTATCGGAGTGCTGAACGATGTCGTTGATGAGGCTACTGAATTCAGCATCGGAAAGTCGTTCGACGCCTCCCTGTCGAGTAGCGGCATCGGTCGAGGTCTCATCGGGCGGCAGAATTTGTGCGGCTCCCGCGGCATCCGGGCCGACGTGGGCCAGCAGCCCGAAAGCGTTTCGAGCGGATGTTTGATACGTTGCAGCTAGCTCAGCAAGCTTGGTCGGGCTGTCGGTCAAAAGGCCCTGCAGGAAGGCCGTGACGACCCGCGATGGGTGCTCGCGCCTTGCCAGCGGCATGGAAAGCGATAAGGGCGTCGACCGACTATCCAACCGGTATCGTTCGTCGTAGGCGAAGGTGGTGTTGCCCTGTTTGGTTTGGGCGAGCGTGCCGACGCGCTCGCCGTCGAGGTGTACGTAGAGTTCGGTGTTCACCGGTCATCGCCCCAGATCGGCAAAGACATCGTCAAGCACATTGTGCGGGTCCGGGGCTCGATCGCTGACATTCAGGGCGAGCTGCAGCACCTGAAGCACGTCAAAAACGCGAAAAAGTGATACGCCCACCTTCGCGGATTCAAAGTTGACGAGCCATTCCCGAGAGACTTTTGCGCGGTCGGCTACTTGCTGTTGGGTAAGTCCCAAGGCCTCGCGTTTCGCGCGCGCCAGCGCACCAAGATCTTGTGCGGAACGTGTATACACTTTAGCCTCCAAGGTGGATGATCGTCCACAGTTTCCATTATGGATGATCATCCACAATCCAGCAAGTGCATGATCGTGCACATACTCTCCGGAACAGCAACCCACATCGCGAAGCGGCCACCGACGAGTAGGTCACCCGTCGGCGATCGGCGGCTAACCCTCGCTTCACTCACCATCGCGGCGAAAGGAGAACTTCTTGTGCCCGAAGAAGCTCAGCAACGTCGTGACCAGGAGAATGAACAGCTGGGCGAGCAGCGGCGGCACCAGCACGACTTCAACCAGCAGCGGCAGCGCGGCCGCATTGATGCCGATCGCCACCAGGTACACGCTCACGAATCGGGCGAAATCCCGAAGCACGTGCCCGTGCACCACGAAAACGAACCGTCGGTACAACACGAACGCCAGGGTGATGCCGACCACGTAGGAGAGCGCGAGGCTGATCAGGTAGCCGAGGTAGACATCCGCGAACACCCAGAGGGTGAAAAAAGAGAAGACCAGGTACCCGACCGCCGTGTTCGTGGCGCCGACCGTGAGAAACCGCACGCGCTGGTCTCGCAGAAGCCTCCGCATGGGCTACAGGTCCGCGTGTAGCTGCCAGACCCGTTCGGCCGAGTCGCGCCAGCTGAAGGCCCGCGAGCGGTCGCCGCCGAAGATGGTCATGCGGTTGCGCAGCACGCTGTCGCCGAGCACTCGGTTGATCGCATCCACGAGTCGGGCCGGGTATTCCTTGGGGTCTGACCGCTCGACCGCGACGCCGGCATCGCCGGCCGCTTCGAGCAGTGCCGGGGCGTCGGAGTGCACCACCGGGGTCCCCAGGTGGAAGGCCTCGATGATCGGCAGTGCGAAGCCTTCTTCCAAGCTCGGATACACGAAGACGCTCGCCCGGGCAATCACCACGGCCAGATCGGAGTCGCTCAGGCCCGACAGTGCGCGCACGCGCCCCGGTGCGAGCCCGGCCTCGTCGGCGACCGACGCGAGGTCGAGTTCGCCCCAGGTGTCCGGTCCGAGCACGATCAGCGGTAGGTCCGGCGCGCCCGGTAGCCCGAGCGCTGTGATCAGCGCGGTCACGGCCTTGCGCGGGTCGAGCGACCCGGAGGTCAGGATGTACTGTGACGGCAGCTCCAGCGCCTGCAGGCGCTCTTCCACCAGGGGAATGGCCGGCAACACGAGCCCGCGCCCGACGGCGCCGCCGATCACGCGCACCCGGTCGCCCAGGTCCATGATCTCGGTCAGCTGCCTGGCCACGGCGTGGCTCGGCACGACGATTGCGTCCGCGTGCTTGCGGGCGCGCTTGAGCATGCCCTTGGTCCAGGCCACGGTCGTCGGGGTCAGCGACGACGGATGCGTCCACGCCAGCACGTCGTGCAGCGTAACTGCAATCTGGGTGCCGTCGTCGGCACGGTTGTGGCGGCGCAGCGGCGCAAGCAGTCCCGGCGCGTGAATCAGGCCGGTGCCCGACGCTGCGGTCACGCCGAGCGCCCAGGCCGTGGCCAGCTCGCGGCGGGCCAGCGTCGTCTTGTGCAGGTTGGCCAGGCCGGGCAGGGCGGCCTCAATGAGTTCATACTGTGCGGGTGGCGACGACGAAACGATGCCCTCAACGTCGCACTCGGCCGGCGCGGTGGCAATCAGTGCACGCGTGAGTTCCTCGGTGTAACGCCCGACGCCGCCCGGAACCGGGGCGACCATCTGGTCGACGACTACCCGCAGAGTGATCATGCTGTCTCGAAAACCCCCGCGGCAAAGGCCTCGGCCTGGGCGTCCTGCCAGCTGCGCATTGGCGCGAGCCCCGCGGCGGCCCAACCGGCGTGACCGAGCACCGAGTAGGCCGGCCGGGGTGCGGGCAGCACGAAGGCTGAGCTGTCGGTCGGCAGCACGCGCTCGGGGTCGAGTCCGGCCAGGGCGAACACGGCGCGGGCCTGGTCGAACTTCGAGGCGACCCCGGAGTTCGTGCCGTGGTACATGCCGGCGGGCGCATCAGAGTCGAGCAGCAGCACGATCTGCGCGGCAAGATCCACCGTCCACGTGGGCTGGCCCACCTGGTCGGTGACAACGCTCAACGTGTCGCGCGTGCCAGCGGCCTTGAGCATGGTCTTGGCGAAGTTCGGGCCGTTCTTGCCGTACAGCCAGGCGGTGCGCACGATGTAGCTGCGCGAGCCGTTTTCCACCTGCACGAAATCCTCGCCGGCCGCCTTGCTGCGGCCATATGCAGAGATTGGGCTGTGCGGAGTGTTCTCGGCGTAGGGCGTGGTCGCGCTGCCGTCGAAGACGTAGTCCGTTGAGATCTGCACGAGCTTGGCTTGCAGAGCGGATGCCGCCACCGCCAGATTGTACGGCCCCACCGCGTTCACGGCGTAGGCCTCGTCTTCATGCATTTCGGCGTCGTCGACCTTGGTGTACGCGGCGCAGTTGATGATGACGTCGTGCCCGGCAACGGCGGCCTTCACCGCGTCGAGATCAGTCACGTCGAGGTCGCTGCGGCCGAGGGCTGTCACGTCGCGTCCGGCGAGAGCCGTCTGCAGGTCACGGCCCAGCATGCCGGTGGCGCCGGTGATGAGATAACGGGTCATGTTAGTTCAGCGCCGCACGAGCCTTGAGCGGTTCCCACCACTGACGGTTGTCGCGGTACCACTGCACCACGTCGGCAAGGCCCTGTTCGAACGGAACCTCGGGGGCATAGCCCAGTTCGGCTTGGATCTTGGAGATGTCCACCGAGTAGCGCAGGTCGTGGCCGAGACGGTCGGCGACGCGGTCGACATAGGACCAGTCCTTGCCGGTCGAGTCGAGCAGAAGCTGGGTGAGTTCCTTGTTGGTCAGCTCGGTGCCGCCGCCGATGTTGTAGATCTCGCCGGCGCGGCCGCCGACGAGCACCATCGCGATGGCGCGGGTGTGGTCGTCCACGTGCAGCCAGTCGCGAATGTTGTTGCCGTTGCCGTAGAGGGGAACGTGCAGGTCGTCGATCAGGTTGCTGACGAACAGCGGAATGACCTTTTCGGGAAAGTGGTACGGGCCGTAGTTGTTCGAGCAGCGGGTGATCGACACGTTGAGTCCGTGCGTGCGGTGGTAGCTGCGGGCGAGTAGGTCGCTGCCGGCCTTCGACGCTGAATAGGGGGAGTTCGGCTCGAGCGCCCGCTCCTCGTTCCAGGAGCCTTCGGCGATCGAGCCGTAGACCTCGTCGGTGGAGACGTGCACGAACCGGGCCAGCTTGTGGCGCAGCGCCGCGTCGAGCAACTGCTGGGTGCCGAGCACGTTGGTCTCGACGAAGATGGTCGAGTCCATCACCGAGCGGTCGACGTGCGATTCTGCGGCGAAGTGCACCACCGCGTCCAGTCCGGGAAACAGGGTGTCGAGCAGTTTGCCATCGCGGATGTCGCCGTGCACAAAGCTGTAGCGCGGTGAATCGGCGATCGGGGCAAGGTTTTCGAGGTTGCCCGAGTAAGTCAATGCGTCGAGCACAACAACCTCGGCGCCTTGCAGGCCCGGGTACTTGTCTTCAATCGTGCGTCGCACAAAGTTGGAGCCGATAAAACCGGCGCCGCCGGTGACGAGGATCTTCATATAGGAATAACCGTTCCGTTCGCTTGCATGGCCTCCGCGATTCTACCGGACGCCCGTTGGTAGACTGCCCCTCGTGCAGATTCGTGAACTCTCCATCCCCGATTCCTTTGAAATCACCCCCAAGCAATTCGGTGACGATCGGGGGGTGTTTCTGGAGTGGTATCGCTTCGACAAACTTGAAGAACAGGTCGGGCACAAGCTGGACTTGGCGCAGGCGAACACCTCTGTGTCCAAGCGTGGCTCCGTGCGCGGCATCCACTTCGCGGATGTGCCCCCCAGCCAGGCCAAATACGTCACTGCCGTTCATGGCGCTGTTCTCGACTACATCATCGACATTCGCGTTGGCTCGCCGACGTACGGCCAGTGGGACAGCGTTCTGCTCGACGACACCGACCGTCGCGCTGTCTACATCGCCGAGGGCCTCGGCCACTGTTTCGTCGCACTGACCGACAATGCGACGGTCAGCTACCTCGTGAACAGCACGTTCAGCCCGGGCCGCGAACATGGCATCAGCCCCCTCGATGAAGAGGTCGCACTCGTGTTCCCGCCCGAGGCCGGCGAACTGCTGCTGTCGCCCAAAGACACGGATGCTCCCACTCTCGCGGCCGCAGCGGCTGCCGGCCTGCTCCCCACTTGGGACGCCGCACGCGCCTACTATGCCACTCTGAACGACAGGAACTAAGACAGATGCGCGGAATTATCCTCGCCGGCGGCTCGGGCACGCGCCTGTGGCCGATCACCAAGGGCATCTCGAAGCAACTCATGCCCATCTACGACAAGCCGATGATCTACTACCCCTTGTCGACGCTGATGATGGCCGACATCAAAGATGTTCTGATCATCACGACACCGGAGTACAACGAGCAGTTCCGTGCGCTTCTCGGGGACGGCTCTGACATTGGGATTCGCATCGAGTATGCGGCGCAGCCATCGCCGGATGGCCTCGCGCAGGCCTTCATCATCGGAGAAGAATTCATCGGCGACGAGAGCGTCGCTCTCGTGCTCGGTGACAATATCTTCCACGGCGCTGGCCTCGGTTCGGCGCTGCGGGGCAATGCGGAGATCGACGGTGCGCGTATTTTCGCGTACCACGTCAGCAATCCGACAGCGTATGGCGTCGTTGAGTTCGACGAATCCGGTACTGCCATCTCCATTGAAGAGAAGCCCACGAAACCGAAGAGCAATTATGCGGTTCCGGGCCTTTACTTCTATGACAACTCGGTAGTTGAAATCGCCAAGACGATCGAACCGAGCGCCCGAGGCGAGCTCGAAATCAGCACGATCAACGAGCGCTATCTTGAACAGGGAGCCCTGCACGTGCAGGTACTCGACCGCGGAACCGCCTGGTTGGACACCGGAACATTCGAATCAATGATGCAGGCATCAGAATACGTGCGCGTGATTGAAGACCGCCAGGGCTTCAAAGTGGGCTGCATAGAGGAGATCGCCTGGCGCGCGGGTTGGATCACGGATGCCCAGTTGGCAGTCCTCGCCGCGCCACTGCTCAAGAGCGGATATGGTCGTTACCTCGCTGGCCTCATTGAATAGGAACTGTGGCCCGTTGCGTCCTTCCTGTATAACCACAGACGGGTGTGTTCAGTGACGAAGTACGAAATATCCCAAGAATCGACGCAGCGTTCTCCGGGACTTGATGCATTGCGCGTGGTGAGCATTCTGGCGGTCATCTTCGGTCATGTGTACACAGGCCCCCTGACACACCAATGGATCTACGCTTGGCATGTTCCGCTGTTCTTCATGCTCGCTGGGTATTTCTGGAAATCAGGACGCAGCTGGGCCCGCGAACTCCAAAACCGATCTGGCACACTGCTTCTCCCTTACGTGGGGTGGTTCATTGTGGTGTCTGCCATCTTTCTTTCGGTCGGCGCCTTAGACGGTCCTGTCAGTTTGAACTCGTTACTTCCCGGTTTATGGGGCGGATCTCATGCCCAAGGTCCGTTTGGCACATTTTGGTTTATTTCCGTGTTCTTCTTTTCGGTGATGCTATACCGCGGAGTCGAGCGATTGCCTAGGATAGTTCAGGCATTTTTAGCAATTGCGGGATTAGCCCTTGTGTATGTCAATGGAGAATTTTTAGCAGGTCTTCCCTTGGGTATCGGTTTGGCCTTTCCCTGTCTCACATTTGTTCTCGCCGGGCGAATCCTTCGGCTCGCCGAACCTCGCCTAACGCATCCAGTAATCTCTGGAGTCCTGCTCTTATTTGCTGCTATTCTCGCCATAGCATTTATTCCACAGGATTATGTGGACTTAAAGAATGGTCTATTCGGCACCCCCGGAATTGGTGTGATGATTGCTGTTTCTGCTGGCGCCGGAATGATCTTGGTCGCTCGAGGTGTTTCCTTAGGGATTCACACCGCAAGTTTGTCCGTCGCTCTCGGCACGGTGGGTATTGCTGTCGTGCTTGCGCATCCGGTAGTCATCTGGGCATTTAGAACACACGAGGTCATGCCGAAATGGACGCTGCTTGCTGCTGTACTGCTGCCTTGGTCGGTGGCCATGCTGCTGAGGGTGTCGCCATTGTCGGTAATTCTGGTTGACGGAAGAAAGGTTTCGTCGCGTTACAGAAATCTCGCTTCTTCCCGCACATCCGCAAGGTGAAGGGTCAGCCCAAATCTCTGTTCAGGAAGACGAAGAACTCGTCCTTGAGGTCCCGTAGCGCGTGATACTGGTTCGTCTCTTCAAGTACTGCAGTTATGTGGGCGGAGGACTTCCGAATTATCCATCCGCGAGTGCGCGCATAATGCGACATCCATTGGTCTTCAAGCATGAAGTAGCGCACTGGAATATCGAAGAAGTTGCGATCCTCAACGATATCCAAGTCTACTGCGGCACCTCCGGTTCCGCAGTAGTCAGCAGGATCACCTGCCGCAAGTTGGGAGCGGTTCCAGTGCGAACCGTGGTTTCGGAAAGCCCACCAAGAATTGATCGAGTGCGGTTCGTATCCCGCCAGAGTGTCTTCAATAAATGTCTCGTTTAGGTCCTGGTCATCGTCCACCATAATGAAAGGTCCGCGGATCCCCTGCTCCCACAGTGTTCTGGCCACTACGAAGCGTGCCATACCCCCGATATTTATGGAATTGGAAAGCAACTCAATGGACGCGAGGGCACCGTAACGGGCGGCAAGGTGCACCTGCGCACCGTAGTAGTCAGCATCACGTGGTGCGTTGTTCCATAGAATGACTCGAAGACTTCGACTTGTTGACTGACGAGAGAGACTTTCAAGCATTGTGCCCAGTCGCTGAGGTCGGTTCCAGAGACACATTACAACTGGCAACGCAGACGAATCGTGGGAACCGTTCGCAACCGCGAGAGGGAGACCTTCGTTGAGGAGGCGACGTACTTCGCGGGCCCGTTCGCTATTGGCTCGGAGGTCGCGGAGCCGTCTTTGTTTGCCGCGCCACCAATCCAAGATCTTCGCGGGTGCGGCAGTTGTGGCCGCGATTGCTATCGCCTTTTGCGCGTTGGCACGTTTTACAACCAAGACAGCCCGATCGGAAACTCGCACTACCTTTCGTGCCCGCATCATTTGCATTTCACTCCGCAAGCTTTCTACCTCGTTTGCTAGATCCACGAAACGAAGAAGTCTTGATTCGCGTATTCCATGCAGTGTTCGCAGGAATTCCGTCTCCGTTTCGACCACGAGAGGGCGACGCAGGACTTCAACGGGTAAGGGGTCACCAGACATGCCGTCGTGGTCTATTGAAGCGCTGGAATTCCATCGCACATATCGATCGATTCGTGCGTCCGGGGGATCAACGAGACGTGATGAGACTGGGACTAGAGGAATGCGGTACGGGGGCTGAATACTCTCAAGCACTTGCCGTAGTGTCAATGAACGGTCTTCGGCGAGCCAAAAGTCCCCACTTTGGCCACTGAGGACGCAGGTTGCGCCGTGGCTTGTCAATGCCTGACGGGCTAGACGTTCATCCAAATTCGTATCATGCGAGGAATATTCACGGTTATCTGGGACGTGAACGATTCCTTGGCGAGCGTAGCCGGCCAGGATACGCGTGACGTCGGAAGATCTTGTCGTGTCGGCGACGATAAACGCGTCAACACCTTGCGCCAGGTGAAATTCGATCATTTCGCTAAAAAGCACCGGGTCGATGCCCGCTGTAAAGGTCATAATGCACTTCACTTTTGCACTCCCTCGGACTAGGAATAGTTTGGTACGGCTAGGCTGCAAGAGAATCACTTCACAACTTTTACAATAAGAAACAGGTGCTTTGACATTCATGACTTGGTTGCCAATGAGCGGCGAAGGTCACCCGTTTTTACTTACGAGGCACTGACCACTTCGTAATGGTGCGGACTGTCGATCGGGTCCAATTCCGCGACTTCTGGAGCGCATAATTTATAAGGATCGGTCATGGTTCGGAGTAGCCTAACTATCGGGATGAGGAATTTGGAAATTCTGTCTAACGGAGGCAAACAGTTTGAGCGCTACATTGGAAATTCTTTAGGATATGAATAGATCGCAAACGATATGGTCTGCTCTTAGCGGTGGAACCATTTGCGGAAACTGCCGAGCCGCCGCCACGGCCGAGTGATTCGCCATGACGAGCTGGATTCGATCTCAGCGACTTGCTTGCGCAAGTCACTCAGTATCTGATTCCGCTGGCTCAGTACTCGCGGGTTACGGTCCGCGGCCGGTAGCGGTGCCAAGCAGAAACGTATCAATGGGAGCAGCATCAGGGGCCAAGTCATGGTCACAGCAAACTCTGATACGCGAGCTGCTGTTTCACCGAGTCGAGTCTGGTCATAGAGCAGCTTCTCGAGCGCCTCAACCAGCGCTTCCACATCTTGCGCAGGGACCGTCGCGCCAAGGTCGTGCTTCCGAATGAGTTCGGCAAACGTATCCCCCTCCGTCCCTACGATGGGGAGTGATGCCCAGAGATAGTCCAGCATACGGGTCCGAAAACTGTAGGCCGTCTCGATATGGTCGAGATGCGTACTTACCCCCACATCGGCATCCAAGAGGTAATTGGCCCGCTCGCTATACGGCACCCAATTCTCGTTGAAGAAAACCACTCGGTCTGTTAGTTCTAATCTATCTGACAGCTCGCGAGAGCGACGTGCCATATCCATTTCAGGAACGTGGGGGTTAGGGTGTTTAACACCGAGAAAGAAGAGCCGCAGGTCGGGATGGGTTTTCGACAAACGCCCCACGGCCTCAATGAGGGTGATCGGGTCAAACCAGTTATATATGCCGCCGCCCCAGAGAATAACCTTATCGGTCAAGCTGATTCCGTCGACGACGCCGCGGATGCCGTGTTTCGTCTGGACGGGGGGAACTGCGTCAATTCCAAAAGGGGCAACTGCCAAGAGAGATCGAAGGCTGGGATCTTGGTCATAAGTAGCGGGATTGACCCGGGCAAGACCGGCCAGTTGGCCCAGCCAAAAGTCTCGCTGTTTTTCGGATGCGCACAGCATGAAGTCCGCGCGTTCCATTTGATCATTCATGACTTCGACTGAATCAAGTGCCACGGCGTAGCGGTCAGGCTCAGACAGGTCCTTGCCCTGCTCCAACTGTTCGAGGTGCAGAGGGTCGTAGATATCTGCCACGAGGATCGTGTCGAGATCCTTTATCCAAGGATGGCTCCGCAGTATGTGCCCCTGAACGATTATGACGTCTGCCCAGGCTGCATGTGGCCTCAAGAGGTCCTTCTGGGCGTGGAACACTCCGAAATCGGGGTGAGAGGTTGAGGCCGCCTCTGTTGAGACCAAGCGAACAGTGGCAACGGCTGACAGTGCACGTGCAATCTCCCACGCTCGGATGGCAGGTCCAGCCATTCGCGTCCCGACGGTATCGGGTGTCACGATCAGGACGTTACTCAAGTTTTCCGATTGCGAAATACGGACCATAGTTGATCTTCCTGTCCGATCCGGAAATTCCGGGTCGTTCGAATGATTAAGTGTCTGGACTACCGGGTCATCCACCAGCGTCTGGACGCCAGCGCCAATCGGAGTATGAGCCGAGCGGGAGTCTGATACCAGGCGCTGTAGCGACGTGATAGATAGAGGTAGGCGCTGTCGTGGTGGACCCGCTCCATCTGTTTAGCACTGCGTGAGGTGGAATGGGCGCCCGTATGCACGACTTCGGCCTCCGGAACGTAGACGTTACGCCAGCCGGCCGCCGAGAGTCGGGCACCGAGGTCTACGTCCTCAAAATACATGAAATAGCTGGGATCAAAACCGCCGATAGCGTCATAGGCAGTCCGGCGAAGCAAGAGGCACGCACCCGACAACCAGCCAGCGTCACGGCGTTCAGGCCCATAGTGCTGCTCGGCTCGATAACTCCGTGACCAAGGATTCGTGGGCCAGACACGCCCGAACAGGGCGTGACCGACTCCCGTCCGTAGCGATGGGAGGTCGCGCGCCGACGGGTAGATGCCGCCGTTCGCGTCAAGAATTCGCGGGCCGAGTGATCCTGCCTCTGGAACTTCCATCGCTGCTTTGGTGAGCCAGCGCACCGCGCCCGTTGAGAAAGTTACGTCGGGGTTGGCTATCAGGAGGAAGTCAGCGTCCTTCCCCGCCGCAGCGACTCCAGCGGCAATTCCCCCGCCATAACCGCGGTTGTCTGACAGTTCGATGAGCTTGGCACCATATTGTACGATCGCGGCGCGCTCGACCGTCAGGTCGCTAGACGCGTTATCAACAACGATAACCTCCAAGGATTCGAGCCCATTGTTTGACAGGGAATCGAGAAAAGCGGTGAGTGCCACGCCGGAATTATAGGTCACTGTTATCACAACAACATTAGGCAGACTAGGCACGATCATGGCTATCAATTCAACTCAGAAATCAGACGCAGGATTGTTGGTTTAGGACTCGATAAAGGCAAAAGTCGGCTCGGCATACGTCATCCCTACTGCGAGTGAGTCGTTTACCACGTCGAAGGAACACGCCTGGCTCAGATCAGCAAAATGCCTACCGGTTGCATCAATCAGTGACACATTCACAAAATACTTCCCAGTTCCGAAACGGGAATCGCGTAGCGTGAATTTCACCTTGTAAATGCCCGAACTCTGGTGCAGCTCGAGGCCCAAGCGCCTAGTCGTGGTGCCATACGCGACCTGGCCCAGCGTGTTGTCAATCTGGATCGCACATGCCCAAGAATCTGGCGCTTGAATCAGTTCTAGGTCCAAGGTGATGCTGATGTCGTCGCCCGCGCCGACTGGCCCAGTGGCTCGACCCAAGGGGCCGGCAGTTGCAGACAAGATCGTGGCTTCTCGGCTAGTGACGATTGCGGCGGCTGCCGCGCTTCCGGTTGCCGCCTGAGCATCCGCTTCGGCGATCCTGCGATCCTCAAGGATGTTCCGGAACGCCACGACTGCGCCCCGAGGCTCTCCATCGAAGACGACCTCCCCACGGTTCAAGAGAATTGCGCGATCGCATAGCTCTGTCACTTGACTCAACGAGTGCGTAACAAGCACAATCGTTCGCCCCTCCGCCTGAAATGCACGGATCTTATCGAGACATTTTCTCTGGAAGGCCTCGTCGCCGACGGCCAGGACTTCATCGACGAGGAGTAGATCAGGATTCGTGTGAACTGCAACGGCGAATGCTAAGCGCACATACATTCCAGAAGAATAGAACTTGACTTGCGTGTCGATAAATTCGCCGATGCCAGAAAACGCCAGGATGTCGTCGAACTGTGCTTCTGTCTCTGCCCGACTCAGTCCCATGATTGACGCGTTCAGATAGACATTTTCACGGCCCGATAGGTCCGGGTGAAAACCAGCCCCGAGTTCGAGAAGGGCAGCGATGCGTCCTCGACGCGAAACCTTGCCCGTTGTGGGATCCAAGATGCCGCCGATCACTTTTAGCAGTGTGCTCTTCCCCGAACCGTTGTGACCGATCAACGCAACTGTGTGACCGGCCTCGATTGTGACGTTGATGTTGCGTAGGGCCCAGAACTCCTCACGGTGGCGTCGACCTCGGCGCCCGAAGGTGACCAATCGTTCCTTGAGTGAATTGTCTTTTCGCAGCACGAACCGTTTAGAGACGTCCTCGATCACTACAATATCGGGAGCAGAGGTCATCGGTGCAGTCCAGTACTTTCTGATTGAAGCATCACTTCGTTGCTAAGGGACACGGTTAGAGCGCCTGAGCAAAGTTGCCTTGGAGTTTTGCAAATACTCGTTGGAACAGTCCTAACAGTATGAGTCCGATGAAGAATGCGATACCAAGTCGGAGCATGAGGTCTGCCGGGTAGTCTGCAATTCCCTGCCCCCCCATCCACAAGGATTTTTGGAATCCCAACACGGAGAGAGTGATCGGATTGTTGGTGTACAGGTCCAAGAGCAGTCCGTGACCCAAGATATCCCGAACCATCGACCACGAGTAGACAATCGGTGAGGCCCATAAAAGGAGTAACAGAATCACCTCTACGAGGTATTGAACATCGCGGAGAAAGACGTTTACGGCAGCGAGCAAGAGGCCGAACGCCGTTCCGAATACCAAGAGGACCAGTACAGAAGGTAGGAAGTAAACAAGGTCGATAGTCGCTGGAAACGATCCCAACATGGCGGTGGCGATAAGAATTATCGCAATTTGAATTATGAAGTTGAACATCGCGGAGCCAACTGTGGCAAGAGGAAAGACTTCGCGCGGCAAGTAAATCTTCTTGATTAGCCCAGCATTTCCAACGATTGATGCCGTGCTGCCGCCAATGATTTCGCTCAGGAGACCATAAGCAGTCAGCCCGGTGAAAACGTAGATCGCGAATTCCGGGATTCCTCGCTCTGCGCCCAAGAACTTTCCGATGACCACGTAATAGATGAGGAGTTGGGTGAGTGGCCGCACCAAAGTCCAAACGAAGCCGAGCGTGCTGTCCTTATATCGAGACTTGAGGTCCCGCCGCACAAGGAGTGAAAGCATTTCCCGGTGGCGTAGAATTTCAAGCAAGGAACGGACGAAACTTCGCGATGTTCCACCAGAGCCAACTGGTACTAGTCGCTCCTGTGACAGCGCATCGAATCTAGCCTGTGAGGACATGGGTTTCACTTCATTCCGGTGAGTAGGACTGGGCAAGTATACGCGATGGCGTCGGTGCGATGTCCGAACCAGCCAGTTACGCAGAGGCGCCGCTAGGGGCGAGCGAAACGTCTCAGGAATTCCGCGGTCCTGTCGACGAGTCTCACAACGCGACGATTTGTCGTTCGTTTTAGAAGATCCAGCGCGCCGGCCTCGGCGGCCTGTAGCGCGACGGTGCGATCCAGTAAGTCTTGGACTCGCGCGTTTGCGGCATCCAGATGTGCGGATTTGTCAGCTAGCTCAGCCTCCATTGTGAACAATCGAAGCTCCAGATCACCAATGACCTTCCCGAAAGCGCGGTCCCGCCCATCGGACTCGTCAACTGCGACATCCGCGACTGGTGAGGCTAAGGCCTCAGCGATTCTCAGATCTCGAACAAAAGACCCTGAGGCTAAACCATCAGCTAGGGCCGCCTGAGTGGGGTGTCGATAGAGGTACGACGCGTAGAGGGTGTCATCGAGCAGTCGGTGGTAGTCGCGCATCCCATGGTGATTCGGGCTGGGGACCAGTCCGCTGGAGTTCAGGTAGGCGCTTCCGGCGTTGCGAACCTTTCGGCTGAATTGCTCCCAGGATCGCCAAGGGAAATGTAGAACTTCCAGCGCCATGGCCTCAGGCGGAGCACCAAAACTTTGCAGGCTAACCAGATGGTTTCCCTGAACCACTTCGACCGCCGAGTCCCCTACGTGAACGGCGTTGGGTGTCGAGTGAGAACGTAGCCCCACAGCGTTCAATTCCGCGATTGTTCGGTGATCGCGATAGGTGAGGCGCTGTAGGCCTGTGCCCCTTAGGGCGGGGTGGCCAATCATGTCTACTACCTCAACGAGAAAGGATTGGATCGAAGGGTCAAGTTCGAGGAACACGGCACGAAGGGTGAGGGTGGGGTCGCGGGGTATCCAGAACTCATCGGCGTCAGCATTGATGACCCAGTCAGCGTCGTGGATCTTGCGCGCGTCTTGCGCCATGAGCGTCACCACCCGGCCCTGCTGTTTTTGATGGACGGGGTCGTGGCGCAGGTCAACGAACCCACGTTGGACGTATTCCTGCAAGATCTCGGTCGTACCATCGACCGATCCGTTATCTGTTGCAATGATGACATCCACACCCTGATTCAGATGGTGTTCAATCATCGCGCCAACAATGTCAGCTTCGTCTCGGACCATCATGGTCATGGCAAGTTTCATGGATTTCGGACCTCTGGGACAGAGCCATCGCGGCAGGGAGTGTATTTGGTCATGTCAATAGCTTGGCTCCTGGGCTAGCGATTTAGAACGTCACGCACAGCCAGGAGATAGGTTCGTCCGAAACGTTGGGAGGGCTCTAGCACTGTGCCCTCCGCCCATTCATTCCACGCGTTAAGGAACACGATGCGATTCCCCAAATCTCGGTCAGCCACTGCTGAAACGGCTGCGTTAAGCCACCTTCGAAAGGTGTATGGATTGGACCCATACCAGAGGTGCGGTTGCCATTGACGTCTGGCTGTGTTGTCGAAATTGACCATAACTCCCGGATATCGCGCCGCGTCGATCGGCTTCAGCAACTCTGCTACGGAATCGCGCACCATCGCGGCATAGCTCAATATTCCGCCCTCAAACCGGTGATCAACGGCGAGGCCGTCTCTCGGCTGGCTCCTCCAAGGTCGGTTGTGGGGGGCAAACTCGAGAAATGCGTCTAATCCACTGGCATCAATATCGCCTTCGAAGCCGTCCATATTGCTACCGACGTCAACC
Source organism: Cryobacterium sp. N19 (assembly GCF_002929595.1). Taxonomy (NCBI): domain Bacteria; kingdom Bacillati; phylum Actinomycetota; class Actinomycetes; order Micrococcales; family Microbacteriaceae; genus Cryobacterium; species Cryobacterium sp. N19. Next base: position 70,580 of record NZ_PJJR01000047.1, on the reverse strand, counting down.
GTCACAAGAGTGAGGCCGGGAAGTCCCGCGGCTAGCGCGGCATCACGCCAATAATCCAGTACTTCCTTGAAGTTAGGAATCTGTGTAATTCGGTATACGGATACCAGCGGTTTCCCGTCAATCTTTATATACCGAGGGTCCGTGAGAAGCGGCATGACATCATGGATGAATTCGGTAGCGGGTACCTCATCATAATCTTGCGCTATCAGGACATTCTCCGCACCTCCGTCCCAACGACGTGTCCAATTCTCGTTAGCCCACATGATGCAGAAGGGGGCATCGTCCGTGCTGGCGACGAGATTCTCGACTGGCATGTTCATCAGCTTCTTGCCAGCAAACCAATAGTAGTAATACATGAATCCCTCGATACCAGCATTCGCGGCAAGTTCGAATTGCTTTTGCCGGACGTCACCGTGCGCTAGGTCGTAGAACCCTAAGTCGGACGGCAAGAAGGGCTGATTGTGGCCCAAAAAGACGGGCTTTCCTGCTGCGACGTTCGCCCATTCTGTAAAACCGGTGCCCCACCAAGCGTCATTCTCTGGGAATGTATGGAACTGCGGCAGGTAGAACGGAATAACACGAGCGCGAGGCGTTCTTTGCTCTTCGCGGCGGTAGTGTGCCCACTCATCGCTCCCCGTGACCGATAGATCCTGATGCTCTCTGAGCGAGTAGCCTGCCTCCTTCGTCAGAATGCCTATGGTTCGCTCGATCGCATGCGCTGTTGTTCCGTCTATCTGGCCCTGCTCGTCGTCAAAATCCTCCGAATCTAGATCAAGTGCCCATAGCCCTTGTAGGACAAAACCGCGCACCCAGTACATCGACCCTGCAGCAAAGCGCAGTGAGTGGGGGTCGAGAATCAATTGCAAGCGGAGCAATATCTCAGCAGTCAGGTCTTGGTCACCTCCCCAGAACTCTGGACCGACAATATTTCCCTCTGTAGTCAGAAGGCCTAGGCTTGGGTCTTCGGCGAATTCCGAGAGGAGATTCTCGACGTTCGCCCGTGAGCCAAGGAGTCCCGTTACGAATCCGTTACGCCACGCATCGCCGCTACCCTCAAGCAGTGCGTGTTCCTCCCGCCAGGCGCTCTTCTTTGTGTGAATCTTCAATATAAGGTCGTAGGGCTCCAGCAGGCCTGCGTTCACCAAAGAGATGAGGGGGAGTATGTCTCGTCCACGATTCGGGACGTCAAGAATCGAAACATGCGATAGCAGCGGCAGATGGCTCGTTTGCAAATCGACGTGATGCCCACTTGCATTCGTGATGATCAGGTCAAATTCCACGGGAATATATGCAAGTTCCTCGATTAGCTCTGCGACGAGATCGACATAGTAGACGTGGAGGACCACTGCGATACGCGATGGGGACTCTGGCGTGCTGATCGATCCAGCCCAGGAATGGGGAATCGCGGGGCGCATCTTTCCGGAACGTCGCCCCACCCAGGACGAATGGCTTGCGGGGTGCTCGAATCTCGGTGCTGGTGCCTCTCGCGGTGCCAGGCGACGGGACATCATCCCGAGGCCGGCGCTGACGTAGTGTTTGATCTGTTGTGCTCGCTTCATCGCTTGGGGTCTCAGTTCGTCAGGAATTCGGTTCACAGCCAGTCGCGCGGGTTGACACCAAATCGCGATCGCACAACCTGTGGGACGGATCCGCCGTCGGGTACAACGGCAGGATTGACAAGAATTTCACGCTTGACGAACGGAAATCCCAATTCAAGGAGAGTCCTCCACCCGCGCATAGTTGGGTTTTCGTCTGTCGCAACGATGCGTTCCGACTCAAAGCACGCCGAAGTCGTGAAGCCCTCGGCATAGAGAAGTCGGCTAAGCCCCATCTCGTATCGGTGAATGATTGCCGCCTTATCTGTTTCGACGACTAAGGACGTCCAAAATTGCCTCAGCGCAGGGTCGTTGAGGACTCCACCCCGGTATCCGACGAAGAAACTTTGGATATGCGAATGCATCTGCAATGTATTCGTCGCGCCCCAGACATCGGTGGTGCTGGTCTCGAAATTCTCGAGTAGAGGCGCCAAATCGGAGAAGGGCCCTACCAAGCTGTCGTTAGCCAGTATGACAAATTGCTTCCGACGGATTTCGTTGAAGAGCGCGAGACCAACCGCCCACGAGCCGAAGTCGTAACCCACATTGGGCCTCCGGATAACAATCGGATTGCCCGAATAGTCGTCGGGCCAGTCCAGAGGGCGATGATCCTCGCCTGCGCGCACCAAGACAACGGTGTATTGGGACTTTTCGAATTCTCGAATCAGTGTGGACAGAGATGTCGACACCGAATTGTCCTTGGCGAAACTGGCGATGACGGCGACCCGATCCGACTTTGGGAGCTTGCGTCGAGTTCCCTCGATCCTCGCTGCATGCAGGGCGGATGGCAGAATCCTCCGGGATTGTTCGCTGCGGATAAGCACTCGTATTCTCTATCGGCGGCTGAGCATACGCAAGGGGAGGGTCAAACGCCACGACGACGACTTTCGCAGAGCGCTTACCTGCTCGCGATAACGTTCGCCCTGTGCGCGAGCAGCAATCAATTGCAAGCGGAGGTCTTCAAGGTCAGGTGCGGTGCGAGCGATCTCGGCGCGCAGCGAGCGGATTTCGAGACGAGCCTGGCGAAGCTCGAAGCTCTCCGCCACGGCGGGATCTGTTTCTGTCGGGAGAGTAGGAGTTTCGTTAGACATAGTGGCCGATCTGTCGAGTGTGGAATGACTCATCGATGATAGGGCCCGACCAGTAGGCGCTCGTCCTCGGCTGGGCCTTCGTCTGTGGTATTCAGGGACTTGGAAAGAACTATTACCCCAACAGCTAGTGCTGCGGCGAAACAGCAAGCGATGGCAATCCATCCGAATGGAGGTTGCCAATTGGGTTGGCCAATCATGGCGATCCAAGTAAGATCCCACGACAAGCCAACGACATAACGCTTCAGTGCCCAGAGGAAGGCGGCTAGTTGCGCAAACGCAATCATCACGATTGCCAGGCGCGGTAGGCGTTTGAGAGGTGACGGCCACGTTGGGGAAGCTCCCTCATCTAGGGCAAGGCCGGAAACGACAATCAAACACACAAATATTGCAAGTGTGTACCGACCCTGCCAGACATAACCCCATTCCGCCGCGAGGCTTGCTTGTATGAGGGCCGGAAGCAGCACCAGAGCGGTGGCGAGCACAATTAGGCATGCGCGGAAACGCCAGGACCCGAAGAGAAAGGCACCCACAACGAGAGTGCCCGAGGCCACGATCCAGACGATAAGAGTGAAAGCGGGTGCGGGTGTGTCGAGCCAGCCGAAAACACCAATCCATCCATATCCAAGGTCGAAAGTTCGATCCAACGACGTGATGAATGCTGTAAGCCATGGCGTGCCCACGCCGACGGATTGAAATTCTTGAGTCAGACCCTTAGGCGTAAGAAACCACCACAGTGCAAATACCACGGCAGTGCCCATGACCGCAGTCCCAACCCAAGCAGTTGGGCGGGAAAACACCGCCTTGAGAACTGCGGGTCTCGCCAAAATTAAGGCGATTACACTTATGATCAGCAGCCAGAATAGGGACAGGCTACGCGTATTGACTAAGAGAAATACACTCAAGGCAAGCAATGCTATGCGTTCTAAGAGGACCGAACCCGACGAATCTTCTCGGAAAATAAGCGTCATTAAAGCGAGGGTCGCAACGGCAGCACAAACTTCCACTGCGTTGGGATTGATGGTTCCAGATAGAAAGAGGACCATTGGGGTGACTGCGACGGCAACCGAAAACAGGGTCCATCGGCGACGGGGGAGCTGTGCGATCGCCATGAACGCGATCGCTAGAAGAGCCGAGCACATCAAAGCCACCATGGCTCGCATCGCGTACATTGCCTTGTTGCCGTCGAGGAACAGTGTCGGCAGCCCGGTGATGGCATAGAAAACAGGAGTGTTCAGAGTCGCGGTCGTGTATCCGGTGACCAATTCGTTCGGTTGATCTGTCACTGGAACTTGGCAGGCAGCCGTCGTGAGGATCATGTTTCTAAAGCAGGTGAGATCCATGGATTCCGCCAGGTAGCGAGGAACCAGTACTTCGGATGTGCCAGGTTCCCTGATCGACAGCTGTCCGGTCAGGTCACCTTGAACGACGGCAGCAGCTCTCATTGCGTGTGCTGGTTCATCTGGGCTGGACATCAATGGTGAGGCCAGGCCCCAAGACATCATCAACGTGAAAATAATAGGAAACGAAACCACAAGCGGTTTCCAACGCCAGCGTGTGTTGGTGCGTGTTGGAGCTGTGACGGTCGAGTGCATTCGCTTTTCTAACTGCTTTCTAGGACACGGCGATTCCCTCCCCGTCGATCCCACCTTAGCTCGGAGCTCTGTTGTGAAGCTCCGAGGGTTACGGATGTGCCTTGCTAGGCTCTCCGAGTATTTACTTTTCAGGGGGAAGGCATCAATGCCGCGGAGTTTCGAATTTCTCGAAGATTTGGAGGGGCAGTGATCTCTCAGCAACCATCGAGTATAGAGAGTGACCTGGTTCACTACGACCCGCACAAATGGCCGACGGTCACGTGACAACGGGAATGGCGTTTCTGGCCGCCTTTCTGGGCCTTATTCTCCCAGGCCTGGCTCTTGGCCGACTTCTGCCCAATCGAGTTCCGGGACTTGTCCGATTCTCGACGGCACCCATACTCTCATTTGGGATAATCTACATGGTCGGCTTAGGTGCACAGAGCCTCAAACTTCCAGTCATTCCCGCGGTGTTGGCATGCTTGGGCGCGATCTTGGCGGCTTGGCTGGCGGTCGAGCTTCGGCGTGTCATCTTCTTGGGGTTGACCCTTGGCGGGCACTTGAAACGCCTGTTGGCTGCGCTGAGGGCGCAGCCGGTATCGAAGTTGGCGTCCCTTGCGGTGCTCGGCGTTGGAATAGTCGTCGCTCTGACGCTGTGGCATCGCTTTCAGTCCTCCTTTGTCGTTCCTCCGGGGTGGGACGCCATGCATCACGGCTACTTCACTCGACAAATCCTTGAATTTGACACGCTGGACACATCGGTGGTTTTGTCGCCCACCCCGGGTGAGGCTGACGGAACCACGAGTTTCTATCCCCTCGCGTACAACCTGTTCATTGCGGTACTGCAGACAGTGAGCAGCTCGAACGTTTCCACCCTCATGACCGCAACGACTACTCTTGTCGCCGGCCTATTCCTTCCACTTGGTATGTTTGCCTTGGCGAGAAGATTGAGTCCCGCCCAGCCGTTAGTAGCAGGGTTTGCTTCTCTCGCAAGCTCTTTACCCATCTATCTATATTGGGTGCTCGAGTCCGGCCGCACAAACGCCGTCCTGGGGCTAGCTCTGGTTCCCGCCGTCGTCATTTTGGTCATCAGCGGAGGTTGGAATCCACGTTGGCGTGATCTGCCCGTAGCCGCACTCGCGGTGATAGGAATCACCGGTCTGCACACTTCGGAACTACCGATGGCTGCCGCCGTGGCATTTATCGTCATGTCGGTAGCCGCCGTTCAGAAGCGGACGTGGCTGGGGATGCTTCGGTGGGGAAGATGGGCCTGCGCTATGACCTCCGCCGCGATCTTGCCTCTGCTCTTTCTGGAGCCGGGGTTGATCGGTTCCGCATCTCAACGGTCCGAGATCTTTGTCGATGTGGCTGCCCACACGATTCCGATACAGAATGCATTGTTTTCGGCGTTGACGGCGGGTTCGGACCTTAGCGCAGCGTTGGGGTCCGGAGGGGGAGCGTTTGACCCAGGGCCGTGGGTCTGGGCTTTCCTGGTTCTCGGAGGCTGCATCCTGACCGTGCGAGATCGGTGGTCCAAGTTCTTCGGCGTCTCGGTAGCGTATGGTTTCTTTGTCCTTCTGATCGTCGGTCTTCAAACGGGCAGGCTTGGGTTTCTCTCAGTTCTGACCGTGCCCTGGTACCAAGATCCGGGTCGGCTTTGGTGGACTCTGACCATTCTCGGCGCGATACCTGCCGCTGTCGCAATTGCCGCAATCGCTGGATTATGCGGCACTGCAGTATCGACTGCCCAGAACAGGCGCATGCGAAGTCGTGCCCCGGAAGAGTTTCAAGAAAGACGGAATCGATCAGTGTCGACACTTGCGCCAATTGTCAGCGCGACCGTGGGAATTCTGCTGGTTCTCGGGTTGGCTCTGCCACCTGTGGCCGCCGCATCAGCGTCAGTCAACGCCAACAAGGGTCCAGTCCGAGCGGATAGTGTAGCGGCGTTTGAGTACCTCAGGGACAACTTGGATTCTGTAGATCGCGTATTTGATGACATGCGAGTCGATGGCGCGCTCTGGATGTACAACGATTATGCCGTCGAGCCTCTCTTCGGTAACTCGCCGTATGTCGGCGCCGAACCTGACTCCTGGCTTGATCGTCTTTGGCTCAGGGAGAATCTTGAACGAATCGGCGAGGACGACTGCGTCGAGGGCCTGCTCAAGGAATACTCGGTGACGCATGTGTACTACGGCGAGCGTTTCATGTCGGATGCCTATCACCGTATCTCGCTCGATTTCCTGAAGTCTGACAGTCATTTCACTGAAGTTTTCAGCCAGGATCAGGTGCACATATTCAGAATCAATCTGACACCTGGATCGCCGAATTGTGGCTCACCCACCGTGCCCGCGTCAAGGGACGCATTTTAGGTTGTGACGGCAAGACCCCAGTTATGACCAATACAAGGGGTTCTGACCTAGTCTTGACCTTGTGCCGGCGCATTCGCGGCGCGAAATAGGAGATGGTATGCGCACGCGGTTTCTGGTCGCTGGAGTTCTGCTCGGATTGATGGCCATGTTGGGGGCGATCGTCGTTGTCGTACCAGACAAGGCGTCCGCAGTCGTTGGCTCGGGGTTCGACGCGGGAAACATTATTTCAGACGAAGTGTTTTTCAATCGGACGGCCATGAACGTTGTCGAGATTCAATCCTTCCTGGATGCAAAAGTTGGGACGTGTCAGAACACACTCTGTCTCAATGTGTACCGTGTCGACACTCCGAGCGTCAGCGCTGAAACCTACTGCAGCGCGTATCAAGGTGCTGCAGGGGAATCAGCGGCCACGATTATCTTCAAGGTCCAACAGGCCTGCGGCATCAGTGCGAAAGTGATCCTCGTGACGTTGCAGAAAGAGCAAGGTCTCGCCACGCGAACCGCTCCAACGGACGGAATTCTTAGAAAAGCTATGGGCATGGGATGCCCTGATACGTCCGTATGTGACGCGCAATACTATGGATTTTTCAATCAGGTCTATGCAGCTGCTCGGCAGTTGAATCGCTATAACAACGGCAGCTTCACGTATATCAAAGTCGGGCAATACAACAATGTGCTCTGGCACCCGAATGCTTCGGCCTGCGGATCATCACCGGTCTTGATCAAGAATAAGGCAACGGCAGCGCTCTACTACTACACGCCGTACCAGCCGAATGCTGCTGCCTTAGCCAACCTTGGCGGTACCGGTAACGCCTGTTCCTCATATGGCAATCGCAATTTCTGGGTGTACTTCTCGGATTGGTTCGGGTCCACCCAGAGCGAAGTCGGCGGAAACTCCATACGGGCGGTCTATTCAGCGTCCGGCGGAGCGAGTGGACCCCTTGGGGCGGCAACAAGCGAACTGATTCCGATGTCGTATCACGGTGGCGGTTTCGGCCAAGCATTTCAGAACGGCTCCATCTACTGGAGCCCGAGTACGGGTGCGCATATCGTGTCAGGGACCGTTTTGCCTTACTACTTTGCTAAATCCGGGGCAGCGGGGCCATTGGCGTGGCCCAACAGTCCTGCCTCAGTCATCACTGACAATGGGGGAGGTACTGGTCAGTCATTCCAGAATGGATCCGTGTATGCATCACCTACGGCTGGAACATGGAGCGTGAGGGGCACGATACGTTCGGAGTATTGGAAGACGGGAGGTTCCGCGGGTCCGCTGGGTTGGCCAACAAATGACGCGTCTGCGATCTCTGCGAACGGCGGCGGTTCGAGTCAGGAGTTTCAAACCGGAACGATCTTGAGCCAAACTGGACGCAGCACGTATGCGACGAGCGGATCGATTCGAGATCGGTACTTGGCCTTAACAGGGCCAGCAGGAGTGCTGTCGTGGCCGCAAAGCCCAATTCTTTCTGTCGCGCAGAATGGCAGCGGACAAGGTCAACAGTTCGCGGGCGGATCAGTATATTCGTCCGCGTCCAATGGCACGTGGGAAGTTCGTGGACCAATCCGTGACTTCTACTTCTCCAAGAATGGTGCTGCTGGCGAATTAGGGTGGCCAACAGCGGCGCCGGAGTGCTCGGTCGATAATACTAGTTGTTCTCAGTCGTTTCAGGCAGCCACGGTTGCATGGACTTCGGCTGGCGGTGCACGGGTCGTGTCCGTCGGGATCGACGCGGAATTTGCGCGACTGGGCGGCGTGAGCGGCACCTTAGGAAAACCGATCAGTGATGTCCTCGTGATTTCCCAGAACGGAGGCGGCCTGGGGCGCGCCTTCGAGTTCGGATCCATATACGAGAAGAAGTCCGGAGAGGCATTCACCACTTCCGGTGCCCTTCGATCAGCGTATTTCTCTCGCGGTGGAGCTGCTGGAGGTCTCGGTTGGCCCTTGGCCCGCATCGATTGCAGTCGTGGCGGTGGAAGTTGCATGCAGCAGTTCGAGAAGGGGTGGCTGTACGCAACGCCATCCGGGGCGACGTGGGAGAGCGCCCCCGAAATCGATGCCGTCTACCTCGCCCTCAACGGACAAAATGGCGCACTTGGCAGCGCAACGAGCGGGGTCGTTCAGATACCCCAGAACGGCGCGGGGGTCGGTCAGGCATTCTCCGGCGGTTCGATCTACTGGTCGGCTGCTGCAGGCGGGTACGCAGTAACGGGATCAATTCGACAGTTCTATTTTACTTTGGGAGGTTCGGCGGGAAGCCTGGGATGGCCGATTGCGCCAGCCGAATGCTTGACATCGGACTCTAGCTGCTTCCAGGACTTTCAAACTGGAAGGATTTTGATTTCTGCGCAGGGCGAGTCGAGAGTCGGATTGGCAGCGATTGAGGACCTCCACTCCACGCTGAGCGCAGATCTCGGCAATCGGACGAGTAGTCTCATCACTATCCCTGACAACGGCGGCGGCTTTGGTCAGGCGTACGGGCGAGGATCAATCTATTCATCGATCGCTGGAACGTACGCAGTTTCGGGTGCTATTCGAAGTTCATATTTCGCCCAGGGCGGTGCAGCGGGGAATTTGGCTTGGCCAACGAGCGCTGCGGATTGCGGAACCGGGGGTTCCTGTTCTCAGGCCTTCCAAGGTGGGACCATAGTTTGGTCGGAGGAGTCGGGCGGTAATATCCAATAAGGCCGGAGCAAGGGATCAGGAATCTAGTCCGCCGACAGAAACAAGATACTTAGCTATCTCCAGAGCGCTCGTGGCCGCGGGAGAAGGCGCATTCAAGACGTGAATCTGTCGCGCCGCCTTCTCAATGACGAAGTCATGGGCAAGCGTTCCATCCGGGAGTATGGCCTGGGCGCGGACGCCGGACCCGGCACGAACAATGTCACTGCTCCCAATTTCTGGCACGAGGCGCGAGAGGCTGGACGCGAACATGCGAGTCGACAGCGACCGAGCTATTTCCTTCCCGCCGGTCAGGATATTCTTGCTGGCCAATCTCAAGAATCCGCGGTAGGCCACTGAGTCATAGGTGTCGCGGAGACTGACTTGTCCCCACCTATACCCCTCGCGCGCGAGGGCTAGCACCGCATTCGGCCCGGCGTGTACGGAACCATCGATCATGCGGGTTAGGTGTACACCGAGAAAGGGAAGGTCAGGATCAGGCACTGGATAAACCAAGCCTCGGACAAGGTCGCGCTTTGACTCGACGAGCTCGTAGTACTCTCCGCGAAAGGGAATGATCCGCACTTTCGGCTGAAGTCCGGCAAGCCGAGCAATGCGGTCGCTATGCAACCCAGCGCAATTCACGAGAAAATCTGCTCTCACCGTTCCTGACTCGTGCGCAACAGTGACTTCCTTGTCGGAGACACGGATGTCTGTAACTCTGGAGCCGAGAATGAGGTTCGCCCCGGTGTTGACCGCCAACTCTGCCAGTTTCCGAGCGACGGCGGGATAGCCGATTATCCCGGTTGACTCGACGCGCAACGCTGCGACAGCATTGACGTGGGGCTCGAACTCGCGGGCCTCCGAAGCCGAAATCAAACGGACGGGTGCGCCATTAGCAATGGCTCGTTCGTGTAAGGCCGCCAGTCGCGGAGCCTCCTTGTCGCTCACCGCAACAATAAGTTTCCCGCAGGCCGCGTAGGGAATTCCATGATCTCGAGCAAAGGCAAACATGGACGCATTGCCTGAAGTGCAAAGCGTGGCTTTAAGGGAGCCGGGCTTGTAATACGGGCCAGCGTGGATGACTCCTGAATTGTGGCCGGTCTGGTGCGCTGCCCAGCTATCTTCCTTCTCAACAAGGGTCACTGTCTTGCCCGTGCGGGACAACAGTTCAGCGACAGCGAGACCGATGATTCCACCGCCAATTATGACGACTCGAGTGGCAGTCATTTCTTCCATTCAGTCCGAGGGTAGAACCCAACCCTACAGGCGGCGCGATTCTCTGCCGGCCTGCCTGCGTAGACTAGGTCGGGTGATGACTTCGCTCACACCATTGTTGAAAAGAGATAGAGGACTACTTGTCAAGTATCGTTTCGCTCGGCCAGCCGACTGTCGGCGCGGAAGAGCTCCAAGCTATCGCCGATGTATTCGCATCCGGGTGGCTATCCGGCGCCGGACCCACGTGCGCGACATTCGAGAGGCGCTTCGCGGAACTGACTGGGACGTCCGATGCGCTCGCCACGAACAACTGCGGGGCTGCCCTGCACTTAGGCTTGAGCGTTCTGGGCGCATCAGCGGGAGATGAGGTGATTGTCGGGGACTATACCTTCCCTGCGACGGGACATTCGGTTGCCTGGGCTGGCGCGACACCTATTTTTGCAGACATCAGACCTGATATTTGGAGTGTCGACCCCGCTGCGGTCGAAGCAGCGATAACTCCTCGTACCGTGGGCATTCTGGCCGTGGATGTTTTCGGCCAACCAGCCGACTACGACGAACTGCAGGCGATCGCAGACAAACACGGGCTATGGCTCATGGAGGATGCAGCCTGTTCAGCGGGCGCGAGCTATAAGGGGCGCCCTGCGGGAAGCTTGGCCGATGTGGCGACTTTCAGTTTTCATGGCCGGAAAGGCATAACCGCCGGCGAGGGCGGTGCGCTCACGACAAATAGATCGGACCTGGCCGATCACGCTCGAAAGCTCCACACGTACGGAATAGCCCCGGCTCTTTCTCGTGAAGGAAATACTGATCTGCCGATACCCTCGTTCGACGAACTGGGATTCAACTATCGACTATCCGACGTAGCTGCCGGGATTATGCTGGCACAGCTAGATCGTCTGGAGACGCTAGTCGCCTCTCGTCAGCGTATTGCGAACCAGTATGCGACCCTCCTTGTTGATGTCGACGGAATCTCGGTGCCGGTAGCTCTGCCGGATCGAGTTCACCCTTGGCAGTCCTACGTGATCACTCTCGACCAAAACGTAGACCGAGGGAAGGTCGCCAGCTATCTCAAGGCGAATGGAATTCAATGTAACTTCGGTACCTACGCCTCACACGTTCAACCTATCTACGGATTCTCCGGTCACCTCCCCGTCAGCGCAGACCTCTTCAAACGGCACTTGGCGATTCCGATGCACGCCAATCTTTCGGAAGACGAAGTGGATCGGGTCGTAGCCACGTTGCGCGCTGCTCTCACCACTTGATCGTTCCGCCCCCTGCACACGAAATTAGAAGGAAAAAACAAAGTGACTGTATCTGAAAAGAATGAAACCGTTTTCGTTACCGGGGGCGCCGGATTCATCGGTCTTCACGTGGTGAAGCAGCTACTTGAAAAGGGCTATCGTGTTCGAATTTTTGACAATATGGTTCGGGGTGACCGGGATGCAGCAAGTGCGCTGGTCGCCCTTGGCAGAGTAGAGGTCGTCGATCAAGACGTCCGTTCGGGAGCGGCAGTCGCCGCAGCAATGCGCGGTTGCACCAGGGTGATCCATCTAGCAGCCGACTCGATAAACAAGAGTGTCGCTGATCCCTTCAGTTCCCTCGATGGCAACATCGTTGGGTCCCATAATGTGTTTGCTGCGGCAGCCGAACAAGGTATCAAACGAATCGTCTATGCTTCCAGCGCTTCCGTGTACGGAGATCCGGACAAGCTTCCGATGCATGAGGACGACGCACTCAGCCCGCTCACTCCCTACTGCATCGGAAAACGCACCGGCGAGGACCTCCTCGGATACTACGAGCGCAAAGCCGGCTTGTCTTGGATTGCACTTAGGTTCTTCAATGTTTACGGTCCTGGTCAAAAGACGACCGCCTATTACACGTCAGTCATCAATCACTTCGTCAATCGGCTGCGAAATGGTGAGGCCCCGGTCATCGATGGGAAGGGCGAGCAATCGATGGACTTTATTCACGTTCACGACATCGCACGCGCTGTCGTTCTGGCGGTCGATTCTGAGCAGGGAAACGTGCCCATCAACGTAGGAACAGGAATTGACACAAGCGTGGCCGATCTCGCACGTATTCTCATAGATGCCATCGGAGTTGACGTCGACCCGATTTTCAATCCGAGAGATGTCCTCGTCAGCCGTCGTGCAGCTGATGTGCAGCGGGCTAAGGACATTATTGGCTTTGAATACTCGATCCCTGTGAACGAGGGCATGACAGCCCTCATTCGTTACGAGACACAGCACAGTAAGTGAGTGCGTTGGCTCCGGGAACAATTCCACCGAACGCGTACCACGAACAGGCTTGGATCATTGGGGAACCACTCATCGGCGTCGGAACCTGGATTGGTGCGTTTACCGTCATTGACGGTTCTGGGGGCCTAACGATTGGAGAAGGATGTGATATCGCATCTGGCGTCCACATCTACACCCATAGCAGTGCGTTAAGGTGCATTTCTGGTCGCGCATATCCATCCGTGGACAGGCAGTCCGTTCGAATTGGAAATCGGGTCTTTATCGGGGCGAACGCGGTCGTGAACATGGGGGTAACGATCGGTGACGAATCAATCGTGGCCGCTGGCGCAGTTGTTACTCGCGATGTTGAGCCTCGCACGGTTGTCGCAGGGGTGCCGGCCACGGTGGTCGCGACGATTGATCTGACCGATACGTCTCATCCAAAGGTCCGGCCTCTTCACGTGATTTCATGAAAATTGTCGTGGTTAACAACTTCTTTCCGCCGCGACCGGGTGGCTCTTCACATTTGGCTGACCATCTGGCGAAGCAATACGCTTCGGCGGGCCATGAGGTGCTCGTCCTGACGGCCGGCTACCAGGGCGCCCCCGCCATTGAAGAACGTGACGGACTGCGAATCGTGAGGCTTCCAGCGTGGTCGTTGCCCAAATCCCGGTTTGCGGCCAACTTCGACATTGCCTTCACGGTGTCACGCAGCACGATTAAAGCAGTGGGCTTGATGCTCGACGAATTCCAGCCGGACGTAATCCATCAGCACGGGCAGTTTTTCGATTTGACCTGGATAACTGGTGCATGGGCACGCAAACGTGGCACTTCAACTTTATTGAGCATTCATACACGGTTGTACAGCCCGAATTTCCTGCATAATTTCATTTATCGGATGGGTGACATGATGCTTGTCAATCCGCTAATGAAGGTTCATCGCCCGAGGCTCGTTGTTATGGATGTCCTTATGGACAAGTACATTGACAGGCGATACAAGAATTCCATATCGGGCAAAGCCTATATTCCCGTGGGGATCGATCCAGCGGTCTTACGAGGCGGAGAAGCAGCGGTAGCTAGGGATAGGCACGACCTAGGAACACGACATATTCTACTTTCCTTGGGTCATGTTATCCCTCAGCGAAGCCGGCTGGCGCTCGTCGAGGCTCTACCCGCGGTCCTGCGACAGTATCCCGATCTGGCCGTGGTGGTAATCGGAGGCGTCTATCATGACGCGTTCATTCATCGAGCGGAAGCGCTGGGCGTCGACCATGCACTAATAATTTTGGGGGCGCGACCCCAGTCAGAGATACCGGATTACCTGGCTGCTGCGGATCTCGAGGTTCATGAATTAGAAGGACAGGGATTCGGCACGGCGAGTTTGGAAGCACTGGCCGTTGGTATCCCTGTTGTAGCTGCGATTCGCACGGACAACTTCGTTGAGTTCAGTGTTACGGATCGACAGGAGCTCTTCATTGCCCCGTTCATCAGCGAGAAGGATGAGCGTGCGGATCCTGTTGCACTCGCAAAGATAATTCTCGAGGTGCTTGCCGACCCAGGTGCCGCGCGGAGTCAAGTATCGCTCCATGCACAATTGCTCATTGAAGATCATTTCACCATCGAAAAAGTGGCCGAAAAGCACCTCAGCGTGTTGGCTGAACTTACAGCGCGATCGACTTAGATTACGGGCCGGTGTCACGGCTGTGACACCGGCCCAATCTGAATCCGCCCTAGCGCAGCGCCTTCAACTGCGCTACGACCTGGTGGCTCGGAACAATGGATCGTCGTTCTGCATCAGCATCTGTCGACCCGTCAATCAGACCCAAGAAATGCTGCAATTGTGCGGCGAGAGGCTCTTGCGACGTGATGAGTTCAGGGATCTCAATGATCGTCTGTTGCTTGTAGCCGCGCCCTTCTTCATCTGCTGCCTGCCCAGACACGTGGTGATACACGGTCACGTCACGACGTAGCAGATCAACTTCAACGAGCCGGTCTAGTTCGTGGATGTTGAGACTTCGAACTTTCCTCTGCCCAATCCGGCTCGCTGAAATCTGCGCCATTCCGCCAGCCTCAAAACCGAGTACAACCTCCGCCACGTCTTCGGCGCCGGGTACCGAATCCGGATGGAACTGCGCCAGCGAGCCGGTCACGAGCGTTGGCGTCGTGCCGAGAATACCGATGGCCAGGTCAACGTCGTGAACCAGAAGATCCCAACTGACACCGGTTCGGATGCGGGGAACGTAAGGTGAATGACGGGTGGCGGTAACATACACGGGGGAGTCGATCAGAGCCTTGGCAGTCAGAACGGCTGGATTGAAGCGCTCGAGGAGGCCACACATTATTGGAATGCCCAGAGACTTCGATTTTTCCAATATTTCGATGGTCTTCTCAAGCCCGTCAGCTACCGGCTTCTCAACTAGGAGTGGGATGCCGGCGTCAAGCACCGTCATTGCGAGCTCGTGATGAGCTTCTGTGGCTGCGGCGATAATAACCCCATCTATCCCAGCGAGGCTGTTTAGTTGAGGCGCCCAGTTTGCTCCGAAGCGGCTGGCGATGACGCCTCCTACACTCTCACGCGGATCCACAATCGTTGTAAGTTGGGCCGTCGAGGACTGCGATATAACACGCGCATGAAGAGCGCCCATTGAACCAGCACCGATGAGGAGAATACGGGGTTGAACCATGTGGTTTCCTTTAGTTCTTCGTTGCCGCATTAGCGACACTTTCAATGATCTTGTCTAGCTGTGACTTTGAAAGACTCTGGTGTACAGGGATCGAGACCACCTCCCGGACGACTCGTTCCGCGACGGGGTATCGTCCGATTTGTACGTCAGTACGGTGTTTGTACGTCTCGTAGTCAAATACGAGTTTGGGATAATACATGCCAGCGCCGACGCCCTGTTCGAGCAACTTGGCCACGAACTCCTCGCGTTCAACACCGGAGTCCGGAGTGACTCTTAGCGTGTACTGGTGCCAGACATGC
The DNA here is from genome assembly GCF_002929595.1 of Cryobacterium sp. N19. Lineage (NCBI taxonomy): Bacteria > Bacillati > Actinomycetota > Actinomycetes > Micrococcales > Microbacteriaceae > Cryobacterium > Cryobacterium sp. N19. The sequence goes on along the minus strand of NZ_PJJR01000047.1, from coordinate 54,857 downwards.
CGTCGACCGGGAAGCTGTCGGGGAGTGATGATGCCGTCTACCAGCGCCAGACCGCGACTAAGATAGTCCGCATTTCGCTGACGAGCCTCAACGACCTCGTTGTAGCGAGCGATCTGCGGAATTCCCACAGCAGCCTGTAGGTCTGTCAACCGATAGTTGTGGCCCGCAACTTCATACTCGTAGCGCGCACGCATTCCTTGATTACGGAGGACTCGGAGACGGTCAGCGACGGCATCGTCATTAGTAGTGATCATGCCGCCCTCGCCCGTCGTTAAGTTCTTCGTGGCGTAGAACGAGAAGGCCCCAATTCCGTATGTTCCGGAGCTTCGGCCGTGCTGTGCCGAGCCATGGGACTGCGCAGAATCCTCAACGATCGTCAGCCCTCGATGGGCGGCAATCTGCGAAATGGCATCCATGTCCGCAATCTGGCCATAGAGGTGAACCGGCATGATTACTCTCGTCCGGTCGGTAATCGCAGCTTCAACGGCTGCGGGGGTGACATTGAAATCGTCTTCAGAAATATCGGCGAAAGTTGCTGTGGCACCGGCCTCAAGGATCGCGTTAAGAGTCGCCACGAACGTGAAGGGACTCGTCAGGACTTCATCGCCTGGCTCCAAGCCGAGGGTTTGTAGCGATGCAACGAGCGCGGTTGTGCCATTGTTCACGGCGACAGCGTGCTTCACGCCAATGAGGGCGGCGAACGAATCCTCGAGCATCTTTACTTTGGGGCCTTGAGCGATGTTGCCTGAACGAAGCACCTCGAGGACCAGGTTCTCCGCGTCCTCCCCAAACTCGACGACCGTAATCGGTATCATTGGAATCCAATCTTCCTTGTGGCTGTCGCGTGATTGCACATTGCACTTACTATCAGCGCGCACACACACGTTCTCCCATACTAGGGCGTGCGAAAATCAATGATTGAGTCCTTGGGAGCCACCTGACGTTCCGCCTCCCATTCGTCGTCAAGAATCAGGAAAGTGTTTCGCTTTATGAATCAAGTGCATGCGACCGCGATCGTCGGGCCGTACGTGTCGATGGGAACGGGCAACATCATCGGTCCATATGCCGTTCTCGGTGGGTCAGTCAGTCTCGGGAACGACAACTGGATCGGGGGTGGATCCAAGATCGGCTGTCCGCCCGAAGTTCGGTCCTTCCGGCACGAACCGGATTGGATCACCTCTGAAGAGGGGGAGGGCGTTGCCATCGGAAATGAGAACGTGATCCGTGAGGACGTGCAAATCCACGGCGGTTGGAAGTCTCGCACTCACATCGGCGACAGGGGGTTCGTAATGAACCAGACTTACGTTGCCCACGACTGCAAGATTTCCGATGATGTCACTTTGGCCTCCGGGGTGGCTTTGGGGGGTCACTCGAGAATTGGCAATGGGGCCAATTTGGGGCTCGGATCAACTGTCCACCAGGGTCGAGTCATCGGCGCGTTCGCCATGATCGGCATGGCTTCTGTCGTGACGCGACACATCCGCCCGTTTGTAAAGGCGTTTGGAAGCCCCTGCACCGTGCGAGGGCTGAACCTTGTTGGACTGGAGCGTGCTGGAATAAGCTCGCAAACAATCCGGCGCCTTGTGGAAATAGAGGGCGGGGATTCTCCGCTTGAAGCGCAACGGGGCCTAGAAGAAGTCGAGGGCTACTTAAACTGGTTTTCCGGGTCAATAGCATGATCGGGCGGATGAAGGTGTTCGCTCCACTCGTCCTTACAGTCCTGAGGTACGTCCTTCTCGTCGCGATCTTGGGTTTCGCTGGCTACTATCTGGTCAGCCAATGGACCGGCGTTGCTGCCGCCCTCGCGGAGATCTCTTGGCCGTCCATAGTGCTGTCATTTCTGCTAGTTCTCGCTGGATTGGGCGCAGGGACGATGAGCTGGGTCTCCGTGCTCAACGGGCTAGGTCCGAGAATACCGATCGCGCGTGCCGCTCAGGTGATGCTGGTTGGGCAGTTGGGGAAATACGTACCCGGATCCGTTTGGTCTTATGTGATGCAGATGGAATTGGGGCGCCAGTACGGCATCCTGCGACCACGCGTTCTAGTGGCGGGCCTCTACGCAGCGGGCATCGGAGTCGTGGCGTCGCTCATCCTTGGATCGATGGCCCTACCGGTCGTACTGCGAGGGCACACGCAACTTCTTTGGCTTTTTCTCCTTCTGCCGGTTGGGTTGTTTTGCCTTCATCCGCGCATTATGACGGCCCTCGCTTCTCTCGTCTTGAGGGCTTTTCGCCGTCCACCCCTCGAGCACAAAGTAACGATAAGGGTCGTTGGCAAAGCGGTCGGCTGGGCGCTCCTGTCCTACGCAATGTATGGATTGCACCTATGGATTCTCGTCAACTCGCTCGTTGATCCCGACTTTGGAACCCTTGTCCTACTGACCGGTGCGATGTCATTAGGGTTCACCGTCGGTCTCTTTGCCTTTGTATTCCCCTCGGGCGTTGGCGTGAGAGAAGCAATTTTGGTTGGCGCAATGACTCTTCTCCTGACTGTTCCTCAAGCTTCCGCGATGAGTCTCGTATCGAGGCTCATGTTCACGGCCGCCGACCTGGTCGCTGCTGGCCTGGCCGTGCTCTTCGTGATCGTGCTGCGAAAACGCATTCTCGCCGAATCGGACCGCAATAATGCGTCCCATGCGTACGAGCCGGATACCGATGTTTCTCTGGTAGCTCGCGACTAGATCTCCACCATCACATTCGTGGCGGTCGATAGACTTTGTGCGCAAGCCGTCCCATACGAAAGGCCCGAATGACCAAGCTCCGACCGGGTGTCGTTTCCGTTGTGCTCGTGAACTACCGAGGCACCGACGACACGATCGAGGCGCTTGAGCACCTCAAGAACCTCAACTGGCCCCATGACAAACTCGAAATCATCATCGTCGAGAATGCGTCGGGCGACGACAGCGAAGCCCGATTACGTGCTGCTGCCCCGCACGTGAATCTTGTCATCTCGAGGGAGAACCTCGGCTTCGCGGGCGGGTGCAATCTGGGCGTCGCCGCAAGCTCTGGTGAGTACCTCGCCTTTCTTAACAACGACGCCAAGCCCGACTCGGAGTGGATTGCTGCAGCCGTCACGGCCTTCGAGAAATCCCCCCGAATTGGGGCCGTCGCCAGCAAGGTTGTCGACTGGGACGGCGTGCTGGTCGACTACATCGGCTCGGCAATGACCTGGTTCGGCATGGGCTATAAGCCGCTGACCGGGCAAGAACTGCCGACGACTCCAGATGTTGAACACGATGTTTTGTTCGGTACGGGGTCGGCCATGTTCGTGCGCCGAGACGTCTACGACGAGCTGGGCGGGTTTGACGAGCGATACTTCATGTTCTTCGAAGACGTCGACTTGGGCTGGCGGCTCAATCTTAAGGGCTACCGCTTCGCGTACGCGCCGGAGTCGATAGCGTTCCACAAACACCATGCCTCGATGGGATCCTACGGTTCGTTCAAGGAGACGTACCTGCTCGAGCGCAACGCTCTTTACACCCAGTACAAGAACCTCGGCGATGAGGCCCTTGCCAAGACCTTCGCGGCCACGCTGGCGTTGGCAGCCCGCCGTGCGGTAGCCCGAGGCGGTCTGGACTCCACCGAATTCGATCTGCGTAGGGGGGCGGATAATGGGCCCGACACCACGGTGGCCAAGGAGACCGTCGTCGGCCTGTATGCGATCGACCAGTTCGTTGAGAACCTTCCCTCACTGCAGAAATCTCGCGACGATATCCAGTCGAGTCGTGTTGTGGCCGACAACCGCATCTGGCCGCTCTTCGGCGAAACGGATGCGCCCTCCTATGACACCGACCATTACCTCGAGGGCTACGACAAGATTGTCACCGCCTTCGGCGTGACCGAAGTGCCTATGCTGACCCAGGTGCTCATTATCACGGGGGACCCCATCGGCGCGAAGATGGCCGGCCCTGCGATCCGGGCGTGGCACATGGCTGAGGCGCTCTCGAAGGACAATGCCGTCACCCTGGTCACCCTTGCCGGAGCCAAACCCATCTCCGCACCGTTCGACATCGTGCACGTGCACCCCGGCGATGATCGCGCCATGCGCAAACTGGAATCGGCCAGCGATGTCATCGTCTTTCAAGGCCTCGCCATGGCGCTCTTCGAGTCCCTACGCACGAGCGACAAGATCATCGTGGCCGACATTTACGACCCCATGCACTTGGAACAGCTCGAGCAGGGGCGCGAGCAAGGCACGGAGCAGTGGAAGAAGCAGGTCTCTGACGCCACCGACGTGCTCAATGAGCAGCTCGCTCGCGGTGATTTCTTCCTGTGCGCGTCCGAGCGCCAACGTCACTTCTACCTCGGTCAACTGGCTGCACTCGGGCGTGTCAACCCGGCCAACTATGCTGACGACCCCGACCTGACCAGCTTGATCAACGTGGTGCCATTCGGGCTCAACCCGGTGTTTCCTCCCGCCACGCGACCCGTACTCAAGAACGTGCTTCCCGGCATTGCTGCCGACGACAAGCTCCTGCTGTGGAGTGGCGGACTCTACAACTGGTTCGACCCGAAGACCCTTATCTCGGCAATTGCCGACGTATCAACTCGCCACGACAACGTGCGACTGTTCTTCCAGGGAACCAAACACCCGCACCCGGGCGTACCCGAGATGGGGATCGTAGCCGAATCGCGCGCTTTGGCTCGGGATCTCGGTGTGCTCGATCGGGCAGTCTTCTTCAATGGGTCTTGGGTTGATTACGCCGAACGCCATAACTACCTCGGCGAAGCGGATGCCGGCGTGAGTACGCATTTCGCCCACGTTGAGACGACTTTCTCGTTCCGTACCCGCATTCTTGACTACCTGTGGGCGGGCCTGCCCATGGTGGTGACCGAGGGGGACCACTTCGCAGAGCTCGTGGCCGCCGAGAAACTGGGCATCGTTGTACCGTCAGGAGACGTGAAGGCTCTGGCTGACGCGCTCGAGAAGGTTCTGTTTGACGAGGCCTTTATTCGTGCCGCACGACGCAATATCAAGCGAGTTCGCGCCGCCTACGAATGGGAGACCGTGCTCGAGCCCCTGGTGAGCTTTGTTGCTGCCCCACAGCACGCCCCCGACCTTATTGAAAGCGGCGTTGTCAGCGCGGGAAGCGGCATCAAGCGTCGACCTCTCGTGCGACGCCGGAAGCACGGATTGCGCCACGATGCGGGACTCCTTGTGCACTACCTAAAGACCGGCGGCCCTCGGGTTGTGGTGAAGAAGGTACAGAGTCGGTTGCGCCGCCGGAAGTGAGCAGCACCGGAGTTTCGGTCGCCCTGTGCACGTATAACGGCGGCCGATTCATCGAGGAGCAACTGTTGAGTATCCTGCGTCAGGATCCGTGCGCGTCAGAAATAGTTGTTTCCGATGACGGTTCCACGGACCAGACACTTGAAATTGTTCGACGCGTCGCAGCAGCGAATGCCGGCAGCGACACAGAGATTCGCATTCTAGAGTCTCACGGTGGACACGGCGTCACGAAGAACTTCGAGCGGGCGATAGCCGCTTGCCGGTACGACCTCATTGCCCTTGCCGACCAGGACGATATCTGGCGCGCAGACAAATTGGAGGTCATGCTCGAGCAGTTCGACGCTCGACCGGATCTTCTCTTTCTGCACTCAGATGCGCGTCTCGTCGACGGACGTGGGAAGCCACTCGGTCGAGAACTGTTCGAAGCTCTGGAGGTTTCGTCGGAGGATCGCACCGCTATTCACTCCGGACAGGCGTTCACCGTGTTTCTCCGGAGAAACCTCGCAACGGGCGCAACCAGCATGATTCGACGAGCCTTGCTCGAATTCGCGGTACCCTTTCCCGACGACTGGGTGCACGATGAATGGCTGGCGATCGTCGCATCGGCCGTCTCGACATTGGACTTCGTTCCCGAAACGCTCATCGACTATCGGCAGCACGGGCAGAACCAAATCGGTGTGCAGGTGCCGTCGGTCGCCATCAAGGTGCGTCGCGTGCTCGAACCGCGTGGCAGCCGAAACGAGCTCTTGCAAGCCAAATTTCGAACCCTGTTCGCGAGGCTGAGTGCTATTGCGTCGACCGCCGTCATTCCGCCGAATAAGATCGCCGCAGCCGATGAAAAGGCAACCTTTGAAGGTTTTCGTGCCCAGTTGCCCGCCCAACGCGTCAGACGCATTCTTTCGGTGTTTCGGGAGGGCCGCCGTGGAAGTTATGCGCGGTACGCGAGTCAAGGCCGCATGGACATGATTCGGGACATCTTTCAAGCGTCCTGAGCGGATGCGCGCGCATCGGCCGACAGACGCGCCCGCGTATCATTGGGGGCGTGTCTGCTGCTGGAAACGTTGAATCGTCGGGTACTCCGGTTGCTCCGATCAGCGACCCCGCACAGGACGATGTCACGGTGCGCTCCACGGCGAAACGCGGGCTGGGATTCATCCTTCTCGCCACTGTCATCGGTGGACTAGCCGGATATGCCGTACAGGGCGTTGTGCTGTCCCAGCTCGACCCTTCCTCATACCTGAAGTTCAGCGTGTTCTGGTCCGCCCTGTATCTGGTGATCAGCGGGCTGGCCGGAATTCAGCAAGAGGTGACGCGCGCCACACGGTTCAGTGCCCGCCGCCAGGAGAACAGCGCGAACACGGCCCGAAATTTCGGTGCCCTCACGTCGTTGGCCGTCTTCGGAACAACAGTAGGCCTCGGTGCAGTGTGGGGCCCGCTGGTATTCGGCGCTGCATGGTCGTGGTCACTGGTCATAGCGCTCGCCTTGGGCGCTGCCTCCTATGTTGTCGTTGCGGTCTTCTGCGGAACAATGTACGGCCTGCAGCAGTGGCGAACGCTCGCCGTGATGATCTCCTGCGACGCATTGCTGCGGTTGGCCTGCGTCGGGCTCCTCCTGTCCTTCTCTGGAGACAGAGAGCTTCTGCCGTGGGCAGTGGTGCTGCCTTTCCCGATCACGGTGCTGGTCGTCTGGGCCATCGTGCGCAAGCACACCCGTGGCCGCTCCCTGCTCGACGTCACTCTCCGGGGGCTCACCTGGAACTCGGCCCGCACCGTGAGCGGGTCGGTGGCTACGGGAATTCTTATTAGCGGGTTCCCGCTCTTCTTGAGTCTGGCCTCGCGGAATGATTCTGCAGCTGCGGTAGGCACGTTGATCGCCGTAGTGACGCTGACCCGGGCGCCCTTGGTCATTCCCTTTCTCGCATTGCAGAGCTATCTGCTCGTGTTCTTTCGAGACCACACCGCCAACTTCTGGCGCGCATTCGGCTCGATACTCGGAGCAATCGCTGCGGCCACTGCACTAGCGTCAGTCTTGGCTTGGTGGCTGGGGCCGGCAATCCTGCGCCTGTTCGGGCCGGAGTACGTTGTGGACGCAGCGACTGCCGGTCTGCTGGTAGCCTCCGCGGGTTTCACGGCCGCACTGTGTGCGAGCGGTCCGGCGGTTCTAGCCCGCGACGGCCACACGGCCTATTCCGCCGGCTGGATAGCCGCTGCTATTGGTGTGATCGCGTTGCTGTTTCTACCGCTCGATTTGAACACTCGAAGCATCCTGGCCCTGGCTGTCGGCCCGGCGATCGGACTGGCCGTGCACGTGATTTATCTGCTCCGAAGTGCTCGCGTCTGATTCTCGCGACGCCCACCAGAGCGCCACTATGGCTCCGGACGCAAGGGTGATTGCGTAGAACGCCAGCAAGGTAAGCACGCCTCCCGGCGGCTGCCACGCCGGGGCGAGGTAGAAATCGCGCAGACTGCCAGCAGTTCCCACCGCATAGCGCTGCAGCACAACAGCAAACGCTATGAACTGCGCGAAGACGGCCGCGACCAGAACAGCACCCGTCAGGCGCAGTCGGATGGACCTGTCGCCCAGGGTGACATTCTGGCCGATCAACGCCGCAGCGCCCACGACCAGGCAGACGAACAGCGGCAGGGCATACCGCCCCTGCCAGATGATTCCGCCAGCCGTGATGTAGAGACCCTGGATCACCGCAGGAATGATCACCAGGGCTGCGGCGAGCAGGACGAAAGTCACGAGGCGTCGACCGCGCAGCACGACGACTGCGGCAATCATGAGCGCCCCGGTCAGGGCGGCCCACATGAAGAGCGTTGCGGCTGGCGCCGTTGTATCCAACCACCCGAACTGCCCGATCAGACCATTGGCAAAACCAAAGGTTTCGGTGAAGACGAAAATGAACCCCACCAGAAAACTCGAGCCCACACCGGGATAGTCGGTGACGACCTCGTCGGTCGAAATGCCTGCCGCCAAGGAATTGCTCGAGAGCATCCACATAATCGCGATGACAGCGGATGCGATGACGCCCGAGATAGCCCAGATCACCGGTTTTCGGCTGATCAGGCTCCACAAAGATTTACCCGAGAGGAGTACGAGCGGGATGACCAGGACCACGGCGAGCCACAGTGGCGAGAGGCCGCGGGTATTGACCGCGAACGCTGATGAGACTGTCAGGATGATCAACCGTTGAGGGAGGAGGCGTTCGTTGGGCTGGAGGACGATAGAAAGCAGCGCGACAAAAGCGGCCAGAGTGGCGGCCGTTTCGAGGGAATTCGGATTGACCACGCCGTTCAGGAACAAAACCATGGGAGTGCACGCGATAACCAGACCGAGCATCGGCAGCACCCGACGGGACCAGGATGCGATCAGAACGAAGCTGAGGGCAAGAAATGCAGAAGCTACAATGCCGCTGACGATGCGCATGAGATAGATGCCGCTGACATCGCTGGCCAACAAGCTCGGCCAGCCCACGAGCTCGTAGTAGAGCGGGTTGTACAGGCCGGCAGACGTTTCTGCCGGGATGATGGTGTCGTCGCCGAGCGGAATGGCGTCGGCGCAGCTCGCGGACGCCGCCGGTTGGAAGGCAAAGCAGGTCACGGCCTGTGTGGAGGCGATGTACCGTGGCACGTTAACTGTGTGGCCGTTCTCGGAAGGTGTGCCCACGAGCTGGCCGCGCACTACGGATGCGGCCTTGATGATGTGTGCGGGTTCGTCGGGAGCACCCGAAACCGGCGTTGCCATTGCCCAAGCACCCGCGAGGAGCGAGAGGATCAGCCACGCACCGGCGAAGACCGCCAAGCTGCGCTTCACTGGTCGTCCACCTCGATCGACGACTTGCTGTTCTGTTCCAGCGCACGGATTCGCAACTCCAGCAGAGCTGACTGCTCTGCCAGAGTTCGGGTTTGATCGTCGAGCTTGGTCAGCTCCGAACTGTGCTGGATGCACACCAGAAAAAGGATGACGACGCTGACAAAGAAGACGAGGTTGATCGGTATCGCGACGCCCGCAATGTTGGATGCCCACTCGAGCGTCTTGGGAAAGACGCCCACGATGAGGGCGAGGGTTCCCGCGATGATCCACCAGGTGGCATGGCGCTCGCGCAGCCGACGACGTCGGAGCATTTCAACGACGACAGCGAGGGTCAGGAGCGCCGCGGCGATGCCGAGAATATAACTGGTGACGGTCATGAGGTGCTTTCCTGGGTGCGAAGGGTTTCCCTCGGGCGGGCCAACGCAAAAGTGAGTGCCATGCAGGCTCGACCCAGATAGGCCGCGGCCTTCAACGGATGGTGAGACGGAACGCCGCCGGCCCGAGGTCGCATGGCGACGGGAATCTGAGTGACCGCGCAGCCCGCTCTCGCCGCTATGACCAGAGATTCAATGGTGTCGCCGAGGTACTCGGCCGGGTACGTTTCTGCGAAAAGTCGCACAGCGCGTGGGCCGCTCGCGCGAAAGCCAGATGTCGTGTCTGTGAGCTTGGTTTTCGCCAAACGGCTGATGATCACAGCGAGGACGGTCATCGCCCACCGGCGCGGCCCTCGCGCGTCGTAGTCGCCCTCTCCCGCAAAACGAGCGCCCAGGACGACGTCCGCACGATCGAGGGCGATGACCAGTGCGCGCACCTCCGCGGGATCGTGCTGGCCGTCGGCGTCGACCTGAACCACATTGGAGTAGCCGTGCTCAAGCGCGTATTTGAAGCCGAGCCGCATCGCTCCGCCGACGCCCAGGTTGAAAGGCAGGCGGGCGACAAGCGCACCAGCCTCACGAGCCAGCTGGGCAGTTCGGTCGGATGACCCGTCGTCAACGACGAGCACGTGCATGTCGGGAAGGGCCGCAAACACCTCGGCGATAACTGCCGCGACAGACTCCTCTTCGTTGAAAGCTGGCAGAACGATGAGAGTCTGTGCCTGACGGGGGTGCATGATACGTAATCCTACTAAGACGGTGCTTTCGATTCGGGCTGCTACCGTGCGAGCCCGCACCTCGCGCTACGTCGGAACGTCGTTTTTTGAATCCATGGGATCATGAGGGAGATCTTCAGACTCCACATCGAAAGGTGCGCGGTTCCCGCCACACTATGACTAGCTCCGAAATTCTCGTCGTTCTGCCCACCCTTGGTGACCGACTGGTGTCGCTTCGCGAGACCCTCGATGCGGTTGAGTCCCAACGAGCAGACGTCGCTCTGACGCTCGTGGTTGTTGCGCCCGTCGGTGCCGTCGAGGCGCGAGAAATGGCGGCCGGATACGGCGCTGTGATCGTCGATGATCCCAAGACGGGGATCTCCGCGGCGATCAACTGCGGCCTGGCGGCGCGAACGGTGGAACGCTACTACGCCTGGATCGGTGACGACGATCTTTTTCGGCCGGGGGGCTTACTGCGATTGCAGCGCATGCTCGATCACGACGCGTCCGCAGTGCTCGCCTTCGGGGGATGCGAGTACATCGACCCCACCGGAAAGAAATTGGCGACCAGCAACGCCGGCGGATTGGCCAACTTTCTGCTCGCCTGGGGCCCCGACCTGATTCCGCACCCGGGCACCATGATTCGCCTCGACGCTCTCGAAGCCATTGGCGGTTTCGATGTCACGCTCAAGTACGCCATGGACCTGGATGCGTTTCTCAAACTGCGCTCGCACGGCAAGTTCATCTCGACCCGAGTGCCCGTGTCTGCCTTTCGCTGGCACCCGGACTCGCTGACCGTCGCTAACCGGTTGAACTCCAGCTTGGAATCCGAAGCCGTCAAGCGCCGGCACCTTCCAGCGGGGCTTCGCCCACTGAGCCCGCTGTGGAACTACCCGATCCGGTGGGCATCCGCATTCGCCGCACGCCGGGTGAGCGCCCAGGCCTGATTATCAGGGCTGCACTAAGCGCGCAATTGCTCGTGCAAACAGGCCTTCCGCAGGCCAGACGAAACGTGGAGTGAAGTAGATGAACGGGTCTTTGCGCGTAGCGCTCTCAATGCTCACCCTCGTGCGCGGTGGCATGGGCGGCAGTGAAACCTACGCGAGGGCACTCACCGAGCAACTGGCGCGGCCGAGCTCCGTGCACGCTACCGCCTTTCTGCCGGCATCCGCTCGAGGCTTCAGTGCCGGAATATCGGAGCAGGTCATCGAGCGGCTCACCGTCGGATCCTCGACCCGAGAGCGGCTTACGGCTCTCGCACGGATCACCGCGCTGACGGGACCGATCCGGCGCAGCATGGCCGACGCCGACGTCGTGCACTTTCCTTTCACTGTTGCTGTTCCCACCCCTAGTCGCCGGCAGGCAACCGTTCAGACACTTCATGACGTGCAGCACCTTGAACTGCCGCATTTGTTCAGCCGATCAGAGATGCTCTACCGTCGCCGGTTCTACGAAGGCTTTGCCGCGAAAGCGGATGCCGTCATCACGATCAGCCATTTCGCCAAGGCCCGCATGGTGGAGAGTCTCGGGCTGGATCCGGCGCGCATCCATGTCGCGCACCTTGGTGTCGACACGGCGAAGTTCACTCCGAATCTCGGCCCACGGGAGAATTTTGTTCTCTACCCGGCACGTGGCTGGCCACACAAGAATCACACTCGGCTGATCACCGCAATGGAACTTGCTCGGGAGCAGCTGCCGGACCTGTGTTTGGTGCTGACCGGCGGTGGACTCGACGAACTCGGGGATCTCCCCGAGTGGGTGGATCGCAGGGGGCTGGTTTCCGAGGAAGAACTCTTGCGGTTGTACCAGTCTGCCGCAGCACTCGTGTTCCCGAGCCTTTACGAGGGCTTTGGACTGCCCCCTCTCGAAGCGATGGCCTCCGGATGCCCCGTTGCGGCCTCGAACGCGGCCTCATTGCCCGAGGTCGTTGGAGATGCTGCCGTGATATTCGATCCCCACGAGCCCGAGTCGATCGCGGCCGGAATTGTCGAGGCCGTGAACCGGGGGAGCGAGCTCACTGAGCTTGGGCTGTCGCAGGTGTCGAAGTTCACTTGGGAGAATTGTGGTGATCGGCACGTGCAGGCCTATCGAGATGCTTACCAAGCGAAAATTTCGTAGGGCTGACTCAGTCGGAGTCCGGCGGGTGGATCGTGCGATGCAGTTGCGCGGCGGCCTAGCTGGGCTGCCGAGCCGTGATTGCTCGGTAAGCTCGATAGCTTAGGGGCTCAGCAGCAACGGATCACCGCGTGCGCTGTTGTGCCCTTCGAGTCAGACAAGTAGGGATCTCTCATGGCCAAGCGTGCCTTCATCACCGGTATCACGGGCCAGGACGGCTCGTATCTTGCTGAGCTGTTGCTCAGCAAGGGGTATGAGGTGCACGGGCTGATTCGGCGGGCATCCACTTTCAACACGTCGCGGATCGACCACTTGTATGTGGACCCGCACGACGAGGGTGCGAAGCTGTTCCTGCACTACGGCGACCTCAGTGACGGCTCCCGCTTGGTGACATTGCTGGCGGAGATCAAGCCGGATGAGGTCTACAACCTGGCCGCGCAGTCGCACGTGCGGGTGTCGTTCGACGAGCCCGAGCACACCGCAGACACCACCGGCATGGGCACCATTCGTCTGCTCGAGGCCGTGCGCATGGCCGGTATTCAGTGCCGGTTCTACCAGGCGTCGTCGTCGGAGATGTTCGGCGCCACCCCGCCGCCGCAGAACGAGAGCACCCCGTTCTACCCGCGCTCGCCCTACGGCGCGGCAAAGGTATACAGCTATTGGATCACTAAGAACTACCGCGAGGCCTACGGCATGTTCGCAGTGAACGGCATTTTGTTCAACCACGAATCGCCCCGCCGTGGTGAGACCTTTGTGACTCGCAAAATCACCCGCGCGGTCGCCGCGATCAAGGCCGGCACGCAGGACCACGTGTACCTGGGCAACCTGGACTCGATTCGGGACTGGGGCTACGCGGCCGAGTATGTGGAGGGTATGTGGCGCATGCTGCAGGCCGATGAGCCCGACGACTTTGTGCTGGCCACGGGCGGCAACTTCTCGGTGCGCGACTTCGTGGCCACCGCCTTCGAGCACGCGGGGCTGGAGTGGGAGAAGTACGTGCGGTTCGACGAACGCTACCTGCGCCCCACCGAGGTGGATGCCCTGGTGGGCGATGCCTCGCACGCTGAAGACAAGCTGGGCTGGAAGGCGACCGTCGACACCGCTGAGCTGGCCCGCATCATGGTCGATGCCGACATCGCCTCTTTGGAGTACGCCGGCGGCAAGTGGATCGACCAGGTCAAACTCGCCAGCTGGGGCACGAAGTAGCAATGAATGACACTTCGGCCCGCGACACGGTCAACTTCACCCCGGGCGCGCTTGAGCGTTCGAGCACGTTCTACGTGGCCGGACACCGCGGGCTCGTGGGGTCGGCTATTTGGCGGCGCCTGCAGGTCGAGGGATTCACCGATCTGGTGGGGCGGGCATCCGCTGAACTGGATCTAAAGGATCGCGACGCTGTGTTCGCATTCTTCGCCGAAACGAAGCCACGCTACGTCGTTCTCGCGGCGGCCAAGGTCGGCGGCATCCTCGCTAACAACACCTACCCGGTGGATTTTTTAAGCGACAACCTGCGCATTCAGGTGAACGTGCTCGATGCGGCTGTCAAGCATGGTGTGGAGCGGTTGCTGTTTCTCGGTTCCAGTTGCATTTACCCGCGACTCGCACCACAGCCGATCAGGGAAGATTCACTTCTGACGGGGCACCTGGAGCCCACCAACGACGCCTATGCAATCGCGAAGATTGCAGGCATTCTGCAGATTCAAGCGGTGCGGCGCCAATACGGTCTGCCCTGGATCTCGGCGATGCCGACCAACTTGTACGGCCGGGGCGACAACTTTTCACTGGTCGGATCGCACGTGCTCCCAGCGCTGATTCGTCGCTACGACGATGCTGCCACGTCGGGAGCGACGTCGGTGACGAACTGGGGCACAGGAACTCCGCGGCGTGAGTTCTTGCACGTGGACGACATGGCCGAAGCCTGCTTACACTTGATGGAACACTACGACGGAGCCGAGCAGGTGAACGTCGGCACGGGCCGCGACGTGACGATTCGCGAGATTGCCGAGACCATCGCCCGCGTCGTCGGGTTTGACGGCGTGACCGAGTGGGACAGGACAAAGCCCGATGGCACACCGCAGAAGCTGCTCGATGTGTCCAAACTCGCCGAAGCCGGCTGGAGAGCGTCGATAGAACTTGAAGCGGGGTTGCGTTCCACAGTGCAGTGGTATCGGGACAACCTGGACACTCTGCGCCAGTAGATCGCACCAGCCGCACCTGCGCTCGAGTCGGCCGTGGCTACCATGGAGGTATGGGGACACCGGGGAAAGCGTCTAAATCAGTTCGAATCGCAACAATTGTGGTGGCAGTGATGTTGCTGACAAGTTGTTCACCGACGGCGGCCGAGGTGGTCGCGAGCAACCCGCCGGTAGCTTCGACAGCGACGTCTTCGACACCCAGTGCCACCGTCGAGCCGACCGAGCCCGTGGCCGAGGCACCGACCTGCGTGACTGCGTTGACGGAAGATGCCTACACGGACTTCGAGACCTCCGGGCTGGCCTTGCGGGATTACCAAGGTTGGCGCACGGATATCCAATTCATGGCCGATGACGGTGGTATCGCCTGCGCATGGCAGGGCCAAGGCGATGTTGTCGTCATCTTTGGGCAGCTCCCACTGACCAGCACCGAGTGGGAGACGAAAAGAACCGAACTGGTCGCTACGGGATATGTCGAGGAGACCGATCCCGTTGCGGGCTACTTCAACGAACCGGACACCGACCCCAACTACATCGATGGCGGTTTTGTCTATCGCGATGGCAATCTGTTCTATGTGAGCTACCCGGCAGTGACACAGTGGATACCAGCGCTCGTCAGCGCATAGAGCGCTAGTCACGCAGTGGTGCAGCCTCTCTGACCTGGCTGTCGTCAGCACGCACCTCGCTCGCTGAGGAGAAGCTACGCCCGTCCGGGGGTGGATACGAGGAGGCCGACGGCTTCGGCTGCAGCCTGCTGGCGAGCATCGTACGTGATGAACTCGTTCGCTCCCGCGTGGAGGGCAGCGGCGATGTGGAGGGCGTCCAGACTTCGCAGGTTGGTGCCGATAAGCAGTCCGGCATCGCGGAAAACGCTCCGGTCCATGTCCAACAGACCCAACCGTGACAGCACGTCAGTGACCGCGGTCTGCGGTATTCCTGTTCGCGTGGCCATGCGTCGCAATTCGGTTTCCAGGAGAAACGCCGACACCAGATCGGCGTTCCCGCTCGCGACCCTGTCGTCGAGGTGCGCCCGGAGCGCGCCGGTCTCGGCTTCGTCGGCGATGAGCTTGGCGACGGCAGAGGTATCCAGGTAGGTGATCAACGTTCGGCGCGCAACTCGTCCAGGGCGGAGTCGGTACTCACGGCGACAGTGAAGAGCGGCATGTTGGAAAAGCCGCCGCGGATCAGGGGCGCCCGGTGTCGTATGCCGCCGAGTGCTGCGACGGGCGGTGGGGACAGCACGGCGACGACCTCGCCGTGATTGGTGATCTGGAGAGTTTCACCATCCCGCACGGCGCGGAGCACCTCGGCACTGTTGTTGCGTAGGTCACGATGAGCGATTGTTCTCATGCCGCGAGTGTAGCAAACGTAGCAGTCCGGAACTAGGGGGCGAGGCTGCCTGCGCTCACGAGGCTTCGGGGTCGGGCGAGTGGGGCAGGCTACTGCGCCCGGTGAGGCCCTGCGCGGCCTTGACCGAGCGGTCGGGAGCTCGTCGCGGGCCGCTTTCGCGAGGCGCGCGAGTTGCGCCAGTGCGCGGGAGGCGGAACTCGGGCGCACTGGCGCAAGTCCAGCGTGGCGGGTTGCGCTGGAGTTGTGGCCAGGCCGGAACTCCCGCGAATTGGCGCAGCCCCCGCGCTGGGCGATTGGCTGGCAGAGCTTTGGGAGCGCAGCTCCCGCGTTCTGGCGCAGTTCCCGCGCAGCGTGGCCCGGCTTCGGGACACCGGGCCACGGCAATCCCCGCGAAGTCGCGCAAGTCCCGCGCAGCGGCGCAGTCCCCGCGTAGGTGGGCCCGATGACAGACGGCCTGCGCGCCACGCGGCCAACCCAGGGTCCGGAAACCGTCAGGTCAACCGCTACGGGGCGTCGGGGTGGGGCTTGTGAGGCAGTGCGCTGCGCCAGCTGAGCCCCTGCGCGGCCTTGACCGCACAGATTACGAGCAGCAGCCAGCCGAACTCGAACAGAATGGTGCTCTCCGCGGCGCTGGTCACGAGCAGGGTCACCAGAATGAGCGGCGCCCAGACGTAGACCAGGGAGCGCTTGTTCGAGGCGAGTAGCCACGAGCGCACGAAGGCCAGCAGCACGAGGGCGAGAAAGGCGAGAAAGCCGATCAGCCCCACCTGAAAATACACGTCGAGGTAGGCGTTGAGGCCGGTCTGGTGCACGCGGCCCGTAGTGAATTCGAGCCAGCCGTAGGGAGTGACCTCTTGCGGCCAGAAGCCCGCCCAGCCCCACCCCTCGAGCGGATGCAGCTCCACCAGTCGCCACATCTCGCTCCAGAGCGAGTAGCGCACTTCGAATTCGCTGCCGGCGTTGAGCGTGCCGATGATGCTCGTGCGGCCGAGCCAGGCCGCGCCGGCGGCCACGAGAGCCGCGCTCAGGAGGCCGAGCTGCAGCATCCGTCTGCTGGTGATGGGGGTGCGGCGCAACCGGTAGAGGGCGAGCGCGGCGACGGTCACGCAGACGGCGACGACCACGATGACGGGAGAACGGGTGAGCACGACGCAGACACCGGCGAGCCACATGGAGCCGATGCCGAGGCCGCGCGGAACGGAGCGGGCGCGCAGTTCCACGTAGAAGGTGACCGCGGCGATGAGGGCGATGAGGCCGAAGACGTTGCGGCTTCCGAAGATGCCCTGGATGGGGCCGAGCCGATCGATGTCGCCGACGACGCCGAGAAAGGCGATCGGCAGGTCGAGCAGCAGTCCCGAGAGCACCTCGAGCACAATGGAGAGCCCGAGCAGCACCCGAAGCACATCGCCGGTGGCGCGCACGACTTGGAAGGTGTCGCGCACGAGGGCCACGTAGATCGCGAGGAACCCCACGGTGACCTGGTAGCTGACGCCGATGATGGTGTCGGAGACGTAGCCGCTCCACAGACCGGAGAGCGCGCACCAAGCCACGAACACGATGATCGAGATGGGGAGCAGGCCGTGCCACTCCACGATGGGGCGGCGGGCAACGAGCGAGAAGATGGCCAGCACGACGAGGCCGCCGAGAATGCCGATGAGGCCGGCCCAGCCCATGACGCTGCGCAGCAGGTGGGTGCTGAAGGCGATGGCCAGAATGATGAGCGTGAGCGAAGCCGCGAATTTCGGCGACGCGAGTACGCGACGCAGGGCTTCGGGCAGGGTGGGCATCCTCTAATTTACCGCGCCGAAGTCAGGGCATTGGTCGTGGCGCGTGCTGCTGTCGTTTGGTGACGACGGCGAGCACGATGAGTATCACCCAGCCGCTCTCGATCAGCATCCGGCTTTCGGCGATGCTCTGCGCGATCAGCGCGGCGAGCAGCAGCAGCGGAAGCAGGGCGCTGGCGGCGAACGGTTCGGTGTCTTTCACGCCGAGCCGCGGCCGGTCGACGGCCAGAAACCAGGCCCGCCACAGGGTGGAGAAGACCAGGGCGGCGAACAGAATCACGCCGATGATGCCGAGCTGCAGCCATACGTCGAGCCAGGCGTTGTGCGCCTGCAGGTAGGTGACGCCCTTGCGCACGGCGAGGTCGTTGAACGGTTCCACCCACGGCACCCAGTAGCTCACCCAGCCCCAGCCGAACACCGGACGTTCCAGGGCGAGGTGAGTGACGCTGGCCCAGATGTCGAAGCGGCCGGTGAGGTCGTCGCTGCGGCCGAGCAGCCCGAACAGCTGCCCGGAGAACAGCGCGAGTGCCGCTGTCACCGCCAGAACGGATGCCGCCGCCACGGCATACAGCGGCCGGCGGTGCTGGTCGTGCACTCTGCGCGCCCAGAGGGCGAAGAGCAGGGCGGCGACGACCGCGACGAGCGACACGGTGACCGTGGCGGAGCGGGTGAGCAGGAGCATCCCGATGGCCAGCGCCAGCCAGACCAGGCCGGCGTTGCGCTTGACGGTGTGGGCTCGTAGCTGAACAGCGAAGACGATGATGGCGGTGAGTGCGATGAATCCGAGCAGGTTGCGGTTGGCGACGATGCCCTCGATGGGGCCGCCGGCTAGCAGCAGGCCCCGGCTCCAGTAGAAGGCGTTCGGTACGTCATTCGTGCCGTAGTCGACGAAGAACGGCAGCACTCCATGTTGTACGACGACGGCCACGAACAGCTCGAACACGAGGCTGAGTGCGAGCACCCAGCGCAGGGCGCTCCCCAGGGTGCGCAGCAGCTCCGGCCAGGTGAGGGTGACGGCCAGGAACAGCGCGGCGAGGGTGGTGATGAGCTGCAGGGCCACACCCAGAGCGGATGCCCCCGGGTAATACGACCACGCGATGGACAGGGTCGCCAGTAGCAGGAACGCGGTGATGGTCTTGGGAAANGTAGCAGGAACGCGGTGATGGTCTTGGGAAACTTGCGCCAGTTCAGGGCGGGGGCGAGGGCGGCCGAGTAGGTGTTTCCGCGGGCGATGTCGCGGTCGGTGGGGGTGTCGTTTGCGGCGTTGCCTGCGTTGACGAGTTTTCGGGCGGCGGCGCGGTTGCGGGCGTTGGTGCGCTGGGTGCTGATGCCGATCACGCTGCCGACCACCACGATGAGGGCGATGGCGCCGAAGCCCCACCAGCCGCCGAGGTTGCGCCAGAACTGGCCGGCCAGAACGGTGAACCAGACGAAGGTCGCGAAGAGTCGAATGACGAGGCGACTCTGCACGGCGGACATGGCTTCAGATTACCGGTGTTGTTGTATCGGCAGGCGCGACACCGATGCGCCAGGTCACGCGAGAGCGCAAAAAGTGCCCGATTGGAGGGGTCAATCGGGCACTTTTTGCGCTCTCGTGGAACGGAGTTGCGGGGTTTTGCGGCTACTCGGCGTGGCCCTCGGACAGGTAAGCGAGGCGGCGCAGGGTCTCGGTGTTGCGGTAAGCGATGGCCAGATCGCTCAGCGGGGTGGGAACCAGGCGGGCCGGGCCAGCGACGACGTCTTTGGTGATGCGCACGCGGCATCCGCTGTCGTGATTTTGGATGTCGATCGACACGTGCGCCTCACCCATCGGCCAGCCGCGGGCCTTGAGCATGACATGGCGGGGCGCGTTCCACTCGAGCACGGAGGTGGTGTCGTCGATGAGGGCGGGCCAGACTCCGACCGAGTGGTGGATGCGGCTGCCGACCGCGGGCCAGCTGGCGTCGACGTCGCGCATGCGGCTCGCGCCGACGACCCAGGTGGGGTAGAGCCATCCGTTTTCGAGCACCGCGAAGACCTGCTCGGGGGTGCAGCTGAATTTTCGGTAGTTCACGGACATCGGGGCTCCTTCGGGTGGTTGCGGCGAGCGGATGCTGCCAAGCGATTCGCGAGAGCGGGTGAAGTGTTGCTTCGGAGCGGCCGAAACAACACTTCACCCGCTCTCGCGGACCTATTGGGCGGTGGGAGAGAGGTCGGGCGGTTTCACGATGTTGTATTCGTGGGCCAGGGCGCTCAGAGCAGCTCGGTAGCCGCACATTCCGTGCACGCCGGGGCCGGGCGCGGTCGACGATGAGCACAGGTAGACGCCGTCGAGCGGGGTGCGCCACGGGTCGGGCGAGAGCACGGGACGGCGCACGAGTTGGGCCAGGCTGATGGCTCCGGCCGCGATGTCGCCGCCGATGTGATTGGGATTGTGGTTCTGCATCTGCGCGGCGGTTTGGCTGGCCGTCGCGAGAATGGTGTCGCGAAAGCCCGGGGCGAAGCGTTCGATCTGGCGGGTGATCTGCTTGGTCTGGTCGCGGGTGGAGCCCGCCGGCACGTGCGTGTAGGCCCAGAGCACGTGCTTGCCCTCCGGGGCGCGGCTGGGGTCGATGATGCTCGGCTGGCTCGCGAGCACGTAGGGGGAGTCGGAGTGCTGCCCGCGGGCGACCAAGTTCTCGGCGCGGGCCTGGTCGGCGCGGGTTCCGCCCACATGCAGTGTCGGCGCTCGCCGCAGGTCGTCGGCGCTCCACGGCACCGGTTCATTCAGGGCGAAATCCACCTTGGCAACGGCGTTGCCATAACGAAACCGGCTGAGGGTCGTGGTGTACCGGTCGGGCAGGGCCCCGGCGGCGAGCTCGACGAGCGCCCGAGGCGTCACGTCGAGCAGCACGATTCGGGCCGGTGGCAGGTCTGTGAGCTTGTCGATGTCAGCATCCGTTATTATTTCGCCGCCGTGCGCGAGCAGGTCGTCGGCCAGGGCCGCCGCGATGGCGCCGCTTCCGCCGCTGGGGATGGGCCAGCCCCCGGCGTGCGCGTGTGCGGCGAGAACGAGGCCGGCGCCGGCGGTTGACGGGCTCGGCAGCCGCCCGATCGAGTGGGCGAACGTTCCGGTGAGCAGCGCCGGGGCGGTGTCGCCGGTGAAGCGCCAGTTCCAGGCAGGGCCGCCCTGCTCAAGGGTGCGCAGCCCGAACCGGGCCAGCGTGAGCGGATGCCGCGGCACCCGCAGCAGCGAGTCCCCGGTGAGTTCGGCGACTTCTGAGATGTTGTCGACGAGGGGATTCAGCAGCTGAAGCCAGGCCGGGCCGTCGCGGCCGAGGCCGGCCGCGGTGCGCTCGATGTCATGCCAGGCCACGCCGGCGCGGCCGCCGGGCAGCGGATGCCCGTAGGAGATCTCGGGCACAGTGAGTTCGATGCGGTCTTTGAGACCGAACTTCTGAAAGAACTCGGAGGCCAGCGCGAGTGGGTGCACGGCGCTGCCCACGTCGTGGTGGAACCCGGGCAGGGTGAGCTCGGCGGTTGCCGCCCCGCCGCCGATCTGCGCGTTGCGCTCGTAGACGCGCACCCTGAGGCCGGCGCGGGCGAGGGTGACGGCGGCGGCGAGTCCGTTCGGGCCGGATCCGACGACTATCGCGTCAAGCCCCTGGTCGGTCGTCACGCGCGGCCGTGCTCGTCAAGTCTCATTCCGACACCGTAGCCCGGGGGTGTGGTTGTCGCACAGTACACGGCCGGTTTTGGGGGCGGGTGCCTAAGAATCTGCAGCCCTACTCGAGGCGGTGTTCACAACTGCGGAGATGTTCCCGCGAATGCGTGAAATCCGGCTATGACGACCCGGTTCGTGCGAAATCTCCGCAGTTATGAACGGCACTCCGGGTAGAGATCGCGGGAGCGGGGTCGCAGGCCATCCGTTTGGGTACGTAACGCCGGGAATCTGCGACACGCCGCGCCAAACGGATCGCGGCAGAGCGTGCGGCCGGGGTCGTTCTTTCTGGGGGCACCCCGTCTGGGGCTGCCATTACAGCACATGCCGCCGGTACGTTTACACATCGACGTGTGGCCCGCCCCCGGGCCACACGTCACCCGCGCCGAAAGCTCAGACGAAGGCGCCCTGGCCGGTGATGGTGCGGCCCACGATGAGGGTGTTCATCTCTTGGGTGCCCTCGTAGGAGTAGATGGCCTCGGCGTCGGCGAAGTGCCGGGCCACGTTGTACTCGAGGGTGACGCCGTTGCCGCCGAACAGCTCGCGGCACCAGGCCACACTTTCGCGCATGCGGCTGGTCGTGTAGGCCTTGGTGAGTGCGGAGTGCTCGTCGCGCTGCACGCCCTCGTCTTGCAGCTGCGACACCCGCACGACCATGCCGAGGCTCGCGGTGATGTTGCCGAGGCTTTTGACCAGCAGGTCCTGCACGAGCTGGTGCCCGCCGATCGGCTTGCCGAACTGTTCGCGCTCGTGCGCGTAGGCGACGGCGGCGTCGTAAGCCCCGATGGCGTTGCCGACGGCCGCCCAGGAGACCTCGGCGCGCGTGGCCCGCAACACCTTGGCGGTGTCCTTGAACGAGTTGGCATTCTGCAGGCGCAGGCGCTCGGGAACCACCACGTCGGTCAGGGTGATGTCCGCGTTCTGCACCGCGCGCAGGCTGATCTTGCCCTCGATCTTGGTGGCCGCATAGCCGGCGGTATCGGTGGGAACGATGAACCCCAACACCTGGTTGTCGGCGGTGTTCTTGG
Source organism: Cryobacterium sp. N19 (assembly GCF_002929595.1). Lineage (NCBI taxonomy): Bacteria > Bacillati > Actinomycetota > Actinomycetes > Micrococcales > Microbacteriaceae > Cryobacterium > Cryobacterium sp. N19. The sequence goes on along the minus strand of NZ_PJJR01000047.1, from coordinate 32,573 downwards.
CCCAGATGATTGTTATGTCGCTGAACGTGGCGTTGCCGATCCAGCGCTTGGCGCCGTTCAGGGTCCAGTTGTCGCCGCTGCGAGTGGCCGTGGTGCGCAGGCCCCGTGCGCTGTCCGAACCGCTGAGCGGCTCGGTCAGCCCGAACGCTCCAATGATGTCGCCCGAGGCCAGCTGCGGAATCCACTCGGCCCGCTGCTCGTCCGACCCGCAGGCTTCGAGCGACCCGGCCGCCAGGCCGTTCTGCACGCCGACAAAGGTGGCAACGGATGCATCCACTCGCGCCAGTTCCAGCGCCACGAAGCCCCGAAACACCGCCGAATTCGCAAACGGCTTCGTTGACTCCCAGCCGAAGGAGTACATGCCGAGCTCAGCGAGCGGCTTGATGATCTGGGTGGGGAATTCGGCGCGGTCCCAGCATCCGTTTGCGATCGGCCGTACCTCTTTTTCGAGGTAGGCGCGCAGTTTGACGATGGCCGTCTGTTCGGGCTCGGTGAGAAGGTTTTCGTAGCCGAAGAAGTCGCTGCCGAGTAGCTCAAAGGTCATGGATGCTCCGTTGCAAGATGGGCGGTCGACGCGCGACCGGTGCGGTTTGGTCAGCCTAGGGTCGTTGGCTGAATGCTCGAAGTCGGTTGGTAGTTTGGTCTAAACACTTTGAGAAGGAGCCGAACATGTTTGTGGGCATCACCAACGCGCCGCGCAATTACGCCTGGGGGTCCACGCACGCGATCGCCGACCTGCTGGGTCGCACGCCGTCGGGGGGTCCGGAGGCGGAGTTGTGGCTGGGGGCCCATGCCGGTTCGCCGTCGGTAATCGAGGATCCGTCGCAAATCGGTGGGTCTTCGAACCTCGCCGAATGGATCGCTGCGGCGCCCGAGGTGGCGCTCGGCGCTGGCTGGGCGACGCGGCAAGCGGATGCCCCGCGCCTCCCCTTTCTGCTGAAAATTCTGGCCGCCGGACGCCCTCTATCGCTGCAGGCGCACCCCACGACAGAGCAGGCCCGCGCCGGATTCGAGCTCGAAAACGAGGCCGGAATCGCCGTCGACGCCGGCAACCGCAACTACCGTGACCCGTTCCACAAGCCCGAACTCATTTTTGCCCTGAGCGACACGTTCGAAGCGCTCTGCGGATTCCGCCCGCTGCCCGAGGTGCGCGGCATCATCGCCGAGCTGCGCCTGCTCGACCTCGCGACCGAGAACCCGCAAGCCGCGGCCATCGACTCGCTCGAGAATCACCTGGCCGGGGGGCTGCGCGACACCGTCGACTGGCTGCTGCGCGACGGTCGCGGCGGCGACTCCGGCGAGGTGGAATGGCTGGTCGAGCGGGTGGTCGCGCTCGCCGCGCACGCCGAGTTCCTGGCCGCGGGCGGAGCGGCCATCGGCTATGCCCGCGAGCTCGCGACGGTGCGCGCGCTCGCCGCCGAGTACCCGGGCGACCCCGGAATCGTGCTGGCCCTGCTCCTCAACCGGGTGTCTTTGAAACGCGGCGAGGTGTTGTATCTGCCGGCCGGCAACATCCACGCGTATCTGTCGGGACTCGGAGTGGAGCTGATGGCCGCCTCCGACAACGTGCTGCGCGGCGGGCTCACCCCGAAGCACATCGATATCGAGGAGCTGCTCGCGGTGCTCGACTTCGAGGCGGTGACGGCGCCGTACCTCGCGCCGGTCGCGCTCGCGGAGGGCGTCTCGGTGTATCGCCCCGGGGTGCCTGATTTTGAGCTCGTGCACATTGAAGCGGATGCTGCCGCCGCATCGGCGACACCCGTCACCATGCGACAGATCACCCTCACCGGCCCGGCCATTGCGATCTGCACGGCCGGCGGGTTTCTGGTCGCGGGTTCCGGGTCGTCGCGGGCTCTGAAGCGCGGCCAGGCCGTGTACGTCACACCCGACGAGGGCACGCTGACCTTCGCGGGCACCGGCGAGGTCTTTCTGGCGATGTCCGGCGCCTAGCCCGGGGACTGCCGCCCCCCGCAGTTCGCCGCCGCGGCCGCAGGTTTTCGCCGCGCTCGAGTTGCGCCACTGCGTGGGAGGCACAACGCGAGCGCACTGGCGCAAGTCCCACGCGGCGCGTTGCGCTGGAGTTCTGGCCAGACTGGCACTCCCGCGCACTGGCGCAAGTCCCACGCAGGGCGCAGCGCGGCTAGCCGACCTTGCGGGGGCCGAAGGCCCGGCGGTAGGCGGTCGGGGTGGTCTGCAGAACCTGCAAAAAATGGTGGCGCATCACGGCGGCCGCGCCGAAGCCGGTGTCGGCGGCGATCTCTTCGAGGCTGCGGGAGCTGTCTTCGAGCAGTTCCTGTGCGCGCAACAGTCGCTGCCGGTTGAGCCAGCGAGTCGGCGTGGTGCCGAGCTCAGCGCGAAACCGGCGGGCGAAGGTGCGCGGTGACATGAGCGACTTGCGGGCGAGCAGGTCGACCGGTAGTTCCTGGTCGAGGTGGCGCAGCATCCACTCGGTGACGGCGGCGAAGGATTCGTCCTGGCAGTCCACGACCGGGGCTTCGATGTACTGCGACTGGCCGCCGTCGCGTTGCGGCGGCACGACCATGCGGCGGGCGATGATATTGGCGGCCGTGGCGCCGAGCTCGGTGCGCACGATGTGCAGTGCGGCGTCGATGCCGGCGGCGGTGCCGGCGCCGGTGACGACGTGGTTGTCGTCAACGAAGAGCACGTCGGGGTCGACGGTGGTCTGGGGGAACGATCGGGCGAGGGCGTCGGTGTACATCCAGTGGGTGGTGCTGCGGCGTCCGTCGAGGATGCCGGCGTGGGCGAGCACGAAGGCGCCGCTGCAGACGCTGAGTACCCAGGCGCCGCGGGCTTCGGCGTCGCGCACGACCTGGAGCACGCGGGGGTCGATGGGTGCGCCGGACTCGTAGCCGGGAATGGCGATCAGGTCGGCATCGGCGGCGGCTGACAGGTCGTCATGCACGACGATGTCGAAGCCGATCTTGGTGCGGATCGGCCCGGGTTCGGCGGCCACAACGTGGAAGTCGAAGGCTGGCCCGCCCTGGGCGCTGCGGTCGATGCCGAACACCTCGCAGATCACGCCGAATTCGAACGGCGCCAGACCCGGGAGGGTGACGCAGACGATTTTCTGGAGCATGGGCATCCTCTCGTCAAGGTTGGCAGAAATGTGTCGAACGGTGTCAATGCTGCCACTCGCGGCAGAAAAGCACAATACATAGAGTTTCTGCCATGTTCATCTTTATGCTCCTCCTCATCGTCCTTGCGGTCGCGGGTATTGCTGCCACGATCCGCTCCCTGTACCTCGACGGCTACGGCCAGAAAACTCCCCACGTGACCGACGAATATGACGCTCTGATTCGCTGGCGCTAGCCTGTAGCGGTGGCGCATCGAGTGCCACGCGAACGAGCGGAGCCTCATGGCGTGGTTGGTAACCGGCGGGGCGGGCTATATCGGCTCGCATGTGGTGCGTGCTTTCCAGGCTGAAGGCCTTGACGTGGTCGTGCTCGATGATCTCTCGAGTGGACACGAGTCGTTCGTGCCGGCCGACGTGCCGTTCATTCGGGCCAACGTGCTCGATGGCGAAACCGTGTTGCATGCCTTCCACGAGCATCACGTGCACGGAGTCGTTCATGTGGCCGGCTTCAAGTACGCCGGTGTCTCGGTGCAGCGCCCGTTGCACACCTACGAGCAGAACGTGACGGCAACCGCCACGCTGCTCGCCGCCATGAGCTCGGCCGAGATCGATCGCATTGTGTTCTCCTCGAGCGCCGCTGTCTATGGCACGCCGCACACCGACCTGGTCACCGAGGAGACGCCGAACAGCCCGGAGTCGCCGTACGGCGAATCCAAGCTGATCGGCGAGTGGCTGCTGCGCGACCAGGCCGTGGCGACCGGTCTGCGCCACACCTCGCTGCGTTATTTCAACGTGGTCGGCTCCGGTGACGTGTCACTGCGTGACACCAGTCCGCACAACCTCTTTCCCCTGGTCTTTGCGGCCCTGCTCGACGGCCGCACGCCGCGCATCAACGGCGATGACTATGCCACGCCCGACGGCACCTGCGTGCGCGACTACATTCACGTGGCCGACCTCGCGCTCTCCCATGTGGCTGCGGCTCGCCGCCTCGATGCCGGCGACGCAATCGAACCTGTCTACAACCTGGGCAGCGGCGATGGCGTCTCCGTCGGCGAGATCATGGCGACGGTGCGCCGGGTCACCGGCATCGACTTCGAGCCCGAGATCGGTCCGCGCCGCGCCGGCGACCCGGATCGCATCGTGGCCTCCGGCGCGCTCGCCGCCCGCGACCTGCGCTGGAGCATGCGTCACACCCTGGAGCAGATGGTGCAGAGCGCCTGGGATTCCTCGCGCGCCGCCGCGCACTGAGCTCAGCGACACGCCGGTCGGGCCAACGATCGTGCTACGTTCGCGACGTTGTTTTGAGCCCGCGTACCCCCCGAATGCCGATTTTGCCGTCATCGGCGCGTCGCAACCCTCCAGCCCGTATTGAGGGTTTACGATCTGCGACTTGACGTTAGCGAATTACACCGGTGTAATTAGGTGCAGCACCAAACGGTGCGTAGCGAGCGCTGGGAGACGATATGGCTATACCTGACTATCGTTCCGGAGTACCAGAGGACTGGTTCGTTGACCCCGTCACCCTCGGTGTCCCGGGCGTACGACAAGATCTCGGCGACGAGAACCTTCTGGCCTGGCAGGCCGACTCGCTCTGCGCCCAGACCGACCCCGAGGCGTTCTTCCCCGAAAAAGGCGGCTCCACCCGCGACGCCAAGAAGATCTGCTCCGGCTGCGAGGTGCGCAACCAGTGCCTCGAATACGCGCTCAGCAACGACGAGCGGTTCGGCATCTGGGGCGGACTTTCCGAGCGCGAACGCCGCAAACTGCGAAAGCGCGCTTAACTCCTTCGGCGCTCGCAAGCAAATGCCGGCAGGCGAGCCGCTCCACGGACCGACGAGACCCGGTCTCTGAGCGGATGGCGCCGCATCCGCTTCGCTATTGCGTCGTCAATATTTGAGGCGCGCCCTCTCGGTTCAGGGCCGCGGGCCGATCCCGACCTAGGCTGGTTCTGTTATGCAACCCAGAGTCACCGCCATCCTTGTCGCCCGAAACGGCGCGAAACACCTTGAGCGAACTCTCAAGGCGCTGTCGCTGCAGACCCGTAAACCCGACATTGTCATCACCGTGGACTGCGGTTCGAGCGATGCGACCGCAAAGATGCTCGCCGAATTCGGGCCGACGCAGTTCATTGCCGCCGACACCGATCTGAACTTTGGTCAGGCGATCGCCGCCGCAGTGCGCGTGAGCGCGCCGCCCACGCACGACCGCGAGCTGCTCTGGCTGCTCGCCCAGGACAGCGCGCCCGACCCGACCGCCCTCGAGGTGCTCGTCGACGCGCTCGAGATCGCCCCTTCGGTAGCAGTCGCCGGGCCGAAGGTCATGGAATGGATCGCCGGCGAATATATCCACAATTTCGGCGAGTCGATGACGCCGACCGGCGCCACCGTCACCCTGGTCGAGAGTGAACTCGACCAGGGCCAGCACGACGGCCTGAGCGACGTGCTCGCCGTCAGCGCTGGCGGCCTGCTCGTGCGCCACACGGTGTGGGAGCAGCTCGGCGGGTTCGACCCGGCCCTGCCGACAGTGGATGATTCCCTCGACTTCTGCGTGCGGGTGCGGCTCGCCGGGTACCGCGTGTCGGTCGTTCCGGCGGCCCGCGTCGCCTCGGCCGGTGACGGCGTCGCCGGGCCCAACCAGTCCTCGCGGGGGCGCCTCCGCCGTCGCCGCGTGCGCGCGGAACGTTCAGCGCAGCTGCACCGCCGGCTGGTCTACGCGCCCGCCGGAGCCCTGGTTTTTCACTGGCTGTCGCTGCTGCCGCTGGCTTTTGTGCGCTCGCTCGGGCAACTGCTGCGCAAGGAACCCGGCGCGATCGTGGGCGAATTCGCGGCCGCGTTCGGCGCCGCGTTCAATGGAATGCGCGTCGGCAACGCCCGCCGCTCCTTTGCGAAAACGCGCACGCTCGGTTGGGATGCCATCTCCACGCTGCGGGTTCCCTCGAATGAGGTGCGCCGGCGACACTCGCTCAAGCGCGAGGCGAGCCTGTTCGGCCTGCACGGCGAACGCCCCGAGATTCGATTCTTCTCCGGCGGCGGCGCCTGGACCATGCTCGCCGCTGCGGTCGTGGGCATCATCATGATGGTGCCGCTGCTCGGCGCCGACACCCTCACCGGCGGCGGGCTGCTGCCGCTGTCTCCGACCCTGCCCGAACTGTGGGCGAGTGTCGGCTTCGGCTGGCGCGACCTGGGGCTCGGCTTCGTCGGCGCCGCCGATCCGTTCGCCGCGGTTGTGGCCGTGCTCGGCTCGATTGCGTTCTGGTCGCCGTCGTTTGCTTTCGTATTGGTCTACGCGCTCGCCTTTCCCCTCGCCGCCGTTGGCGCCTGGATGGCCGCGACCCGGCTGACCGACCGCGGCAGCCTGCGCGCCCTGGCCGCCGCGCTCTGGGTGCTGGCCCCGACCTTTCTGATCGCCCTCGCCGACGCACGTCCGGCCGCGATTCTGGTGCACCTGCTGCTGCCGTGGCTGTTCTTCGCCTGGTTCGCCGCCGCGCGCACCTGGTCGGCATCGGCATCCGCTGCCCTGCTGTTCGCGGCCGTCGTCGCCTGCGCGCCCTCGCTCGCCCCGGCCCTGCTCGTGGTTTGGGCGCTCAGCGTGGCCCTGGCCGGCCGCCGAGTGATGCGCTTCATCGGTATTCCGCTGCCAGCGCTCGCGCTGGCCCTGCCCCTGCTGGTCAACCAGGGACTGCGCGGTGACTGGCTGAACCTCGTCGCCGACCCGGGCCTGCCCGTGCCGAGCGGCCAGGCTCCTACCCTGCAACTTCTGCTCGGACTGCCCGGAACCGACGGCTGGGCCGGCGTGCTCGACCGCTTCGGCGTCGAGGGCCTGGACCCGCAGCTGTTCGTACCGATTCTGCTCGCGCCCCTCGCCGTGCTCGCCCTCCTCGCGCTGCTGCTGCCCGGCGCGCGCCTCGCCGGCGGCGCCTGGCTCGTTGCGCTGCTCGGCTTCGGCACCGCCCTCGCCGTCAACCAGCTCGTTCTCGCCGCGATCGGCGCCGAACCGGTGCGCGTCTGGACCGGCAGCGGCCTCAGTCTGTACTGGCTCGGACTAGTCGGCGCCCTGGTGATCGGCCTGCGCTCCCTGCACCGCTTCGCATCGACGCCCGGTGTGGTCGCCGCGCTCGCCCTGGCCGTGGTCGTGCTGCCGCTGGTCGCCTCGCTGCACCTCGGCACCGCCGCCGTGCGCGAGGGAACCGGGCAGACCCAGCCGGCCTTCGTCGCCGCCGAGGCGCAGATCGACAACCGGGTCGGCACGCTCAAGCTCACCCCGCAGGCTGACGGCGGGCTGCTCGCCACGATCGAGCGCGGTATCGGCGCCACACTGAACCAGCAATCCACCCTGGACAGCACCGATGCGACTCTCAATACCCGCGAGAAAGCGCTCGCGGAGCTCGCCGGCAACCTGGCCTCGCACAGCGGACTCGACACCAACGCTGACCTGGCCGAGTTCGGCATCCGCTTTATTGTGCTGCAGCCCGGCGATACCGGCGTCGACGCGGCCGACACCGCGCTGCGCACCGAAACCGCCCTCGACGGCAACTCGAGCCTGGCCCCGGTCGGCGATACCGAGTTCGGCCGCCTTTGGCAGTTCGGCGAAACGGATGCTGCCGCCTCGACCCCGATACCGGCTCGCGCCGGCGGCGTTTTCGGCCTGGTGACCCTGCTCATTGCCTTCGCCGTGGTGGGCAGCGCCGTTCTGCTGTCGCTGCCGATCGGCGCCGGGCGCGAAGCCGTGCGCCAGGCCAACCGCGACGCGATTCGTCGGGCCGCCCGTGCCGACGCCAAACAGAAGCCCAAGCGCGTGCGGCGGTCGAAGGGTGCTGTGTCATCCGATCGTGACGAGGAGTTGGAGGTGCCGCTCGGCACCGATCTCGAAGCCGACCTCGCGATCGACCGGGAGACCGGCGTCGGAACCGGGTTGGAATCGGACGACGGGTTCGCCGACGACGATGCTGCGGCCGAACCAGCTGTTGCCGACCCGGCCGTTGCCTCAGGGGCTGGCACGCCTGGCGTCTCTGGCGCCTCTGCCGCCTCTGGTGCCTCTGGCGTCGGCCCGGCTGCCAACGACCGACCGAAGGACGACAATGCCAGATAAAAGCCAACTCGCCCGCATCGGCGGCCGGGCCGGACGCGGTGTGCTCGGCCTCGTCGGCATCGCTGTCGTCGTCGCGACGCTCGGCGCGGCCACCCTCGTGACGCTGCCGACCGTTGAACGCAACCCGCAGTCCAGCGAGATCGCGCCGCTGCCCAGTGAGCAGCAGCGGGTCTGCCCCGGACCACTGCTGACCCTGGCCGAGGACTCGACGAAGGCGCAGTCCGCGTCGAGTGTGGGAGCGGCATCCGCTGTGTATGGAGCGGTTGAGGCTTCATCGCAGGAACAGATTCGGCCGCAGGTGACCGAGATAAGCGCGGTCGATGATTCGAACAGCCGGCAGCCGCCGTTGCTGCTGACCGTTCCCGTGCAGGATGGCGCGACCGTTCCGCCTCTCGTGGCCGGAAGTCAGTCGCAGGTCGCCGCCACCGACACCATTGGCGGGCTCGCCGTCGCCGCCTGCGCCGAAGCGGTCAGCGACAGCTGGATCGTGGGCGGCTCGACCGATATCGGGCGTACCAGCCTGCTGCTGCTCGGCAACCCGACCTCCGTACTTGCGACCGTCAACGTGACGGTCTACGGCGAGACCGGACTCGTGGACGCACCCGGCGCGAGCGGCATCCTGGTGCAGCCGGGCGAGCAGCGGGTCATCTCGCTAGCCGGACTCGCGCCGAACGTGAAATCGCCGGTTCTGCACGTCTCCTCGCGCGGCGGGCAGGTTGCCGCGTCGCTGGAGCAGAGCAGTATTCGCGGCATCGAACCGGGCGGAGTCGAGATCATCGGCACCACCGCGACCCCCGCCACCAACCAGATCATTGCCGGCGTACGCGTCATGGCGGCCGTCAGCGGGGAGACGGTGACGACGGGCGAGGGATTCAACGCCGACACCGCGTCGATTCGGGTGTTCGTGCCGGGTGATGCGGCGGCGACCGTGCAGATCGGCGTGACGAGCGCCGACGGGTCAGGTTCCGGCACGTCGACCCAGGTGGATGTCGAGCCCGGCATCGCCACCGAAATTCCGCTCGCGCCGCTGGCCGTTGGCAGCTTCTCGGTGCAGTTGCGCTCCGACGAGCCGATCGTCGCGGCCGCCCGCACCGCCACTGACAGCACCGGCGGTAAGGACTTCGGCTGGTTCTCGGCGTCGGCGCCGCTCAAGGGCCCCTTCGTGGTGGCCGTGGCCGACGGCCCGTCGCCGACGCTGCACCTCGTCAACAGTGGGGCAGCGGATGCCTCGCTCACCCTCACCCCCGCCGCTGGCACCCCGGTAGACCTCACGGTGGGCGCCGGGGCCAGCGCCACGGTGCCGCTTCAAAGCGGAGAGCGCTACGTGGTGAGTGGCGGGTCTGAACTCTGGGCGCTCGTGGATTACTCCGGCGACGGGGTGCTGTCGTCGTTCGCGCTGAACCCGCCCGGGCCGCTCGCGTCGTCGATTCGCGTCTACACGCACTAGCTGTCTGTGCAACCGGGACCGGTCCCGGAAACCGGGCCCATGTTCTAGCGTGGTCCCAGCGACCGGTCCCGGTCCCGGAAACAGGCTCGGACCTTGGGCCGAGTTCGAAGTCCGTGTCGGGCGCCCATTTTCTGGTCGGGGCCCGGGCCCCGTCCCTGGGCCCAGCTTATAAACTGGGCCCGTGGACGGGGCCTGGGCCCCGACCGCGTAGGCGGTCTGCGCGGGCACGCAGGTTTCGATGGCACACTGAACACTCGACTTTTAAACGCTGGGAGCCGCTTGTGACGTTTGACCCGACTGCCGACCAATTGGCTGCGCCCTCGGCCGAATCGCTGCCCGAACCTCTGGTCGACCCGACGGCGCGTGCCGAGTTTGCCGTCATCGGCGGATCCGGACTCTACGAACTCATCGACCCGGCCGGCGCCGTAACGCACCAGGTACAGACGCCCTACGGAACCACGCCCGTCACGATCGGCCTGCGAGCCGGTCGCCGGGTCGCGTTTCTGCCCCGGCACGGCAGCGGTCACAGCGTCGCCCCGCACCTGATCAACTACCGCGCGAATATCTGGGCGCTGGCCTCGATCGGCGTGCGGGCGATCATTTCGTCTTCGGCGGTCGGGGGAGTCACGCCGGAGTATGCGCCCGGGCTGCTCGTGGTCACCGACCAGTTCATCGACCGCACGACTGGACGTCCCGACACGTTCTACGACCGGGAATCGGTGCAGCATCTCTCCGCCGCCGACCCGTTCGATCCGCTGCTGCGCGGGTACGCCGTGAACGCCCTCGAAGAGCTGGGCGAGAACTTCGCCCCCACCGGAACGGTCGTCGTCATTCAGGGCCCGCGGTTTTCGACCCGGGCGGAGTCAGTCTGGTTCCGCTCGATCGGCGCCCACATCGTCAATATGACCGCCTACCCCGAAATCGTGCTGGCCGGGGAGCTCAACCTGGGCACTGTGAACCTTTCCTTCGTGACGGATGCCGACGCCGGGCTCGCGCCGGTGCTCGCAGCGGATGCCGGGGACGCCGAGACCGCCGCCCGTGGTGTAACCTCCCTCGAAACGGATGCCGTGACCGCCTCGGTCGTGTTCCGGCGCCTGCGCGACGCCCAGCCGCGTATTCTGGCCGCGATCGACGGCATCCTGCGAGCTCTGCCGACTGACTTCGCTCCGCGTGAGCTCATCGACCCGGCCCAGGTCGCCGCCGTACTCGCTCGTGCCGTGGTGTCTGACCCGGATGCGCTGGCGTGAACATGGATCGCTCGGCGCGCGGTGCGTTTCAGCGGGTCGCCGGCGGATCGACGGGAAACGCGGAGCGCCACCCTGGTGCCGGCTGCGTCAGCACCGTCAAGCGGGACCAGCCATGACCGGCGAACACCTGCTGATCACTGGCGGAGCGGGCTTCATCGGATCCGCGATCGTCGACGCCGCCCTCGCCCGCGGCTATCAGGTGCGCGTACTGGACTCACTGCGCGCCGACGTGCACGGGCCTGCGCCGGCACTCGTGTCCGAGCCCGAGCGAGCGTCCGCGGCCGACCGCGAGCCAAGGTCCGAGGTTGAGTCCACGCCTGAATCCGCGTCCCCTATCTTTCCGGGCCCGGGCCCGGAAAGCGGGCCCATGAGAGAACCTGGGCCCAGCTTCCGGGCCGGGAACGCACGCCCGGCGGGCCTGGACCCACGGGTGGAGTTCCTGCTCGGCGACGTGACCAACCCGGACACCGTCGCCCGCGCCCTCGAAGACATCGACGTGGTCTGCCATCAGGCGGCCAAAGTGGGACTCGGCGTCGACTTTGCCGACGCCCCCGACTACGTGCACAGCAACGAGGTGGGAACGGCGGTATTGCTGGCCGCGATGGCCGAGCGGGGCATCCGCCGTCTGGTTCTGGCGTCATCCATGGTGGTCTACGGGGAGGGCAGCTATCGCGGCCCGAACGGTTTCACCCGGCCAGGCCCGCGCCTCGCGAGCGACCTCGACGCCGGGCGCTTCGACCCGCGCGACCCGGAGACGGGCCAGGCGCTCGAGCCCGTTCTGGTGAGCGAAACCGACCCGCTCGACCCGCGCAACGTCTACGCGAGCAGCAAACTCGGTCAGGAATATCTCGCCACGGCCTGGGCTCGCTCGACCGGCGGGCAGGTTGCCGCCCTGCGCTACCACAACGTCTACGGACCGGGCATGCCGCAGAACACGCCCTACGCGGGGGTCGCCTCCCTGTTTCGTTCGGCGATCGAGCGCGGTGAGGCTCCGCGGGTGTACGAAGACGGCCGGCAGCGCCGCGACTTCGTGCACGTGCGTGATGTGGCCGCCGCCAACATTTCCGCGCTGGAATTCACGGCCCATTCCGATTCCGGAATATTCCGCCCGTTCAACGTTGGCAGCGGAATCGTGCACACCATTGGCGATATGGCGACCGCCCTTGCCGCGGCGGCCGGTGGCCTCACCCCGATCGTGACCGGGCAGTACCGGCTCGGCGACGTGCGACACATTACGGCGTCCTCCGAGCGATTGCGCACGGAACTCGGTTGGTCCGCCCAGGTCTCCTTCGAAGACGGCATGCGCGAGTTCGCCACGGCCCCTCTGCGTGCTGCCGTGTGTCCCTGACCCAGCCCACGGGGCTATTCCGGTCGCCACAGACACCTGTGGGAGTGGCGAAAACGGCGTAACTCCTGCAAATTCTCGGCGGCCCCGCGCGGAAGCGCGGAATTCCAGCCAACTTTCCGGGCACCTTCTGCAAATTGCAGGAGTCATGCCCTGGGAAGTGATTGAACCCTGAAGAGAGACCGGGAGATGCTTTGGCCTGCCGACCGATCAGGCCAGCGGATGCTGCGGCAACAGCATCTCAAACCGGCATCCGTTCCCCACATTGGTCACCGTCACCTGCCCAGCATGAGCCCGCACGATGCCCTCGACGATCGCGAGCCCCAACCCGGCGCCGCCGCTCTGACCGGCGCCGGTTCCCCAGGCGGACACGGTCCGCGGTTCACTCGCTCGCCAGCCAGCCTCGAACACCCGACCGAGATCCTGCTCCGGAATCCCGCCGGCCGCATCCACAACCGAAATCACAGCCCTGCCGTCGACGTGCCGGGTGACCGAGACGACGATGGCGCTGTCGGCCGGAGAATACTGAATGGCGTTCATGACCAGGTTGCCGACCGCGCGGGCGAGCTCCCGGGCATCCGCTTTGAGGGTGACACCGCGTTCACCCTCGAAGCGCAGGTCGAGCGATTTGCCGAGGGCGACCGGCGCGAGATCTGCGACGGTGTCGCTGATCAGGTCATACAGGGCCACCCGTTCAAAGTTGAGTTGCAGCGCCCCGGCGTGGATCTTGGACAGCTCGAACAGGTCGTCGACCATGCCGCTGAGCCGGTCGACCTGCCCGCGAATCTGCGCGTAATACCGCTGTGGGTCGGGAGCCATGCCGTCTTCGAGGGCCTCGGCCATGGCGCGGATGCCAGCGAGGGGCGTGCGCAGGTCGTGCGAGATCCACGCCACGATTTCGCGACGCGACGACTCGATGCGCTCCTCCCGCTGGCGGGATTCGGTCAGCCGATCGGCCGTCGCGGCCAACTCCCCGGCGAGCGAGGCGAACTCCGTCGATGTATGCCGATCCGGAGATATAACAGATTCGCCCCGACCGATGCTTGCCGCAGCAGCCCGAAAGTACTGGTTGTCGCGAACCAGCGACCGCCCCAAAACAGAGGCCATGACGAGCGACACGATTCCGGCGACGGCGGCTACCGAGTAGAACACGTTCAGGTCGTGCTCCGACAGGTACATGAGCGACGCCACCGCGGAGGTTCCGCTGACCACCGACACGACGGTCGCGAACGCGACGACGACCACCTGCATCACGAGCGACCCCCGCGACAGCAGCCGCAGGGTGAGCAGGGCGAGTGCTCCCACAACCAGCGCGCAACCGAGCGCGATGCCGGCCACGGTCGCAAAGACGCCAGCGGTCACGGTGTGCCACCCGCTAAACGGATGCCGCGGGCCGGCCAAGCCCCGGTGCCTCCCGCGAGCCTCGAATACCAGACCACCGTGGTGACGACCTCGCCCGGCGCGCTCATCCCGCGCTCCTCGATGCGTCGTTAGCGGGCATCGAACCGGCCCCAAGCGGCACCGGATCGAACCGGTATCCGACCCCCCACACGGTATTCACGAGCAGCGGATGCGCCGGGTCGGCTTCGACCTTCTCCCGCAACCGCCGCACGTGCACGGTCACGGTGGACAGGTCCCCGAATTCCCAGCCCCAGACCGAACGCAGCAACTCCTCGCGGGTCAGCACCCGCGACGGCCGCCAGATCAGATAGGCGAGCAGGTCGAATTCCCGGCTCGTGAGCACGAGCGGCTTGTCGCGCAACCGAATCTCGTGTGCGGCGAGGTTGAGCGAGAATTCGCCGGCGTCGAGGATCCCCTCCGGAATGGATTCGGTGCCGCTCCGCCGCAATACTGACTGCACCCGCAGCACCAGCTCGCGCGGAGAGAACGGCTTCACCAGGTAGTCGTCCGCGCCCGCTTCGAGCCCTTCGATGCGGTGTTCCTCCTCGCCGAGCGCCGTCAGCATGATCACCGGAAGCGCGCCCCAGTTCACGCGGATGCGGCGACACACTTCGATGCCATCGAGCAGCGGAAGCATGCGGTCGAGCACAATAAGGTCGGGCTGCGCGAGTTCGGCCTGGCGCAGGCCGGCAAGCCCGTCCACGGTTTCATCCACGACGAATCCGGCGGCGCGCAGGTATCGCCCGACCACCTCGGATACCGTCGGGTCGTCCTCGATCAGGAGCACGCGACGGCCGGCGAGGGCATCCGCTCGGGGCGGCGCAAAATATTGGGAGGGAGACACCCCCTCAGACTAGGCGTGCACACCCCATACCGCGCGGGGCGCGCGCACCCACCTGTCGGTCGGTCCAGCGGATGCCCCGCCTAACGCCGTCCGCCCAACCGGACGGGGCCCGGGCCCCGTCCACGGGCCCAGCTTCTAAACTGGGCCCAGGGCCACAACATGGGCCCGGACAACCAACCCGCCACCGGCATCCGCCAATCGTGCGTTGAGCCACTTCACACCAAACGCCCAGAAACATTCAGCGGTTCGTAACCTGTTTCGCCCCGAAGCCCCAGACCTCCCCTTTAGGGTCGAAGAATGATGAATATTCGGGTCGATGTGGTGTTGCCCTGCCTCAACGAGGCGCAGGCACTGCCGTGGATCCTCGAACGCCTGCCCGCCGGCTACCGCGCGATCGTCGTCGACAACGGGTCGACCGACGGGTCCGCCGACCTCGCCCGCATCCTCGGCGCGTACGTCGTGCACGAACGCCGCCGTGGATTCGGCGCCGCCGCCCACGCCGGGCTCCTCGCCGCGACCGCCCCGATCGTGGCCTTCTGCGACGCCGACGCCTCGATGGACCCCCGCGACCTGCCTCTCGTGGTCGATCCGATCAGCGCCGACGAGGCTGATCTCGTGCTTGGTCGCCGTCGCCCCACGACCCGAAACGCCTGGCCTCCGCATGCCCGTCTAGCAAATACCTATCTTTCCTGGCGACTGCGCCGAATAACAGGTGTGAACATTCATGACCTGGGCCCCATGCGAGCGGCCCGCCGCGACCACCTCCTCGCCCTCGACCTGCACGACCGCCGCAGCGGATATCCGCTCGAGATGTTTCTCGGCGCGGCCGCAGCGAATTGGCGCATCCGCGAGGTGGACACGGGCTACGCGCCGCGCGTCGGCCGCAGCAAGGTAACCGGAACCGTGCGCGGAACCCTGACTGCCATTCAGGACATGTCCGCGCTGCTCAGCGCCAACAACGCCCAAAGTGCCAACAACGCCCGAAGCGCCAACAGCGCGAGCAGCACCAGGAACCCAAACACCAACGAGGCCCGCTCATGACCGCTATCGTCGTCATCGCCAAGGAATGCCTTCCCGGCAAGGTCAAGACCCGCCTGCACCCGCCGCTCTCCCTCGAGCAGGCCGCCCAGCTTGCCGCCGCCAGCCTCGCCGACACCCTCGCCGTCGCCGGCGCGCTGCCCGCCACCCGCCACATCCTCGCGTTCGACGGTGTGACCCCGCCGCCGGAGGCATCCGATTGGGAGATTCTGCCGCAGACCTCCGGCGGTCTCGATGAGCGACTCGCCGCCATCTTCGACCACCTCGATGAGCCGACGCTCCTGCTCGGCATGGACACCCCCCAGATCAACGCCGCCGCGCTCGCCCCCGTCTTCACCGGCTGGGGCGACGAAACGGATGCCTGGTTCGGCCCCGCAGACGATGGCGGTTTCTGGGCGCTCGCGCTCAAAAACCCGACCGGCGCGCTGCTTCGCGGCATCCCGATGAGCCGCGCCGACACCGGAGCCCACCAGCTGCAACGCCTCGACGAGGCCGGCCTCACCGTCGGCCTGCTGCCCTCACTCACCGACATCGACACCATAACGGATGCCCATACCGTCGCCTCCAGCGCCCCCCACACCCGGTTCGCGCGTGCTTTCGCGGGGGTGACGGCATCCGCTCTGTTGCGGAATGCCGAATTGCCCACCGTGAACGGGGCACGCTCATGACCCTCGTGTCGCCGCGCCTGTGGGAGCAGTCGGCCGACTGGGAACTCGACGACGCTGCCAGAGACCGCGCCACGGCCGAGCGTTTTCGCCGCCCGACCACGTTCGGGTCCGGCGGATCCGAACCGTATGCCCAGGCGCTGCAATCCGATGACAACGTGCTGTACCTGCACGGCAATCGAGCCGATGCTGATCCGGGAACGCCGACGCGCGTGTCGACCATGCACGCCGGGCGCTGGAGCGCCGGAGCCGATGCAATCGACCGTTCCCTGCTCTGCGGCGTCGCGGGACCGGTGCTGGACATCGGCTGTGGACCGGGCCGCATGATCCAGGCCGCGATCGACGAGGGACTCGATGCCCTCGGCGTCGACGTCTCGCCGACCGCCGTGCGCATCGCCCTCGCAGCCGGTCTCGCCGTGCTGCAGCGCTCCGTCTTCGACTACATTCCGCTCGCGGGAACCTGGGCGACCCTGCTCCTCGTTGACGGCAATATCGGTATCGGCGGCGACCCCGACGCTCTGCTCGACCGCTGTGTGTCGCTGCTCTGCGCCGACGGCGTGCTCGTCGTCGAGGTGCACCGCGACCCCGAGCACGACCTCGCCTACGAGGGCACCTTGCACGACGCCGCCGGACACACGAGCGATGCGTTCCCCTGGGCCGAGATCGGCGTCAGCGCCCTGCGCCGCCGCGCGGCCCGCGTTGGACTCGTGCAGGTCGCCGAATGGACCCGCGGAGGCCGTTCCTTCGCCCGCCTAGCCCGCGCCTGACCGTACCTTCTTTCCGGGCCCGGGCCCGGTAACTGGGCCCATGCTAGATCATGGTCCCAGTTCTCAAAGCTGGGCTCGGCCGCTCCTCAATAGCGGGCCGCCGACAACAGCCACCCACCTCAGCGCCCGGAGTCGTCCGGAAAAGCCACGTCCGGTCGTCGCCCGCGCAGAAACGCCCACACCGACAGCCCCACGGTTACCACCGCGAGCACGAGCCAGAAAATCCCTAGGTTGAGCCCGTAATTCAGCGGCAGCACCGTTGGGTTGGCCGGGGCGAAGTTTTTTGCCACGATCAGTGGCACCGCCACGAGCGAGACCAGAGACCCGACGACAATGCCGCCCTGCACGATCGCAATGATCGTCCCGGTCGCCCGTCGTCCGACCCGCCGCAGCGCAATCCCGAACGCAAACACGATCGGCGCCAGAATCGCATCGTGCAGCACGATCGCCGCCGCAATCCACAGCGCCACCCCGGGAATGCGGGTCAGCCGCACCGAGTCGAACATCACGAACGCGCCCCAGGCCAGCATCAGCACGCCGACACCCAGCAGCACCAAGCGGATGCTGCGCATCCGTTGACCGGTCGACGCCTCGATTCCGGCCGGCGGTGGTGTCAGACCGCCTTGAAGAGAAGTCATCAGATCGCCTCGATTCGGCTCAGCCACTTGGTCTGCAACACACCGGGCCGGCCGGGCGCGATCATGCGGGCCGGATACCCGTGCTCAAGGTCGAGCGTCTCTCCGTTGAGCTCGAGCGCAACGAGCGTGAGCGGGTCGCGCACATACTCGCGCCCCATCTGCGTTTTGCTGAAACTGCCGCGTTCTTCGAGGCTGATCAGGCGAAACGACGTGTCAGGGTCGGCGTTCATCAGATCGGCGAGGTCGCGCAGTCGCACACCCCGCCACGATGCCATCTGGCTCCAGCCCTCGACACAGGCGATCGGCAGTTGCACGGACGTCTGCGGCAGTGCGAGCAGCTCGTCCCGAGTGAACGAGCGTTCGGTGCCGGAGACAGCGAGGGTGAGGCTCCACGCGGGGGCCATGGCGGCATCCGCTACCTTGGCCTGTTCGCTCGTGCGGTTCACCGGAACTCCCTGCTGGCCGACGCCCTTCTTGCGCGGCGCGAACAGGTTGACCGCGTTCAGCGGTGTGAAGGTCTGCCCGGCGGTGAGACCGACGACGGCGGTCGTAGCCACACCGACCGTGGTGAGAAACCCGCGCCGACTGACCCGCGACGCAGTGCGCGGCGTCGCGTCAATGTAGTCGAGCACCCGCCCGGTCACGCCATTGGGGCGGGTCGTGCCCCAGAGGCGCACGGCCTCGGCATCGGAACCGCGGTCCCCCGACACCGCATCGGAGAGATGCTCGTCGTCGGAGGACGGAGATTTGTTCCAGTACCGCGTGATCACCGGAAGCTTGACCGCGATGTGGATGACCAGCAGCCCGATCAGCACCCAGCCGAGCGCAAAGTGCACCTGCCGAAACGGAAACGGCCACGGGTACCACTGGTAGGTGTTGAGCAGCCCGATCGTGATCTGAACGAGCGAGGCACCGACAAACAGGGCGATCGACGCGCGCTCCAGAAAATGCACGATGCCGCGAACCGGGGGATACGCAAACAGGTTTGGAAAGACGATGTACAGCTTGGCCAACAGCAGCGGAAAACAGGCGATGCCCGTGATGATGTGCGTGCCCTGGGTCACCTGGTAGAGAAACTCGGGCCGGGTCGCGAAGCGCATCCAGTCGAGCGGTTCCTGCAGAAAGTGGCTGTACAGGCCGGTGCCGAAGCAGATCAGAAAAGCGGCGCCGAGCAGCCGCCCGATCACGGTGGCCATGCGCGGATTGCGCACCGGCGACGCCAGCGCTCGCTGGGCCTCGTACATCAATCGCCGCATACCTTCATTGCACCACCGCGCCGCGCTCAAAAAGGGTAAGAATTCCTTACGATGTGCGGGTGAATGGGTGAACGGTCCCGGAAAAGTCACGACCCATGAGACAGACTGAACCGTGCGCATAACGATCATCGCTGCCCTGCTGGTGGCCAGCGCTGCCCTCACCGCGTTCGGCGTGCTCACGTTCGACCTGTTCAACCCCGACCGCGACGAGGTGCAGCTCGTGCTGGTCACGAGCGCGCTCTGGCTGCTCTTCGGCCTGGCCTGGTGGCTGTTGCGCCGTGTCCGGGGCAAAACGGTCGTTGCGCTGATCCTCGCCGGTTCCGCTCTGATCGGCGGCGCCGCCATGGTCGGCCCACCCAACACGAGTACCGACTCGGCCCGTTACGCCTGGGACGGCATCGTACAAACCAACGGCATCAGCCCCTTCGCTTTCACGCCAGCGGATGCCCGCCTCGATTCCCTGAGACCAGATTGGCTCTTCCCCGCACCCCAGACCAACGCCGTCGGCAAGGAAATCTGCGACGGTGAACGCATCGTGCGCGCCCGCACGACCGATGGCGACCTGCTCTGCTCGGCCCTGAACCGTACGGCCGTACCCACGATCTATCCGCCGGCCAGCGAGATTTTTTTCGCCGGTGTGCGCTTTCTCACCGGACCAGGGCCGGAATATTGGCCGCTGCAGCTCGCCGGGTTGCTGCTGAGCCTCGGAACGACCGTCCTGCTCCTGAACGGCATGCGCCGCCGCGGCCTGAACGAGAGAAACGCGGCCCTTTGGGCCTGGTGTCCGCTCGTGGCGACCGAAGCCATCACCAACTCGCACGTGGACATGCTCGGCGTCATTTTCGTGGTCGCGGCCGTGTTCCTGGTCTCGAGCAAAAAAGTCTGGCGCGGCGGCATCATGCTCGGAATCGCAATCGGCACCAAACTCATTCCTGTGCTGGCGGCACCGGCGCTGCTGAAAAGGGGCGGGTGGCGCATGGTGGCGGCATCTGTTCTGAGTTTCGCTCTGCTGTACGTGCCCTATGTGCTCGCCACCGGAATCGGGGTGCTCGGCTACCTGCCCGGCTACCTCACCGAAGAGGGCTACCAGGACGGCTCGCGGTTCGCGCTGGTGTCTCTGGTCGCGCCGGGGGCATCCGCTGTGATCGTGGCGGGCATTATTCTGGCGATCGTGGCCGTTTTCGTCATCATCAAAACCGACCAGACCCAGCCCTGGGTCGGTCAGCTCGTTATGATCGGCGCGACCCTGCTCGTGCTCAGCCCCCGCTACCCCTGGTATGCGCTGCTGCTGCTGCCGTTCGTGGCGCTCAGCGGCCGCTGGGAATGGCTGCTCGTGCCGATGGCGCTCACCCTGCGGTTGCTCCTGCCGAACCCGCAGCTCACCCAGGTGTCGATCGCGGTCGCGGTGATGGTGATCGTGGCCGTCTCGCTGCGCCGCGCCGGCCCCGGTGCGCTCAAGCAGATGCTGCCGCCCCGCCTGACCGCCCGTCGCGCGTAACGCAGTCAACGTGTTAACACAGAGTTCATGCGCCTGACCGCTGCGAAGCGGATGCCGGCCACCTCGCCTCCTTAACGTGGGCAGATGCACGCCTCTCGGCGTGCTTCGATCCACGAAAGAGTGCCGCATGCGCAAGATTGTGATCATCGCGGCGGCTGCCGCCCTCAGCACGGTCCTGGTCGGCGGTGCCGTGGTGGCCGCGCAGGGGGAGCCGGCGCCCGCCGCGCAGACACCCCGCGCGACACAACTCGCCGAGTTCGACCTGCAATCCCACCGCGGCGGCCGCGGCGAACATTCCGAAGAGAGCCTCGCCGCCTTTGCCGCCTCGCTGGAGCTGGGCGTCAGCACCCTCGAACTCGACACCCATCTCACCCGCGACGACGCCGTCGTGGTCTGGCACGACGATGTGCTCACCGCGACCAAGTGCCGCGACACGGATGCCGCCTTCCGCGGCGACCCGCAATTTCCCTACGCCGGCAGCCGGGTGCGCGAGCTGACCCTGGAACAGATCCAGACGCTCGATTGCGGCTACCAGCAGCTTCCGGGCTATCCGGAGCAGCAGAATGTGCCGGGAAACACCATTGCCGAACTCGCCGACGTGTTCGCGCTCGTCGACGTTCACCAGGCCGACACCGTGCAACTCAACATCGAGACCAAGATCGAGACCCCCGGCCCGGCGGGCGCAGACGAAATGAAGGCGCTCACCCGCGCCGTCGTCGCATCGATCGAAGCGTCGGGCCGCGCCGATCGTGTGACGGTGCAGAGTTTCGACTGGGCGTCCCTCAACCTCGTGCGCGACATCGCCCCTAAGCTGCGACTCGTCGCCCTCGCCCAGGACGACGACTGGCTCGGAGTCGGCCGGCCCGGCACGAGCGTGCACCTGGGCGGCATCGACATCGACGACTACGACGGATCCGTCGCCCGCGCCGCTGCCGCGCAGGGGTATGACGCGCTCTCGCCGATCTTCGAGACGGTCACGCCCGAGCTCGTTGCCGCGGCGCACGCCGCCGGACTGCCTGTGATCCCGTGGACGGTCAGCGAGACCGCGCTCATGCACACCCTCATCGACCTGGGCGTCGACGGCATCATCACCGACTATCCGACCCGGCTGCGCGCCGTGCTCACCGAGCGCGGCCTTGCCCTCCCGACCGCCTACCCAAAGCTGTGAGCATGATCGCTCGGCTGCTCGCCACCGTGTTCACGGAGCCGCGTCGCCGCCTCGCGCAGGCGGCCGGTCGCATCCGTCGTGCTCTGCGCTATGAGGCCCATGCCTACTGGCGCTCCCGCCCGATCAACCCGCACGCGGTGCTGTATGAGGCGTTCAATGGGTCCGGCCTGCTCTGCAAACCCGAAGCCCTGTTCCGACAGCTCCGTATTACCCCCGATCAGGCTCATTTGCGGCACAATTAGGCGCGGAAGAACCCGCACGCGGCGCGCAAAGAGTTTCGCCGCGATCGAACGGTGCGCTTCGTGAAAAGCGGCTCGCCCGCCTATTATCGGGCGCTCGCCACGAGTCGCTACCTGGCAAGCCGATGCCGCCCCGGCAGACGCAAAAGCGGGCCCGCCAACCGGCGAGCCCGCTCTCCTGCACCCGGAGTTACAGGTACGCGCTCACGTTCTCGTCGAACGAGGTCGCGATCGCCGTGCTCGCAACGGCGAAGGCCTCGGCCGGGGCGGCCTGCTGCAGCATGATCTTCTCGAGCGCGGTGGTGAGCTCCTTGTCGCCGTTCGGCACGAAGACGCGGCCCCAGTCCTGCGAGCGAGTCGTCTCGAGCTGGTCGACGGCGGTACGAAACTGCGGGAACTCGGCGTAGACCTTGGTCATGGTCTCGCCATCGCGGGCCGAGGTGCGCACCGGCATGTAGCCCGTGTTCGAGGAGAAGTACGCCGTGTTCTCGGAGTTCGTCAGAAACTTCAGGAACATGCCGGCGGCCAGCTGCTGTTCCGGCGTGCGGTCGGAGGCGATCGCGACGCCGGTTCCGCCGGTCGGGCAGGCCTGCCCTTTCGGGCCTTCCGGCAGAAAACCGGTGCCGACGTCAAACGTTGCGGCCTTCAGAATGCCGGTCAGCGAGCCGGTCGAGCCCATGATGCAGCCGGTCAGGCCAGCACCGAAGTCGGCGACCTGGTCGACCGCGGCCACGGTAGCGATCTTGCGGTCGTAGATCAGGGACTGCAGGTAGTCCGCCGCTGCGATCGCTTCGGGAGTGTCGAGAGTCATCGTCCACTCGTCGGAGTAGGCGCCGCCCTGGCCCCACAGCATGTTGCAGAACCACCAGGCCGCCCAGGATGCGCCCTTGCCGAGTCCGAGCGGCATCACGCCGCCGTCGGCCGCAATCTTCGGTGCCCACTCATCAAATTCGGCCCAGGTCTTCGGTGCCCGGTCGGGCAGCCCGGCCTTCGCCCAGACTGCCTTGTTGTAGTAGAACAGCGGGGTGGAGCGGGCGTAGGGGATAGCCCAGTGGTTGCCGGTGAAGGTGTAGTCGTCGTACAGCGTCGTGTTGAAGTCGGCGGTGTCGAACTCGAGGTGCTTGGCGAGGTCGTCCAGCGGCAGAATCTGGCCGTTGATCATGTACCGGAACCACCACACGTCGCTCGCCAGCACGAGGTCGGGCACGCTGTTGGTGCCCGATGCTGCCTGGAACTTCTGCGCGATCTCGTCATAGTTGGCGCCGGCCGTGACCAGGTTCACCGTGATCTCGGGGTTCTCGGCCTGGAAGCGCTTGATGAATTCTTCCTCGATCAGCTTCGAGGTTCCCGGGTGGTTGCTCCACCAGGTGATCTCCTTGGCCGGAATGACTCCCGTCCAGTCCGTGACCGGTGCGTCAGCGGCGCCGGCACCCGCTCCGAGCGAGGGCCCGCTGCACGCGGCGAGAGTGGCGGTGGCTCCGAATACCGCGGCGAGCTTCAGAATCTGCCGGCGGTTGATGGTGAACGTGGGTGTCGCGGTCATAGAACTCTCCTTGTAGGGGTAGGCACAAGCGGAAAAGAAGGGGGTGGCATCCGCTTCAATAAAACGGATGCCCGCAGATCAGCCGGTCACGCCACCGGCGGTCAGTCCGGCGATGATGCGTTTCTGCAGCGCAAAGAACGCGATGAGCACGGGCACGGTGACCAGCACGGTGCCGGCCATCAGCACGCCCCAGTTGGTGACGCCGTCGTTGTTCTGCAGCAGGGTCAGGCCCACCGGCAGCGTCATCATGTCGGAGCGGTCGACGACGAGCAGCGGCCAGAGGTATTCGTTCCACTCGGAGACGATCGAGACCAGGGCGACCGCGGCGATGGTCGGCGCGCTGATCGGCACGATGAACCGCCAGAGGCGCATCCAGTGGCTCGCACCGTCGAGGGCTGCGGCTTCGAGAATACTGATCGGCAGGGTCAGAAAATGCTGACGAAACAGAAAGGTGCCAAACGCGCTGGCCAACCCCGGAACGATGATGCCCTGGTAGGTGTTGATCCAGCCGAGCGAGGCTACGAGGGTGAAGTTCGGGATCATAACGATCTGCTGCGGAACCAGCAGGGCAAAGATGACCAGCCCGAAGACGAATTTCTTGAACGGAAACTCCAGAAAGACGACCGCGTAGGCGGTGGTCAGGCCGAGCAGCATCTTGAGGCCGGCGCCGATGACGGTGGTGATGGTGCTGTTGAGAAAGAAATTTCCAAACGGCACGGCGGCCAGGGCGGCCGCATAGTTGGACAGGTCATAGGCTTCAGGCAGCCACTGGATCGGCACGGTGTAGATCTCGTCGCGTTCCTTGAACCCGGCCAGGAACATCCAGGCCAGCGGCAGAATCATGATCGCGATGGCCAGCACGAGGCCGAGGTAGCCGCCGAGCTGCAGCGGCTTGCGGCGACGCGGTGCGGCCGCGGTCGTTGAAAGGCTGGGCGTGGCCATTAGTAGTGCACTCGTTTCTCGACGTACTTCATTTGAATCAGCGTCACCACGAGCAGCACGGCGAACAGAATCGTCGCGACGGCGGAGGAATACCCCGCCCGACCGGCCTGAAAGCCCTCCTGGTAAATCTGGTACATCATCGTGGTGGTGCCCTCGAGCGGTCCGCCCTTGGTCATCGCCTGAATGATGTCGAACGACTGCAGCGAGCTCAGCAGGGTGGTGATCGACAGAAAGAAGGTCGTCGGGCCGAGCAGCGGCAGCACGATGTTGCGAAACGCGCGCACCGGCGAGGCACCGTCGAGCGAGGCAGCCTCGAGCAGGTCGCGCGGCACCGACTGCAACGCCGCCAGGTAGATGAGGGCTACGTAGCCGACGTTCTTCCAGAGGTAGACGATGATGACCATGACCAGCGCCCAGTGCGGATCGTTGTACCAGGGCGGTGAGGCCACGCCGATCGCGTCGAGCAGCGCCGCGGTGATACCGAAGTTCGGGTCGAACACGAACAGCCAGAGCAGGCCCACCGCCACCCCGGAGAGCACATACGGTGCGACCACAATGGTGCGGGCCGCGCCGCGACCGTGCAGCTTGCGATTCAGAAGCACAGCGAACAACAGCCCGATCACCATGCCTCCGCCGACGGTCGCGATCGTGAAGATCAGGGTGACCGTGACGACGCGAACGGTGCCGGGATCGTTGAGCCAGGTTACATAGTTACCGAGGCCCACCGGAATCGCCGATACCGAGCCGAGGTTCCACTGCAGTGTGGAGTAGTAGAGCGACTGCAGCAGCGGCTTGTAGGTGAAGACGATGAGCAGCGCCACGTTCGGCCCAGCGAACAGCAGAAACAACAGCCACGACTTCCACGGCTTCTTCTTTTTTCGCGGGGTGAATATACGAGGCGGCACGGGCGACACAACGCCGGTCGAAACCGATACCGCCACCGCTGAATCGGTGCTGCGGTGCAGGTCCTCGATGGTGGGCATACGCTGAAATCTCCCTGAAAAATACCGTCGGCCAAGCAGCGGACTCTGTCAGGTTAGGGAGCGCCCGTGGCGCTGATCGGCCAATTTGATTGTTTGCGCGCACTCTTCGCGAGTCGTTCGCCTGCACCGCGTCGAAACTTCAGCGGGTGTTCACCTGAGCGGCTATCGACGTCACCCGGCACCGTTACGGTGTGCAGATGCCCCCTCTTGTCATCGGTCACCGCGGAGCCAGCGGCTACCGCCCCGAACACACTCGTTCCGCCTATGACCTCGCGTTCGAGCTCGGCGCCGACGCCGTCGAGCCCGACATTGTCGCCACCCGCGACGGCATATTGGTGCTGCGCCACGAGAACGACATCTCCGCCACAACGGATGTCGCCTCCCGCACCGAATTCGCCGGCCGCCGCACGACCAAGGAATTCGCCGACCACACCCTCACCGGCTGGTTCACCGAGGACTTCACCTGGGCCGAACTCGCCACGCTGCGCGCCCGGGAACGCCTCGCCCACCTGCGGCCGACGAGCGCCGTGCACGACGACCAGTATCCGATCCTTCGGCTGAGCGACCTGTTTCACCTCATCGACGAGGCCTCGAACACCTATCGGCGCACCCTCGGCATGGTCGCGGAAATCAAGAACGCCGCCTATTTCGAATCGATCGGCCTGCCGCTCGACGAATTGTTCGCCGCCGAGGTGCGCGCGGCCGGCTGGAGCAACGACGACGAGCGCCTCATCATCGAGAGCTTCGAACCGACCGTGCTCGAGCAGCTCGCTGCCCGGGGCATCAGCGCTCAAAGCGTGTTTCTCATCGCCCCGACCGGACAGCCGCTCGACAAAATCATCGAGCTCGGCGCCGCAGCCCCGTACTACTCGGACTATCTCACCGACAGCGGCCTCGCCGCTCTCAGCGTTGACGGTATTAGCGTTGACAAATCCCTGATCATCCAGGCGGATGCCGCCGGCGAGTTGGTCGTCTCGTCTCTCGTCGCGGACGCCCACGCGGCCGGGTTGGACATCCTCTGCTGGACGCTGCGCCCCGAGAACGCCTTCCTCACTGAGCCGCATCGCCGCGGTGAACAGGCCGCCGATTTCGGCCACTGGCGCGGCGAGTTCGCAGCGGTCATGGGCAGCGGCATCGACGGGGTCTTCGTCGACCACCCCGACCTCGCCGTGACCGTGCGCGACGACCTGCGCAGCCGGGCTGCGGCATCCGTTTGACGCGCCGCGCGGATGCCGCCGCGCAGTCCCGCCGCCTAATCCTGCCGTGGCACGCGTTTGAGAAGTTGGCACTGGTTTGAACACGTGCCAACTTCTCCAAGACGTGCCACGAGCCCGCCGCGCGCGCACGTCACGTGCGACACACCGCCCGGGCACGCAAAAATCGAGGCCCGCCGTGTGGCGAGCCCCGATTCGTGCTGTGACGCTGACTCTCTTGTGAAGAGCTACTTGGTGGCGGCGGTGATCGTCGCGATACCAACGAGCAGCTGGTCAGCGACGGCGTCGGTCTTGAACGTGTCGTTCAGCAGGCCGGCGGCGACGGAGGAGATGTGCACCGTGGTGCCGGTGAGGATGGCGTTGTCGCCGTCCATCTTGAGGGGCTCCAGGGTTCCGCCGTAGAGGTTGAAGAGGAGAACCTGGGTCGCGGCGGATGCGCCGTTGACCGAGACGTCACCGAAGAGCTCCGAGGTGCCCGGGTCGATGGTGAAGTTGGTCAACTCGACGACGGTGTCGCCGGCGGCCAGCGAGAAGCCGGAACCCTCGTGCTGAATGGAGCCCTGAACGAACGGGCGGTAGCTTTCGGCCGGGTCGTAGTAGTCCACGTTGCCGCCGGTGATCGGGAAGTGCAGGCTGCCGTCTTCGAGGGTGGCCGTTCCGACGGTTCCGGCGGTGAGGCCGAGGCTCGTCAGGGCAGCGGCGAAGTTGGCGTCGAGTAGCACCGCGGTGTCAACACCGGAGAGGCTGGGGATCGAGGCGAGCGGCGTCGGGGTGGCTTCGGCCGAGCTGGACGAGCTGGCGGCAGGCGCCGGGGTGGTCGTGGTGCCGGTCGCCGAGCAGCCGGCGAGGCCGGCGATGAGAATTCCAGCAGATGCGAAACCGATGGTGGCCTTGGTGAATGTACGCATGGGATAAATCCTTTTCTGTAGTTCGAGCAGGTGGTGTTGGGGTCTGCATGGTGTTCGGTTCCACCCCCGAAATGGTTTGGAATTACCCCAATCCGTTACCGTTCTGTTACTCAATTCAGCAAACGTTCAGACAAGCGCGCGCGCTAATAGCGCCGCGATCCCAGTCGCAGAAAGGGATCGCGGGGTCGCCGCCCTGCGAATGCCCGCCCCGCCCGCATTCTGCGCGTGGCACATATTGGGGAAGTTGGCACTGGTTTGAACACGTGCCAACTTCTCAGACACATGCCGCGACGCCCAGTGGCCGACGCTTCTCTGTGGCGGTGCTCGCCGGAAGCGCGCCCGGCGGTCTAGAAGTGGCGGAAGCGATCCGGCGCGAGATCCCAGGGGTCTTTGCCGAGGAGTTCGGCGACGCCGCGAAACACGCAGGTCTCGATCATCATGCGCTGGTGCATCTCGTCGTTCTCGTGCAGGCGCGACAGCCGCTGAATCGGCAGGCGGTAGAACACCACGCGATTCGTCTCCGGCGTGACCATCCAGCGCTCGACCCCGACACCGGGGATGACCGAGGGCGGTCCGGCGGCCACCTCAAAAACCGACTTGCCCAATTCTTCGGGCCAGACGCCGCGCAAATACTCGATCGTCGAGGCGATCGTCATGTCGAACAGGTCGATGCGGGTGCGCAGCGGCGGCAGAAACGGGCCGGTCGCCGAACTACGGATGCCGCGGCCGTGCCGGTCACGCCCGCGGCCGCGCACGGTCGGTTCGGGCGAAGCGGATCGACGGGATCGGGACATGCTGCCATCCTACGGCGGGCTGGGAGCGGCTACCCTTATAGGCAATGACATTCCGCCCGTGTTCTCGCGTTGCCTGCCTCGAACCCTCGGTGGCCACGCTCACCTTTGACTATGGGGAGTCCCTGGCTGTGCTCGGCCCGCTGTCCGGCCGCAAAGAACCGCACAGTTTTGACCTGTGCTCGCGTCACGCCGAGCGCACGCGCGCTCCCCAGGGCTGGCAGCTCATGAAACACCGCTTCGTGGCCGACGACCCCGACTCTCCCCGCTAGCATCGGTGGCAGGGCCCGGCCTCCGACCAACGCGCTGACGCGGCCCGGGGGAACGCTGCTGAACCGTTCGGACCGGGCTAGCCGGCGATAGCTTTGACGAGACCGGCCAGTGCCGGTGCCAGCCGAGCGGATGGCAGTGCTCGCTTGAGCGCGGCATAGTGCGACGTGCCGAGCCGTTCGGACCGGGCTAGCCGGCGATCGCGTCGACGAGACCGGCCAGTTCCGGCGCCAGCCGAGCGGATGCCAGCGCCCGCTCGAGTGCCGCATCGTGCACCGGGCGGGCCCGATCGTGCAGGGCGTGCCCGGCCGCGGTGAGTTCGGTGTAGATGCCGCGCCGGTCGTCGGCGCAGAGAACGCGGGTGAGCAGCATCCGCTCTTCGAGGCGGTTGACCAGGCGGGTGGTCGCGCTGCTCGACAGGGCGGTCGCGCCGGCGAGTTGCTGCATGCGCATGTGCCAGCCGTGTTGGCGGCCGAGCGCGTCGAGCACGGTGTACTCCACGACCGACAGTTCGACCGCGCCCTGGAGTGCTCGCTCGAGTTCGGTGTCAATGGCCGCGTGCAGGGATGCCAGGGTACGCCAGCCCTGGGCGCGCACCTCGACGGCGTCGTCTGCAATACCCATGGATCCTCCGGTGTTCACGATGGTTGCTTGCGCGGATAGCTAGCGTGTGCAAGTATTTGTAGCGCGCCTGCAACAAGTGTTGGCTGCAACTACCAGCGCGTGCAATTACCAGCGTAGGTGGTCAATCTGTGTCCCGCCAGAGTTGGCGCTCATCCGTCTCGTTCAAGGAGTTTCGCCATGCCCATCAGCCTGATCGCCCTCGCCCTCGGTGGCTTCGGAATCGGCCTCACCGAATTCGTCATCATGGGCCTGCTGCCCGAAGTTGCCGCCGACTTCGCGGTGACCCCGGCCGTGGTGGGCTGGCTCATCTCCGGCTACGCGCTCAGCGTGGTCGTCGGCGCGCTCGGTCTCACCGCCGCCGTCAATCGGTTCTCCCGCAAACGCGTACTCGTGGCGCTCATGGTGCTCTTCATCGTCGGCAACCTGCTCTCGGCCATCGCCCCCACCTACGGAATCATGCTCAGCGGCCGCATCATCGCCGCCCTCTGCCACGGTGCCTTCTTCGGAATCGGCGCCGTCGTCGCGGCCAGCCTCGTTCCCGAGAACAAGAAGGCCGGCGCGATCGCGATCATGTTCACCGGGCTCACCGCCGCCAATGTGCTCGGTGTGCCGTTCGGTACCCTGTTCGGCCAGGCCTTCGGCTGGCGCTCCACCTTCTGGGCGATCACCGCGATCGGCGTCGTCGCCCTGCTTGGTCTGGTCTTTCTGCTGCCGGCCATGGCGCCGCCGCGCGCCGGCACCGCGAGCCTGCGCCAGGAGCTGCGCGCCTTCCGGTCGCCGCAGGTGTGGCTGTCGATCGCGGTCACCGTGCTCGGCTTCGGCGGTATGTTCGGAGCCTTCACCTATATCGCGTTCACCCTCACCGAGGTGGCCGGCTTCGCGGCGAGCATGGTGCCGTGGCTGCTCGTGGTGTTCGGCGTCGGACTCTTCGCTGGCAACGTGCTCGGCGGCAAACTCGCCGACCGCAACCTCGACGCGAGCCTGCTCGCCTTCCTCGGCGCCCTGACCCTCGTGCTCGTTTTCTTTGCGCTCACCGCTGCCAACCCGATCGCGACCGTGGTCTCGCTCATTTTGATGGGCGGATTCGGCTTCGGCGTCGTTCCCGGCCTACAAATGCGGGTGATGCGCTACGCAAACGGCGCCACCACGCTGGCTTCCGGCGCCAACATCGCGGCGTTCAACCTCGGTAACGCGCTCGGTGCCGGAGCGGGCGGCAGCCTCATCGCCTCCGGCCTCGGCTACACGGCGCCGATCTGGGCCGGAGCGGCCGCCGCGCTCGTGGCGTTCCTCGTGATGGCGCTGGCCGCAGCGGGCGCGCGGCGCCGGGCCGCGGCATCCGCTCTGCCAACGGACCGCGGCCAGCACGAGGAAAGCCGCAGCGAAGTGGCAGCGCGAGCGTAGCGGCGAGCGTAGCGGCCAGCGCGAGCGATTACGCGCACAACGAGCGTAAGAATGTCGAGTTCATTCAGGCTGAAATGGCAAGATAGTGCCATGACTGTCGCCGCACCCACCGTGCCCTCCACCTTCACCTACAAAATCGCCGATCTGTCGCTCGCGGAGGCTGGGCGCCACCAGCTGCGCCTGGCCGAGAACGAGATGCCCGGCCTCATGGCCCTCCGCACCGAATTCGGTGAGACCAAGCCGCTTCTTGGCGCCCGCATCGCCGGATCCCTGCACATGACCGTGCAAACCGCCGTGCTGATCGAGACCCTCGTGGCCCTCGGCGCCCAGGTGCGCTGGGCCAGCTGCAACATCTTCTCCACGCAAGACGATGCCGCCGCCGCGATCGCGGTTGGCCCCACCGGCACAACGGATGCCCCGGCCGGCGTTCCCGTGTTCGCCTGGAAGGGCGAAACCCTCGAGGACTACTGGTGGTGCACCGCGCAGACCTTCGACTGGAGCGCCGAGGCGGCTAGCGCCGGAGCCAGCTGGACCGGCCCGAACATGATCCTCGACGACGGTGGCGATGCCACCATGCTCGTGCACAAGGGCCGCGAATTCGAGTTGGCAGGTGCCGTACCAGCGGATGCTGCCGGTGACAGCCACGAATACGGCGTCATTCTCGCCGCCCTCCGTCAGTCCCTGGCGGAGTCGAGCGACCGCTGGACCCTGGTCGCCGCCGACCTCATGGGCGTCACTGAAGAAACGACCACCGGTGTGCACCGCCTCTACGAGCTCGCCGCGAGCAAGGAACTGCTCTTTCCGGCCATCAATGTGAACGACTCGGTCACCAAGAGCAAGTTCGACAACAAATACGGCATTCGTCACTCACTGCCCGACGGCCTCAACCGCGCCACCGACGTGCTGATCGGCGGCAAGGTCGTCTTCGTCGCCGGATATGGTGATGTCGGCAAGGGCGCCGCCGAAGCTCTGCGCGGCCAGGGCGCCCGCGTAATCGTGAGCGAGATCGATCCGATCAATGCGCTGCAGGCCGCGATGGACGGTTTTCAGGTGGCCCGCCTCGAGTCCGTTGTCGAGCAGGTCGACATCTTCGTCAGTGGCACCGGAAACTTCAACGTCATCGGCGTCGACCACATGCTGCGCATGAAGCACCTCGCCATCGTCGCCAACGTTGGACACTTCGACAACGAGATCGACATGGCCACGCTCGAGTCGCTGCCGGGTGCCGTCAAGGTGCAGATCAAGCCGCAGGTCGACGAATGGCGCCTCCCGAGCGGACGCAGTGTGCTCATTCTGTCGGAGGGGCGCCTGATGAACCTCGGCAACGCCACCGGCCACCCCTCGTTTGTGATGAGTAACTCCTTCACCAACCAGGTGCTCGCGCAGATCGAGCTCTACGTCTCGCCGGAGAAGTACCCGGTGGGCGTGTACGTGCTGCCCAAGCTGCTGGACGAGAAGGTGGCACGCCTGCACCTCGACGCCCTCGGCGTGGAGCTGACCGTGCTGACTCCCGAGCAGTCCGCCTATATCGGCGTTCCCGCCGAGGGCCCCTACAAGGTGGACCACTACCGCTACTAGCCCCTGCCCGTATTGCGGACGGGGCCCAGGCCCCGTCCGTGGGCCCAGTTTATAAACTGGGCCCGTGTTCATAGGGTGGGCCCGGTAGGTGCGACACGCCCGGGTGGGGTGCGTTTTGACGGGTGGGTGTGGTGGCCGTAATGTATCTATACGTACCCCAAAGGTGCGAAAAGCCGCAGTGCTTTTCGGCCTCATGCGGGACCAGATCGTAGCCAGATCAGCTGAGAGTGCTTGTTTCAAGTGCGTTAAAGTTGGGCTAGGATAGTAAGCCTCCCATCAAGTGTGTGTTGCTGGTTGAGTCGGGTTTTCTGAGCGTTTTGGTGTGCTTTGCATGCCGAAAACTGCCCGGTTTGGCCGATTTGACAGCGACTGGCTGGGTGGGTAACTTAGACAAGTTGCCCCGGAGCGACAGCCCAGAACAGGGCCTGAAGTCGGGTGTGTCCGATCCTTGAGAACTCAACAGCGTGCACAATGTCAAATGCCAAAAACCTCGTGGTTGCCCACCCGTTTCTAGCGGGTTGCAGCCGGGAGATTCCTTTGGAAATAATATTGAACAAGTCCTGACTTCGGTTGGGCAACTAAAC
>NZ_PJJR01000038.1:0-36179 GCF_002929595.1 Cryobacterium sp. N19 | reverse complement strand
CGAATGGTCAGTTGGCAAAGCGAGTCAGACAACAACCCCGGCACCCACCAACCATTCTTAGTGTTGGCGGCTTCGATATTTATCGGGCCGTTTGTTTCAGCGTGGTAGTTGCGTTCATATTCTTTGGGCGGCATGTTTCCGCGCGCACTGTGCAGGCGCCGATTGTTGTATCAGTCCAGCCAGTCGAAGGTGAGTTTCTCAACGTCTGCGAGGGTCTTCAACGGTCCTGTCACGAAGGGTGAGTTCTTCGCCACGGCCTCGTTCTTGTAAAGTCCCATGACCGTCTCCGTGGCCGCGTTATCGTAGGCGTCGCCGATGGTTCCGATCGAGGCGACGAGGCCTTCCAGAGCGACAGTCTCGGTGAATTTAATCGATGTGTATTGAGATCCGGCATCGCTGTGATGTATCAAACCGGGCCGTACGGCGTCCCTACGTGTCAGGGTTGGTTGAGGCCAGTAGCTAAGAGCAAGTCCGCCGTTTGACGTAGGGCGAGAATCAGGAATCATCTCCATGTCCAGCCCGTCTTTGATCGCCGTGCGCGACGATAGTTATATGAGTAGTTCCGGACCGCGAGCTGGTGGTCCGACCTCGAGAAGGTCGTTCAGCCCAGCGCAGAAGCTTGCCCATTTGGCTGCGTATGATGCGGCGATCAAGGACCACGAGGGTGGCGCGTATCTGCGCACTGAAGGGTTGTACTCCTCGCAGATCACGGAGTGGCGCAAGCTGCGTGACGCCGGTGTTCTCGCGGGGAAGAAACCTGGCGAGAAAATTGGCCGGTTAACGCCGGAGCAAGCGGAAATCGCCCGGTTGCGTCGCCAGCTGAGCAAGACCGAGCAGCGCCTCGAGACGACGGGGGTGGCGTTGGAGATCATGTCAAAAATGCACGAGCTACTCGAAAGTCTTTCGAAGAGCTCGCGGGACGAAACACCGCATACGAAGCCGTAGTGACCGCCTACCGCGAACTGGCCAGCCGAGGAATCTCGACTCGCGTCGCGGCTGACCTGGTCGGTATACCCCGAGCGACCGCCACCAGGAAACCGCGCATCCCGGTGGCCCGGCCGGCGCCGATCCCGGCGAACAGGATCGATGATGCCGACCGCCGGCAGATTCTCGACGTCGTCAATTCGGACTCGTTCGTGGATCTGCCGCCGATCCAGATCTACGCGCAGCTGCTCGACGCGGGCACGTACTTGTGCTCCATTTCAACGATGTATCGGGTGTTGAATGAGAATCTGCAGGTCAAGGACCGCCGCCGCCTGGCACACCACCCGGCACGGGCGATCCCCGAATTGATCGCCACGGCCCCAGGCCAGGTACTCAGCTGGGATATTACGAAACTCGCTGGCCCGGTCAAGGGGAAGTACTTCGATGCCTACATGATGATCGATATTTACTCCCGGTACATCGTCGGCGCATATGTTCACGCGTCGGAATCGGGCGAGCTGGCGGTGGAGATGATGAAGGAAATCTTCGGTATTCACGGCGTCCCGCAGGTCGTTCA
Organism: Cryobacterium sp. N19; assembly: GCF_002929595.1. Lineage (NCBI taxonomy): Bacteria > Bacillati > Actinomycetota > Actinomycetes > Micrococcales > Microbacteriaceae > Cryobacterium > Cryobacterium sp. N19. The sequence goes on along the minus strand of NZ_PJJR01000038.1, from coordinate 34,678 downwards.
CGCCGACCGCGGCACGTCGATGACGTCCAAGACCGTCGCGGCATTGTTGTCGGATCTGGAGGTCACCAAGTCGCATTCGAGGCCGCGCGTGAGTAACGACAATCCCTACAGCGAGGCGTGGTTCAAGACCCTCAAATTCGCTCCGACGTTTCCCGAACGCTTCGGCTCCCTCGCCGACGCGAAGACGTTCATGGCCTCGTTCGTCGATGGATACAACCACGAGCATCGCCATTCCGGGATCGGCCTCAATACGCCAGCCGACGTGCACTACGGCCTCGCCGAGGCGAAGGCCATCGAACGAGCAGCGACGCTGGACGCGGCCCGAGCACGCTTCCCCGAGCGATTCAGCACCAGCCAAGCACCAAAGATTCTGTCCATTCCCGCGACGGCATGGATCAACAAACCCGCCGACAAACCCACCGAGAATGACGGGCTCGAACTAGCCGCCTAAACTCCCACTGGCCTCATTCGCCTTGACAAATTCCGCGTGGCCGGCATGGTCGCGACGCCAGAGCGCCATATTCAAACAGATCTCAACGAACGGTGTGTCTTTGACCGTTGACGCATGCCAGCCTACGATCGCACGAGAGTGCAAGTCGATCGCGAAGGCTACGTAGACGAAGCCGCCCCAGGTTGGGACATAGCTGAAGTCCGTGACCCAGGAGTGGTTTGGGCGAGGCGCACTGAAGTTGCGTTTGAGTAAGTCGGGAGCTCGCGCCGATTCCGTGCCCGTCGCCGCCGACGCCCGGGGCTTACGGCCCCGGACGAGGCCGTTCATGCCCTCGAGACGCATCAACCGGTCGACCGTGTGCTTGGAGACGTCAATGAACTCGCCCCGGCGGAGCCATGCCGTCATCTTCCGTCGCCCGTAGAGAATCTCGGGCTGCTGACGCCCGTACACATCTCGCACTTTCAATGCTTTCAGCGAGTCGATGAGTGCCGCGTCGCTCTGAACTCGCGCCGCGGCAGCGCGAGTCTTCCATGCCCGAAATGACCGTGAAGTGACCGTGACGCCCTGCTCGCGCAGGACGCCACACGTCAACTCGACTCCATGGCCGTTCGCCTTCATCTGGACGATGAAAGCGACTATGGACGGTTGCGAGGGTCGAGCTCCCTGAACTTTAGAAAGACGCCGCTGCTTTGAGGATGTCATTCGTCTCGCGCAGGTCACGGTTTTCGCGCTTCAAGCGTTTGATTTCCTCGAGCTCCTCGCTCGGGGGCCCGGTGCGTTCGCCGGCGTCGGCCTGCGCCTGGGTGACCCATTTTCGGAGCGTCTCGGCGCCGATGTTGAGCTTGGGGCTAGGTCGCGGCAGGCCGCCCACATCGATGGGTAATCCTTCAAACGATCAAGGGTCATACGGACCGCTCGTTCACGAACCTCTGTTGGGTGTTTCTTAGGCATATCCGAACCCTTGCACCAGAAAGAAAGCAGCAGGAAATCAGGGACGGTTCACTCCGGTACTCATTCGGCCAGTAGCGGGGGCCTCCCCGCAAGCGCTACTCGCCACGCGAGAACCGTTCTCGCACAAGCGACCACCGCAACGATCCGCCGGAAATTCGTCAGTGCCCCCGCCAGGATCTCATCCTCCGCACGGCGCATCACTCTGCACCTGCCTGAGCACTGGCCTTAGGAGAAATCCTGAACGGCCCTGTTCAACCAGACCTTCCGCCCCAAACAACCCGCCCCTACCTGACCAACCAGCCGACACCAGCATCAACAGGAACACCAGTGGAACACCCCGGGCTGTAAAAACCGGACCATACCGGCGCCCGAAACGCCGAAATAGCACCAAACCGAAATCAGGATTCGTTCAGGGGCTGACCGGTGGATTCAGGCTGAAGATGTCGCACCCAAGCCCGCCTCGCCGTCGATTCCCGGCCCGCGGAGCAGGTCCAGGGGAGGACCTACGCGTCTGGCATTTCCCCAACCCAGAGCACCTCGCTTGGACTGTCGACTAATCCGGCGGCCCACGTTACGTCAAGGCGCACAGTGGGACCCTCGGGTTCGGCGATCTCACTCGTGTAGGCGGCGCCAGCAAGCACATGAGCGTCCTCCGTACCGAAGAGGGGAGCGAACTGCTGTAGATTCCAGCGTCGACCCAACACAGGACCACCGCTTATCGTGCGGTAGAGGACGACCGCGTCACCGTCCTTCGTCACTCCGCCCGCGACCCACTCCTTCTCTGGGGCGATCGACGGGCTCTCTCCGAGTTTCACTCGGATAGCCTCAACGAACTTGGCCGCGTTGACTGTCATTTATTCACTTTTCTGTCATCATCGGGCTGTAAGACCAGACTGTAGATTTCTGCGGGGTTGCAGCAGTTGTCCCAGACGCCATCGGCTTGTTAACTCCTATCGCGCGGTCGACCCAGGACGGGCAAGCCAGAGCCCCGTCGGGGTTGACGCAATACGCGGTCGTGATGCCGACCTCTCCTCCGCTGAGAACCACGCCGTAGTAGCTCTCGCGGCCAGCCGCTTTGTTGACGACCCTGACCTCGCGTGAATCTGTCACCTCGCATGCTGAATCGCAAGTGATCTCATTCGCATAGGCGACGTAGAGGCGGTCTTCTCCCTGTGCTGTTCCTCCATTTGGTGCTTTGAGTACGTATCCGATCGAGTTTTTGCTGTGGATGTTGTGTCGCTCCTGAATCTTGGTCCAGCCGAAACCGACGGCCCCGTCGTAGGTACCTTGCCGAAGAATGATGTTTCGTCCATCGGCGTCCGTTTCGGTACCAACAATCGTCGATCCATCTGCTGCAGACGCTGGTTGGGTCGGGACCAGCGGCGAGGCGACCAGCCCGGCAATTGCCCCAAACATGGTCAGGGCCAGAAGCGCCGACTTCATCCGAATCACTGCTGTCATCATGATTTAATCCTCCCGTGTTAAATTGACGTACTGATATTCCACTCTTCGTCGTGCTTCTCGCCAAGATGCTTGCGAAGGTCGCACTCTTGACACCACTCGGGTGCAAGTCATCGTTTTGGAGGTCGCCGTGAGGTCGGTGAACTGTGTTCGAAGAACGCTGAACGGAGTGCTTTTCTACGGTACTCCCGGAGAACGATATAAAGCCAGACATCGACTTCAAGGGGTTCCCGCACGGCGAACCCGCTACGGGACAGGGACGCGACCCCGTCTCTTAGCGATGCTGTTCTGCGGCCCCACGGTTAGTGGTCCGCGACGAAGAAGCGGTCGGGAGCACGATTCTGTGCATTGGATGCAGTTACTGCAGTGCAAGCCAAGCGGCAACGCGAGGGTTGAACCAGTCTGGGCATTCCATTGGTATTCCATGGCCACGGCCAGGGACAATTTCCATGTCGCTGCTAGGCAGAGCCGCGTGAATGATCTTGGCGGAGTCACGCATCAGGGCGCGCTCCCGGCTGCCGATCATTACGAATGCTTGACCGTGAAACTCTGACCACGTTGCCGGTAACACGAATCGCATGTTGTCACCGACTGCGGCGAGCAACGTGGTTTTGGTGATGTGAGCACTCGTATCGATGTACTCTTCCATCAACTCTGCCGGTACAAACAACTCCCGGGCCTGAAGTCGGGCGAACCTGCGATTTCGCGCCAAGGGTGCAGCGGCCCCGAGTGCGCGAAGGGTGAGTCCGGGAAAGGGCATCGCTTTGGCTTGGGCGCTGACTACCATCACGCGATCGACGAGTTCGGGGTACTTCGATGCAAGTTCGATGGCGAGCTGTGCGCCCAAGGAGAATCCGATGACTGCCGTGGGATTCGAACCGCCACGCACCAGTATCTGGCTGAGAGCGTTTACTGTCTCGGTGTGTGATTGGTACGGCTTATCGGCACTGTGACCGTGGCCCGGAAGATCGGGCACGACTACTTTGTACGTCGCTTCGAGGGTTCGTCGAAGCGAGGTCCACATCCATCCTGCTACTCCGCCACCGTGTAACAGAAGCACCGGAGGTCCGTCTGAGGGGCCGAATTCACTTACATGCACGGTGTACCTGCTCGCATGAAGGCCGTTGAAGCAATCAACCCGAAACGTCGGGACGATCGTTCACGTCCCGTGATCTGGTGCGCTCCTGAGCGTATTCTGCTCGGTGCTGCAAACGATCGAGCCTCAGGCCGGGCACAGTCCGAAAGGCACCGGCAAGCATGCGAAAGATTGCTCCGCTGTGAGTGATGGTGTGGGTTACCTCGGTCTTGTGATCAGCAATTGAAACGAGTTTCCAGGTCCCTGTTTCATACGCCTGTCGTCCGTCTAGGCGCCAGACGACGCAATCCGTAGACACCTGTTCGTAAGTGATCGTGGGTGAACCAGGCAGTTTGGCTCGAATCGGATAATGATTGCCAATCAGCGCAACCGGATCGCCGGCTGTGACAGAAAGTATCGCGGGATTCCATTCCGGCAGGCGGCGAATATCGGCGAGAATGTTCGCAATCGTCGCCCTCGATGCGTTGATGACGCGACTTCCGATGTATTCCATGATTCGCCCCGTGCTCTGGCCCGTAGAAATTCCTCAAGAAAGGATGCTCCTGCCCCAAGTCACAGCCTAGGGGCACGTCAGACGGGGCCAGGCTTACCCTCATCAAGCAGACACCGAACGCGCCCGGAGAGCTACGCCTGACCGAACCACTGCACGCCGTGTCCGCACATCAATTGGGCTCTCTGGTCACTCGATCGACTTCCCGCTCTAATGCCGAATGCGCAACGCTAACCGGGACGGTGCACCGGCGATGCGCTGGCGAGCATGATTGACAATAGTGTGCGTCACACAGTAACGTGAGTGGCATGACCGATCGCGTATCCCTTGACACCCACCTGCAGGAGGTGCGCCGGGGAACCGTGGTGCTCGCCTGCTTGCAGATCCTTCAGACCCCGGGCTACGGCTACAAGCTCCTCGAGGAGCTCGCCCAGCGCGGTTTCACCACGGATGCCAACACGCTCTATCCGCTGTTACGCCGGCTCGAAAAGCAGGGCTACCTCACCAGCGAATGGAACACCGACGAGGCCAGACCACGGAAGTTCTATCGCACCTCCGACGCCGGCACCCTTCTCGCCACAACCCTCACTGCCGAATGGCGATCGCTCTCCACCGCGATCGCGTCCCTCACCGCATCGGAGAACTGATATGACCACCACACTCACCCAGCGCTACATCACCGCGACGACGAAGAACCTCGGCGCAGCATCGGAGAGTGACGTTCGGGACGAGCTCGAAGGCTCCATCGCCGACGCAATCGACGCGCGAGTCGAACAAGGCATAGAACGAGCGGATGCCGAACGTACGGTGTTGACCGAGCTCGGCGACCCCGCACTCCTCGCCGCCGGCTACGCCGACCGGTCACTGCACCTCATCGGCCCACGGCACTACCTCACCTGGCTGCGGCTACTCGGGATCCTTCTCGCAACTGTTCCGCCGATCACCTTCATCGGTGCCGCCCTGGTGGAATCCTTCTCGAACGATTCCATCGGTGAGATCATCGCCGCCGGTGTCACCATGGGTCTCTCTGTCGCAGTGCATGTCGCATTCTGGGTGACCGTCCTCTTCGCCGTCCTGGAGCGCCTCGGCGCGACCACCAGAGGTCGCTGGAATGTGGATCGCCTGCGGGATTATCCACGTAGCAATGTCGACCGCGCCAGCTCCGTTGCCTCGCTCGCCGGCCTTACTCTCTTGGCGGTAGCGGTGTGCTGGGATAGCTTCGCCGGCTTTGCGCGGCTGGACGCCGAACCGATCGCGATCCTCAACCCCGATCTGTGGCCCTGGGCGATCAGCGGCCTGTTCACCTTGATAGCGGCACAAGCAGTGTTGGCGGTTAGGATCTTGACCGTCGACCGGTGGACCGCCCGCATGGCGATTGTAAACACCATTTTGGCTATCTTGTTCATAAGTCTCATCGCCACGCTCCTTGGACGGGGTGAGCTGATCAATCCAGAATTGGTCCTGGCCGCCATAGATGCTGGCGCGAGCATGGACATCGTGCGAGTCCTTGCTCTGGTAGCCGGACTTGCGACGGTCGGCTTCGCGAGCTGGAGCATCGCCATCGGTTGGCGCGGGACGGCCAACTCGACCAACCGCTAACCAGCTGCCCGCCCACCGGATCACCTGCTTCTCAATGACCAGCAGAAATCGGTTCTTGGTGTCTGCGAAGCACCACGATTGAGCAGCGGAAACACTATGCCGGACGAGGTGGCAAGTCCGGGCCGTAGGAGGAACCCCCTGCGGGACAATCGCTCAAATCCGTTAGCGTAGCTTGAATGGATATGCACGACGACGAGTTGCACATTGACGAGCAAGTAGCTCGCCGGCTGATATCAGACCAGTTTCCCGAATGGCGCCTTGAACCCGTCCGTCGCATCGTGACGGACGGCACGGTGAACGCCATCTTTCGAATCGGTGCCGACTTCACGGCACGATTCCCGCTGCGCTGCGCTGCGCCAGCTGATATGACCTCCGAACTCAACCGAGAAGCCTCAGCAATGCGCGAGCTGGCGACGTGTTGTCCGGTCCCGACTCCGGTGCCCATGGTCGTAGGCAATCCGGGTTACGGCTTCCCCCTGCCATGGTCTGTACAGACGTGGCTACACGGGGCCGTGGCAACGCCCAAAGGTTTAGCGCACTCCAACATGTTCGCCCATGACCTCACCAACCTCGTGCATTCGCTTCGCGCCGCGGCAACCAAGGGACGCCACTTCGCGGGCTCTGGTCGCGGCGGAGATCTGAAGGACTCCGACGAGTGGATGGAACTCTGTTTCCGAGAAAGCGCCGGGTTGCTTCCCGTCGATCGGCTACGCATTCTCTGGATGGAGTTTCGGAGTTTGCCGCCTTCTGGCCGCGAGGTGATGACTCACGGCGATTTGACTCCGAGCAATCTCCTCGTCGAGGGCGACCGACTGGTTGGCGTCCTGGACGGCGGTGGGTTCGCTCCGGCCGACCCGTCACTCGATCTTGTCGCCGCGTGGCACCTGCTCGATGACGAGAGACGAGCGCTCGTCCGTGGCGAGCTGCCTTGCGATGACCTCGAATGGTGGCGTGGAGCCGCGTGGGCGTTCCAACAGGCGATGGGCCTGGTGTGGTACTACCGGGAGTCGAACCCAGGGATGAGCACTCTCGGGCAGACCACCTTGGCGCGCATCGTCAACGACCCAGAGTTTTCGGCGCCTACCTCCGATAGCCCGGGAGCCCGTTAGCGGAACCCCCTACGGGACGGGGTTGCGGCGGACCACGATCAGCGACCCGAAATCGAATCGTTAGCGTCGCTGGAGGCAGTCATCGGTCGGTGTCTCCAACGTGAAGCGAGTTCCGTATCCGCCGGCGTAGCCGTAGTCAATGCTCTGAACGGTCACGTAGCCAGGGCTCGCCTCGACGATTTGGACAGTGATTGGTTCAGGGTGCGAATCGATGGTCAGCTCCCACCGGTCCGCTAGGTAGCTCAAACCGGTGGATTCGAGAACTTCGACCGCGTCCGAGACGTGAGATGGGTCGGCGAGGTGATAGCCGAAGACTGTAGTTGGGACTACGTGAGGTCCGTCGTCGGCTGTGGGTGCGAGGTAGCCGAGGAGTTCGTTGTCATCGTCTCTGTGGACCGCGGTCCAGGTTGGAGGAATCATTGTTCACTCATTCGGTAGGGGCAGTTTGTCGGGTGCCGCTGGTGGGGAATTCTGGCCAGAGCTTGCTAATGGCCGTCATGATTTTCGCGGTTGTTGCGTGGAGTGAGGCGATTCCTGACGCTTCGTCATCGCTTGAGACGTAGCCGTCTAGGTTGACTGGGTGTCCTTGAACCCACACGTGACGGATGTTTTGTGTGTCGGTGATTTGTGCTGTTGGGTCGCCGGTGGCAAGGAGAAGATCTGCACGTTGGCCCACAGCGATCGTGCCGCGGTCGTGAAGGTTGAAGGCCTCTGCTGTTGAGCCCGTGGCTGCGGTGAGTGCTTCGCTGGGTGTGAGTCCGGCCGAGACAAGATGCTGTAGCTCGCGGTGCATGCTGGCGCCGTGGATGGTTCCCGGATTCGGGGCGTCTGTTCCGGCAAGGAGTGACACGCCGGCGGCCTGGAGGTTGCGAACATTCACCGCGATTATGGAGAAGTCCGGCAATGGGTCGGGGAGCCATCGTTGACTTTGCTGCTCGATAACTTTCGTCCAGGCGGCCCCGATCCTCCGTGCAAGTTCGGGGTGCCCCAGGATCGGCAACTTCCGGTCCGCGCCAGGGAACCCGTCAGCAATTGACATTGTTGTGATCACCTTCACGCCGCTACGGGCGATCTCGGAAAGCTGCACTGGAGCAATCTTGTCGAAGGGAGCGTGAGCAAGGACATCGACGCCGCAGCGGACAACGTCGATCGCTGCCTTCGAAGTGGTCGCATGTGCCACCACGATGAGATTCGCCTCGTGAGCAGCACGAACCAAAGATCGAATCGTGGCCAAGTTCAAAGCCGGCGTCGCGTGGGGGCTCGTTGACCCATCTTCGTAAAGCACCTTGATGTGTGTGGCACCTTCAGAAACCCGTTCCGCTACAAACTGGGCTGCGCCGCTTGGTCCTTCGAGATAGGGGAACGGAGAGTAGGCCATTGTGGGGTGGCCCCCGGGCGCTGTTGCTCCGATGCTGGAAGTCCGAAAGTCGGCGTATCCCGGCTGTGCACGAAAGGTTGCTTCCGACGCCGTGAGGTCAGGCTTGCTGAACTGATCGATGAGCGTCGTGACCCCGAACGTCGCCGCTTGACGAAGTGAACCAGGGAGCAAGTGCACGTGCGCGTCAATGAGTCCGGGCAGAATCGTGCCGCCCCGAGCATCGATGACGCCAGCGTCCGACTCCCTCATTCCCAGGGATCCAACTTCGGCGATGTGCCCGTTTTGGACCCTGATCGTCCTGGCCGGGATGGATCTGCGTCCGTCGAAGATCTTGGCGTTAATTACGGAAAAGCTGTTCATCTGTCCACCGTAGAAGTTGACCTTGTGTCAAGGTCAAGTTCGTAAACTGCTGGCATGTCACTTTCCATCAGCCAGGTTGCTAATCTCGCCGGGATTAGCGCACGGATGCTCCGCCATTACGACAAGCTTGGCCTGCTGCACCCGAGCAGGGTCAGCGATAACGGATACCGCTGGTATGAACGCGAGCAACTTTTTCGGCTCCAACGCATCCTCTTGCTGAGGGATTACGGGCTGTCATTGCCAGCGATTAAAGACATTCTGTCGCGGAACGATGCAGCTGAGGAACATGAGGTACTCACCGCGCATCGGGCCCTTGTCGCAGAAGAGCGCGACCGCCTAACGCATTTGCTTTCCACTTTAGATCGCACCCTGAACGAGATGGCCGGCGGCGACCAGATCGGTGAAGAGAACTTCTTTGAAGGCCTACGGACAACGCGAGGAGCGCTTCGGAACGAACTCCTCGAACGCTTCGGTCCACAAATTGAATCGGCGTTTACTTCCCATGAGAAAATCACCGCCGAATGGAATGAACGAGACTATGAAGCAGCTGCGCAAAGAGGCAAAGCCCTGTACGAAAGACTGACTGACACGATGAGGCAAGGGCATGCACCTCAATCATCAGAAGCTGCCTCTCTGATTCAAAGCCACTATGACCTCATCAGCGAGACCTGGATTCCGGGGAAAGAGGCCTACGCAGGCCTCGCGGACCTGTACCTCGAGCCGGGGTTTCAGCGCGACCTTGTGGCTGACATCGATCCGAACTTGCCGGAATGGCTGGCTGCTGCCATGAAAGATTTCGCTGAGAAGGGTCTCTCAACGCAGAGACAAGCTTCTTCCGAAGTTTCGTCTCGATAGCCGGACGTCCAGCGGGCGCGTTGAAACGTGATTCCGCTCAAGTCGATTGGCGGGGCGAGTTGCCCGTAAGCGGAACCTCCTGCGGGGCATCGTCCGCAGGGATCCCTCAGCGGGCGCTCTTCTATTCCTACCTTTTAGAGTCCCATGCCCCGGGCGCAGGCAGGCATTCGTGGTTCTCACGCTCTGCCGCGGCAGGCGTACTCCTCGATCACGACACCCGACTCGAATGAGCGCGTTCTGGTCAGAGTAAACGCGCGCGGCTCGTAGGGGGCATTGCCGAACATGGGGATGCCGGAGCCGAAGGCGACGGGGTTTCTTTTCAGGACGAGGTGGTCGATCTCCGACAGGAGCGTGCCCGCGAGCTCGCCACCACCGCACAGCCAGACGTCCAGACCGTCTTCCTGCTTCAAGCGGCGGACTGTGTCGAGCGGATCGTCGGTTAGGGTGATCGCCGGGTCGACGTCTCGCGGGTGGCGACTCGCGACGATCTGCCGCAGATGAGCGTAGGGACTGGCGATACCGAGATCGAGCGCGGGGGTCAGCGTGTTCCACCCCATCAGCACCGTGTCGAATCGCGTTTTCGTCGGCTCGATTCCCAGCGCTGCGTACGCATGCGATGGCAGCGCATCCGCGTATTCGCCGAATACCACTGACGCGTGATCGCCTTCGACGAGGAACGCATCGAACCCGCCTGTCGGGTCGGCGATGTATCCGTCGATGCTGACGGCGACGTAGTAGACGAGGTTTCGCAAGGAATCTCCAATCACGACATTTGTCGTGGGTAGACTACAACAGGAGTCGTGGTTTGGCTAGCATGGGTGACATGGCTCGCAACGACGAACGACGCTCCGCTCTCGCCGACGCAGGGATCCGCGTGCTCGCCGAGGAGGGAGCCCGCGGCCTCACTCACCGCGCGGTCGACGCCGCGGCCAGTACACCGCGTGGCACCGCCTCAAATTACTTCCCGACCCGCGACGATCTCGTCTCCGCACTGGTTGACCGCATCGGGGAGCGACTCACACCCGATCCCGAGGTCGTTCTTTCTGGTGGCGCTCAGTCTCCCGACCGGGAGCTCTTCGCCGCCTATCTGCGCGACATCGTGCGGCGACTCAGCGCTGACCCGCATGTGTCTCTCGCCCTATTTGAGCTGCGGCTAGAGTCGGCACGACGTCCTGCTGTCGCCAAGGCGCTTGGGGCATGGCGACAGCGAGCATTCCAGGAGGACGTCGCTTTCAACGACGGCTCTGGCCTGCCAGGGGGACGAACCGAGATCGCTCTGTTCCACTACGCCATTGACGGACTGATGCTCGACCACCTCACCGTGCCACTCGACACCGGATTGTCCGTCGATGCCGCCATAGACGAGTTCGTCGACCGCATACTTCAGTGATTCCGGGCCTCAGCCTTCGGAGGGCGCGCATTAATAACCTTCTGGTCAGCAACAACTAAAGACGACAGGTCGCAAGACAGTGCCGTAAGCCGGACCTTGAGCGGAACAGGTTTGCGAAGCATTGGCGCGTCACAGGGTGGCTCGCCAGTTGTGTCGCAGGGGAACCCCCTACGGGACGCTTAGGAAACTGCTCCGTACTGACCTCAATAAGGGGATTAGGCCAATGCTCGGCGCTGCCTAACACCCCAGGAGATTGGTCTGTAGCACGACGTTGAAGTTCTTCACAGCGTCCTCGTGTGCTGGTTCGGAGTGGGTTTTCGCGTGCTTGCCGCGTTGATGGGTCGGTAGGTTGTGAGTATGCACTTCTCAGAGCGTGATCCAGAGGACTTCCCGGCGCCCCCGACCATAGCGGAGGTGGTCGCCGGATTTTGGGTGCCAGTGATGTCGTTAGTTTCCCAGCCTGCTGTGGAGGTGCGAAGCGTCTCGACGACGGGGTCGTCTATCAACGGAAAGCCAACCCTTCTCAATTCGGTGTCACTCTCGTACACGTTCTGGCAGGTCCCCGGAGACCACGCGGATCCGGCCAATCTGGCAGATCTCACGGCGGTGGAACTTGCGGCGCTCGACGCACCGCCGATGCGGCCGCTGCCGGACTGGATGATGGCGCAACGCGAGCTGATGCGCTATCCGATGCTCTGGGAGGCGGTTATGACTACCCGTCCGTCGAATGACGGGTGGCAGACCCCGGAGTCCACACTGGTTGATCACGTCAACTACGTCGTGATGAACACTTTCCGTGAGCAGCGTGCGGTTGGTGGGTTCCCGGGCGAGCTCGATTCCCCCGCGACTAGAGGGGACCTCGAGCACGCATCCGTCCGAGTTGATGGTGCCGACTTCCCCGGGGTCCGCCTGGACACCGACCCTCACGTTTACGGCGTCGGCGTTGCGCTGAGTGATCGGATCTTGACCGCGGTCATCGCCCGCGAGCACCTCGCTGACATCACCATCGCCTTTGAGACACTCTCTTCGCATCCGCCCGCGGCCTAACGGTGTGCATCTGAGGCGCCGCCAACCCATCGAGCATGTTCCGCAAGTCAAAGGGCCATTGACACAGTTTTCGATGCGAGACTCAAAGTCGAATCGAGTTGCATAACTAGTAGGCAAGTGATTCATTTGGTCGCATGGACCTGGCCTACTTCGACCAGCCTGACTCCGCGTTCGCTCTTGAGGCGCTTGGCATGATCGACGGCGATCGCCGCCGGCTGGTAGCTCGGTTCACTGCTGAGACTTGGTGGGCCGCTCCGGCACAGGCTCTCGCGGTTGCCGCAGTAGTCGCCTCGCCGGCTGCGGGCGTGGCCGGCCCGATGAGCGTCGTCACCGCGCTTGCCACCATCGCCCTCGTCGGCATCGATCACGCCTTTCGCAAGCGGACCGGGATCTCGACCAACCGCCCGGCCGGTCCGGTAAGTCTGGCAGTGCTGATCGCACTGTGCGCCCTGATCGTCGCAGCCTTCGTCACCTCCCTCGCTCTCGCAATGATGGACGAACGCTCCTGGATCATCGCTTCCACGTCCGCCGGGTTCATACTCATGCTCGTTGGCGTCGCGATCTACGACAAGGCATACGCTCGGGACCTGAGACGTGCCCGCTGACCCACGCTTCGACGAGGCGATCCATGCACTCACACGGCTGCGGCTCTGTGCGCTGCTCCGTCCGCTGGATGCCGCCAGTTTCAGCACCCTCGTCGATACGCTCGATGTGAGCGAAGCGAACCTCTCCAAAACGATTCGCAACCTGACCGAACTCGGCTACGTGTACACCTCGAAACAGACATCGCCCGAACGCGCGGACTCACGTCGCACCACGTCCGTTTCACTTACACCTCGAGGGCGCACGGCATTCGACGGGCACATTGCAGCGCTGCGGGAGCTGGCTAGTACGGAAGCGCTCTAGTGTGCCCGTAGGCCGGACGGTCACCGGGGCGCTCACACGCTCATAAAACACCGAAGACGATCCGCATGGTTCTGTGGCTTTCAGATTTGTATGGCGGTTTTTCTCCCGAATTAGATGGCGGTATTGACGGGTGGATCCCACTGACGCCGCCACGTTCCCTGGAATGACGGGGCCAACCCACAATCGTCACCGGGAACTAACGACATAGAGCGATCACAGAACGCCGCGATAGACCAGCAAAGTCCCAAGGTAGCGGCCCACGACAACTCGCGGGTTGGCGCGGCCGCGAGTGGTCCGCAAACGACCGATTGTGGGCATCCCCGACGAGCTTCTTTGGGCGATAGTCAAGTTCGAAGTCGAATTGAGATCTAACTACTTGTCACTCGTCCTCCTCGGAAGCTGGGTCCAAGTTCCATAGGAGTACCGCGGCGGGCGCCATACTCACCGTGATGAGTGCTGCCAGCGTCAAGAAGATCCACGAGTTCCCTCCAAGAAGGTTGGCAGACGTGGCAATGAACTCGTCGATGACCGCGAGTACCCAGAGCATCCCGACCACTCCCAGCGACACATGAAAAGCGCTATGAAAGCCTCGGTTGCTCTGCGAGATTTCCCGCTCATCGAGCTGTTCGCGAGGCGCGTTGTCGAGCATGTGGGTGGCGCGCCGCAGAAGAACCGTCCCCGCCGCTCCGATCAATAAAGCGGACATCAGCAGCGCGAGTCCAAGAGGTTCTTCCGCGGCCAGCGCTGATGCGACACCGAGTGCAAAAGTGATCGCCGGGGAGAAGGCCAGGACGCGCCGGTTGGCAGGCGTACGCATCCACACGGGCTGACGCCGTTGGCGCCAGCCGGCTGCGTGCCTGTCCATCTCGACGCGCAACTCAGCGGCGCGTTCGCGCTTGCTGGGGTGGGAATTGCTCATGAGTCATGTCCGTTCGCTGGATCAGTGTTCGAAGGGGCGGCATAGAGCTGCGCCGACATTGGTGGAAACGGATCTAGGGAGAAGATCGCTTCGACCGGTAAGGCAAAGTAGGCGGCGAGCTGCAGAGCGAGCTCGACCGAGGGTCCGTAGTCGCCGCGTTCGAGGAAGCCGATGGTCTGAACATTGACTTTCACGGCTTCGGCCAACTGGCGGCGACTCACTCTTCGCTCGACGCGCAGGACAGCAAGGCGGTTGTGCAACCGCCTCCTCGTTTCACTAGCTGCAATGTTGCCATTCATGCATATAGTGTTGCGTATCAGCAACGAATATGCAAGATGGATAACTCTTGTCAGGCGCAAACGACCTCACAGCCGGTCCTGTATGCGCCCGCCGAACTGGAGTTGTGGGCACGGAATTTCCCGGCTTGGTGCGATGCAGGCCTCGCGGTCATGCCGCTGAGCAGGAAACCTACAAGCTGGCCATGACACGCAACCTCGTCCCAAAGGGCTTTCCAATGTGGAAACTAGCAGCTAGCATTGCCTGCATGGGGACGAACAAGCAGCCCGACGATCCGTCGGCAAACGAAGCTCGCACAGCCATTAACTCAGCGTCGGAAGCGCGTGATCGAGTCGTTGCTCATGCTCGAGCGCCCTGGTGGTACTTCGCGCTGTGCGGGGTGCTCTGCGGGGTAATCGCCGCCGCGCAAATTCTTCCGCCCGACATTAGCTATTTCGCAATCATTGTCTTTTGCCTCGGGGTCGTCGCTGTGGGCGGTCTATACAAATCACTCACCGGGATTACGATCAAGATCTTCGCGAGAAGCGGGCTCCCGTACACGATCAGCGCCATAGCGGTCGTCTATCTTGGAATCTTCGTCAGCTCAATGGCAGCGCACTCATGGAACTCCGTTTTGGTCGCGATTTTGGCTAGCCTGGCCGTAGCTGTCGCAATCACCGCTGGCGGTCTCCGCTGGCAACGTCAGGTAGCTAGCCCGTCTCCGACCACCTTTGGCACAACATGAAGACTGTGGAGGGTTTTGATCCCATAATTCACTCTCCGATACGGTTGCGCCTTTGTGCCATGCTCTTCGCGGTCGAATCGGCTACCTTTACCGTGCTGAGGGAGGAGCTCGAAGTTGCGGACTCGGTGCTCAGCAAGCACATATCGGCCCTGCGTGTAGTGGGATTTGTGCAAGTCAGTAAGTCTTCGGTGAATTCACGCACCTTCACCGACATCAGACTTACAAAGAGCGGTCGCACTGCTTACTCGGCCCACATCGGGGCGCTCCGCGCAATCGCTGGCGAGTAGCCAACGCTTGCGACTCGAGCCCGCCGAGGAGGTGTTGGCGAGTAGTCCGACTTGGTACGGGTAGTCCACGTTGTTGGTACTAACGTTCCACGGAGTTGGTACTGCGGCCATCTTGATTTGATCCCTTGAAAGGACGGCATCACATCGGGTGGTGCCGATTCCTAACGGAGGAGACATCGATGGCGAACTACAAGGCCATACAGCGTTGGTGTTCGAGGGTCGCAGCTACGACGAAATCGCGGGCCTGGTGGGGTGTTTACGTCGGGACATCTCGTTGGTGAAAAAGACCGTCACGGCAAATGGGCTGACCGCCGCGACGATGAGCGACGAGCAGTAAGCGGAACTATTTCCCGATCGGCTCCGAAGCATGTCGGAAGCATTCGTTCAGCCGGACTTCGCGGGGACGTTGAGGTCGATGAAGAACAACAAACACTTCACCCTGCAGCAGGGTTGGCGAATGTATGTGGGGTTGGACTCTGCCAAGCCAGCCCAAAAGTACGGGTACTCGCGGTACTGCGAGCTCTTCGCAGAGTACGTCGACACCCACGACGTCGTCGCGACGCTGCACCACGATCCGGGCCGAGCACTGCTCGTGGACTGGGCCGGCGACACCCTGCCGGTAACTGATATGGCCACCGGAGAGATCCGCAAGGGCTACCTGTTCGTCGCAGTCCTCCCGTTCTCCGGGGTCATTTACTGCTCGGCCTTTGCCGACATGAAGCAGGATTCGTGGAACAACGCCCACGTCCAGGCCTTCCAGTTTCTCGGGGGTTCCACCCAGATAATTGTCCCGGACAACGCGGCGACCGCGACCCATCGAACGGTTAAGGGTGACAGTGCCCGCGTCGTCCAGGCCCGATACCAGGAGCTGGCCGAGCACTATTCCACCGCCGTGGTCCCGGCCCGCGTCCACCGCCCTTGCGACAAAGCCGCCGCAGAATCTGCGGTGAGCTGGCGAGGACAATCGCCGGGTACGCGCGGTGCTGGCCTATCTCACTGCCAATGATTGACTCGTTAAGTCGACTCTCCTCGTTCATGCGCCTGGGCCTGAACTCGCCCGAAACCTCCGTGTGATCACATCACGGCGTGTGAGCGTGTCCCGCAACGGGAACGTCTCACGGGACACTGCGGCTGTCGGGTATCAACGGAACGAATAGTGGTGCCGTCCGCTCTCGTCTGCTTTCTGGGCTGAAGTCAGAGGATGAAGGAGGAGACGATCATCGCTCCGGCGAGGCCGGTGACGGCAAGGAGCACGAGCAGCGCCCGATTAACACGACGGCGGCTAACCGTTCCCTTTCGGAATGTCGATGGTGACATTCGTTCTAGGTTGGGAAGAAGGGCCTGAAACGGTGGATCTTGCGGTGCTGAGCGGATAGGTTCCTTGGCTGAGTGTCCATCATCATCGATTTTCGCCATGCCTTCATAGTATCGGCTACGAACCAGACGACGCCGAATACAAGATGTTGGTCGGGCGCTAGCCCCTCGTCCCAAGTGCTGCTGCGATCCAATGCGTATTGTCGGCTCCGCGACGGCCCGTGCCCGCCGAATCATCCGGTGCAACGCGTCCCGGGAGTCGAACCTCGTGCGGACGAACTTGAGAAGTCGGGGTTCCACGGCCTCGCGGAGTGGAAATTTGACAGTGCTCCTCCCTGCTGATCAGCTTGGCAGACAGGATGCCTGTCGAACCGGGGGACGACGATGAACAATCCGCTTATTCCAGCTTTCTACGACATCGCGTGGAGCGGCGTTGTAGTGGTGATGCTCGTGGCTCTCGTGGTGGCCCTGGTGCAAATTCGGCGCGCACCTTCGTTGAGTTCGACCGCTCGGGCCATTTGGGTGCTCATTGTGCTTTTCGCTCCCATCGCAGGTCCTGTGATCTGGTTCCTTGTCGGCAGACGACCTCAGCCCGAGTAGCGCCGGCCTTGTGGTGCTGACTATCGATTCTTGGAAATGTCGACGATGCCTTGCGTGGACTGCACCTTGAGAGGAACCCCCTGCGGGACGCAGAAGAAGGGATGCCTTCGTCGCTATCTAAATTGCCGCGCGGAAGCGATCCCTGCGAACCACATCGTGAACCATCTGTTGTGCGATCGGGCAGACTGGCGAGATGACGAAGATCGTGGTGCGTGAAGCCAAAGCACTCGAGACGGAGGCAATCGCGGGATTGCGCTGGCGGTGGGTGGTGGAGCGGGGCGGAGTTCCGGTCGTGAGCCGGGAGGACTTCGTGGCGTCCGTAGTGGCTTTCGCGTCCGCGCATGAGCAGACACATCACCGGGTCGTGGCGATGCGCAGCGGAGTGGTCGTCGGCATGGCCTGGCTGGCGGTGCTACCCCGCGTGCCCAGCCCGCGCGCCACCGATCGTGCTTCCGGAGACGTGCAGTGCGTGTACGTCGTCCCCGAGGAACGAAACGTCGGCATCGGCGACACGATGATGACGGCCGTTCTGGACAAAGCTCGACAGCTGGGCCTCGAACACGTCACGGTGCACTCCAGCCCCGAGGCAATCCACCTCTACGAACGCACCGGGTTCACCGCCTCACCGCGCGTCTTGTTCGCCGATTTCGCCGGTCGTTGACGGGTTGCGACGCTCTGGGAGTCGAGCGTTAGCCGGTCGCGAGGGTGCTCAGTCGGGATGCTGGTCGTTCCGTCCGTGTTGCGCCGCACCGCGTCGTTGACGAGAGCGCCCGTGCCGCCGAGGAGCGCACGAAGAACGGCTGTCAAACGATCGAAATGCAGGAGCGTGCAGAGTTTGTCCAAATGAGAATTCTTGTCCAGAGGAGCTCGCAAGCGGAACCTTTAGTGAGATGTCGGAAGGGAGCTGGTGAACACCACTTCGGGCATCTGGGAAGTCGTCTGCGCCGGATGCTTTACACGGTCCTGCGGCGATGAGACGTGTTGGACCGTCAGGGTGCGATCGATTCTCGGAGAAAACTGCAGCGGGAAATTTCAGAGGTTTCCCATTCCTCAGGTTCTTCGAAATTTACGTCTGTGGTGCGTGACTGTTGAAGTGATAAATGCACCGAGGAGTAGGACCGTGAGGACCGCAAAAGATACGCGGGTCGGATTGATCCAGGCGGGAATCATGTCGTAGTTGGCGTTGCACGTATCACGCAAATGCGTTGTCAGCGCCCCAGAGCCCGATTGACGGCTATCCGGAACTCGAGGACGTGATCGACTGCCGCTTCGCCCGGCCTGCCTCTTCGTACGAAGGAGAAGCGGGCTGTGTTGAACTCCCGGAAATGACGCCAACCCGTCGGCGCCAGTCGATCCGCGACAGGAATGCCGTCGGTGGTGGTCAGGCACACATACGGCGCACCCGGCCCTGACGCCAGTGGTCGAAGCCCGCGATCGAGACACCACGCGCTCAGCTCCGGACTGACGTTCACTTGGGCCAGGTTGGCTATCCTCCCGTCAAGGTTCTTGATCGCCGAAGCGGCGCGGCGAAGAAGTTCGATAGACTGGGCACCTGACTCGGCCACCCTTAGGACGCGATGAACCGGTTCCAGGTCGGGGACATCGCGGCGGACCAGCACCAGTCCCAGGCCGACCACCAGGCCAAGGTGCTTGTGCAAAGGCGCGATCGCGACGTCGCTGCCTGTCAGGAGCGCGGGGGTGAGCACAGTACCGAGTGACTGTGCAGCGTCGACGATACGGATGCTTCGTCCACCAAGTTCATCGACCACTGCGGTGACCGGCGAGACGTGGGTTCGCAGCTCCCAGTCGGCTAATGGCCCGGCTCGCGGCAGCAGAAAATTATAAGGCGAGTAGTGCTGTTCGATGGGGCCCTCGGTATTGATGCTGCGGCCTGCGTTGGTCGCGGCGAACAACACCGCCATCAAGGCGGAGGTGGAATTATGAAGCAGATAGGGCCGGAAGTCTCCCGCGCCCAGGTCACGGACTAGTGCGCAGGTGATGGTGGACCGCAGCTCCGCTGCCTGAGCGTAGTAGTGTCCGTGCCCGGTAGACACCTGCAGATCTGGATGTAACGCCGCAGCGTCCAGTGCGCACATCAGGCCTCGAGCTCATCGGAGGCTGGAATACTCACCACGTGCCACAAAGCCGTGGCCACTGCGGCATCATCAGCTGATACCCGGCGCACATGTCTGGCTCGTTCCAGGCCGGGTAACCCGATGCCGACCACGAACGCAACGTCGGCCCGGGCTAGCAACTCTTGGTCATTCAGGTCGTTGCCGAACGCCACAACCACTGACCCGTTAGCGTTCATCCGGAGGTCAAGTGGCTTCGCTTTTGTGACGCCGGCGGCTGTGATATCGATAACCCCGCCGGCGTGCAGACATATCTCCACGTCGTCGCCGGCCGAGTCCCGGAGTCGGCATATCCACAAGGCAGAATCCTGCGAGTCCACAACCAGCTTGATGACAGTCGCCAGGTCAGGGTCAGCGTCGGGGCTGTACTCGGCCCGATCGGGATAGGCCATCCACGAGAAGCCGCCGCCGCTGACGACAAACCGGTCGCCATACTCAAGGTAGAAGGGAACGGCCTCTGCGCGAAGGCACGCGATCATCGCCCTCAAGGGTTCACACGGCAGCGCTGTGGTCTCGGTCTCCCTTCCGTGGCCAGTCCGGAAGGCACCGTTGCAGCACCACCACTCATCCACTCGATCGGCCAACGCACCCATGATTTTGCGGGCTCCGCGAGGAGCGCGTGACGTAGCCACCACCAGATGGATATCGCTTCGCTCGCCCAGATGGTCCAGGGCCGCGCTCACCTTGGGTCCCGGGTGGCCTCCGTCGAAGGCGATGGTGCCGTCCAGGTCGACGATGATGGTGCGCTCGGCAGGCCGACCGAGACTCGGCATCGACCCCGGACGCAGCAGCCCCTGGGCGAGGAGCGCGGGCACCACGAAATGATCGAAAATCGAGCCCAGCTCGATACCTGCCTCTCGGAATCCGCCGTCGATCCAGGCGACCTCCTCGATTTCCTGACCCGGGGTTGCGGTCCCGTCCGCCTCAGCGAGAAACACCTCGATCCGCACCGTCGAAGACGGCTCAAAGGCAGCGCGGTCAGAGTAGGTCCCAAACCGTTGCCAAGACCGTAGATGCAGCCCGGTCTCTTCTGTGAGCTCACGTGCCAAGGCCTGGTCCATTCTTTCCCCAGGTTCCGGTTTTCCTCCCGGGGAAATAAAAGTCGTCGAGCCACGCTTTCGAACCACAAGGAGTAAGCCGCCACGGAGGATCACAGCGGCCGCCTTGTCGATTCTCCTCATCCAGTAATCTCAGCCCGATCGCGCGTCTCGTGACCAATGGCCAACGAACGCCCGCTGAGAAAGTTGATGATGTCGTGACTCAGGGCCTCCTTCTCCTGGAGGTAGGCCAGGATGGTCTCATCCGTCGGTGTGGAGAAGCTGTCGCCGAAGATAGAGACACCCTCCAAAGACTTTGTGGAGAGGCCGAGCTGAAGGAGGCGATATTTGACGTCGTCGCCCGATGTGGCGAACTCGTAGATAGGACTGCGGTAGTCGATTCCATATTCAGCGAGGAACCCCTCGAAGTACTCTCGGGCGACCATGCGCTGCTCGGGGAAGTCCTGCTGATAGCGAGCGATGCCATCGTTCATAATGGCGAGGCCGTTGCGACGACAGTAGTCGACGGCGTGTGCGTGGATGGCGATTTTCTCGCCGAGAAGGATGAGATTCTTGCGGTGGGTCAAGATATCGTGCTCGATATTCGCTATTGCGATGGACCGGAAGGCGCCGCTCACGTCACTGACTACGTGAGTCACGACGAGGTCACCGAAGCGGGCCTGCAGCTCCTTAACTCGAAGGGTGAGCAGTCCGCGGTGGAGCGAGCATCCGCTATTTCCACTGAAGAGGTGGACGGGGATCCCCTGGAGCATGAGGCGGGCAGCAACCAGAGTGCTGTCTCGTCCGCCACTGAACATAACCAACTGGGCATTCTCTTTTTCAATAAGCATTTATTTTCCGTAATTCATTGTCAATGACTGCTAATGACTACCAATGCTTCGCGCAGCCTAGCAGACCGTTAGCGCGCCTAGAATTATGACTGGTCAGCCTGCCGGCGTGGATGTTCGATTTCTGCGTGTTACTGGTGAATGCTGATGTGATGAGTGGTGCGCCCGTACCGTGACTTGAGACAGTCGGTAGGAGGATCATGTTTCATAATGAATTGTCGTAACATTCAGTGTATGGACGCACCCTGTAGACGGTTGAAAGTATCATTTTCGTTCACCCTGTAAGACCGACAAAACCTTCCGTGACACCAACCGATATAACAGGTTGCAATGGCCTGCCGCGGATATCTCGGACAGTCGGCCCTGGGTGAACATGGTGATCGCTGATCAAGTTTATTTCCTGGGATCGACGGGTGAATGAAGGCTCGATAAGTGGGGAAGATGCAGTTCAAGATCATCATGGTGTCGCGGGTTCAAGTCCCCTTTCCGCTAGACAGCATTCACTAAAATTGCCCAGAACTTCCGCCGAAGTCCGGGGCATTCTTCTTCCTGTTATGGGTCGAGACCTGGCTAGAGCCTCGTGTCGAGAGAGATATCCGCAACCCGCTATATGTCTGCACGCGGGTAGCGCGGTTTGCCACGGAGCGCGAGCGGAAGCGTAGCGAGGCAGATGCCGGCCGCGACGAGCAGTGCCGTGGAAAATGACAGCCCGGCAGCGAGTGTACCGATCAGCACTGAGCCCACTGCCGTGCCCAAATCGAATCCTATGTTCCACACAGCGCTGGCGGTGCCGTACTGCCCCCGTTTCACCGCGGCGAGGGACAGCAGCAGGGTCAGGTTCTGGAGTCCACCAAAAGCGATGCCGACTAAGATCAGCCCTGCAAGGAAGAGCAGGATGCTCGTCGCGTCAGGATTCTCGACCGCGGTGGCGGTGAGAATAAGACCGATGACTGATATCAGCACCAGCGGCCACAAAAAGCGCTGGGCGCCATAATGATCAGCTAGTCCGCCAACGCCCCACCGAGTCACTGCCGCGCTGAAGGTGAGCAGCGCGAGTCCGCCGGCCGTCGCGGCTGGCGCTGAACTCATCTGTGGCGCGAAGGTGATGAGCGCACCGCCGGCCAGTGTGACGCCACCAAGGAGAAGCATGGGGCCAAGGAGGCTGCCCAGCAGAAGCCGCCCCCCAGTCCCCGTGTTGTTCACCGTTGTCGTGGGTTCGGTCGGCGGCTGAAGAGCGCGTTCGGCTGTCTGTTCCCGCAGAACACGGGCCAGTTGTGGCGCAGAACTGATGCCCAGAATCGGCAGGGTGCCGATTGCAAAAACTGCCCAGAATCCCACTGACTCGGACATCCATGGCCCGAGGGGGAAAAGAACTACTTGCGGCACCGCGATTGCCGCACCGCAGGCCCCGATGGCTGCACCGTGTTGGGCACGCGGTACGAGATTGGCCACCACGGTCGATCCGGCCACGGTGAGCACACCAAACCCTATGCCACGCACTATTGAGAGGAGCAAAATCCAATTCAGATGGTCAGAGAAAAGAAACAGCAACGACGGAACCCCCAGAAGCACCAGGCCAGCGGCCAACACGCGACCGGTTCCTAGACGACTGAGAAGTCGGGGAACGAACGGCTGCGTCACAACCGTTGCCAGCAGCAACACTCCATTGACGAGACCGGCACCGGCCTCATTCGCACCGCCGGTTACCGCCCAAAGGGGTACGACGGGTAGGAGGGCAGAGAAACCGGCGAATCCAGCGGCCGTGAAAACAAGGAGCGCCGGCATTCCTGCAGCGCGCCACACCGGCGGTGGGGTTGGTGCGGGATTGGGGCTCACGTTGGACAACCCTAACCGTAACCCTAACTCCAACTCCTAAGCGCCAAGGGCGGTGTTGCGATCAGCAATGGGGCCAACATTTTCTTGTTGCGCGGTCGACCTGATCTCCTGGGTACGGTGGTCGCCGCTTGTTTACTCGGGTGCACGGCCGACCGCGTGTCTCCAGAATCTGACACAGGCGCGTCCGCGAACGAGGGGACCGATAGGACCGAGACTCGATCGGCCAAGATAGCTCGATGTATGCAGGCGGAAGGGTGGGACGTCACGTACTACCCGTCAGATGACTCGTACGGTGGCGAGACGTCGACGGATCAGGCAGATCAGTATGACGCGTCGGCCGTCGAATGTGGAGAGCGGTTTCCCGTGACCGGCCCGAGCTCGTTTGAAGAGTATTCTCAAGCTGATTGGGATCAGTTGTACAAGGGCGAGGTTGCCCGGGCTGCTTGCTTGCGAGCGGAAGGGGTTGAGATCCCGGGTGCGCCGTCGAAGACTGTTTTCATCGAGGAGTACCCGTCCGGGGATGGCTGGTATGCGTACAGCTTCGTTTCTCCGTCAGAAGTCGGACGTGATACTTGGGAGGACCTGAATCAGGCGTGTCCTCAGTCGTGATCACTCGTCTCAGCTGAGTTATTCTCACTTAAATAATTACCGTCATCGACCAGCCCTCGATAACGCATTGGCTCATTGGGCGGCGTTCGCCTACCTCGGAGTGGTGAGCATCTTCACCCGGGCTGCCGCTTTTCGTACCGCGAGTGGCCATCGGGGCTATGGCCCAGGTCAGCCAGGTGCAACGCACCCGACCTACCCTGCACATCCTCTGGACAGCGCTACTCCTCCGCGAAGAGCTCAACTGGCGGACCATCATTGGCGGCATCGCCGTCATTCTCTGCGCCGTCATCACCGTGCGAAACACCTCTATCGCGTCAGGCTCACCCTCCGCCGAGGACCGTGAAGTTGGACCAGAAACAGTCGAGGCGATGCCGAGCACCAACCGCCCGTAAGCCGAACGGCTACTGCGGCAGACATCGACGCTGGCGCCAGTTGACAAGCTGGTCGGTGTGACTCCGACGGGTGCGGGACTGGGTCGAGGCCGGGCGTGGCTGTTTGTGCCTCGCGAAGCGGTTCATTCATTCGATATCCATTGGTGGGATCGAATCGCGACGTAGGCTGCACCCGCTGCAAAAAGTGTCATCAGCGCCCAGTTCGCGCCTATGGGGAGGAAGGGTACGGTGTTCGCGAACAGCGCGCTCAGGGTGTTGACGAACCAGGTGGATGGAAGAGCGCGGAAAACAATCGTGATCCATTCAGGCAATAGTTCGAGCGGGAACACCGCTCCGGACGTGAATAGGGCGATCATCGGAATGATGTACGACAGCTGCAGTGCAAGATCTGGATTCGTCATCCGGGCGGCGAGAAGATAACCGAAGGCGAGCATCATGGCCCCGCCGAGCAGAAGCGTGACAGCGAGCTTTCCTACGTCTCCCATAACGATGCCGTCCGCAATTGCAATGGCAATGATGACGATTCCTTCTAGGGCGATAATTCCGGCCCGAACAGGGACGTGCCCGAGCAGGAACGCTGTGCGGCGCGCAGGAGTGGTCGCCAGCTGGCGCAACACGCCGTTGCTGCGGTATGTGACGAGTTGCACGGTTGTCAGGATGAGCGCGACGGCCATGAATCCGGTCACGGCGATGAGCGGCAAACTCGTCCGGAGCAGGCCGCCTGGGCCTCCGGTAGCCGCCACAATAAGGATGTCGATGCCCCAGAACAGGACGGGAAGCGCAGCGAAGCTGACCAGGAGCGCCACCAAAGCACGTTTACTCCGGAGAAGTTCGCGTGTGTGCACCCGCGCGAACGGGAGAATTTGTGCGCCCGTCTCGGCTCCCACCTTCATGGCCTGCCGGTGCTCGATGTCGTGCTCGGGTTCGCGGTTGAAATGTCCAGGAAGACGTCTTCGAGGGACCCCCGCTGCACTCGATAGTCGTGGGCGCCAAGTCTCGGTGAGAAGGTGATTCGTCGAATGATGGTGTCGGGGTCATCCGTCACCACACGGGCATGGGTCTCAACTCCGATCTGGGTCGTCGTTATGTTGCCGACGAGGCCGAACTCGGCGAGGTCTGCGATGGTCACCGAGCGGGGAACGGTGAAGGTGACAGTTGCGGTGGCAGAGTATTCCCTGATGAGTTCTTCAGGTTCTCCCTCGGCCGCGACTCGTCCGTCAACGATGATGGCAAGTCGGTCGCACATCTGCGTGGCCTCG
This sequence comes from Cryobacterium sp. N19, assembly GCF_002929595.1. Classification (NCBI taxonomy): domain Bacteria; kingdom Bacillati; phylum Actinomycetota; class Actinomycetes; order Micrococcales; family Microbacteriaceae; genus Cryobacterium; species Cryobacterium sp. N19. Next base: position 9,331 of record NZ_PJJR01000038.1, on the reverse strand, counting down.
TCCATATGGTGGGTCGACAAGAGAACCGTGCCGCCTCGCTCGCGCTGACGTTCGATGATGTCCCACAGTTTGCGGCGGGCGCTCGGGTCTAGTCCGGCGGAGGGTTCGTCCAGCACCAGAATCTCGGGGTTCCCGATGAGGGCAATGCCGATAAGTAGGCGTCGTTCTTGACCGCCAGATAAGTGCTTCACTCGCACTCCGCGTGCCTGTTCAAGCCCGACCTCGCGGAGAATATCGACGGCCTCACGCGGTGCGGTGTAGAACGAAGCGAACAGTTGGACTGTCTCCCACACGGTCAAGGTGGGGAACAACGCTGCGGCCTGTGGCTGCACGGCCATTCGCTCGGTAATCTCACGCCGGTCCTTCGCAGGATCGAAGCCGAGAACGGTGACGGTACCTGAGGTGGGACGACGGAGCCCGACGATGGTCTCCAGCGTCGTGGTCTTTCCTGCTCCGTTCGGCCCGAGAAGTCCGAAGACTTCGCCGCGCCGCACTGTCAAGTCGATACCCCGAAGGACATCCTGCGTTCCATACGCCTTGCAGAGTTTGTTCACGACAATCACATCGTTTGTTCGGTCGATCATCGCTTGCCTCCGGTAGGTGGGGCGTCATTTTCGTCGGGGAAGAAGATGGTCTCGATTGGCGCAGAGAACAGGGTCGACACTCGGAAGGCCAACGGCAGTGAGGGGTCGTACCTACCGGTCTCCAGCGCGTTGACGGTCTGCCGGGAGACGCCCAGAGCTTCGGCGAACTGCACCTGAGTCCATCCGTGCTCGGTGCGGAGCTTGCGAACGTCGTTTCTCATCGGCTCGCGCGGAAGGAGAGAACACTAATGGCGATTCCCCACAAAGACATCCCTCCAATAAACACGCACCACTCGGGGTAGGCAACGGTGACGCCGGCGGTGCTCAGGAAAGCGATAGTGAGTGCAATCAACATCGCCGCCGCGAAGCCGATCGCGAAGCTCTGCAAGACGAAGATCCGTTGGAACTCGTCCACACGACGAATGTGTCGAGCAACGGCGATAGTGATCCAAAGCACAGGGATGAGTGGCAGGAGCGCGACCAGGATACTTGCTGGCGTTCCCTCTTCGGTGCGAGCGACCGACGGAAGGGAAAGGAACAGCACGACGAAAAGGACGACTCCTGCGCCTACCTCCCACATGTACCGTCGAGACCCTTGCAGCTCTTTCGGGGTTCGAGTCTTTGGTTCTGGTGTCACAATTGCGCCTGTACTTTCTCTCGTCGAATCGCAAGTTTCGAGCGCCGCGGTTCGGACTGATCCCACTCGAACAGGCGGGCAGCCATTCCCGCGGCACATCCTGCGGCCACCGCCATGAGTGCCCAGAGGGCTGTGAGCGGAAAAAACGGTTCGGAGCCGGTGAGCGTGACGCTGGCGGCCGTCGCTAGCCATGTCGTCGGCAGACAGTTCATCGCGATCTGGATAACAGGCGGGACGATTGAGGCGGGCAAGAGGCCCCCAGAGGCGAAAGTCAGCATGATCGTCAGCATCACCATGCTTTGCTGCGTCGCTTCGGCGTTCCGTGACCGTGCTGCGAATAACAACCCGAAGGACAGAAGCATGGCCGTTCCGAGCAGAAACGTGACACCAAGGCCCAGGACGTCGAGTCCATCGAGGTAGCGTTGCCAGACCGCGATCGCGACGGTGAGAGTAATCGGGACCGCCGCGACGAGAACCCGAGCTGGAAGCTGCGCCAGCAAGAACGTCGAGCGGCGAAGGGGCGTCGTGCCAAACAATCGAAGGAGACCTCGCTCCCTCATTGCTACCAACGGAACGGTGGTGCCAATGAATGCGATACTCGCGATCCCCAGCATCGCGGCGACGCCCAAATTAGCGCGGAGCGGATCGAGCTTCACATCCCCGTCACTGTCGACCACGGTGATCGCGTCGGCGGCGAAACCGGCATCTCGAAGCCCGATCCAGATCGGATTCCACGCTGGTTGATTCGATGCATCAAGGAGTACATATACGCGGCTGTCGTGAACAGAGATTTCCGCGTTCTGGCCTTCGGTGCCGGCGTCGACGAGCGCGACACCTGCACGGTCCAAAGCGTTCGTAACGTGCGCACCCGCAGAAGTTACGACGGCCGAGGGAGTCGGCCCGAGAACGGTGAAGGCAAGCCACATCGAAACGTAGATCACCATAATGGTCGCGAACATGAACAGCATCGAGAACCCCGTAAGCGGGTTCCTCAGCACGTCCTTCCCGCTCATCGCAGAGATACGTGCAAAGGTTCCCCAACGCAGCGGGAAGGAAACGTCCCTCCTGCCCCACGGCATCACAAGCGACACCCAAACTGACCGAGAGTTCCGGTGACAAGGAGACTTACCATATGAAAAGTGTCCTTGACAATCGAGGCAGTGTCAAGTTGCGCTGCAGGAATCCGAACTCGATGCCGCACGGGCGTGAGACATGCCGCGCAACTGGGAGCAATCCATCCGCCAACCCACGCGCCCTTCGGAGCGATCAGTGGGCGCTCGGATGGGCGAACTAAACATTGGCACGCCCATCCGCCCGTAAGCCGGACGGCGACCGGGACACCCGAACACTCACGGAGCATCGAAGACGTTCCGCATAGTTCCGGGAGCACACGATTCCCGTAAGCCCCGCCCGAGAAAATGCCCGGTGAAGGGGGGATAAACGGTGCACTCCAGCATGACTGGAATGCTTATCGGCTACGCGCGCGTATCCACCAACGACCAAGACCTCACCGCCCAAAAGAACGCCCTCGCCGCGCTCGGCGTCTCACTCCAGCAGACGTTCACCGATCAGGGCCTCACCGGAACGAATCGGGCCCGGCCGGGTCTTCGCGAAGCGTTAGCCGCCTGCAGGGCCGGCGACACCCTCGTCGTGACCAAGCTCGACCGGCTGGCACGCTCACTTCGCGACGCAAAAGACATCGTCGACGACCTCACCCTTCGTGAAGTGAAGCTCAGCATCGGCGGCTCCGTTCACGACCCCACCGACCCGGTCGGCAGACTCCTCTTCAATGTGCTGGCGATGGTCGCTGAATTCGAGGCCGACCTGATCCGAGCACGCACCCGTGAAGGGATGCAAGTCGCCAAAGCGGCCNGGGATGCAAGTCGCCAAAGCGGCCGGCCGGCTGCGCGGCAAGCAGCCCAAACTGTCCCCGGCGCAGGAGAAGCACCTGGTCGAGGTCCACCAACGGGGCGAACACACCACCGTGCAGATCGCTGAACTCTTCAGCGTCGCCAGATCCACGGTCTACCGGGCAATCCAGCGAGCCGGGGACACCGCCGCCTGAACGTGCGTCGTGCAAAGGAGTAGGAGTAAACGGGCGTTTTATGCAGAGGAGTACGGAAAAGCCAGTTTTCCCACTCACCTGCACAACCCCGAAAGCACGATGGCCGTTGTGCGGACGACTTCGAAAAATGACAGATCGCCCTCGGCACTCTTCTATTCAGCCGAGCGTCAGGCTTCGACGAACGACAGCGAGTCTGTCGAGGTGTCACGGAGCTGGCGCAAGGCGCTGCTCCAGCTAAGTAGTTGATCAAGCATTTGATTCGCGGTAGCTACGTGGTGGTCGCCGGGATTGAGAAGTTTCATGTCCACAAAGTCGATGAAAAGGGACAGTGCGACCTGCGCGCGGACGTCCGCGAGCATAAGTTCCGCAGAAATGGTTCGCAGGTGTTCCACTGCTCGGCTTCCGCCGAGTAGCCCATATCCAACGAATCCGATGGCCTTGTTGTGCCACTCGCTAAAGAGGTAATCGAGGGCATCCTTCAGTACCCCGGGAATCGAGTGGTTGTATTCCGGAGTGACGATGATGAAACCGTCGCAGGATGCGACCGACTCGGACCACGCACGGGTGTGACCGTGCCCATACGGGTGACCCATGGCGGCGGGAATCTCTTCGTTTAGATGGGGGAGGTCGTAGTCCAGCAGGTCCAGCAGGATGAAGTCGTGTTCCTGACGGCTGTCGGCAATTGCTTTGACCCATTTGGCGACCAAAATGGATCGACGTCCCGGGCGAGTGCTTCCTACGATGATTCCGATTTTCATTGAGTCCGTTTTCTGTGATGTTGAGGTGGAAGGTCAGGGAATGAGGTTTGCCAGTGTGCTTGCTATGCACGCCTCTCAGCGGCGCTCCGGATTCCCAATGAAGGATGGGCACGCCGGTAATCTTCTTACGACGGGCAAAGTCGTCCGACTCGTGCACGAACCGTGTGCTCTCGTCCCGAGTCAGGGTGACGCCGAGTCGGATTGCGCGATTTTCGCAACGGATAAAGCGAGGACGGTGATAGCTGCCACGAGCGAGAGCACACCCGCCGCGAGGAAGGCCGGTGCTGTGTCGCCTCCTTGAATGACGGGTTCCGCGATCACGGGTGAAACAAATTGCCCCAGGAACATTGCCGAGATCAACGCGCCGATCGCGCGCGCCCGGGTCGCAGACGAGGTGTTGTCCGATATCCACGAATTGAGATTTGGCATCACGAGTCCCACTCCGAGGGCCGAGATCGATAGGCCAACCAGAACCTGGGCGATGGCACCGGAGGTGCCGATGATCGTCATCCCCGCCGACATCAGAGTCAGGCTGAGCAACGCGACGTTGCTGAATCCCAGGCGGGACACCCAGCGGTAGCTCAGGCTGGAGAGGGCCTGGACCAAGACCATCCACCCGATCACCAGACCAGTGATCGAGGAATCGCCGCCCATCTCGCCGAGGAGAAAAGGCAATTGAGTCGGCACCACATAGAAAATAATCTGGATCACAAACGCCAGCACCACGATTCCTGAAATGAGGGCCGTGGCATTGCTTTTCAGCACGGGTTTCAACTCGGCTGCGACTTTCGGCACCGGGGGCGGGTCGGTGACTTTCCACGCGACAAGGATGGCGACCGGCAGCGACAAGAAGTAGATGGCGAAAGGCGCATTCCAGCTGACGACCGCCAGCGCCCCACCCAACGACAAGAACACCGCCCCGCCGAGCCCACTCGCAGCGGCCTGAAAACCAAACATTTTGGACCGTCGCTCGCCCGTGAACCATTCGGAGATCAGCGCCGTTGACGACGTCATAACACCGGCCACTGCGATACCGAGGATCACCCGGGAAACCATCAGTGCTGACAGATCATCAATCCACAATCCGGCCGAGCCCGCAATTGCGTAAACGACAACAGAAACCTTGAGCACGCTGGACCGCTCGATTCGATCGCTGAGCCATCCAAGTACCGGGGCGGAGAGGGCGATCGACAGCGCAGTGATGGTGACAACGAGTTTCACTAGGAAGCCGGAACTATCAACCTCGGAGAAGTAGTCGGCCATCTTCGGCAGCGCTGGGGAAATCGTTGCTCCCGCCATGACAGTGAGCATGCTCGCCGCAATTAGTGCCACCGAACCCTTGGTACGGGGTCTTTGCGGCACGGGGACGGTGTCAAGATGGTTGCGTTCGGGCATGTAGAAATGCTAAAACTTGAACAAAGGTTGAAGTCAAGTGGAGAGGTACATTGAATCAATTGCTGACGAAATCCATGACAGTTTCGGACCTGGCCAGCGCCAGCCGGGTGAATGCATCGGCCGTGCGGTTTTACGACAAACATGGTCTGATCGCTGGCGAGCGAACGTCCGGGAATCAACGTCGCTTCAGCGAAGAAGATGCCTGCCGGATCAAGGTGATTCGAGTGGCTCAACGAGTGGGATTGTCCGTCAGCGAAATTTCGGAACTTCTCATCGATCTCCCTTCCAAGCCCTCCTCGGCGGAGTGGGCCAGCGTGGGGGCCAAGCTCCGAGCCGCCGCGCAAGAACGGATTGATCAGCTCAACCATGCGCTCGACGACCTGACCGGGCCGGTACAACTGTGCGACGTCAGCAACGCAGTGGACTCGCCCGAAGCCTAGCCTGGCGTCCGCATCAGCGGGCTTGTGGGCCTAGGGCGCAACCGCTACGCGCTGCCGAAAATCCGGAGCTCGGCAGGCACGGTTCGGAACTTCCTATCCGGATGAAATACGGCTCACGTTACCTCTCATGCTCTGACGTCCCTCGGGCTTCGGCACCAGTTGTGGCGCCAGTAGAGGGTTGGTCTACCGACACCGTGAACAGGGTTCCCCGCCAGGGGACTAAATAGAGCTATCGAGCGCAGTTCTGCTCGCGTGTAATCCTCCAATAACTCACATCTTCGGAATCGAATGGCAGTTCAATCATCCCCAACTTTGCTGCAACGCGTTTGGAGACCTCATTCTCCGGCTCGATCGTCGCCGAGATGGAGCCCAGTGACGAGATGCGAAACACGTGGTCGAGCATGCCGATCCCGACTTCCGTTGCATAACCGTTGCCCCAAGCCTTCTGATGAAAGACATACGTGAGTTCATCGAAGTCTCGATCAGGCGCTCGAATCACGCCACAGTAGCCTACGAACTCGCCAGATCGCGCGTCGAAGACGGCCGAGGTGCCGTAACCGCGATCGACGTACTTTCGCTCGCAGATTTCGATCCACTGCGATACTTCGGGGCGGCTGAGGACGGTCCCGTCCCCGACAAATCGCATCACGTTCGGGTCCGCGCAGAGGGCTGAGAAGTCGTTGAGGTCGTCGCGGCGAAACTGACGCACCGATAAGTGTTCGGTCTGGAAGAGCATCGGACCAGCCTATCCACGCCCGCAGGTCGTTCCGCTGTGGCACCCGGCTGCGGCGGTCTGGCTCGGCACAGGTAGCCTCTCCCTATGGAAGATGAGTTGACCATTTCGATCGCCACCCACGCCGACGACGCTGTCGCGGAAGAGATTCGCCGATTGCTTCCGCAGCTGTCACAGACAGCTATGTTCGACAGGGAAATTTTCAATCGGATGGTGGAGAACGAGTCAGTCGATCTCTTCCTTGCGCGGCTCGCTGGTCGGGTTGTAGGAATGGCCACCCTCGTGACGTTTCCAATCCCGACTGGGGTCCGGGGTCACATCGATGACGTTGTGGTGGACGAACTCACCCGTGGCCGAGGGATCGCTCGTGAATTATTGACCGCGCTGATTGCCAGAGCGCAGGCGTTGGGAGTGCGGAGCCTGGACCTGACGTCGCGCCCATCCAGAGAATCCGCGATCCGGCTTTACGAGGCCTCCGGATTCGTGCGCCGTGATTCCGTTTTGTTTCGATACCAGCCCATCGATTCTCGATGAGAGATTCCCTTCCGTGTGCACGGAAACAAAGCCCTGAGACGGCACATTCGCGGAACCGTCCCGCGCAGGGTTCCTCTCCGGGCACGGCGCTCGGTGCCGGCGGACAGGCCGTTTCGATCCAAACGTGAGTCCGATCATCGTCAGGTTTTAGGGCACTTCAGCTCGGACGGTGCCGTGAGCTGCGTCGGCATGTGCTCCGGACAGGTGACCGCAAAAGAACGATTTGGAGGTTGGGTGTGGTTTGGCATATCGTTTGGGCATGCCGGATCTTGATGGCCTCCGGGCCGTAGCTCACCCGTTACGCCTGCGTTTGCTTTCGCTTCTGACTGCCGAGGCTCTCAGCGCTACGGAGGCGGCGCGTATCTTGGGCGAGAGCCAAGCGAACGTGAGTTACCACCTGCGTCGTTTGGCTCAGGCGGGACTCGTGCAGCTTGTCGAGGAAACGAATATTCGTGGCGGGACCGCCAAGCGCTACCGACACGATCCCGCGAGCGGCGAAGCGCTCGGTTCGGGCCGCGTCGACGAGCACCAGGCTCTGATGAGTTCCCTCGCCGCAGAACTGATCGCCCGCAGCGCGCGTTACCTGTCAGAATCCGAATTCGTATTCACCGAGGCGGAGGTCACCGTCTCCCGCGAGGCATGGGAGCGTATCCGCGACATGTCACGCGAGATCGGGAAACTCATCCACGATGAGGCGGTGCCCTCCGCAACACCAGAAGGCATCCGGATGAGTGCCACCCTCGCATTGTTCGAAGTCGTGAACCACGACACCGCCCCGCGAACATGAGTAGCGGCTACCTCGAGGTACTGCGCACGACCGGCGCACTCAGGGTCTTTGTCCCCGCGCTCGTCGGGCGACTCTCGTTCGCCATAGTGACCTTAGTGCTGCTCTTCGCGGTGCAGCGAAGCACGGATTCTTTCGCTGCCGCCGGCGCGGCTACTGGAGCTTTCGGGCTCGCGAACGTGATCGCTTCCCCGTACCGCGCACGATTCGTCGACCGGCGCGGACAGCGGTTTGCACTCAACTCGCTAGCCATCGCCTTCGCTGCCGGTCTCGGCGGCATTGCTGCGCTGACAGCCCAGCCCGACCCTTCGTCAGGGGCGCTCATTGGGCTGGCGGCCATTGTCGGGTTATTCCCGCCACCGCTCGGCGCCTCGATGCGTGTGCTCTGGGGTTCACTGACAGCGCCGGGAGCGCTGCGGACGAAGGCATACAGCATCGATGCGGTCTGTGAGGAATTACTGTTCACGACGGGGCCATTGATCGCAGCGGCCACTCTCAGTGCGGCATCGCCGACGGTCGGACTGGTCGCTACTGCCACGGTGGCGCTTGCCGGAACCCTCGGCATGACAAGCAGCTCGCTATCGCGACAGCACGTTGCCGTCACCGCTTCCCCCCGGAAGAGTTCACGGCCGTTACGACAGAGCGGGTTCGTCGCAGTGTTGATCGCGCTACTCGGCGTGGGAGTCATACTCGGGACCGTGGAAGTGGTCGCACCCGCAATCGCCGACAGTCAGGGATCGGTCGGCCTGGCTGGCATCCTTCTCGCCTCTTTTGCAGCCGGAAGCGCAGTCGGAGGCCTGCTCTACGGACAGCGAACTTGGAGGAGCTCGCTCGTAAAGCGACTACTCATCTCGGTCACAGTCATGATCGCGCTGTGCGCACTCCTCACGACAATTGAGTTTGTCGTGGTCCTCAACTTCGGACTCGCTGCGGTGGGCTTTTTCCTGGCCCCGTCGCTCGTGACCGGCTACCTACTCGCGGACGACCTCACCGCTGCAGAGGTGCGCACCGAGGCATCGAGCTGGATCAACACGGCAGTCAACGCTGGCGCCGCCGTTGCCGCCGTAATGGTGGGGTTCGCCGTGGACGCCATGGAGCCCCGTCTTGGATTCATCATCGGCGCAGCAGTGGCCCTCATCCTCCTGATATCCGCAACCGTGCTGATACTCAGAAACAGCGGTTAGGACCCGCAGCGACGCTGTCCTTCTGGATCGGCTTAAAGCGTTGACAGTGCGGGACGTTCAGGGCCGGCAGCAGCCGGAGATTCTCTATGGCCGCCGGAAGATGACGGCGTGGCTGAGCCGGGGCGAGTTCGCCGGTGTGTCCAAGCACACCGTGGACCGGTTGATGCGGCTGGAAGGCATGAACGGCCTCGTTCGTGGCCGTAAACCGCGCAGCACA
>NZ_PJJR01000032.1:0-15021 GCF_002929595.1 Cryobacterium sp. N19 | reverse complement strand
TCGACTGTGGGACGACCTGCCCAGCCTCGACCTCACCCACACGGTAACAACGGAAGTGGCCGAGAGTGGCACGATCCACGTGACCTTCGCACGATAGGACGATTGCTTATCGGAGCGCTGTGAGCACCTTCCGATCCTGCTGTGTATCGCTAACATCCGCAGTGGCTCGTCGCCCGGGAGGTCCGTTTCGAAACCCTGGATTTGCAAGACGCTTTCGCAGTCTCGAGTGTATTCACCTGCTGTTATCTGATGGTGTCGTGAAGTGTGCGGGCTATGTGTCCGAGTGTTTGTTCGGCGGCTGGTTGTGTGGCGGTCGGGACTCGCGATTCGGTGAGGGCGGCGACGGCGAATCGGGTGCCGTCGTTGTGCTCGACGACTCCTACCTCGTGTCGGAGGTTGAGGAAGGTGCCGGTTTTCGATGCCCAGCGGGATGTTCCGGTTGCAAAGTCAGGCGTGAGGCGGTGCCGCATCAGGTTTGTGCTCATCATTTGTTGGGTGGTGAATGCCGTTTCGGGGCTAGGGGCTGAGTGGATCCAGATCTGCTCGAGGAGGTTGACGAAGCTTCGCGCCGAGCCGGCGTTGGCTTGAGTGATGTCGAGTTGCGGGATGAGGTGTCCCCCGCCCGGTGTGCCTGCCTGGATGGCTAAGGTGTGGGCGAGGTGGGCCTCGTGTGGGGCGAGCCGCTCGGCGAGAGTTTGGTAGAGAGTGCGGATGGTGTGGCGGATACGGAGGCCGGGTATGTGCAGCTGCTGCATATGGTGATCGACCATGCGCGGCGTGCAAATGTCGAATAGTGCGTCGGCGGCGGTGTCATCACTGATGGAAAGCGCGAGGGAGACGAGGTCGAATACTGCGACCTTGGTCGGGTATTGGAAGGTGCAGAGCCCGGTCAGCCCGGGTGTTCGGTTTTCGGGAAGAAGTTCGATCGTGCGTGCCGGGTCCAAATCGCCGGTTCGGATCATCTCGAGAACAGTGAGAGCGAGAGGCACTTTTACCAGTGATGCGATGGGGAAGATGGTGTCTGGTTCTATCCCGATCTCGGTGCCGGTGTCGAGGTCTCGGACGAGGAAGCCCCCTCGTAGTCCGGCTTCTTCGAGTTGATTTTCTGCGTCAGCGAGGATCTGCTGGAGGTGTTTCATATGATTCGACCGCCAAGAGCGCAAGCGATGGGAGAAGCGCTTCCGTCGAGCAGTTCGGCGTCGCGTTCGCCGGTTCTGCTTGCGAGAGCGTAGCCCCGTACGAGGTGCAGCTCTCGAATGTGCCGCCAGTGAAGTTGCAGGTGGTCTGCTTCTCGCTCCGAGCACAGGAGCAGGTCTTTGCTGCCTGCCACGCCGGTGACTGCTTCAATCAATGTGTCGGCGACTTTCAGCTGGCCGGGCTGTAACGAGATCGAGTTCGCCAGCCAGGTGATGCGATCGCGAATGTGCGGGACGTTGTCTTCGGTTTGGATCCACAGCTTGCGCGTCGGTCGTTTCATCTCGCCTCGTCGCACTCGGATCGATTCGAGTTGAAACTGGCTATCTCCCGTAGTTTGTGCGGATGCCACACCGAGATTTACTTGCCACACCGCATCCGCCGCCGGTACCGGCTGCACGGCGTACTCCGCTTGCCCGACCCTGACCATCTCGCCTCGCACTGCAGGCTCTGCCGTCTCGATTCGCAGTGCGAAATCGTGTTTACGGGCCGCTATTGCTATCTGTGACAGATCTGCCACAGCGAGGGCCGTCGGCATCATTAAGGTGACGGGTCGGTGTAGTTGTCGTCTTGCCTGATCGCGTAGCCCCTCCGCAAGTGACACGATCGCCGATGCGGATGGAAGCAGAATCCGACCGAGCTCGGTCAGCTCGACTCGCCGGGTCGTCCGATCAAGAAGCTGGCCACCGAGATGGTCCTCTAGTGACGCGATGCGTTTGCTCGCTACGGACTGTGGGATACCGCACTCGGCGGCGCCGTAGGTGAAGCTTCCTCTTCGACTTACGCTCACGAACGCTTCGCAGCCAGCAACGATGTCCATACGAGGATTCTTGTCTATTCCCTAACGGAATCAATAACGCTTAATAATGATTGGACTGACTACAGTTTGTCCCGAAGAGTGTCGCCATGGCAACTACTCTTCCTTCCGGCCCAACGCGGCGCGCTCTCCTAGTCGGTGGGGCAGCGATGCTCGCGCTGGCCGGATGCTCGACCGCACCCGTTCCTCGAGCTACCACCGACGCCTTCAACCGACGAATCGAAGACCTCGAAATGCAGTCTGGTGTGACCATCGCCGTGACCGCGGTCAATCTCGGTACGAACCGACGCGTCCAGCATCGATCGACAGACTTGTTTCCGATGTGCTCGCTGTTTAAAGTCATTGCCGTCGGCGCGCTAGTGAGTGAACGTGGCTATGACGAGCAGTACTGGAACACCCCGATCCCATTCACTGCAGCAGATATCGTCGTAAATTCACCTGTCGCCTCCAAGCTGACGACTTTGACGATGACCCCGGATGAGATGGCGGATGCAGCGCTTCGCTTCTCGGACAACACCGCAGGGAACCTCTTGTTGCGAGAAATTGGCGGGCCAAAAACCATCGCCCGAGTCGTTGGTTCTTTCGGCGCCACCGCCACCCGGTTGGATCGCATCGAACCCGAACTCAATGAGGGACTTCCCGACGATCCGCGAGACACAACCACCGCTGATGACATGGTGGCCGTCCTGCGTGCGCTCCTCGTCGACGGAGGAGCCGGACAACTTGCCCGAAGCAAGCTCCACGACTGGATGCTCCGTAACAGCACCTCGAGCACCCGGGCACGCGCGGGACTGACCGGCTCATACGAACTCGCGGATAAGACCGGTGCAGGAGGTTATGGCATCGTTAACGACGCTGGTATCCTCTGGCCAGACGACACTGACCCCATCGCTTTGTGCATCCTTACCCGGACCAACGACCCCAACGCAAAAGGTAACAATGAAGTGATAGCCGACACCACGCGACTGCTCGTCTCCGAACTCGGATGATCGCCAACAAACCGCGACCCGCACGCACTATCCAATTCGTGCTCGCTTGGGCGGTCGGAGTTATTGGAACCATCACCACAGCCATTTCCTTGTTCCCTGAGGTGGCCAGCATCGCCTCAGTAAGTGACGTATCTTCCCTGGGGTCCACCGCTGCCCTACTGGTCGTGTCCGTGATATATCTCTCCGTCCCCATCCTTATCGCGTTGGCCATCGCGAATACCGGCCGTCGATGGTGGCTCTGGCTGACCATCGCAATAGCGGTCATCGTCTTGCTTCGAGTCGCCCGCTTCGCAGTGGGTTCGCTCGGTGTCTATTGGATTACGTTTTGAGTCGCGGCGAGCCGTATGCCGGCGCGACGACACCGGGACGCCGCCCGCCCGGCCCGATGACGTGGCTCGGCCTTGTCGGTGTCCCGCTGGGCGGGATCACCCTGGCATCACTGTTCAGCGGAGGTGATGGGCGGGCGGAGATTTCCGCCGAGTTGAGCGAGTACATTCCGGAGATTGCTGGGTTCTTCGAGGTTTCGACGATGGCAGATTTGCGCGAGTTCAATGAACCGAGGGCCGACTTGCGTGCACGCTTCACCTCTTCAGGAGAGGTTTATCGCGTCATCGACTCGTCCGTCGATCGTGCTCGGATCGCTATCTGGAGGAGGGACGTACCGGGGCCCGGGCCGGGACCTTACAGCTCTGATGCCGAACGAGGATTCAGCGCCGAGGAAATAGTGGTAGGCACAGCGTGCGCGTCGATAGAGCGGACGGGCCACAAGGTCACCTCCACACCAGTCGATTGCCCCCACCCCCTCGCGGCGTGGTCACCACCAACAGAGGTGGTTTCGTGGACCCGAGACGCGGCTGCTGCCTGGGTGGTTCAGGTCAGCGTCAGCAGCCTCGACCAAGACGTCAGATGGCTTCTGTTTCATAACAGCGACGGCAGCCAGCCGCGTCACGAATTGGTCGATGCGGACGCCGTGGTGGACGTGATCAAGAAGGCGCGTTTGTCGTCGGCCGACACCTCCGTACGAGTCGCCGTCGAGGATGTTTCTCAAGAGGGCAGCCGTATTACGGGCAAGGTGCGTATAGCAGCGTCGGCCCCGGAGGAAGCCAACACCACAGCCAAGAGCACATCCACTGCGTGCTTCATCCTCGACGTAGATCTTCAACTGTTCGATCAGTACGGATCATGGGAGCCGCTGATTCCTGAGGAACTCGGGGCTAGTAATTGCGCTCAAACGTAATTACATTGAAGCGCAAATGGATGGCTTGAGCACGATATTTCTAGCGCTGGCTGACCCATCGCGCCGCGCACTAATGGAGCAGCTACAGAAAAGGGAGGCGACAGTTACCGAACTCGCCGCCCCGCACACGATCAGCGTGCTTTTTATCTCACGCCACCTGAACGCACTCGAGCCGGCCGGGCTCATCACGGAAACCAGCTCCGCTCGATGGCGACGGGCAGGACATTCCGGCGAAAAATCTTTGCTTCCTATGCAGAAAAAGATTCAGGTTCCTGCCCGGCCGGTGCCCGTTGACGTCACTTGAACCCCATTTTGGGAGTTATCCAACGACGAGGTTCTGATGACCATCGATGAGCTCGCGCATGATGTCAAGGTGGCCTGCGTGCACTGAGGTCTCAGCAAGGACGCGAAACACGACCTCGCGCCCGTTAGGCAGCGGTGGTGCCTCGAAGACGCTGGCTGAAGGCCTCCACCGGGGAAGGGCGTCGAAATCGATTCTCCTGAGCACCTCGTCGCTCCGAGCGATCTCGCGCTTGTATGTTTCGATTGCTTCCGCGCCCGTCATCGGGTCCGATGCCCAGCCGTCGTGAAGGGCTTCGATCGCTCTCACGTCACCACTTAGAACGGCCGAGATCCAGAACCTCTCGTCGTCGTAGGCGAGGTGGTTGAGAAGCCGCGTGATCGTCCAACCAGACGGAACTATCACCCGATGCATCGCATCCTCCGCCAGCCCGTCAACCGCTCGCAGCACATGCTGGCGCTCGTTCGCTAACTGTGCGAGCAGTTGTGCGTCACCCATGTTCAGCAGTCCCCTGCTCATCACACGTGCGGATTGGATTGGCGAATGTGCCAGGTGGTGATGGCGGTGCTATGTGCAACTCGGTCAATTGTGGCGCTCCATCCATCACGGGTGCCGCCTTCCATGAGGTCGCGCACCTCCTCATCCGCCAGCTGCTCGGGAAAGGCGACAGTGAGTTCGAGGTGTGTGCCTTCTGCGACGTCGCGGAGGTTGACGGTCACGATCGGTGCTTCGAGCTCGCGGTCTCCGACGAGCTCTGGCCATCCTCCAGCCGCTCCCCACCGAAAGACCAACCGTTCGTCTGGAACGACTTCGAGGTATACCCCGCCGGTGGGGTATTGAAGATCGCCATCGACCACCATTTGTTGACGCCATACGCCGCCAACTCTGAGATCAACCTGGATAGGCGCCGTGGGAGTGGGCATAGCGGGGTTGGAAAACCAGGCGAGGTTTTCCGGCTCAGTCCAAGCCTTGAAAACGATATTGCGCGGTGCCCGCAGGATGCGGGTCAGGGTAAAGCTTCTTTCAGTGCGTGTCTGGGACATCATGCTCCTTCTTCCTGTCAGGGCATTCGTTCGTGGCTGGGAACATCGTCGTGAGGTGCTTTTCGAGACCGTCCAAACGCGTTTCGAAGAACCGGCGGTCGGGCCCATCCATTGGTGCACTGCTAGCAGTGATAATGGATTCAACCGGCAATACCGCCACTGAGCGTCAAGGGCCATGAGGAACTGCCCACTGGCGGTGGCAGCCAGCACTCGTGGGGGAGGTCGCCCGCTCGGCGCCGTCCTCGGTTCGGCAATTAATGCGTCCGATACCTCGCTTCACGCATGCTCCCCGGATCGTTTCAGGCTCCTGTAGATCGTCGTCACAGGCGTGGCATGCGATCGTGGGGCGCCGGGCCGTCAGGTTCATGAAGTCGTCAGGTCGGTCGAGGCCCGAACTTCGTCCATTGTCCTTCGGAGACCACTTGGACGGAGCCGTCGACGACCTTTATGGCCGTCTGTTCGTCGATGGCGTAGGCCGGGCCACCAATGCTGGCGGCCCACCGTTCTGCGTCGCCCAGGGTGTTCGTCGGGAAAGCGTCGAGGTGCGGGAAGATCGAGAAGTCGACGACTCCGAGAGTGCGGTCGTCCGGAGCGGACGGCCACTCGACGAAGTACTCCCCGATCCGGGGCGTCATCACCATGCTTCCTGCGCTGACTCCCACCCAGACCGTGTGGGGCAGCGAAGGCATCAGGTCGACCAGTCCGGATTCCCGCATCCAGTGGCACAGATACGTCGCGTCGCCGCCGTCGACAAGGAGCACGTCGGCCTTCTGGACCCAGGGGACCCATCGCTCTGCGCCGATGGTGGGCAGTGCCGTTAGCTCGAGGACACCCAGCGACGCCCAGCCAAGACCGGAGAAGTGCCGGTAGTCGGGCTCGGCAGCTACCAGGCTCCGCACCGACGCCGGTCCGCACATCGGGTGGCCCCACTGAGCAGTGGGGACGACCAAAGCGTGACACTCGGCGATCGGCTTGCCGAGTAGCTCCACCAGAGCCGAGTGGATGCTCGGATTCGTGACGCCGCCCGACGTCAGCAAGAGCTTCAAGAGGACTCCGTTTCGTGAAGGGTGGTTGTGCCTGCGAGGTCCAGGTTCATTGCGACCCTACTGCTCGCTTCAAGGTTCTGTAGATCGTGGCTCGGGACACGCGGTAGTCTTCGGCCAACTCCGCGAGGGTGTAGTCGCCACTGTCGAAATCGTCCCTGAGCTCCTTCGCGCGACGATCACTCAGCTTAGGCTTGGTACCCAGTAGCCGGCCGTTGGCCTTGGCGATCGCTAACCCTTCTTTGGTGCGCTGCACGATGAGGTCGCGCTCGAACTCCGCGACCATCGCCAGGGCATCGCAACGGAGACGGCGAGGTCATCGACGTCTGTCCCGCGAACCTCATAGATGACGCCACCGCCACCGTCCTCGAAGCGACCCGCCTTCGGGATCAACCCATCCGGCCGATCCCGAAGTCGGGTCGCGTTGCTACAAGGCTGGGTTGGTGAGGCGGTGCCAGGCGGTGGCGGGGGTGATGTCGGCGGCGAGCGTGAGCGGGACGCGGATCGACGTGCCTTGATCTTGTGAGGCCGCGCTGAGTGTGAATTCGAGCGAGCCGACAGTGGAACCGGTCGAGCCGTCCTCCAAGGACAGTGCTGTTGCCGTTGCTGTGACGGTTGTGCCTTTCCAGACGAGGGCCGACGCGTCTGTGCCGGCCACGACATCGCTGCTGTTCATGGCGCCGTTGATCCACTCGGGTGAGTACGCGCCCACACGATCACCTGCTGTGACGAGCTGGACGCGTTCGAAGGCGGGTGGAACGCTCGAGAGGACATCGAGGAGAGCCGCGTTGCGCTCTCGCCAGGTGTCTGCCCCGAGGATCGCTCCGACCACGGTGATGATCGTAGCCCCCACCGGCACTTCGGCCGAGAAGAGGATGCACGAGCCTGAATCGTAGTCGGTCCCGGTCTTCATGCCCGTGATTCCTGCCGTGCCGAGCAGGCTGTTGAGGTTTTCGATCTCTCCGATGTTGGGCAGTATCGCCGTCTTCTCGGACACGACTCCCGCCAGTACTGGGTTCGCAAGAGCCAGCTTGCCGATCTCAACCAGGTCCCTCGTGGTGCTCACGTTGGAGGCTCCAAGCCCGCTCGTGTTGGTAAGCGTGGTACCGGTGAGCCCATGATCGGCAAGCCACGTCCGGGTGGCGTCGAGGAATGCACCGACGCTCCCGAATGCCCAGATCGCGAGTGTCTTGCTGTAGTTGTTGGCTGAGGGCAGCATCATCACTTCCAGCACCTGCCGTTGCGTGAACACGGATCCGGAAACGACCGGTGCCCAGGAACCGTTTTCTGCGATCGTGTCGTCGAGCCATTGAACGTCATCGTCGGTGATGTGGATGTCCGGACCATTCTCGCCGGCGACGATGGGCTTGTGCTCCAACACAACGAGCGAGGTGATCATCTTTGCGAGGCTTGCAATCGGGAAGGGGTCTTCGCCACCGCTGGAACTCAGGACACCGTCGAACCCGACCGCACCGAGCGCTCCACGGCCGACCGACGGCCAGGCGATCTGCGCGGCAGCGCCTGTTTCGATGACCGGTACCGTGAGTGTCGCGGTCGCGGTCGGCATCGGCTGGGTAAGCGCAGCCGTGCTGTACCCAGCGGAGCCAAGGACGACGACAGCGACGACTGCCGCAATGAATCGACGGCGGCGAAACGGCGGCACCGAGCGTGTGGAATCCATCAGACAACTATCACACGAACGAAGCAGCAGCCCCGCAGCGCGCCCCTTTGGTGTCGCAGCACCGAGAGAGCATTGAGTGCCCAGCGACCAGCCCGAGGATCGATCCGGTGTTTGTGACACATTGAATGAGGTTCACCTTATTGCTGTCTGTCGTTTCGTTCGATTCATGGCAGTAGAGATCTGTTCCGCGTCGTCACCGAGATACCCGCCGAGGAAACGCCCGTGGCATAGCAGCGCGATGACTTCGGCGAGGCACGAGGCAACAGCTCGCTGAGCGCTCACCGAAAACGGCCCGTAAGACGTTCGGCTTACGGGACTGGAGCGAGAGCCGTCGATGACCTGCTCGGCCTTTCTACTCGCCGTCCCGCTAACGGGCATTGCACTGCTCTCCTGGCTGCGCGGAGGTCGCGAGGGACCGGATGTAAACGGCGTTGCCGCGGATGGATGGCTTATACCGTTCGATATCTGGCGACTCGACACCCTCAACAACCACGTCGAGCAACGCAGCGACAGCCTCATCGAAGCGGCTGGAAGCATGAAGGGAGATCGCTTGGAACACCACCAGCGATGGCGAGTCCGGGAAGTCCTGTCGGGCACGCTCGAAGACTTCCACCGAGCGAGCGAACTCGCCGAGATTCCGCAGCGTGGATCCGTACTAGACGTAGCATCGGCGCAGCATGTCCCCTGAGAGGCCAGCGTGGAGGGCTTGTTCGTAGAACGATTGCGCGGTCTGCTCCTGACCGGCAGTGTCGTAAGCGCCGCCCACTTCGTAGAGCACGCGAGCGTCAGCCGGGTGTTCCGCCAAAATTGGTAGCAGCGCATCGATTGTGGGCTGCATCCTATTCCGATCGCGAACAGTGAAGATCCGGTCGAGCTCCTCATCAAGTGTCATCCACCTATTGTGCCTTCACCACGGCTGTCCGCTGAAGGTTCCCCCGTGAAACGAGGAGCGAGGAAAGCCGTGACTCTGGGGCTTGGCCCAAATCCGTGGCGCTCACGGTCCGGCTTACGGGCACCGAGCCTGGGCGTTTTGCTAGGGCACCTCCGAGGTTCCCGGTAGCCAGAGGGTCATACGGAGCCCCTCTTCGGGGAGATGGAGCACTTCGTATCGTCGAGCGATGGTGTCGCCGTCCGTCGCGCGAATGTGCTTGATTGAGGTGCGCCGTCGCTCGACGATGTGCTCGCTCCACCATTCCTCGAACAGCGCACTTTCCTCACTCAACTCCGCAACGAGAGCCTGAAGCCCAGGGTCGTGCAGGTTATCGGCGTTGGCGGCCCGAAGGTGGGCGACGGCCCCGCGTGCGATCTCCTCCCACTCGAGGAAGATCTCGCGCGCCCGGGGGCTGGTCATCAGATACCGGCAGGTGTTCCGCTGTCGCGGTGAGACGTCTGCGAAGCCGTCATAGAGTGCGAGTCCTTCTGGGTTCGCCGCGAGCATGTTGCTCAGCCGGTCTAGGACATATGCGGGGTTGGGTCGGACTGCCTCAACCAAGGTCGCCATGCGCTCGGCGAGTAAACCTTCATCCCCATGCGGGTTTCGCGCTGGTGCAGGGTTCGCTCCGCGAAGACGGTGGAGGTGTTCTGTGGCGTCGGGCGTTAGGAGGAGTGCTCGGGCAAGAGCGTCCAAGACGGCGTCGCTGGGGTGGTTTTCGCGGCCTTGCTCGAGACGCGTGTAGTAATCAACGCTGATACCTGCAGCGGTGGAGACCTCTTCTCGCCGCAGGCCGGTGACACGTCGTCGGCTCGCGCCGCAGACGGTCGGGGACTCCAGACTGGCGTCAGCGCGTCGGGCCCGAAGGAAATCGCCAAGCGCGTTGGGCACGGGGCATCCTCCTCAGAATCCGCCCCGCCAGCAGGGGGGTGCAGGGCTCCTAGGAAGATTACGGTCTTCCTACCCGCCACCGTACCGTGGAGGCTTGAAAACGAAAGAGTCCACGATCTGAAGGAGCTCCTGTGATGGTTTACACACACGGCTATCACGAATCCGTATTGCGGTCCCATCGTTCGCGCACTGCCGAGAATTCCGCGGCGTATTTGCTTCCGCTGCTGCGGCCCACCGATCGCCTGCTCGATGTTGGCGCGGGTCCGGGCACGATCACCGCGGATCTTTCGGGGCTCGTCGCGGAGGTCACCGCAACGGAGATTGGGCCCAACGAGTTACAGCTCAGCCGGGCAACTGCGGCCGAGCGCGGCACGTCCAACATCGACTTCCGGGTCGCGGACATTCACGCCCTCGAGTTCGACGACGGGAGCTTCGATGTCACTCATGCGCATCAGGTGTTGCAGCACGTCGCCGACCCCGTGCTGGCTCTGCGCGAGATGGCTCGCGTCACTCGGCCCGGTGGCATCGTGGCGGTGCGCGACAGCGACTACAGCGGATTCTGCTGGTGGCCGCGGCTCCCCGAACTTGATACCTGGCTCGATCTATACCGAACCGCCGCCCGCGCCAACGGCGGCGAACCCGATGCCGGACGTCAGCTCCTGTCATGGGCTCACGCCGCCGGGCTCGCAGACGTCACGGCCACTTCAAGCACCTGGTGCTATTCCACCCCGGCCGAGCGTGCCTGGTGGGGAGGAGTGTGGGCTGACCGCATCGTCAATTCAGCGATCGCGCGTCAAATCACCGATTCCGGCCTTGCCCCCCAGATGGAGCTGCAAGAAATCAGCAAGGCATGGACGAAATGGGCAACAGACGATGACGGCTGGTTCTCAATTCTCCACGGCGAGATCATCTGCCGGGTGAAGTGAACCGCAATCGTCGTCGGCGAGGCCTAATTTCCTCGGCGCGCCGCCCCTGACCAGCGGATGCCGAACCTCAGGGCCTGGGAAAGCTGATTCGTCTGACCCAACGTCGAATGCCAGGAACGGTTTGAGCGTTACGGCCGAATCGCACGCTCAGGGACGTCGGTCCTCACCGAAGCGATGTGTGGTGAGGAATCCTTCGGGACGACGGTGAGCGGTGGCCGCATGCTCTGGTGGCCTTTCCCGTTGAGGGTTCTCGTATGACACAGCGCTGGGCAGACTTACCCACCATTGGAGGTCGTTGGTGCTCGATCAGTTGATGCGATTAGCGGTGCGGTCGCAAAGCGGTAGCCATACTTCGNCGAACGGACCGTTCGCGCGCTCATCTTGCACGATGAAGTAGTTGCCCGAATGCCACCGGGCGGAGTGGATGCTGTTCCACGGACTCGCTCCCGCGTGCGGATTATCCAGCGACTGCTCGTCACCACCATAAGAGATGCCCTCAGCATGCCAGTCACCCAGAAAAACTGCCAACTCTTCATGCTCAGCCATGATTCAACCCTACGTTCGGGAGCCAAACCGGGCAATCCTCTGAGGTGGCCGGTGACGGATCACCCGACCGGACGTCGGCGGTTCAGGCGTCAGCGCACCCGTTGAGCCTTCCACTACCGGCTCGACCCCAGGAGCCGTTGGTGGTTTAAGCCCCGGTCGAAGGGCACGTCTGAAAGTGACCTTGGTTACGAAAACGGTTACTACTCAGACGCTTACGAGATGCTCGTGCTGGTAAGCAGAGTGGAGAAGTCCTGTGAAGTCGGCATCGGCTATCAGCCGATGATCACCAATTCGAGCGATGGCGATGCCAGGAGTCCACGAATTCATCACGACGCCCGCCAGCTGGCCAAGTGATTCGTTTCGACGAATGGGTTGGGTTTTCTGGTCCACGCCGAGTGCGCTGAGTTGGCGCTGGAGAATTTGCATAGTTACGCCGGTAAGGATGTTGGCTTCGGGCCAAATCACTGAGCGTCCATCCCAAAAGGCCAGGTTCCAGATAGTCGCTTCGCTTAGTCGTCCTTCAGAATCTTCAAAGGCAGCATCGTCAAATCCCCGCGTGACGGCCCGACGAAGAAGCAGCGTCTTGGCCACTTCGCCGACGTGCTTCACATGAGGCAGGTCGCGCTGGTGGGCAACAACGTCCAAGGCCAACGGCCCCAGGGGAACCGTGGCAGAATCTGTGATTCTCGTCACAACATCCAGCTGCACTTCAGCGCGAGGAGCCACGAACTCTCCTGGGGACGACGTGATGAAAAACGCCAACGATGCGTCCTCGGGTGCTGCGTTGAGTGCCACACGGAGATAGTCCACAATTTGGGCATCCGGAAGGTGCCTGCCAAACATCGCGTCGCTGGCATCTCGGAGCCGCTGCAGATGCAGGTCCAGCCCGCGTATGGATCGATCGTGAATCTGCATTGCCGTGAAGTGAGCGAAGCCCGCAAATGCCAGTGGAGCCAAGTCGTCAGACGAGGCGACTGTACCGTTGAGGAGTGTCAGTGAGTGCGTCATGATTGAAGGGTATGAGGTGACATTAGTGTCAGAAGCAAAGCCTGCGTTGCACGAAATGCTGCGCATCGGTGAGTTGTCGGCGCTCACAGGAGTCGGGCCGCGGCTTCTTCGGTACTACCAAAGCAGAGGCCTCTTGGCCGCCGAACGGTCTACTTCGGGCCAGCGGCTTTTCGACCCCGCGGTGGTGGAAAGAGTGCGAGCGATCCGTTTCCTCCTAGACGTTGGGCTGCCAACCCGCACAATTCTTGAACTCATCGACTGCGTCTCCGAGCCAGGGCGCCTCGAGCCGTGCGCGACACCCGCACTAGTGGAGCACCTCAAGGCGTATGACGCGCGTATCGCAGGCCTCGTGAGCACTCGCGAAGGCCTCGAGGCCCTGATCAACTCGGGTCCAAATGCCTGCGACCCTGCCAGAGTCGAGAGTGAACCCCAATGCGAGCTCCTTCCGGATCTGCTCCGATGATCTCGTCACCTCGCTGGGAAGCCCCGGCGATGCACTAGAGCCCAGCGAAGACTGCTGCCTCCACCGTCCCGCAAGAGGTTCCCTATTTGGGGCGGCGAGTGTGTTTCAGTGAGGAGGCCGCTTCAGGAACTGTTCATGTAGCTGCTGGGTGTCTGACTCGCAATGCAATTGTCGTCAGTCTTGATGCCAGTGGGCGACGAGGTCGAGGAGTCCTGGGAAGCGCTGGTTGATGTCTTCGGTGCGTACGCGGCTGCGGCGTTCGAGCCCGTACTGACGCTGCCGAATTAATCCCGCTTCGCGAAGTGCCTTGAAGTGATGGGTGAGGGAGGATTTTGGGCGGTCGAATCCGAACCAGCCGCAGGAATGGTCGTAGTCCTCGGATTCAAGCATCAGTTTGCGCACGATCGTCAGCCGTAGCGGATCGGCCAGAGCCCCCATGAGCGCCTCCAACTGAAGCTCGTCGATCGACGGCTCTGGCAGCGGTTCCGGCAGGTACTCGGGAGGCTCCGAGACAACGGTTCGTCGTGTGACGGTTTTCGATGTGTCGGGCATACGTACAGCATAGACCAAGTACGAGTTTTATCGAACTAATGATATGTTCGAGAAAACTCGTACTGAACGATGGAGGTAGGACGATGGCACAGAACGCGACCCGGCAGCCCGACCCGGCACTACTCCGCAAGCTCGGCGCGCGGCCGATGCTGTTGGCGGCCCTGATCGTGACCGCGGTGTTTGTCTTGTCTAACTCGCCGACACCGCTCTTCGTTTCTTGGCAGAGGGAGCTGGGCTTCTCCGCGGGAATGCTGACGGTGATCTTCGCCGCCTACATGGTTGGCCTTCTGCTCACCTTGACCGTTGCCGGACAATTCGCCGACCGGTTCGGGCGCAAGTCGGTGCTCATACCAGGGCTTGTGCTCGCGCTAGTGGCATGTTCACTCTTCGGAGTTGCTTCTTCTGTCCTCTTGCTGGTGATCGCACGGTTCCTCACCGGCGTCGCGGTGGGCGTGATCGTCTCGGCAGGCATGGCAGCGGTCGTTGACCTCGGCGGCCCCGCCCGCCGTCGGCAGGCCTCTCTTGCCGCCTCGGTCGCCATGGTCTTCGGCGCCGGACTCGGTCCGCTCCTGTCGGGACTATTCGCTCAAGGGATGGTGACTCCGGCCCCAGTGATCTTTGCGGTCGAGTTCGTATTACTCGCCACCGCGCTTGTCATCGCCATTTTTCTGCCGCTGCCTCGTCCTCCAGCGAGCCAAAGCGCCGGCACAGCAGATGCAGCGTTCAAGTTGCACTTACCGAGTGTGCCAAAGCGAAACCAGCGCCACCTCGCCTACGGCATCGCGGTCTTCGCCAGGGATCACAGCCACCTCTTTCGTGCTCTCCCTCGGCCCCTCTCTCTTGTCGAACCTGCTCAACGTCTCCAGTCCGTTGGTCGCCGGAGGAATGGCGTGTGCCATGTTCCTCGCCGCCACAGGTGTTCAATTCACCGTCAGTCGGGTACCGGTGCGCGGCATCCTCCTGCTCGGCTCCGGCGCGACACTCGCAGCGATGGCCAGCCTCATCATCGCCGTCAACGCCGCGCTCCCTGCGATCCTCATTCTCTCCGCCCTCCTGGCCGGCATCGGACTGAGCGCAGGCACCACCCTCTTCACGGCGGTTCTCGCCGCGGCCGCGATCACCGGTGGAATCCTCGTGCGCCGCGACCTCAGTCCACACTGAGCCGTTGGTACGGTTGTCGGCGTCAGCATCGCCCAAGCGATGCAACGACTACTGTCAGAACCAGAAAAACCAATCGTTGCGACGACCGGTTGAATTCGCCGTTCCCGTTGCGGGTTTCCCGTGCAGCTCCAATCCACGTCGATCGGGCGCATCCCCGCAAGCTGGTAACCGTCAGCGGGCTGTTAGCCTCGGGGTCATGATTGGTTCTGCGCAGTGGATTGAGCATCGACGTGGTGAC
>NZ_PJJR01000040.1:0-58341 GCF_002929595.1 Cryobacterium sp. N19 | reverse complement strand
GACACCGCCGGACTTAACGTAGAAACACCAGGAAAGCCATCCCTCCGGGGATGGCTTTCCTGCGTTAACAGGCCACCCACGCGGGTGCCCTGTTTTCGTTTGGCAAGACGAAAGGCCACGCACAGTGTGCGTGGCCTTTCGATATTCAACAGCTAGCGGCGGCGGAGGCCGTCCAGGGCCACGGCGAGCACGTCGTCGGCGAGGTGCGCGGCATCCTCGGGGCCTTCTGCGCGGTACCACTCGGCAATAGAGTTGACCATGCCGAAGAGCAGACGCGTAACGACTCGCGGGTCGATGTCGCTGCGAAGCGAGCCCTCGTCGCGGGCCTCGACGACGAGCGTTGAGACGGCACGGTCAAAAGCGCGGCGGCGGGTCAGCGCATCGCGCTCGACCTCGGTGTTGCCGCGCACCCGCAGGAGCAGCGTCACGTAGGGCAGCCGATCGGCGAGCACGAGCACGGCGCCGCGGAGCACGTAGGCCAGGCGGTCGATGGCGCTGCCGGTCACGGCGCCGGACTCGCGCAGAACGCCCTCGAGACCGTTGAGGGCCTCGTCGAGGGCGAGCTGCAGAACTTCATCTTTGGAGGAGAAGTGGTGGTAGATGGCCGCCTTCGAGAGGGACAGGCGGGTTGCGAGCACCCCCATTGAGGTGGCGTCGTAGCCAAATTCATTGAATGCGGTGACGGCGATCGCCAGGATGGCGCGTTGGTCGTAGCCGGGGCGCCCGCGTTTGGGGGTGTGTACGTCAGACATAGGTCTTGAGTCTCTCACGCAGGCGTGCCAGCTACGACCGATTAGCGCAGGTCGTAGACGCGCTTGTGCTTTCCGGTGCTGCGCTCCAGGGTGCCCGGTTCGACGATGAGCACGTTGACGCTCGAGCCGATCCTGTCCTTGATGAGGGCGATCAGCAGGGCGCGAGCGACAGCCGAGGCGGCATCGTCGGCGTGCTCGTGCCGCTCGATGCGCACGGTGAGCTCGTCCATGCGCGACGGCCGGGTCAGCTCGAGCACAAAATGCGGGGAGAGGTGCTCGATGCCGAGCACGATCTCTTCGATCTGGGTCGGGAACAGGTTGACCCCACGCAGAATGATCATGTCGTCGTTGCGGCCGGTGATTTTCTCCATGCGGCGCATGCCGGGCCGGGCGGTGCCGGGAAGCAGGCGGGTCAGGTCGCGGGTGCGGTAGCGGATGACCGGAAAGGCCTCCTTGGTGAGCGACGTGAAGACGAGCTCACCGGTTTCGCCGTCCGGGAGCGCAACGCCGGTGTCGCCGTTGATGATCTCCGGCAGAAAGTGGTCTTCCCAGAGGTGCGGGCCATCCTTCGACTCGATGCATTCGTTGCCGACGCCCGGCCCCATGACCTCGCTGAGGCCATAGATGTCGAGTGCGTCAAAATCGAGACGGTCCTCGAGCTCGAGACGCATCTGGTTGGTCCACGGCTCCGCACCGAGCACCCCGGCCTTGAGGCTTGAGCGTCGGGGGTCGAGGCCGGCTGCGACCATGGCATCGGTGATGGTCAGCAGGTAACTCGGCGTTGACAAAATCACGTCGGGCTCGAAGTCGGTGATCATCTGCACCTGCTTGTTGGTCTGGCCACCCGACATGGGGATGGCACAGGCACCGAGTGCTTCAATGCCGGCGTGGGCGCCGAGTCCGCCGGTGAACAGCCCGTAGCCATAGGCGTTGTGTACCTTCATGCCGGGCCGCACTCCGGATGCGCGCAGGCTGCGGGCCACCAGACCAGACCACATGGCGAGGTCGTTCTTGGTGTAGCCGACCACCGTGGGCAACCCGGTGGTACCCGACGACGTGTGAATGCGCGCAACCTGGTCCATCGGCACCGCGAACATGCCGAACGGATACGAGACGCGCAGGTCTTCCTTGGTCGTGAACGGCAGCAACGCCACGTCTTCGAGGGTACGAACGTCATCGGGGTGCACGCCGGCAGCATCAAATTTGCGCGTATACAGAGGTACGTTCGCGTAGGCGTGCCGCACGGTGCGCTGCAGGCGGGTGAGCTGCAGCGCGCGAATCTCGTCGCGGTCCAGGCGCTCGGCCGCGTCGAGTTCTACGAGAGCCGGTGCGTGCAGACGGGTCTTGGTCAGCGTTGACATGATGCCTTCCGGAAGGGTTAGAGGTGGTTGCGGGCAGGGACGGGCAGGTTGGTGGTGCGGCTGCGGCCGCGAAATTCGGCCACGGTGACGTCGTCGCCGATCGCGTCTCCGTTGACAGCCACGCGCACGTCGTAGATGCCGCTCCGACCGCTCTTCACGCGCAGCAGCGCGGTCGCGGTGAGATTCTGGCCGCTCGTGGTGGGCTTCAGAAACGTGATGTCGGCGCCGGCGGCAAGGGTGACGTGGTGCGAATCGTTGCAGGCGATGGCGAAGGCCGTGTCGGCGAGGGCGAACACGAAACCGCCGTGGGTCACATCGAAACCGTTGAGCATGTCGTCGCGTACGACCATCGAGACGACGGAATGACCCGGCTCATTGCGGTGCACGATCATGCCGAGAGAAGCGGATGCCCGGTCGCGCTGCATCATGGCCTCACTACCTACGGGCAGTGCTTCCGTCATTCGGTTCTCCTCGTTGAGTTGCCGTGCAGGTCGGGGGTTGCCCGACCGATAATGTGACTATATACTAACTAAACGATCGGTTGGTAATAGATTGCCGATCCGTGCGCAAAATTCCCGACGTGCATCACCTTAGCGTCGCCAGCTTGTGCACGATTACGATCCGACCACGACCACCGCAGTCAACGCAGACCAGGAGCCGATGATGACAAGCACCATCACGCCCGATACGAGCGCACCCGTCGCTATCAGCGTCGAAGAACAGCAGTTCAACGATCTGATCGAAGCCGATTCGCGCATTGAGCCGCGCGACTGGATGCCCGAGGGCTACCGCAAGTCGCTCGTACGACAGATCTCGCAGCACGCGCACTCCGAGATCATCGGTATGCAGCCCGAGTCGAACTGGATCACGCGCGCCCCAAGCCTCAAGCGCAAGGCCATCCTCATGGCCAAGGTGCAGGACGAAGCCGGTCACGGCCTCTACCTCTATTCCGCCGCGCAAACCCTGGGCGCTACCCGCGACGACATGACGGATGCCCTCATCGCCGGCAAGGCTCGCTACTCGAGCATCTTCAACTATCCGACCCCGAGCTGGGCCGACATGGGCTCGATCGGCTGGCTCGTCGACGGCGCAGCCATCTGCAACCAGGTGCCGCTCTGCCGCGCCTCCTACGGCCCGTACGGCCGCGCGATGGTGCGTATCTGCAAGGAAGAATCCTTTCACCAGCGCCAGGGTTTCGAGATTCTGCTCGAGCTCATGCAGGGCACCGAGGAGCAGCGCCAGATGGCGCAGGACTCGGTCAACCGCTGGTACTGGCCCGCACTCATGATGTTCGGACCGCCCGACGACGACTCGCCCAACTCGGCGCAGTCGATGGCCTGGAAGATCAAGCGCCACTCCAACGACGAGCTGCGTCAGCGTTTCGTGAATATGCTCGTTCCGCAGGCAGCGGTGCTCGGCGTCACCCTGCCCGACCCCGACCTGCACTTCAACGAAGAAACCCAGCAGTGGGACCTCGGCGAGATTGACTGGACCGAGTTCCACGAGGTGCTCGCCGGTCGCGGTCCCAACAATGCCCAGCGCTTGCAGCGTCGCCGTGACGCCCACGACGAGGGTGCCTGGGTGCGCGAAGCCGCGGCCGCTTATGCCCACAAACAGTCCGCACGAACCGAAGAAATGGCAGCCAAATGACGACTCCCGGCGATTCCGCAGCAGAAATCTGGCCCCTCTGGGAGGTCTTCGTGCGTTCCAACCGTGGCCTGAGCCACGTTCACGTCGGGTCCCTACACGCCCCAGACGAGACCCTCGCCGTGCGTAACGCCCGCGACCTGTACACCCGCCGCAGTGAGGGCGTCTCGGTCTGGGTCGTACCCGCCGCCGCCATCACCACGAGTGACCCCGACGCCAAGGGCGCCTTCTTCGAATCGCCCGCTGGCAAGAACTACCGCCACGCGAGCTACTACTCCAAGAGTGAGGGAGTGAAGCACCTGTGAGCGAAATTAAAGCGGATGCCCCCGCCAACGACCACGAAGATGCCCACGGCCACGTCGCGGTCGACGTCACCACGCTCGACGCCGAGCTTATCGAGGGTCCGTCTCAGGCAACCGTCGACATTGCCGAATACGCGCTCTGGCTCGGGGACGACTCGCTCGTTCTGGCCCAGCAGCTCGGCGCCTGGATCTCCCGTGCCCCAGAGCTCGAAGAAGACGTCGCCCTCGGCAACGTGGCCCTCGACCTGATCGGCCACGCCCGGTCGCTGCTGCACTATGCCGGAACCGCCACGGACCGCAGCGAAGACGACCTCGCCTACTGGCGCACCGAGCCTGATTTTCGCTCGCTGCACATCGTCGAACAGCCCAACGGCGACTTCGCACACACCATCGCGCGCCAGTTCATCGTGTCCCACTACCTGTTCGAGTTGTACAGCCGGCTGCGGGCATCCGCTGATGCGACCCTCGCCGCGATCGCCGCCAAAGCGGTGAAAGAGGTCGACTACCACCGTGACCACTCGACCCAGTGGGTGCTGCGTCTCGCGCAGGGTACCGACGAGTCGCGTCGCCGTATGATCACCGCGCTAAGTGACCTGTGGCCCTACGTCGAGGAGATTTTTCGCGACGACACGCTCATCGACCGCCTCGAAGGCATCGCGGTGCGCCCGTCGAGCCTGCGTCCGGCGTTCGACGCGGCCATCGCGCCGGTGCTCGCCGAGGCCGAACTCGAAATTCCGCGCGGTTTCGTTGCTTCCGGCGGCGGCCGCACGGGCAACCACTCCGAACACCTCGCCTTTCTCCTCGCCGAAATGCAGGTGCTCACCCGCGCCCACCCCGGAGCGTCCTGGTGACCACGCAGGTGCACGAGATCGTCGCCCGTCCGCGCCCCGCCGACGCGGCATCCCTCGCGGCCTGGACGATCGCCGCCCAGGTCGTCGACCCCGAGATTCCGGTGCTCACCATCGAAGACCTCGGTGTGCTGCGCTCCGTGAACGTGACCAGCGATGCCGTCGCCGTCACGCTGACGCCGACCTATAGCGGATGCCCCGCCATGGACGCCATGCGCGACGACGTTCTCGGGGTACTCACCGCCGCCGGCTACCAGAACGTGTCGGTGCGGCTCGTGCTGAGCCCGGCGTGGACCACCGACTGGATGAGCGAGATCGGCAAGGCCAAACTCCGCGAATACGGTATCGCCGCCCCCACCGGGCATGCAACTGTGCGCGGCTCAGGGCCGGCCGGCCCGATCAGTCTGAAAATGGCTGTGAAATGCCCGCGCTGCTCCTCGCTCAACACCCGCGAGCTCGCGCACTTCGGTTCCACCTCCTGCAAGTCCCTCTACGAATGCCGAGACTGCCTCGAGCCGTTCGACTACTTCAAGGTGCTCTAATGGCTGCAACACGTCTCGAATCCACCAACCAGGGCGCCACGACCCTGGCACCGGTCAAGCACCGCGCACGCTTCCATACCCTGACAGTGGCCGAAGTACGCCCGCTCACCGCCGACAGCGTCGAGGTCACCTTCACCGTTCCGCCCAAACTGCAGGGCGCGTTCGACTACCTGCCCGGCCAGCACCTCGCCCTGCGCGCCACAATCGAAGGCCAGGAACTGCGCCGCAGCTACTCGATCTGCCGGCCCGCGGCGAGCCACGGGGGCCAGATCAGCGTCGCCATCAAGCGCGACCTCGGCGGTGCCTTCTCCACCTGGGCCAACAGCGAACTGCACCCCGGCGACGAGATCGACGTGATGAGCCCGCAGGGCAACTTCACCTCGACCCTGCACAACCTTGATCACAAGCACGTGGTTGGCGTAGCTGCCGGCTCGGGTATCACCCCGCTCATGGCGCTCGCGCACACCGTGCTCGCCGCGTCCGAGACGTCGACGTTCACCCTCGTCTATACCAACCGCACCGCCCTCGACGTGATGTTCCTCGACGAACTGGCCGAGCTCAAGGACCGCTACCCGGCCCGTCTCGCGCTGTACCACGTGCTGTCGCGTGAGCAGCGGTCGTCGTCGCTGCTCTCCGGCCGCATCGACGAAGAGAAGTTTCGGCGCATGCTCGACACCATTCTGCGTCCGGCGACGGTCGATGAGTGGTTCCTGTGCGGTCCGTTCGAACTCGTGCAGCTCTGCCGTGACACCCTCGAGAGCACCGGAGTAGAGCGGTCGCACGTGCGGTTCGAGCTGTTCACCACCGGTGAGCCCTCGGCCGCGAGCGGCGACCGCGGCCGGCCCGTCATCATCGGCCAGGGCGACAAGACCTTCCAGATCGAATTCACCCTCGACGGCCAGAGCAACACGGTGACCACTCCGATCAACGCGAACGAGAGCATCCTGAACGCTGCCCTGCGGGTACGCCCCGATGTTCCGTTCGCTTGCGCCGGCGGCGTCTGCGGAACCTGCCGCGCCAAGCTGGTCAGCGGCGATGTCACGATGACCGAGAACTACGCGCTCGAGCCCGAAGAGCTCGCTCGCGGTTACGTGCTCACCTGCCAGTCGCACCCGACCACCGACACCGTCGTCGTCGACTACGACGTCTAGCTTCAACCCCTCAGAAAGCGGATGTACGTGATTGAGCTCTCGATAGACAACAACGTCGCCCACGTGGTGCTGAACGCGCCCGACAAACTCAACGCCCTCGATGAGGCCGCGATCGTCGAACTCGACGCGGCCTACCAGGAAGCCGAGCGAGTCGGCGTGCGTGCGCTGGTGCTGAGTGGCGAGGGTCGGGCCTTCTGCGCCGGCCGCGACATTTCGGCCGTCGATCCGCGCACCGATGACGTGCTCGGGTATCTCGGCGACCTCGTCACCCCGCTGCTTCAGCGCATGAGCCGGTTTCCGGCTCCCACCTTCGCGGCGGCGCACGGCGCCTGCCTCGGCGTGGGGCTCGGCCTGCTCATCGCCACCGACGTGGTCTACGTCGCCGACACCGCCAAGATCGGCTCGCCGTTCGCGAACCTCGGCGCCACGCTCGACTCCGGCGGACACGCCCTGTTCGTGGAACGTCTCGGTGCTCACCGCACCCTCGACCTGATCTACAGCGGCCGCCTCATGTCCGGGGCCGAGGCCGTCGCCGGCGGACTGTTCAGCCAGGTTTTCGCGGCCGCGGAACTGACCGAGGCGACCGTGCAGGCGGCGACACGCGCGGCATCCGGTGCCACCCAGGCTTTTCTCGCGAGCAAAGCGCTCGTGCAGTCACTGCGTGACGAACGCCTCGGGCTGTGGCAGAGCATGAGCGCCGAGACCGCAGCCCAGGCCGCGCTGTGCGCTACCGGCGACTACCGCGAGGGTTTCGCCGCCTTCCAGGAGAAGCGCAAGCCCGCTTTCACCGGTCGCGCCTGACCTGTCCCGGAGTTGATCGCGGTCCCCGAAAGAGTGCGGTCGAATTGGGGCTGGCACCCGAATCTCCTGAATAAGCCACCACTGTGGGACTGTGGAATGCATCGCCGTGCAGTTGATAAAACACACCTAGGTCGACCGGCTACTCTGGAGGAGACCGGAGAGGGGCCTCAATGCACACACGCTGGGCCCGCTTCGCGCGCGGCTGGATCGTCGCCGTGTTCTCGACCTTTGTCGCTGCCCTCTCGCACACGCTCGGCGGCGCCGCGGCGCCCGGCCTTCTGGCCGTCGTCGTGTCGCTCGCCTTTGCCGGCATGGTCTGCGTCGCCCTCGCGGGCCGCACCCTGTCCTTCTGGCGAGGCGCAGCATCCGTTTTGATCAGCCAATTCATCTTTCACGGGCTATTCTCGCTCGGAGCGCCGGGTGGGGCACTCGGCGCCGGGGCCGGTGCCGCACCCGGCACGCACCAGCACGCGGCGCCGCCCGAGCTGATCGACCCGATGGTTCTCGGCTCGACCACGCCCATGGCCCACGATTCCACGGCCATGTGGGGCGCTCACTTCGGTGCCGCGATCGTGACGATTCTGGCCCTGCGGTACGCGGAACGCGCGTTCTGGGGCCTGGTCGAGAACGTGCGTCTGGGCATCCGCACGCTGTTCGTTCCGGCCCACCTGGTGGTGCCGGTCGAGGCCCCGCAGCGCATTCGTCACGATGCGCCGGTATTGTCACCGCGCGATTTGGTTCTGGTGTTGTCGGCGATGCGGCATCGTGGTCCGCCTGCCTGCGCGCTCGCAGCCTGAACCGCAACCCGACCAGTTCGCCCATCGCACCGAACGAGTAGCAGAGGCTTCGCCCTGCACCATTCGAGTAGCGCCGGGCACCCACGTTTAAGGACAATCATGACGTTCACCACCCCCAAATCTACCGCCGCGGCCGCTCGCACTCTCTTCGCGGCCGCCGTTATTGCTCTGGCTCTCGGCTGGGGCGCGGCCCCGGCGTCGGCCCACAACGACGAGATTGGTTCCTCACCCGAGGCCGGCTCGGTCGTGACCGAGCAGCCCGGTGAATTCTCCGTCACCACAAGCGATCTGCTCCTGGATCTCGGCGGAACCGGAGCGGGAAGCGCCATGGTCGTAACCGGCCCGGCCGACGCGCCGCTTTTCTATGGCGACGGGTGCGCCATAGTCTCTGGCGCCACAGTCGCGACCGCCGCGCAGCTCGGCGCTGCCGGGCAATACACGGTGATTTGGCAGACGGTTTCCATCGACGGCCACCCCATCTCCGATGAGTTCACCTTCGACTGGCAGCCCGCCGCCGACCAGGTACTCGCCGACGGGGTCGCCACGGCTCCAACCTGCGGCACGACAGCGGATGCCGCCACACCGGATTCCGCCACATCGCCGCCCGCAGACCTCGGCGCGACCAGTTCCGGCTCCGAAAGCTCGGTCTCGACGTTCGTCTGGATCGGCGGAACCCTGGCGGCTGTGCTCCTGGCCGCCGCCGCGACCCTGCTGCTCCTGCGCCGCAAGCCCCGCCCCTAACCGCCCCCACCCAACTCGGAGGGGGAGAGGCGCGCGGGGGAACGTGTCAGGGGGCCCGGGTAAAGTTGGGCAGGTGAGTTGGAATGCTGAGCTGCCCTGGAACCCTGACGACGTCGAACCACCTCGCGACTTTGACGCACCGAGTGACTTCGACGCCCCCGACGACTTCGATGCGCCGCCGCCCAAAGCTGACCGCCAGTTCGGCGAGCGGCAGCCGGCCTACTCGGGCGCGGCATCCGCTTCGCAGAGACCCTGCAGTCAGCAGCTGACTGCCGCTCGCGCCACCGCACCGATTCGCGCCGCCACCCGCAAGTTCGCCACCGCGGCCGAGGCCCTGCACACCGTGTTCGGCTATGACTCGTTCCGTGGTGATCAGGCCGAGATCATTGCTCAGGTCGTCGACGGCAAAGACGCCGTCGTGCTCATGCCCACCGGCGGCGGCAAGAGCCTGTGCTACCAGATTCCAGCGCTGGTTCGGCCAGGCACCGGCATCGTCGTGTCGCCGCTGATTGCCCTCATGCAAGACCAAGTGGATGCGCTCACCGCTGTGGGCGTGCGCGCTGAGTTCCTCAACTCCAGCCAGGACTCGCAGACCCGCGGCCAGGTGGAGCGCGACTACCTGAACGGCGACCTCGATCTGCTCTACGTCGCCCCCGAGCGGCTCTCCAATGAGGGCACCAAGCGGCTGCTCGAGCGTGGAACCATCGCCCTGTTCGCCATCGACGAAGCCCACTGTGTGTCGCAGTGGGGTCATGACTTTCGTCCGGACTACCTGGCCCTGGGCGAGCTGGCCGACCGCTGGCCCGACGTGCCGCGCATCGCGCTCACCGCCACCGCAACGGATGCCACCCACCAGGAGATCACCACCCGCCTGCAGATGGGCGACGCTAAACATTTTGTGGCGAGCTTCGACCGGCCCAATATTCAGTACCGCATCGTCGGCAAAGCTGAGGTGCGCAAGCAGCTGCTCTCTTTCCTGAAAACCGAGCACCCGGGCGACTCCGGGATCGTCTACGCGCTCAGCCGCAAGACCGTCGATGCGACCGCCGAGTTTTTGCGTCAGAACGGGGTCAACGCTCTGCCGTACCACGCCGGCCTCGACGCGGGACTTCGCGCTCGCACCCAGTCCCGGTTCCTGCGCGAGGAGGGCGTTGTCATTGTCGCGACCATCGCCTTCGGCATGGGAATTGACAAGCCCGACGTGCGCTTCGTCGCCCATATCGACCTGCCCAAATCGGTCGAGGGTTACTATCAGGAGACCGGTCGGGCCGGCCGCGACGGTGCCCCGGCCACCGCCTGGCTCGCCTACGGCCTGCAAGACGTGGTGCAGCAGCGCCGCATGATCGACGAGTCGCCGGGCGACCTCGGCCATCGGCGAAAGTTGTCCGCCCACCTCGACGCCATGCTCGCCCTGTGCGAGACGGTGCACTGTCGCCGGGTCAACCTGCTGCGCTATTTCGGCCAGACCAGCGAACCCTGCGGCAACTGTGACACGTGCCTAGAGCCACCCGAGGCCTGGGACGGCACGATCCCGGCCCAAAAGCTGCTCTCCACCATCGTGCGGCTGCACCGCGAACGCAACCAGAAGTTCGGTGCTGGCCACCTTATCGACATCCTCCGCGGCAAGGAAACACCGCGCGCCACCCAGTACCGGCACACCGAACTGAGCACCTGGGGACTGGGAGCCGACCTCAGCGACCAGGCCTGGCGCGGCGTCGTGCGCCAGATGCTGGCCCAGGGCCTGCTCGCCACGTCCGGCGAATACGGCACCCTCATACTGACGGATGCCGCGGCCCAGGTTCTCGGCGGAGGCCGCACGGTGCAGTTGCGCCGCGAACCAGACCGGCCGGCGCGCTCGAGTGCCGCCCGCCGGCCGAGCGCGGCAAAGGTTGCGGCCGCCGACCTCAGTACCGCGCAGGAAAGCCTGTTCGAGGCTCTGCGGGCCTGGCGCTCGGCGGAGTCGAAGGAGCAGGGCGTTCCCGCCTACATCGTTTTCGGCGACGCGACCCTCATCGCCGTCGCCGCGGCCAGCCCCACGACCCTCGCGGCGCTCGACGGCATCACCGGCATTGGCGCGAAGAAGCTCGAGGCCTACGGCGAAGCCCTGCTCGAGGTCGTCGCCGCCTCCGCCTGATCCCCGCCTCGCCGACCCGTGAGTTTCGACCCCAAAAAGACGGGCAAACGCATTGATACTCACGGGGCGGCGGCGACTCCAGCAGTGTAGGGGCGTCAGTGGGCCGAGGTCTTGTGGAGGAACGCTGGTTCAAACGGCCCTAAGTTGTAGTGAACCTACAAAACCGATGCCGCGCGCGGCATACATCGTTGTCGCCCCCGTACCGCGCATTTCGCGACTGTACCCACGCGGCCCTAGCGTTGCGACCACCACTTCGCGCGAACAGTTAGGACCACCCATGGTTGACACAGCCCAGCGCTCCAGCACCCGATCGACGACGATCGACCACAGCCGCGATGTCAGCATCGACACCGGCCCCATCAAATCCATCGGCGACCCAACAGGGCCCGCGGTCAACGTCGAACAACTCGGGCGCCAGCTGCTCGGCACCTGGGCCGACGTGCGCCTCGCCGCCCGTGAGGTCACCGCGCGGCCCGACATGCAGCGCATCGAGGGTCTCTCCATGGCTGACCACCGGTTGCGCGTGCTCGAGCAGCTCAAGGTGCTCGCCGCCAACGGTCACGTGCTACGCGCCTTCCCCAAACACCTCGGCGGGCAGGACGACCATGGCGGAAACATCGCCGGCTTCGAAGAACTCGTCATCGCCGACCCGAGCCTGCAAATCAAAGGCGGCGTGCAATGGGGCCTGTTCGGTGCCGCCGTACTTCACCTCGGCACCAAGCCGCACCACGATAAATACCTGCCCGGCATCATGGACCTCTCCGTGCCCGGTGCCTTCGCCATGACCGAGATTGGCCACGGTTCCGACGTGGCGAGCATTGCGACCACCGCAACCTTCGATGCGGCGACCGGCGAGTTCGTCATCAACACCCCGTTTCGCGCCGCCTGGAAGGATTACCTCGGCAACGCCGCGAAAGACGGCATCGCCGCCGTGTTGTTCGCGCAGCTCATCACGCAGGGCGTCAATCACGGTGTGCACGCCTTCTACCTACCCATTCGGGGCATTGACGGCGACTTCCTCCCCGGCGTCGGCGGCGAAGACGACGGCCTCAAGGGTGGCCTCAACGGCATTGACAACGGCCGACTGCACTTCGACAACGTGCGCATCCCGCGCGAAAATCTGCTCAACCGCTACGGCGACGTCGCCGCAGACGGCACTTACTCCAGCCCGATTTCGAGCCCCGGCCGCCGCTTCTTCACCATGCTCGGCACGCTGGTGCAGGGTCGCGTATCGCTCGACGGGGCCGCCACCGCGGCATCCGCTCTCGCCCTGACCATCGCAATCACTTATGGAAGCCAGCGTCGCCAGTTCACCGCCGGCAGTGACACCGACGAAGAGGTTATCCTCGACTACCAGCGGCACCAGCGCCGCCTGTTTCCGCGCCTCGCCACGACCTACGCGCAGACCTTCGCGCACGACGAGTTTCTGGTGAAGTTCGACGACGTGTTTAGCGGCAAAACCGACACTGACGACGACCGGCAAGACCTCGAAACCCTGGCCGCCGCGCTCAAGCCGCTCTCGACCTGGCACGCACTCGACACCCTGCAGGAGGCGCGTGAGGCCTGCGGCGGCGCCGGCTTCATGGCCGAGAACCGCCTCGTGGGGCTGCGCGCCGACCTCGACATCTTCGCGACCTTCGAGGGCGACAACAACGTGCTGCTACAGCTCGTGGCCAAACGTCTGCTCACCGATTACAGTCGTAAATTCGCCACAGCGGATGCCGGTGCCCTCGCCCGCTACGTCGTGCAGCACGCCGCTGGTCGCGCTTACCACGGCACCGGCCTGCGCACCCTGGGCCAGTCCGTTGCCGACCGCGGTTCCACGGCCCGCTCGGTCGGTGCCCTCCGCGAGGCTGATGTTCAGCGCGAGCTGCTCACCGATCGGGTCGAGAGCATGATCGGCGAGGTTGCCGGCAAGCTGCGCGGCGCCACCAAGCTGCCGAAGAAACAGGCCGCCGACCTGTTCAACGCGCACCAGAACGAGCTGATCGAGGCGGCCAGGGCCCACGGCGAACTGCTGCAGTGGGAGTCGTTCACCCGGGCGCTCGACGCTACGACGGATGCCGGCACCAAGCAGGTTCTCACCTGGCTGCGCGACCTGTTCGGACTCGGCCTGGTGGAGAAAAACCTCGCCTGGTACCTCATCCACGGTCGGCTTTCGGCCCAGCGAGCCCAGGCGGTCACGGCCTACATCGACCGGCTGATTGCGCGCATCCGTCCGCACGCCCTCGATCTGGTTGACGCGTTCGGCTACTCGCAGGACCACCTGCGGGCCACGATCGCGAGTGGTATCGAACGTGAACGCCAGATCGAGGCGCGTGACTACTACGCCGACCAGCGGGCGTCCGGGACCGCTCCTGCACCCGAAAAACCGGTCAGGCGGTAAGGCGCCACACGTCGTACTCAGGTACGACATCGGTGGCGCACAACCATCCCCACGGTTGATGCGCCACAGCCGCCACAAACCGTACCGTTTGGTTGGGGGCTTCACAGCACGACACGGGGCCTCACCCACTACCGGAATGAGGCAGTCGTGATCCAGGCACAGTCCCTGACCAAGCACTACGGAAGCAAGACCGCGGTCGACGGGGTCGACTTCACGGTGCAGCCCGGCAAGGTCACCGGTTTTCTCGGGCCGAACGGCGCCGGCAAGTCCACCACCATGCGCATGATCGTGGGCCTTGACCGACCCAGCCTCGGCTCGGTCATCGTCAACGGAAAGCCGTACCACGAGCACAAGGCGCCCCTGCGTGAGGTCGGTGTGCTGCTCGACGCTAAAGCTGTGCACACCGGTCGTAGCGCCTACAACCACCTGCGCGCCATGGCCGCCACCCACAGCATCCCCACCAGTCGGGTGCACGAGGTCATCAACCTCACCGGTCTCGAGTCCGTCGCCCGCAAGCGCGTCGGCGGATTCTCGCTCGGCATGGGCCAGCGGCTCGGCATCGCCGCGGCGCTGCTCGGCGACCCGGCCACACTGATCCTCGACGAGCCGGTCAACGGCCTCGACCCGGAGGGCGTGCAGTGGGTTCGCAAGCTCACCAAGCAGCTCGCGGCCGAGGGCCGCACCGTGCTGCTCTCCTCGCACCTCATGAGTGAGATGGCCCTCACCGCCGACCACATCATCGTGCTCGGTCGCGGTCGGGTGATAGCGGATGCCTCGGTCGCTGAAATCATCGCCTCGGCAGCGCAGAATACGGTTCGCGTACGCACCCCGCACACTGCGGCCCTAGCAAGCCTGCTCGCGCAGGAAAACGTGACCATCACCAACGTCGAGCCGGACGTGCTCGAGATCACGGGACTTTCTGTGAACGAGATCGGCGACCGCGCTGCAGCCGCCCAGATCTCCCTGCACGAACTCGCGACGGTGAGTGCCTCGCTCGAAGATGCCTACATGAAACTCACCCAAAACGAAGTGGAATACCGCACGGGCGATACCCACACCGAAGAGGAGGCAGCCCGATGACCACCCAGACCGCGCCGACCACCACCCGCGCATCCTTCGTGCCGGCCGGATCGGGGCTCAGCTTCACCGGCCTCCTTCGTTCGGAAACCATCAAGCTGTGGAGCCTCCGCTCCACCTACTGGTCCTTCTCCCTCGTAGTTGTCGCTTCGCTCGGAATCGCGGTTCTGATGGCGTTCGCCATGTCGGCACAATCCATGGGATACGACGCCGCAACCGGTACCCCCATGGTTATGGGGGATGCGCAGTTGTTTGTGCTCGTCGCCACCACCGGCATCGGTTTCGGGCAGCTGATCGTCGCTGTTCTTGGCGTGCTGTCCATCAGTGGCGAGTACGCCAGTGGGATGATCAAGTCAACGCTCACCGCAGTGCCGAACCGCCTTCCCGCACTCTGGTCCAAAGTCATCGTGCTCTTCGCCTTCACCTTCCTGGTCGGACTGTTCAGTGTGGTCGGCTCATTCCTCGTGGCCATGCCCATTCTGGGATCCAAGGACATCACCGCGGACCTGTTCGACGTTGACGTGTTCCTGCCGCTGCTCGGAAATGTGCTGTTCCTCGCCCTCATCGCGGTTTTCGCTGTCGGAATCGGCACGATCCTGCGCAGCAGCGCCGGAGGCATCGCAACCGTGCTCGGAATCACTATGCTCCTGCCGGTGGTACTTGGCATACTTTCCAGTTTTGTCGAGTGGATTGGTGACATCATGCCGTTTCTGTTCACCACGGCGGGCACGGAGATAATCACCCCGAACACCATGGAATCCTGGCAGGCCTTACTGGTCGTCATGGCCTGGGTCGCCGTAAGCCTCGGCACGGCAGCTTTCCTGCTGAAGCGCCGCGACGCCTGACCCCTACCATCGAAGTATGAGCACAAAACCGTCTCCCTCCGTGCGCGATCGTGCGCCGGGGAGACGTGCGCCAGAGCCTGACGCAGAAGGCCGTTATTGATTTCGTTCGTACCGCGCTGTCACGGTGAGTATGCCTGAAGAAGACCGGAACCTTGGAGGGGCTCGGGCAACTCGTTGAATAGGTCATTGAGCGCCGCGATCGCCCGTTCACTCTTGGTACCCAGTGGCAGTGGCAGTGGTATAGCGATCAGCAGACGCTTTGCCGTTCGATCAGGGTCACGATGAGTGAGGCGCTGTAGCAGCCCACGATCACGCCACGCTCCCAATGCCCTGGCCTGTGTCGATCGTCAGCCTCAGCCGGGCGATCCTTCTGCGGACCGAGGCCGGGTATCCGCGACCTCATTTCGCCCTATGCGACCCGCCGTTGCGGATGTCGGCGCAGCCGCTTGGTGCGGAGTTTCACAGGCAATTCGGAATTGAGACCGGGCTATGCCTCCACGTACATGGAGGTACAGATGGTCACCTACGAGACGCCATTGGTCTCGTCAGCCGGGAAGTCCGAGAGTTTCTGCTTGGAGATCTGTTGCGGAGAAAAGCACGCGTTCAGCTTGGATTCCACGTTCTGCCGCAGCCGATCGTCAAGGGCGAGTTTCCACAGTCGGGGCCGGCGTCTTCGAGCGTTCGGAGGACGTTTGGTTGGGGCCGCCCGATAGCTGCTCAAGCCGCCACGCAGTGCCTCGCGCGAAACGGTCGAGACCGACCGGCTCAGCTCGACAGCGATCGCTGTCCTGAACCGCTGCGCGGCGAGTCCGCGCGAAACTCTCACGCTCATCGGGCGATAGCGGCAAAGCCGACCGCGGCGCCTTCGCCCGTGGCCCACCCCGCGGGATTGCTTGAGCCAGAGACATTCGGTGGGCCTTGATATCCCGGCCAGTGTCGCAGGCTTTCGCAATGATGTACCAAAGGAACGCACCGAGAAGAATGTCATCCGTTGCTCCGGTGGCTTTGGTTTCCGTCCCATTCTCACTTTTCCGGCGAAGCTCACGAGGAGTCCGCTAGGCCACACCGTTGCATTGACTGCTTGGAACTGTTAGTGCCTGGGGGCTACCTTTCCAAGAGCGGCGTTGAAATTCTCGGTTTCTGCTTACTTCGGCCAGTGGACCAAACCTGCGTCAGGCGTCTCGCGGTATTGGCCGTCAGGATCAGTGGCGGTGGGATCGTCAGTAGTGCGGAAAAGGTCCGCTGCCGCCCAAATGGGGAGCAACGGACCCCTTCACTTGGGGCCGAAGTACGGCCGAATTCTCAGACCGTGTCTAGATCAAATCTGAGCCGAATTGAATTGTCACTATGCGGGATTTCTTTCGACGAGTCAGGCGCAATCGGCGGCTGGCATCTCCCTGATAGTGGTGCTATTGAAGCCGCCGATCGGGATGCTCCAGCATGTGTATTGGTCCCGATTTATTGATGAACCCCACAAGTTCCCGAGTGCTGCGAGTGTGTCTTTTGCCGTGTTAACCCCAACGACGCCGCACAAAGCCTTAAAGACTTTCAGAACCACGCTCGGGACTTTAGTGAGGGCACAACCTGCGCCGGCGGAAGCTACAGCGATCGTACCTAAGGCCTTTACCACCGCTTCCCATTCATAACCCCACGCGGCGATTACCGGAAAGGGAATCCACTGGATACTCGGATCAGCAACGATCGGGAATTCAGCACCGTCGATCGCAATGGTTTGCTGGAGGATGTCACCAACGATTGTGTAAGAAGTTTGAACACGCGTGCCGTTCGCATCTAGGGCCCAAGGAACCTCAATGAAGGGGGTGAGGGTCCCCGATTCAGATTTCAGGTCAACTGAACCGTCTGGCTGGATGGACGGTTCAAAACCGATGGGCAAACTCAGCTCGAATTCAGCAATGTTGCCTTTCTCGAGTACCGTGATCAGGCTCTGCTGAGATCCGGACTGCTTGACAATGGAATCCGCGGAGAGGGCTCTGAGCATCGCGTAAACGGCGTCGCCACTCGCCTCGATATGCGGGGCGCCGGGGGCTACACCGGCAATGACTCGTGTCTCCTTCGTCTCAGCGTCATTCGAAACTAGACCTGGCGATTTTCCTAGAGTCTTGTCAACCGTTGCGATCGTTTTCTGTAGCTGTGCGCTGGATGCCTGGATGCCTGCACTTTGCGGCGAGGCGCTTGCCGCCGCGGTCGACGTCACACTTGATGTCAGCAGGCTAGCTGTTACAACGCTTGCGACCCCGATAAATCGTATCTGCCAAGATCCTCTGACTCTGGTTTTCATTACTCTGCCCTAATTCTGTCGTTTCACAAGTCCTCGCCTCTAATTGGGCTTGTCTGTGAATTCACTCAAGGCTATTCCCGTTTAAACGGTGGGCGAATCCGGCTCAAGGAGGAGACTTATAGAGGTCGTGATCGGACGCGTCATACCTGCGTACTAGCTCAGAAAGACGAGGACTAGTACCTCGGCCCGACCTTCCTGCCAATATGCGTCGATAATAGTTCTTTCATGGCGAGTGAGTGCGTCGGTCGAAATGAAATTGAAGCGGTCGCCCACGCGGTGCCGTTCAACCCGGACATGCCAATCCCATCGACCAAGACTCAATGAATCTGCTCGGTGCGCATGTTGTTATCCGCTCGAAATGGCGCACAATGGCAGCCCTAATGAAGGAAAGCTTTACCCCGCTCTCCACGGGATGCTCCTTGAATCATCGACGGAGCAGCTTTTCTGCCCGAGAGCTGGGGCACCTAGAGTCATTAGATGACCTGTATCACCTCGTCTAACGGACAATTCCCGCCGCCGGGGGGAGATGTGCGCCTGCCCACCCCTCCCGGTGCGGTGCGCCGGTTCTGGACCAGGCATCCCCACCTCGCCGACGCGCTCGTCGTGGCGATTTACGCTGTGCCGATGGCTCTCGTTCTGGTGCTCAACCTGTTCGACGCCGAGCCTGCACCCGTCCGTGAGGGGCTCCTCAACGCCGCCATCATGCTCGTTCTGGCCGTTGCCCTGTACTTCCGTCGACGGATGCCGCGGCTCGTGTTGGCCCTGACCTGGCTCAGCCTGCTCACCTTCGCCGACTACGGCGAAGTCCACCTCATCGCACAGTTGCTCGCGCTGTATGCGGTCGCGGTCTACTCGGACGTGCGGAGCGCGTGGGCCGGTTATGGGGCATCCGTGCTGCTGGCCGTGCTGGCAGCGTGGCTCACCGACAACCCCGACGAGGTGCGCTGGATACCGGTGGCCATCCAGGTGGCCATCATGATGCTCGCCGCCACCCTGGTCGGCATCAACATGGGAAACAGCAAACGGTACGTCGTCTCGTTGCTCGACCTGGCCGCGCAGTTGACCCGTGAGCGCGACCAGCAGGCGCAGCTGTCGCGCATCTCCGAGCGGGCCCGCATCGCGAGCGAGATGCACGACGTCGTCGCGCACAGCCTGTCGGTCATGGTCGCTCTCGCCGACGGTGCCCACGCAATCGCGCCCAAGGATATCCAGCGATCCCGGGCGGCCATGCTCGACGTCGCCGCCACTGGTCGCCGATCCATGACCGAGATGCGGCGGCTGCTCGGGGTGCTCGATGTCGGCACCGAGCCGGCACCGCGCGCCCCACAGCCGGGTATCGACCAGCTCGCCGACCTGGTCGAGTCTTTTCGGTCCACCGGGCTGCCGGTCGTGCTGGAGCGCAGCGGCCGTGATCCCGCCAACCCGAGCGTGCAGCTGACCATCTTCCGACTGGTGCAGGAATCACTCACCAACGTGCTGCGCTACGCCGATACGCCCACTCGGGTCGTGGTGCGGCTGGACTCGATGCCGGACACCATCGAGGTCACGGTCAGCGACAACGGTCGGCAGCACGAGCGACCGAACACCCAGTCCTTCGGGCGGGGATTGATCGGAATGCAGGAGCGCGTCGCCATCTACGGCGGCACCTTCGAAGCCGGAGCTGGCGTTCGTGACGGCTGGCGCGTGCACGCGACGATGACACTGGACGAAGAAGTCCACCAGTTTGTGGCGGAGGACACGTGACCGCCACGATTCTGCCGGCACCGATCCGCATCATGCTTGTCGACGACCAGGCGCTCCTGCGCGTGGGGTTTCGGATGGTGCTAGAAGCCGAAGACGACTTCAGCGTCGTCGAGGAAGCGGGCGACGGCGCGCAGGCAGTCGCGCTCGCCGCCAGTGCGCGCCCGCAGG
Source organism: Cryobacterium sp. N19 (assembly GCF_002929595.1). Lineage (NCBI taxonomy): Bacteria > Bacillati > Actinomycetota > Actinomycetes > Micrococcales > Microbacteriaceae > Cryobacterium > Cryobacterium sp. N19. The sequence goes on along the minus strand of NZ_PJJR01000040.1, from coordinate 38,747 downwards.
TCATTTTGATGGACGTGCGCATGCCGGGGCTCGACGGCATCGAGGCGACCCGGCAGATCATGGCGGTCCAGCCCGAGACCCGCATCATCATCCTCACCACCTTCGACCTCGACGAGTACGCCTTTGGTGGGTTGCGCGCTGGCGCGAGCGGCTTCCTGCTCAAGAACGCCGAGCCGGGGGAACTGATCACCGCCATCCGCACGGTCGTCTCGGGGGAGGCATCCGTTTCACCACGCGTGACGCGGAGGCTGCTTGACCTCTTCGGCACCCAGCTGCCACTCGTCGACGCCGAAAACGGATGCGCCGCCCAGGCCCTCGCGGCCCTCACCGAGCGGGAGACCGAGGTCTTCCTCGCCATCGCCGAGGGGCTCTCCAACCCCGAACTGGGCGAGCGGTTCTTTCTCTCCGAGTCCACAGTGAAGACGCATGTCGGCAGAATTCTGCACAAATTGGGCCTGCGTGACCGGGTGCAGGCGGTCATTCTGGCCTACGAACAGGGCCTGGTCGGCCGCTGAACCCGGCAGGCGCGTGGCATAGGCTCGACGCATGCGTACCTTTTACCCCGAGCTTGAACCTTACGAAACCGGCCTGCTCGATGTCGGCGACAATCAGACCATCTATTGGGAAGCCTCTGGCAATCCAGACGGCAAGCCGGCGGTCTACCTGCACGGCGGCCCTGGCGGCGCGTCCGGCCCCGACCAGCGTCGGGTGTTCGACCCGGCAAAGTACCGCATCATCCTGTTCGACCAGCGTGGTTGCGGCCTGAGCACGCCGCACGCGAGCGAGCCCGATGTCGACCTCAGCGTCAACACCACTTGGACCCTCGTCGCCGACCTGGAAAAACTGCGCGAGCACCTCGGTATCGACCGCTGGCTGGTCTGCGGGGGATCTTGGGGCAGCACCCTCGCCCTCGCCTACGCCGAGACGCACCCCGACCAAGTGACCGAACTCGTCGTGCGCGGCATCTTCACCCTGCGCCCGGTTGAACTCGACTGGTTCTACGAGGGAGGCGCGAGCGCGATCTACCCCGACCTGTGGGAATCATTCCTCGCACCCGTTCCCGAAAATGAACGCGGTCACCTGATCGAGGCCTACGGTCGGATGCTGCACGACCCCGACCAATTCGTGCGCGAACGTGCCGGCGTCGCCTGGGCCACCTGGGAGTCCTCGACGATCACCCTGCTGCAGGAGCCCGACAAGATCGCGCACTTTTCCGATCCGGCTTTCGCGGTGGCCTTCGCCCGCATCGAGAACCACTTCTTCGCCAATAAAGGCTGGTTCACGCCCAACCAGCTCATCGACAACGCCTCCCGCCTCGCCGAGATCCCCGGTGTCATCGTGCAGGGCCGCTACGATATGTGCACCCCCGCCTTCACCGCTTGGGATCTGCACAAGAACTGGCCAGAGGCCGACTTCCGCCTGATTCCTGACGCCGGTCACGCGTTTGACCAGCCCGGAATTCTCGACGCCATCATCGAGGCGACGGACCGCTTCGCTGGTTAGCCGGGCGTCTGCCGCGCACCCGTCAGGCTGATTCGCCGCGACCCCGTACGAGGCGCATCGCGTCGATCACGCCAGCCAGGTCGCGGCGGATGCGCGGCACCAGGAGGCCGGCGAGTGCGTAGGTGGCAACCACGGTGATGAACGCCGCCAGCACCTGCGGCACCGCGGGCCAGCTCGATCCCCACTCGACGACGAACCAGGCGATGGGCGTGGCGATGCTCGCGATGGCGAGTACGCGAGAAGCCCCGCCGAATAACTGCCGGGTCGGAATACTCGTGCGGCGTGACAGCCACCATAACGAGATCGGCCACTCGATCGCCGGAGCGATGGCATAGCCGAGGGCGATTCCCACGACGCCCCCGGTGGAGCCGACCACCACGCAGGTGATCTTGATGAAAGCCCCCAGCAGGGAGAATCGAAACAGGTCGGCGGTGAGCGCCCGCGACAGGTACACCCAATACCCCACGAAGGCGAGGGACTGGAAGATGCCTGCGATGGCCAACAGCCGCAGAATCGGGGCGGCCGCTGCCCACTGCGGTCCGAGAAACACAGCCGTGATCGGTTCGGCCGCGCTCGCCACAACCGCGAGGGCTGCCACCAGGGTGTACCCGAGCATCAGCTGGCCGCGGCACAGCCAGTCGCCGAACCTGACCGTATCGTCGCTGAGCCGCGAGAGGATTGGAAGGGCCACCGTGGTCAGGGGAAGGCGTACCTGATTCACGCCGGTCATCAGCAACTGGAACGCCCGGCTGTAGGTGCCAAGCGCGACCGGTCCGAATCGGAGGCCAATCAGCAGATTGTCCACGTTGTTGCTCAGATAGCCCACGAGTTGGGCGGCCACCATGTTCCAGCCGTAGTGAAGGAACCCACCGATCGGTGCGTCCCGGCGGGGCCGGCCCGGAATCCACCGCGCGGAGAGTACCAGCAGGATCAGCGTGACCCCGGCCTGGGCCAGCTGCTGCACCACGATCGCCCAGTAGTGCCAGCCGAGAAGCGCAGCGCCGATCGCCAGGGTCAGCGCCACCGCCGGCGCCACCACGTCGATCGCAGAGATCCTGACGAACCGAAGCTGGCGAACGAGGTCTGCACGGTACTGGGTTGCGCATCCGTTTATCACAAAGGTCAGCGAGAGCGCCTGCGCGATCGGGCCAATCGACGATTGGCCGTAGGCCGCGGCCAGCACATCTGACCCGGCGCACACCAGACCGGCCAGCGCAATTCCCAGACCCACGTTGACCCACCACAGGTTGTCCCGCTGCTCCCGCGACAGCGACGGCGCCTGGATCGCGGCGGAGGACAGGCCGAAGTCACGCAGCAGCTCGCCCACACCGACGACGGTGATCACCATGGCGATGAGTCCATAATCGCTGGGGCTGAGCAAGCGCGCCAGGACCACGACGGAGGCCAGCTGGATGATCGCCTTGCCGGCCTGTCCCCCGAGAACCACGGTTGCACCACGCATCGCTCGCGCACCGAGGCCGTCCGGTCGCCGGTCGCGCAGCTGGGGGCCGCGCTGGCCCGGTGCCGTTTTTACCATCGTGATCAGTCCTGGACCGTCGAGGTGGGCCTGGCATACTCCTGATAGGTGAATCCCCAGGCACCCGCGACCATTCCCGCTCCGCGGAACACCGCGCGGAGACCGCGCGCTTCGTGGCGCAGCGACCCGGTCGCCAGGCCGAAGATTCCGCGCGCGCAGCCGCCGCCGATGCGCGTCAGCCCGCCTATCGTGTGTTTCACGCGACCCCCCACCCGTTGCGCCCCCGTTTCAGCCAGAAATACGGCCACGAGGCTCGTGGTGTTGCCGTGGCTCAGCGTGCGCATGAGCACCCACCGTCGGCCAGACCGCTCGACCGGGACGAAGTCGGTCGCTGCCGACTCTTCGCACCACACGATTCGGGCCTTCCGACGGGTGAGTTGATGACTGAACAGGGAATCCTCGCCGCCACACAGTCCCAGACGCACGTCGAACCGCAAGCCGAGATCGCGCACCTGCTGCAGGTCCAGCAGCAGATTATTGGTGGCGGCCACTTCAATTTCGGTGCCGGTTGTCATGCTCCGTCGTCGAAAGAAGCTGCCGGCCGCCACCCACGGGTCGAGATCGCCCGAAAACTCCGGAACGATGCGTCCCATCACAGCGGCTGCCCGGGATGAACGCCAGGTGGCGACGAGGGGACGCAGCCAGTCAGCGGTCGGGCGCTCGTCATCGTCGATATAGACGAGCAAGTCGGAGTCGCCGGTCTCGTCGAGCGCGCGGTTGCGTGCTGCGGCGATGCCGGGTTCCGGCTCGATCACGTAGCGCACGAGGTCTGCATCGAGCGTCGCGACGAACGTTCCGGCGCTGCCGTCGGCGTCATTGTCGACGACCAGAATGTTCGCGAGCACCGAATGATCGGCGTTGATGGCACGAACCTGCTCGACAATGGCCGGCAGGCCACGACGCAGCCCCTCCGGTCGCAGATAGGTCAACACGGCCACGGTGAGGGTGACGACCTGCAGGGCCGGGTCCGCGCGCAGCGGATCGGCATTCGTGGGGAATGTCATGTCGGGTTCGCCATCGCCACGGCCAAGCGGTACGCCTCCACATGCTCGATCCCCGCGCGTGCCCAGTCACGGGCATTCAGATTCGGCGGCTCCCGCACGGTGTTGGCGTGCATCAGTGCCATCGTCTCCACGATCGCCGTGGCGCTGATCGCTCCGGAGTAGCGATACACCCAGCCGGGCCCGACCTCCGCTGCGAGACGTTGGTTAGTCGCATTGTCGGGCACCAGGATGGCGCGACCGAGCGAAAGCGCGGCCAGGGCTCCGCCGGAATTATGCATGAACCGGTACGGCAGAACCACCAGCTCCGCTGACGTGACGAGATCAACGAACTTCCGATCTTCCAGGAACCTGAGATCGATGGTGATGCGCGGATCACCCGCAGCGAGCGCGGTCACCTGCCGGGCGAGCTCGGCGCTCGAGGGCAGACCGCCGATCCGCAGGGTGAGTCCGTGTGAAATCGCATCCGTTTGGCGAAAAGCTTTGACCAGGTCCTCCACCCCCTTGTAGCGGCGAATCCACCCGGCGAATCCGATCCGGCCCTCAACCATGGGTGCGCGCGGATGGTTGGCGTACCAACTCAGGTAGTGCCCGTGTCGAATCGTGGTGGCGCGCAGGCCAGTCGCAACGGCGGTCGTTTCGTTGAGACGAATCCGCAGTGCCGTCTGTCGATCGAGAAGAGTAAGCAGAACCTCCTGGCGCCGAGACAGCCCGACGGGACGATGCAGATTATGCATGGTGCGCACAATGGGCGTGCGAGTGAGGCGTAGTCGGCAGACCAGGGCGAGGGTGAGGGCTTGCCGCGCCAGTTGCCGCGCCGGGGTTCGGCCGGTGACCAGGATTTCCGGCCAGTGCACATGGAAGACATCGAACCGAGCTCCCAGCGCGGTGCGCCATCGAAAGTTCAACACCGTCACCTCCGGCGCGTCTCGCAAGGCATTGCCGAGCATGGACAAGTACGGGTTGGTGGTCGGTCGGGGGGGCGGAAATGATTGGAGCACGGTCAGTCGTGTCACGACCACCCTCTCGTCGGCGGCGCCTAAGGCGCCCACAGCGCCGCGCGGACACACTCTATTGCCCCACCGGCCTCCAAGTCGAATTTTCGTCAGTTTGACGAAACAGCTCCCGATTCCAGTCGGCCCGCATCTCCCGCATCTGCAACACTGAGCGGATGACCGTCCCGGCATTCGACACGCTCGCCATTGTGGTGGTGAACTTCGCGTCCTGCGCGCTCCTGGAGAGCAATCTGGTCCCCCTTGCTCGGTCAGTGCCCGCCGCGCAGATTGTGGTGGTCGACAACTTCACCCATCCGCGGGAGAGGGAACGCCTGGTCGAAATGGGTCAGCGCGAAGGCTGGGCTGTCGTGCTGTCCGACGCGAACGACGGTTTCGGCGTGGGCATGAACCGCGGCGTGGAACGGGCACTCGAGCTCGGTCGCACCGCGTTCCTGCTACTCAACCCCGACGCCGAAATTGCTGCTGACCAGGTGGGGGTTCTGCTGGCGGAGGCCCTGGCGCATCCGCTCACCCTCGTTGCCCCGCGAATCCTGCGGCCAGACGGATCCGTGTGGTTCGACGGTTGCGACCTCGATCTCAATGACGGCCGGATCCGCGCCCTGCGGCACCGGGCGAGCCACCCCGACGCGCGGGTCACGCCGTGGTTGAGCGGGGCCTGCCTGCTGGTCAGTGCCGCGCTCTGGAGTCGGGTCGGCGGGTTTGGCACGGAGTATTTTCTGTATTGGGAGGACGTCGACCTGTCCTGGCGGGTGCTGCAGGCCGGCGGTGACGTGCGGGTGTGCGCCGAGGCGGTGGCGGTGCATGCGGAGGGCGGTACCCAGGGAGCCGGAATCGAGCGTACAGCGCAGGGCAAGTCAAACGCCTATTACTATTTCAACGTGCGTAATCGGATGCTGTTTGCCGCACGCAACCTGACGACTGAGGATGCCGCACGGTGGCGGCGTCACAGCACCCGGGTCGCCTGGGAAATTCTGCTGCAGGGCGGGCGTCGTCAGTTCCTGAGCTCTCTGCGGCCGTTGGCCTCGGCCGCCCGCGGCCTCAGAGATGGCCGCAAGATTCTGCTTGGCGCTCAGGGACTGACAAAATTACGCGCTGCCAAACGTGTGCGCGACTAGCAGTCAAGCGGATGCCGGTCAGCGCGTCTTGCGGCGCAGCATCCGCTTGCCGTAGCGACCGATGGTGGCAATGTCCGAGCGGCGCAGTCCATAGAACTGCAGCACGCCGATCCCGAACACCCTCGACAGGAACAACAGGTTCAGGTTGCTCGTGATGACGTTTCCGGCGAGTGTCGTGAGCGCCGCACCCATCGCGCCCAGCAGCGGCGCGAGAACAATGAGCAACGCGACATTGATGACGCAGGAAATGGTGAGTGCGAGGCTGCGCAACCCGGGGCGACCACGCGCGCTGAGGCCGGCGCCGGCAATGGAGCCCGGCGTGAGGAGCACGACCGCCACGAGGAGCACTGCGGCAATCGGGATCGATTCGCGAAAACCTTCTCCGAACAGAAACGGCAGCCACCACAGCATGGAAACTCCGAGTACGAGCGCGGCGAACGCCGACAGCGCCGTCGAGATTCGGGCAGACGAACTGAGCCGGTCATCGACGGACTCAGCTGCTTCGTTGACGAACGACACGTCACGTACCGCGTGGTGAATGATCAGCGGCAGCTCGCTGATGCTCACTGCCACGACGTAGAGCCCGAGCTGGTGCGTACCGGCGAGCGGCGTCATGAGCACCTGATCGAGACGGGTGAGCAGCACGCCAGACAGCGAACCCACCCACATTCGGCTCCCGTAACTGAGGAGACCGAGCATGCGAGCCTCGGGCGGAACCTGGAGGGCCCTCGGGTCAAGGCTGCGCATCCGCCCGATATAGACAAAGGCGCCCACCACCGGCATGGCTGCAACAGTGACGGTGGCCACGAGCGGGGTGAGCGTCCCCGTGAGCCAGAACGGGATGAGCACTGCGAGGCGCAGAGTCGACGAAAGGATTCGCTCCACGGACACGAGCCGCCAGCTGTTTGTGGCCGAAGCAACTCCGCGCAGAATCCCCACGAGAAGATTCGGCACGATGGCCAAACTGGCCACCACGATCAGACTTTGGACATCCGGGTCACCGCCGCTCAAAAGGGGCGGCGAGAAGACAATGGCGGCGGTAGCGAATAGTCCGGCGACGAGCAGAATGAGCATGCCGCGACCTGCTGCGTTTCGCGCCGAGGCCGGCTTGCGGGCGATCGCCCAGGTGACGGCTTCCGGAATTCCAAAAGTGGCGAGGGTGACGACCAGCGCCAGCGGCGCTGTCGCAGCAGCCACGGCACCGCGGCCGTCCACTCCGAGTGCCTGCGCCAGAATGGGGCCGGAGAAGAGTGCGACGAGCGGTGGAAAAGCGTTGCCTAGCAACGCGACCGTCATATTGCGCGAAACGGTGCCCGTCCGATTGGGGAGCAGGCCGGCCTTGCGTTGTGGCGGAGCTGCGGGTGAGGCGTCCTCGAGCAAGGCGGTGGCTCCCGTTGGGTCAGAGGCTGGATCAAGCTGAAACGCCACTGTACACGCAGCATGACAGCGGGAGGTGACCCCCGATCGGGGGGATCAAATGGGCGAATCCGCTCGGCGCTGACCTTGATCCCGCGCCCACATGGACCTACTGTTGTGCCGATGCGGTCGCGCGGCAGAGACAATACCCGAATTGTTTCGGGCGCGGCCCGGTGCGGGGCCCGAAGACCTACATGTGCGAGACGACCAAACAGCCGGTGACACCACAGCGCTTGGCAGCGAAGAAGTCACTACGGGAGCCGTTCCCTCCTGATTTTCCTCCCGGCTCCAGTCAGCTGCCTGCACCAGTGGTGCCACGCTCAAGCAAGATTCTCGCCGTCATCGTCGTGTTTTTGATCGGGTTGCGCTTGGACCTACCGCTCGGCATCACCGTGGGCTACCTCGCTGCCGCAGCACTCATTCCGCTCTGGCTGCCGATGCTTGGTCGGTATCGGGGCGCGCTGACTCTCATGCTGGTCGGCCTGGTCGCGGTCGGCTCTGGAATCTGGCTGTCCGCACTCGCCGCTCCGACCCATGTCATCGCACCGGGCGAGCTGGCCGGAAATTCGATCGGCCTGGTGGGCATCCTGTTCTCCTTCGGTTTCCTGCTCTGGGCGCGCAGCGTGTTGCCAGACCCCTGGGTGGCCCTGTGGTTTGGGCTCGGTCTCCTCTCGGGAGTCACCACCGACAACGAACGCTTTTTTGACAATCCGTGGCGCTTCGGATTCTCCTTCGCCCTCACAGTGGTCATCCTCGCCGTCGCACACATTCTCAATCGCCGGTGGTTCGACCTTCTGGCCGTGCTCGGTCTCACCGGTTTATCGATGCTCACCGATGCTCGTTCCTCATTCGCGATTCTGCTGCTGACCGCCATACTCGTCGCCTGGCAGATGCGCCCAACCAGTCGACGTCGCTTCCTGCGATCCCGGTCCGGAGCCGGGGTCGTGGTAGCCATTGGCGTGCTCGCGATCGTGGTGTACAACCTGGGACAATCGGCCATCGTTGCAGGACTGTTCGGCGAAGCCACCCGCCTTCGGACCGTCGACCAGCTCAACACGGCCGGATCACTCATCCTGGGCGGGAGACCGGAACTGGCCGCCACGGCTTCCCTCATGGCGCATCAACCCTACGGATTCGGGGCCGGTACGCTACTGAACCCGACCGACGTGCTCGCAGCCAAGACGGGAATGGCGTCTATTAACTACGCCCCCGACAACGGCTACGTTGAGAACTACATGTTCGGTGGCAATATCGAACTTCATTCGGTCCTCGGCGATCTGTGGGCACGATTCGGCATCCCCGGGCTGGTACTGGCCGGTGTCATCCTGTTTCTGGTCCTGCGGGGCGTCGGAGCGGCGGTGGCCGTGAACCGGGCCAGCGGAATTCTCCTTTTCCTCGTGGTGAACACCGTCTGGGTATTCTTCTTCGGCCCGCTGTACACCGCCGCGCGACTGCTCATCCTGGTGCTGGCATTGGTGCTGATTCCCAAGGACTCACTGACGCCGAAACTCCGCGATCGACAGTGGGCAGGGCTGCGTCGGTTTATCAGGTCGAAGGAATCGTTGCCGCGTGACTGACTCGGCATCCGTCGCCGTTTCCGGCCGGCCCCGTGAAGCCTGGATCGACGTGGCGAAAGGGGTCGCGATCACCCTGGTCGTGCTCTACCACGCGGTCATGTACCTCGACGGGGTCGGCCTGGCCGGCGCAATGGCACCCCTCAATCCCCTGCTCGACACCTTTCGCATGCCGCTGTTCTTCTTCATGTCCGGCATTCTCGCGGCCACAGCCATTCGGCTGCCCTATTGGCAGCTCTTTCGAAAACGGATGTCGCTGCTGCTGTATCTCTACGCGGTCTGGGTGGCCGCCCAAACCCTGTTCCTGCTCGCCCTGCCGCCGATCAGCCCCGACGGGCCCAATGCCAGCTGGACCAACCTGGTCACGCTGTTCATTCGCCCCAGTTCGAACCTCTGGTTCATCTACGCTTTGCCCATCTTCTTGACCGTGGCGTGGCTGACCCGGCGGTGGAATCCGCTCATTCCGGTTGCCGTCACTGGCGTCCTCGCGGTGTTGTTCGGCTCGCAAATTCTGCACACGGACACGCCGTGGGACAAGATGGGTCGCTATCTGGTCTTCTTTCTGGCGGCGATCTGGCTGGGCCCCCGTGTGCGTCGGATGGTGCCGCACATTCGCTGGTGGCACATGGCCGTGGTGTGCGGGGTCTACCTCGGCATCGTGCTCATCATGGTCAAGCTGTCCCTGACGCGCGTGCCGTTCGTGCTGCTGTTCGTGAGCATTCTCGCCGTCCTGGTCGGAGTCAGCGTGGCTGTCGTCGTGGCCCGCGCGCCCGGGTTCGATTTTCTCCGCGTGCTCGGAACCCAAACTCTGCCGATATATCTGGTCCACACTTTTCCCATGACGGCCCTCGCGGCAGTCCTGATGGCGACCGGCGTGAGCCTGCCGACGGTGGCGGCTACGGCCCTTCCTGTGTTGCTGTGCAGCTTTGCGATCATGTTTGCGTTGGCCGCGTACCGGAGGCTGGCAGCCGTGCCGGGAATCTTCACCGTGCCCGTTGCCTCCTGGGTAGACACATCGGCCGTGGCTCAGCGGGCTGAGCAAGCCGAAGCATCCGCTTAGTAGCCAAATCTCGTGCTCGAAGCATCTACGTCACGGTGGGCCCAGCGAGAAAGGTTGACGAATTATCACTATTGGGTAACACTCTAATAACTATCGGTGACTCCCTACGGTTGCTTCACGCGCATTCCCGAACGTGCACGACACGAAATGACTTAATGCCAAATCGCACAACGCGCTCGCATCGTCCTAGCCACACCAACTCAACACCTAACCAGCACCAACGACACCCCCGCATTTTTGTTCGCAGCAGGTTTCTCGTCGGCGCCTCGGCCATTGCCGCTACCGCCTTTGCCTTGACCGGGATCGTGAGCCCAGCGCAGGCGGTGACCGCTGTACACTTCCGCACCGCGACGGCGGGCGCGACCACAACGGGGGTCCCATCGGGCACAACCCTCACGGTGCATTCGGGCGACCTGACGATTACCAAGGCCGGCACTATCGTGAGCGGTCTCGACATACGCGGCCTGGTCAAGATTCAAGCGGCCAACGTCACAATCAAGAACTCAATCGTTCGAGGTCGCACGATGAATGCTCCCGGCGCCCTAATCAATAACCTCGGTGGATTCTCGGGATTGAAGATCACCGATACCGAGTTGTACCCGTCCAACCCTTCTCCCGACGTGAACGGCATCTACGGCTATAACTTCACGGCAACGCGAGTGGAAATACACGGCGTGATCGATGCCGTACACATCACCGGAAGCAACGTCACAATCCAACAATCGTGGCTGCATAGCAATTTGCACTACACGAACGACCCGAATCAAGGTGGGTCGGCCAGCCACGACGACTCGATTCAGATTCAAAAAGGCTCCAACATCCGGGTGATCGGAAACACGATCAGCGGCGCGCACAGCGCGGGAGTCCAGATCACCCAGGACAGAGGTGATGTCTCCAATTTCACGTTCACCAACAACAACGCCGACGGCGGAAAATGCACGATCAACATCGCGCAAAAAACCTACGGCCCGATCTACGGCGCGGTCATCACTGACAATAAATTCGGCCGCAACACCAGGGTTGTGAATTGTGCCATCATCTCACCCTCAACAACCAAAATTTCCACGGCGCGCAACTACTACACACCCGACAGCAAGATTGTCTCGGTGCACACTGGATAGTGAGCAGGGAATTGTGACCCGCGAACGGCCCTGAAGTTGCGCCCGATATGGGCCTATCCACCATTCCGTTTGACCGTTATGACTGATACGGAATGCTCCCGATCGGCTGCCCCTACGGCGGCCCCGCACAGCACGCCCCGAAGCGTGTGCCGGACACGAAAAAAACAACCCCATGGTAATCAATTCGAAATTGTCCACAGGCTTACCCGCCGAAAAAGCTATCACTACGATCAGCAAGAAGCGTCGTTTCGCCTCCAGACTGGCCGGAGCCTCCCTAACGGCCGCTGTCGTCATCGGTCTCACCGGTGTTGCACTCGGTTTGGGCCAGGCGCACCCTGCCGGGTCTTCCCACGCAGAAAACGACATCGCGTCGAACAGCCGCAGTGCCGTGGCTGCCACACAGGCCGCTGAAAGCGATGCCGACCCGTTCGCCTCGGACGCGCGCACAACCATCGTCCCCGTCGTCTCCTCCGCCTCCGGGTTGGACCGCGGGGAGTGGCGCCGTCTGATCGGGCGGCTGTTCCCGCCGGTCCGACCGGCGCCCGCCGACCCGACACTCGCTCCAACGCCGGTACCGACCCCGGCTCCTGAACCGGTTCCCCTTCCCAATCCGGTTCCGGCCCCGATCGTCGTTCCGGTCCCGGTTCCTGTTCTCGCGCCCGTGCCGGTCCCCGCCCCAATTCCGACCCCCATCGTCGCGGACTCCGGCACACCGGGACCCACCAATACGGGCGTCCCCGCCGGTCCCGACCTCACCGTGCACGACGGCGACCTGCGCATCACGACGCCGGGCACGGTGATCAGCGGCCTTGACGTTCGGGGCATGATCACGATCGAAGCGCCCAACGTGACTATCAAAGATTCCATCGTGCGCGGTCGCAATCTGAACGGTCCCATGGCCCTGATCGACAACCTGGGAGGGTACGCCAATCTGAAGATCATCGACACGGAGCTGTTCCCCTCCTCGCCGTCACCAGACGTTCAGGGGATCTACGGTTACAACTTTGCGGCCACGCGCTTGAATATTCATGGCGTGGTGGACGGAATCCATTTGACGGGAGGCAACGTCGATATCTCAGATTCGTGGCTGCACGACAATCTTCATTTCGAGCGGGATCCCAATCAGGGTGGAACTCCGAGCCACGACGATTCGATTCAAATCCAGGAAGGTTCAAATATACGAATCGACGGCAACAGGTTTAGCGGCGCGTGGAATGCCACGGTGCAGGTCACCCAGGATCGCGGTAACGTTTCGAACTTGACCTTCACGAACAACATTGCAGACGGCGGAAAGTGTTCCATCAACCTGGCCGAGAAGGACTTTGGGCCGATCAAGGGGGTTGTCATCTCTGACAACTCGTTTGGCCGAAACACGCGAGTCGACGATTGCGCCGTGATTGCGCCATCATCAACAAAGGTTTCCATGGCCCGCAACTACTACGCCCCGGATGACATGCTCGTCGAGGTGCACCCGGGGTGACCGGCTGATTCCCTTGGGCAGCGCACACAACAGGAGCGGGCCCCTCATCGAGGAATCCGCTCCCGTTGTGGTTCGGCTGGTTGCGTTAGGAGGTACTGGTCCGTGGCTGCTGCCAGAGCGAGGCTGCCTCAGGGCGAGTGAGCGCGTCAAGTGCGCGGCGCAGTATCGTGCTCGACGTGTTGACCGTATACGGAAAGTACACGACATCGACTCCGACCTCGGCGAACTCGTGCTCAAGGCGAACCCCTCGCGGTGTGCCGCGCCAGTCATCGCCCTTGAAAAACACATCAAAGTCCAGCTCGCGCCACGTTTCCAATTTGTCCTCGACGACCTCGGCGACTGCCTCATCGACGAAGGAAATGTGCCCCACGATCTCGAGGCGCTCGACGAGCGGCACGACCGGAGACACGCCCTTGGTTAGCTGAAGCATTTCATCCGAAACCACGCCGGCGATCAAGTAGTCACACTGGCTCCTTGCGTGCTTGAGGATATTGAGATGTCCGACGTGAAAGAGATCAAACCCGCCAGCCGCGTAACCGATCCGCAGGCCGTTCTGTCGGGCCGTGAGCCGCCCAGGGAGCTGATCGCCAGCAAGATTCCCCACGTCGGGGCGGCCGGGGACGATCTCGTGTGAAATATTCGGGTTCGATGGAGCCAGGGGGGTGTGATTTGGGTGCTTAGGGGTCACTGAATGCTCAGATTTCTCTCAGGCTGCAGCGTGAGCTTCAACACGATTCGGGTAAGAGAGGTAGTGAGAAATCCTAACCTTTATCCGGCTGCCTGACTAGGGGCGAGGGGGAACGACGCGGCGTTCGACTACACGCGCGGCGGCAAGTCCAATTTTCGCAAAGGCAGAGATTTCTTGTGGTGTAAGCCCAAGAATCTGGAACTCAAGTATGATCACTGCACCACGGGGCTGCTCGACGGCCACCGTGCAAGTTGAAGTTGAGGTTCTCTTATGGCGCGGCCCTGGCGCTCTCCGGCAATAGCAACGATCGCTACAGCAGCCCTGCTGGCGACGATTTTTTTTGGTACCGGCACCGCGCAAGCGGACACGGCCCCCCCGAGCGCTTCCATCCCTAGAACCGTCGCTGCCGATGCGCTGCCCACAGCCCAGATCAACGGTGTGGTGTGGACGCAATTGATTGTCGGAAACACCGTCTACGTCGGCGGTGAGTTCACGCGTGCGCGCCCCGCCGGAGCCTCCGCGGGAACGAGTGAGGTATCGCGCAACAATCTGCTCGCGTACGACTTGTCGACCGGTGTCATGACCTCGTTCAACCCCAGCGTCAACGGCGCGGTGAGAGCGATCACCGCGGCACCGGATGGGTCCCGCGTATATATCGGCGGCGCCTTCACCAAGGTCGGTGCCGAGACGCGAACTCGGTTGGCGGCCTTCAGCACCGCCACCGGTGCTCTCGCGAATGATTGGAAGCCAACGGCAAACGGCACTGTCCGGGCCCTCGGCGCGAACGGGAGCACAATCTACGCCGGGGGCAGTTTCACAACGGCCAACGGGCAGTCGCGCCAGAGGATCGCATCGTTCACTGGTTTCACCGCAACTCTCGGCGCCTGGAAGGGTACCGTGCCCGATGGTGCTGTGAACGCTCTGACCATTTCACCCAACGGCGACCGGGTGGTCATCGGCGGTTCGTTCACGTCGTACAACGGCGCGACCGCGCCGGGGTACGGAATGGCTGCCACGATCTCGAGCACGGGCGCCGCAACGTCCTGGAACATCGGAAAACTCATTAATAATGCTGGCGTGAATGGTTCCATTCTGTCGCTCACGTCCGATTCTGGCGGGGTTTACGGCACCGGGTACGACTACGGCGCCGGTGCCATGTTTGAAGGCACCTTCCGTGCCAGTTGGAGCAGCGGCAATATCATCTGGATCGAGGACTGTCACGGTGACACGTATTCGGCCGCTGCCGCAGGCGACGTCGTGTACACCACCGCGCACGCACATTTCTGCGGAAACATCGGGGGATTCCCAGAAACCAGTCCGCGATCGTATCACCGCACTCTGGCCTTCACGGCGAATGCAACGGGCACCATCACCCGGAACAGCACCGGCGGTAGCTACTTCAACTTCGAGGGACGCCCCCGCCCGTCGCTGCTGACCTTCTACCCTGACATTAATGCCGGATCCTTCACCGGCCAAAACCAGGGGCCGTGGAATGTAACGGCTAACTCCCAATACGTGCTCTACGGCGGCGAGTTCACGCTCGTCAACAACAAGAAACAGCAGGGTCTCGTGCGGTTCGCGGTGTCGGCCATCGCACCAGACAAGGAAGGGCCGAGGGTATCCGGCGCGAGTTTCACTCCGGCGCTCACCTCTCCGAGCGCCGGAACTGTCAGAGTCAGCTGGACCTCCAACTACGACCGCGACAATGAGCTACTCAGCTACGAAGTGCTGCGAAACGGCGTTGTCGTGCGTACGCAAACGGGCCTCTCCTCAGACTGGAGCCGTCCGACGATCACGTGGACCGATACGGGCCGTACCGGAGGTACAACCTATTCGTACCAGATTCGGGTGACTGATCCCTTCGGCAACACCGTCACTGGCGCCGCCGCGAGCGTGAAGGCCGCTGGCGCCGTCGCACTCACGGAGACACCGAGCCCAACCCCAGTGACCGACAAGGAAATCGCCGCTGATCTGAACCTAGTGCCGGCACCGGAAGTGGTTGATCCGAAGGCTGTTCCTGTTCCTGTTCCTGTTCCTGTTCCCGTTCCTGAGGCGGAGCCTGCTCCGAAGGTCGTTCCCGACAAGCAGATAGTGCTGGAGCCTGACCTGGATCTCGATCTGGAGGTGGTGCAGGCGCCGAAAGGCAGGCAGGGCTAGTTCGCGCGCGCTGTTCGTTGGTTCGATCGAACGCCAGCCTGGGTCACGACCCGGGTCAGAAGCATAAGTCGCCGTTCCAGAGAGAACTTGGGGTTGACCGTCGACGGCGTCGGGAGGGTGGTCCTCGCTCGGATGGACTGCTCCAGTCGCTCCAGTGCCGACACAATGTCGGACACCGGGGCGCCGCTGCGGGCGACACCGATACCGCCGACAATGGGCAGAACCTCCCCGGCGCCTCCGTCAGCGAAGCCGATGGCGCGCACTCCCACCCGCCACGCTTCAACGGGGACGAGGCCAAACGGCTCCGGAGTCGACGGAAAGCAGGCGACAGCATCGATTTCTCCGGCGATCGCTGCGACGGATGCTGCCTCGCCCCGATACTCGATGCGTGCGTCTCCCGCAATCAGATCCAGCACGGCGTCCAGGGCCGCTTCCTGCCCAGGAAACGGTGCACCGAACAGTAACAGGCGCCACGAGGCACTGAAAGGAGGGCAAGCCGGCCGTGTTTCGGGGCTGAGCGACTGCAGCGCGCGCACCACCTCAAGGTGCCCCTTGTGGCCGTTGACTCGTCCAACGACGGCGATCGTGAGCGGGTCATGTGGTGCCTGCGCTTCGACCGTTGTCACCGGTTCGAACACGGGCGACGTAACGGTGAGGCGCGAACGGGCGACCCCATTGCGCTCAAGCCACGTTGCGGTCGCTTCGCTGCAGGCGCAGATCGGAAAACGGCCGGGTGCCAGAAGTGCCCGCACAAGGAGGTTGCCGACGCGACTGAGCAAGAGCTCGTGCACCGAGACATAGAAATTCTTCCGCTTTGCGCGAAGTAGGGGGATATAGACGGCGAGGGCGAGCGTCCAGATGACGACGAGATCAGCGTCAACGACTTCCGGCCGCAACCGAATTGGGTGCAGGAGGTCGGAGATATTGCTACGCCTCAGCACGGCCAGGCCCGGGTCAACGATTACGGTCGCCTCCAGGCCGGCCTGGCTGATTTCGTGGGCGAGCGGTCCGGTCTGCGGCACGACTACGACCACGGTGTGCCCGACATTGACCAGGCAGGAGATTTCTTGAATGAGCACTCGGGTGGCCCCGTAGGTGTCGTTGCTCCCGTGCAGAATGGCGATACGCATGTCTGGGCCTTATCAATAGTGGGCAGTTTTCACACACTGTACAGGTAGCGGCGTGTGCCCCAGACGGGGTTCACCTGCCCCCTAGGAATGAGGGGCCTGAGCGTGTATAGATGGCTGCACGACGTCTCACGCCCGATTCGTTTTTCGATCGGGCCCCCACTCTGGAGTTTGAACATGGCAGTGCAACACCCCGTCGACGACAGCACTGGCAGCACGAGCCGGCGGCGCAGATTGTGGTGGATCTTTGGGTGCGGTGTGCTGGTCCTGCTCGTGGTCATAGTGCTCGTCGCTAATGCCTGGGCGTCGCAACGCGCCGATTCGGACGACGGCGTCTCGATGCCGTCAGCGACGAGTCCATCGCCGTCGCGGACTGCTTCTCCCACACCGGCACCGACGAAGAGTCCCACGCCGGCGCCCCCCGTGCCGAGCGCTCCGGACCCGGCGGCCGGAATCGGCGTTCCGTCCACCGAACTCGCTCCACCCCAGGTTCAGGCCCCTGTTCCGCTGGCGGATCCGGCGGCAGCTGTACCCGGTGTCGTCTTCAGCATCAGCGAACTTGAGTCCGTCGCCGGCGAGGCACGCGGTCCGGGCGAAGTTGCCGGGCCCTCACTCCGATTCGCCGTAACCGTTCGCAACGACACTGCCGTGTCGGTGTCGTTGACGTCGACGGTGGTCAACTTCTACTACGGGGGGGAGCAGTCGCCAGCGACTGAGCTCGCTGCCCCCGGAGGAGTTCCGCTCCCCGATGCGGTCTCCGCGGGAGGTACGGCGCGCGGGGTGTTCATTTTCAACGTCCCCGACGATGGTCGTGACCGTGTGCAGATTGCTGTTGACTACTCGGCCGGTGTGCCGATCGTGCTGTTTGAGGGCCCGGCGCCGAAATAACCGATCCTCGAGGTCGACTGCCCCCCATCGGGGGTATTCCAGACTGAGAAAACCTCACTAGACTCCGTTGAATGCGATGGCCACCCGACGGCCCCGCTCCTCCTCCGAGTAAGGAAACTCCGTGGGATCTTTGTTCGCGTCTCGCACGAATCGCGCACGTCCAAGTTTGATTCGCGAACGATCAGCACGCGCTGGCGTCTTCGGCATGATGACCGCACTCGCGGTGGTCGCCGCCACCCTCACGGTGCCACTTCAGGCGGTCGCGGACACCGCGCCGGTTGATTCGACCACCCCGGTGACCATGGCCGCAGATTCCCTGCCGACCGCGCAGATCAACGGTGTGGTGTGGACGCAGTTGATCGTGGGTAACACCGTCTACGTGGGGGGTGAATTCACCAAGGCCCGCCCAGCTGGTTCCGGCGTTGGCGTGAACGAGGTAGTGCGCACCAACCTGCTCGCCTACAACTTGACGACGGGGGTGCTGATTCCGACCTTCAGCCCCAACCCCAATGGTGCCGTGCGAGCACTCGTCGCCTCCGCTGACGGTACCCGCATCTTTGTCGGTGGCTCGTTCACCAGCATGAGTGGTGTTGCCCGGTATCGACTGGCGGCTTTTGACGCCGGCACCGGGGAGCTCGTACCGTCGTTTGCTCCGGTGCTGAACGCCCAGGTCAAGGCGCTCGGTATTTCTGGAAGCACGGTCTACGCCGGCGGAACCTTCACGACGGCTGGCGGGCAGGCACGCAGTCAGATCGCGTCCTTCGACGCGTCCAACGGCGCGCTGAAAGCCTGGGCTGGAACCCCAGACGGCGGCGCAGTCAACGCGCTCACCGTCTCGCCCGATGGCACCAAGGTAATCATTGGCGGAGCGTTCACCTCGTACAACGGTGGCGTGAATCCCGGCTATGGAATGGCAGCCCTCGACGCCGTCACGGGCGACTCCCTGCCCTGGGCGGTCAACTCCCTGCTGCGCAACGGCGGGCTCAACGGGGGGTTCACGAGCCTGACGTCTTCGACCGATGGCGTGTTCGGCACGGGCTATGACTACGGGGCCGGCGCCAACTTCGAAGGCACCTTCCGGGCTGACTGGTCGAACGGTTCCATCATTTGGATGGAAGATTGCCACGGCGACACCTACTCCGCCGCACTCACCCAAAACGTTGTATACACCACCGGTCACGCCCACTATTGCGGCAATATGGGCGGGCCGGTCGAGACCGCGCCGCGCACCTACCACCGCACCCTGGCTTTCACCATGGCGACGACCGGTTTGCTCACGCCGAATGCCGTGGGCAGCTATGACAACTTCGTCGGAAAACCGCGCCCGAGACTGCTGAGCTACTATCCCGAGATCAACACCGGCACCTATACCGGGCAGGGGCAGGGGCCCTGGAACGTTGTCACCAACAGTCAATACCTGCTGTACGGGGGTGAATTCACCAACGTCAACAACAAGGGACAACAGGGCCTGGCCCGATTCGCCACCGCTGCAAGCGCGCCGAACAAAGAGGGTCCGCGGGTGGCCAATGCGGCCTTTGTCGCCTCGGCCTTCGTGCCCGACGTTCAGTCGCTGTCGAGCGGAACCGTGCGCGTCGCCTGGAAGTCCGCCTACGACCGTGACAACGAGCGACTCAACTATGAGGTGTTGCGCGATGGAGTCTCGGTCGGAACGATTTCTGGGCTGTCCGTGGACTGGTCCCGCCCGAGCATGGGATGGACCGATACCGGGCTCACCCCCGGCCAGACCTATTCCTACCAAGTCAGGGTGAGTGACCCCTTCGGAAACGTTCGCACCGGAGGTCCGGCATCCGTGACCGTCTCTGCGACTGGTGAGTACAGCGCCTATGCGTCCGCAGTGCGCGCCGACTCGCCGACGTCCTACTGGCCCCTCGGCGAACCGAGCGGAACGACGGCCTTCGACTGGGCCTCGGCCGCAAACGCCCAGACCGGCACCGGTGTGACTCGGGACGTCACCGGTGCCCTCGCCGGTAACTCCGGCTCCGCGTCGCGGTTCAGCGGCACCACCACCGGGTTCGCGGCATCGAGTGCGTTTGAAACGCCGCGGGACGCATTCAGCGTCGAGTCCTGGGTCAAGACGACGACCAGACGTGGCGGCAAGATCATCGGACTTGGCAGCAGCACGACGGGGAATTCCACCGCCTATGACCGTCACGTCTACATGGACAACTTCGGTCGCATCTGGTTCGGTGTCAAGCCGGGCACCCTGCGCACAGTCAATACGACCTCTTCCTACAACGACGGGCAGTGGCACCACATCGTGGCCAGCGTCGGCGTCAATGGGATGTCCCTGTACATCGATGGGGTGCTCGTCGCCCAACGCACCGACACGACATCGGCTGCTCCGATCCAGGGCTATTGGCGCATCGGCGGTGACAATCTGAGTGGCTGGACCAGCCGACCTCTGAGTGACTATATCGCCGCTGACATCGACGAAGTGGCCGTGTATCCAGCAGCGCTCGGGGCGGCATCCGTAGCGAATCACTACAACATCGGGCGATCCGGTCCGCCGGCAAATATGGTGCCAGAGGCTGCGTTCACCGCCGCCATCAACAACCTGGCACTCACCGTGGACGGCGCCGGATCAACGGATTCCGACGGCACCATCACGGGCTATAGCTGGAATTTCGGGGACGGAACCAACGCGACCGGAATCACTGCGGCGCACAGCTATGATACTGCTGGCTCGTACACGGTTACCCTCACGGTGACCGACAACGCGGGAAGCACTGCCAGCACGAGCCGGTCGGTGGTCGCCAACGATCCGCCGGCAAACGTGCCGCCGACGGCCGCATTCAGCTACCGGACTGCGCCACTGGCAATCTCGGTGGATGCATCCGCTTCAACCGACCCTGATGGAGTCACCACCGGTTACGCCTGGTCGTGGGGCGACGGCACGAACTCGACCGGGATCACGGCCACGCACAGCTACACCGTGGCGGGCAACTATCAAGTCTCCCTCACGGTGACCGACAGCTCTGCCGCAACAGGGTCGACGACGCAGGATGTGCTCGTTCCCAACGTCGACCCGAACCTTCCCCTGGCGACTGACGCGTTTTCCCGAGTTCTTAGTAGCGGGCTCGGCACCGCCGACAGCGGTGGGGTCTGGACCACGACCGGATCGTCGGCGAACTATTCCGTCAGCTCCGGTTCGGGGCGGTTCAAGTCCGCGGCCGGGGCCACGCTCAATGGGTACCTGTCCGGTGTCTCATCGGCTGACACTGACGTCAGTGTTTCGGTTGCCCTGCAACAGGACGCCACCGGGTCGGGAGCGTACGCATCGGTCATCGGCCGACGCGTCGGAACGGATGACTACCGAGCCAGGGCCAAGGTCTTGGCGACCGGCGTCGTGCAGTTGCAGCTGATGCGCGGGGCAACAACCTTGACCGTGCAGAACATTTCGGGCCTGACTTACACCGCAGGATCACAACTTCGACTCCGAATTCAGGTCTTCGGCACCGCGCCGACGACGATTCGGGCCAAAGTTTGGAGTGCCGGCGGTACGGAACCGGCGGCCTGGCAACTCAGCACCACTGATGCCACGGCCGCGATGCAGGCAGCGGGTTCCGTCGGTCTGGCGTTCTACCTCGGGTCGACGGCCACGGTGACGCCGGTTACGGCGGCCTTCGACGATCTAGTCGTCACGCGCATGAACTGACCGTCGCCGAGACGGGCGGGAGTGAAGAAAGTGTACGGATGGAGAACGGTGTTCGTGAAGGATTCGGATCGGCGCAGTGCTGAAATTGGGGGAAGTCATGAATAGCGGGTATCCAAATACCGCGATCCGGGTGGTGATTTCGGTCCTCACCTACTGCCGCCCCCAAGACCTTGAGGAGCTGTTGCCTGAACTTCTCGAACAAGCCGGTACCGTTCCTGGGCCGGTCGAAATTCTGGTCGTCGACAACGATCCTCAGGGGGGAGCCCGCGACCAGGTGGCTGCGGCCAACACCTCGGACAGTCCGGTGCCGGTACGCTACGTGCACGAACCAAATCCCGGTATCGCGTCGGCTCGCAACCGGGCATTGACGGAGGCGGCAAAGGCCCAACTGCTGGTCTTCATTGACGACGATGAGCGCCCCACCGCGAAATGGCTCACCCAGCTTCTCGACACCTACTCGACGTTTCGCCCGGCCGCCGTGGTCGGTCCGGTGCTCTCTCGGTACGATACCGAGCCTGACCCGTGGATTCGCGGCGGCGGCTTCTTCGAACGTCGGCGATTCGCCACTGGCACTTCGGTTTCGCTCGCCGCCACCAACAACCTGCTGCTCGACCTCGTGGAGGTGCGCCGTCTGGGTCTGCGTTTCGACGAACGGTTCGGACTTTCCGGCGGCTCCGATTCGCTGTTCACCCGGCAGCTGCACCGACGGGGAGGGCAGATGATCTGGTGCGACGAGGCCGTTGTCATCGACGTGGTTCCGGCCGACCGGCTCACCCACGAATGGGTGCTGCAACGCGCTTTCCGCATGGGCAACACCTGGAGTCGAATCAACCTGGACGACACCGAGAATGGCGAGCGGATGCTGGTTCGGTTCACCCTGCTCGTTCGTGGAACGGTACGGGTGTTGGGCGGGCTTGCCCGCTACCTGGCCGGTTTGATCGTCGGGCAGCTGCCGCAGCGCGCCAGAGGATTACGAACCGCCGCCCGCGGAGCCGGCATGCTGAGCGGTTCGGTCGGATCGGTCTATCACGAGTACAAGCGCAGCTGAGCGCGACGGCTCGCCCCGTAAGGGGGGCAGTTATAAATGACAAAGATTCAATATACTGCGAATTAGTGCGGTAGCTACTCGAAGGCTGCGGTCCAAACCCTAAGTGAGGCCTCCTGGTGGCTACTCCCGTGTTCGTTCTTCCGCGCCGTTCTGTTGCGGACAATCCCAGCCCGCGCCTGGCCCGTTTGGCACGGGCGGGCTGGGTCGGGCTCGCCACGGTCGTGGCCGTGGTCGCCGCGGTTCTCAGCGCCCCCTCGGTTGCGCTGGCCGATTCTGCCCCGGCCGATGCCGCCACTCCGGTGACGGTTTCTGCCGATTCGCTGCCGACCACGCAGATCAACGGCGTGGTCTGGGCGCAGCTGATTGTGGGGGACACCGTCTACGTCGGCGGGGAATTCACCCGGTCCCGGCCGGCTGGTTCTGCCCGCGGCGTCAATGAAGTCGTGCGCAACAACCTGCTCGCCTACAACCTCACCACCGGAAAACTGATCACCTCGTTCAATCCCAACGTCAACGGGGCTGTTCGTGCCCTGGTCGCCTCCGCCGACGGCACTCGAGTGTACGCCGGAGGAGGCTTCACCAAGGTCGGTTCAGAAACTCGTTTCCGACTGGCGGCCTTCGACACCGGTACGGGCGCCCTGGTCTCGTCCTGGAAGCCGGTAGTAAATGCCCAGGTCAAGGCGTTGGGAATCTTCGGGAACACGGTTTACGCGGGGGGAACGTTCACCGTCGCCAGCGGTCAATCCCGCACCATGACGGCCTCGTTCGCGACGTCCAACGGCGCCCTCGGCACCTGGACCGGTCAGCCAGACGGGGGCGCGGTCAACGCACAGTATGCCTGGGCCTGGGGCGATGGAACGACCGAAAGGGCGGCGACTGCAACGGCAACGCACACCTACCCCGGTGCGGGAATGTACGAGGTCGTGCTCACGGTCACCGACACCGCCGGCGCGACCGCCAGCGACACGCAGACCATTGTGGCCACCGACCCACCGGCGCCGCCGATCACGGCGTTCGCCGGGGATGCCTTCGGCCGCACGATCACGAGGGGCCTGGGCTCGGCCGATATCGCTGGGCCGTGGACCACGACGGGGTCAACGGCGAACTATTCGGTCGGTGACGGTGTGGGTAAGCTTCAGGCAGCAGCCGGTCAGACGGTCAACGCCTACCTCCCTGGTGCGACATCCGTTGATACCGACCTGACCGTGAGCATGGGGACGCAACAGGCCGTGACCGGCGGTGGTACCTACCTGTCGGCCATCGGGCATCGGGTGGAGGGCAATGACTACCGGGCCCGCGCGAAACTGCTCGCGTCGGGGGCGGTGCAGGTGCAGCTGATGCGTGGGGCGACGAGTCTGAAGTACTTGACGGTCCCTGGGCTCAGCTATGCGGCGGGCGACCAGCTGAAACTCCGACTGCAGGTGACCGGCACTTCGCCGACAACCCTCAAGGCCATGGTGTGGAAGCTGGGGGATGCTGTTCCCGAGGCGTGGCAGGTGAGCGCGACGGATTCTACCGCTGCGCTCCAGCAGGCCGGCTCAATCGGACTCGCCTTCTACGTCAGCGCGTCGGCAACCTTGAGCCCGATGACCGCGACCTTCGACGATCTGATTGCTGAACCATCGCACTAATGGCGACCAGAGGACTGACTTGATGCACATCGTGACCTCGCGGGCGAGGCTGTATCGAACGTTGCGCAGCGCCTATCTCGAACGCGCGCATCTGCTGCCGGAGGCCACCATTCTCTTTCGGGTCAAAAGGTATGACTTTCAGGAATCCCTCGTCGATGGACTCACGGTTATTCAAGCCGCGCCAGTGCGGGCTGCCTGGCTGCTGGCCCGGTCGGAGGTGACGACGCTGGAGATCAATGAACCGCTGATGCTCTCGAGCGTGTGGGGCAGCTCGCTGGCCATCATTGGGTTGCGGGCGAGGTCGCTGCTCGGTGGCCCCGGCGCGACAATTGTCAGCTACGCCATGGAGAATTCGAATCCGCTTCGGCGCCCGGTCGGAGGAGAGGGACAACTGCGACGCTTCGCCACCAGCCGTCTGTCGCGGTTCGTCTGGCGACACACCGATCGAATCGCCTTTGGAACGGATGCAGCGAGGGTCACCTACGGGAGCGCCATGCGCCACCGGCCCGGGGGACTCACGACCACCGTGATTCCGGCGTTGCCAGCGCCCTGTACCTGCCCCGCCGGTGACGGTCCAAACGAGCCGCGCGTGGTCTTTCTCGGAGCACTCGTGGCCCGCAAGGGTTTTCTCGACCTGCTCGAGGCCTGGCCAAGCGTCACCGCTCGGGTCCCGACCGCCCGCCTGACCATCATCGGGAAAGGGGCACTCGAGGACCGGGCGCGCCAGGCGGCGGAGCAGGACCCCACGATCGCGCTGGTTATCGACCCACCGCGGAGTGAGATACACCGGCACCTGCGCGGCGCCAGTGTTCTCGCCCTTCTTTCGCAGCCGACCGCCACCTGGCGGGAGCAAATTGGCCTGCCCATTGTGGAGGGCCTCGCGCACGGGTGCAACATCGTGACCACCTCGGAAACCGGCCTGGCCGGGTGGCTCAGCGAGCACGGGCATGACGTGGTCGCGCCAGGGGCTCCCTCGTCTGCGTTGGCGGATTCCGTGGTGCACGCCCTGCAGAAGCGCGGGGGCGCAACTGCTGCCAGCCTGGCGGCCGATCTTCCGGCCGTTGACGGGCGGCTGGCCGCCGACGCCTGGTTGTTCGCCGGGGCGAGCTAGCCCCCGTCGAATCGGTCTGCGCGATCGGTCAGTGCGATCGGTTAGCGCGATCGAGCGGCGCGCACTGCGCACTCATAGGCTTCCAGGTGCGCGGCCAGACCGGCCGGCCAGGCTCGGGCCGAGAGGTCTGGACGCTCGGTGTCGTGTCGGCGCCGTGCGGCAGCGACCGCGTTTTTGAGGTTCTGAGCGGAGAGCGCGCCGGGGTAGGTCGATACCCAGTCACCGCCCGCTTCGCTCGCCAGGGCATCGGTCACGCTGTTCTGTGGCACCAGGACCGGGCGGCACAGCGACAGGGCCAGAATAGCGGCCCCCGAATTGTGCATCTCTTGATAAGGGAGCACGACCAATTCGGCCTCTCCGATCTCGCGCGACAGGGCCGCATCGCTCGCGTACCCGAAGCTGAACGTGATGCGTGAGTCGGCGGCAGCTAGAGACTCGAGATTGTGGGCAAGTTGGGGGGTCTGGGGTGCACCGACGATTCGCAGGGTCGCGGCTGAGGCGGCGGCATCCGTTTCGGTGCTGAACGCGCTGATCAACGTGTCGATTCCTTTATAGGGGCGGATCAGTCCGAAATACAAAACGCGGCCGGGAACGGTCGGCGGGCTCGGGTATTGGGCGAACCAGTCGCGATAGTCGCCGTGCGATATGGTGCGTTCGAGGGCGCCAGCCGGCACCGGCGTGAAGGAATTGAGCCGAATCCACACGGTCGTGCGGCGGTCGAAGAGCTCCATCAGTCGCCGGTCACGCGGGGATTGCATTTCGTGACTGCGCAGGTTGTGCAGGGTGCGCACCACCGCGGTGCTCCGCAACCGCAGCCGCGTCAGCAGGAGCGAAAACAGCACTCGCCGCGCGAGCGCACGCGCGGGAGTGCGCCCCTGCAGCAGAATCTCCGGCCAATGCACATGGAACACGTCGTACGGTGCCGTCAGGGCGCGCCACCAGGAGAAACCGTCGACCTGAACGTGCTCGCGCAGTCCCCGGTCGAGTTGCACAAGGTAAGGATTGGTGGTGGATCGACCCTCCGGAAACGACTGGAGGACCCGCACTACGACGACCGCGTCGATTCCGACGACCGCGAGTTGCGGCGGCCAGCTTCGTCGAAGGATGTGCGCGGTGCCCGCGTGGCCGTGACCCGGTTGGCTGGCACCGATGGTGGCACGCTCGGGCCGGTTACCGCGGCGAGCGGGCCGTAGTAGACCTCGGCCCGGCGCTCGCGCACCTGGTTGAGGACGATGCCCAGAATGCGCGCATTGACCGCTTCGAGGGACTCGAGAGTGGTGGCGAGCTGCTGGCGGGTGGTCGACTTGTACCGGGCAACGACGATGGCGCCATCGGTGAGGTGAGACAGGCCGAGGGCATCCGTTGCTGGAAGCAGGGGCGGGGAATCAATGACGATGAAGTCGTAGTCCTGCAGCAGGGTCTTCATCAGGGTCTTCATCGCGTCCGAACCGAGTACCTGCCCGGGGTTGGGCGGTACGGCGCCGGATGGCAGCACGTCGAGGCCGTCCGACCAGCGCACGATGGCGTCCTCGGGCCCGACATCGCCGAGCAGGATGGTGGTGAGGCCCACGTCGCCTTCGAGGTCGCAGAGCTCGGCAATCGACGGACGTCGAAGGTCGGCATCGATCAGGAGTACGCGCGACGACCGTTCAGCCATGGCGAGGGCCAGGTTGATCGCTGTGGTGGATTTTCCATCCCTGGAGACCGCCGACGTGACGACAGCGCTGCGCGGCGGGCGGTCCACGTCGATGAATTCCAGGTTGGCCCGCACCCGGCGGTACGACTCAGCGAGTGCGCTGTGCGGCATGACCCGCATCACCAGACCGGCCGGGTCGCTTCTGCGTTTGTAGCCGACCATACCCAGCAGCGGATCGGAGGAGACCCGGTCGAGGTCCTTTTCCGTACTCACCCGGGTGTCGAACACCTCACGGGCCAGGGCATACAGCACGCCCAGGCCGAACCCGAGCAGGAGGCCGGTCAGAACTATGAGCTGCGTATTCGGTGCGAACGGACCGCCGGGGAGCTGCGCGGGCGAGACGGTCTTGACCGTGATCGACGGCAGGTTATCGGGGCCCTTCGGGGCCAGGCTCTCGACCGTGTTGGCGAGCGACTGGGAAACTGCGTCGGCCAGGTCGACGGACTGCTGGGCCGACCGACTGGTGACGGTGATATTGATGAATACCGTGTTCAGGGGAGTGACGGCGCTCACGCGCGCGGCGAGGGCCTGGCTGGAGACGTTCAACCCGAGCCGGCTGATGACCGGGTCGAGCACTGTCGGCGTCGTCGCCAACTGTGCGTAGGACTGCACGAGGTTCTGCGTGAACGTCGACGTTTGCAGAAGTTCGCTCGTGGTCTCACCTCGATCGCTCGTGACGAACACGCTGTTCGTGGCCTGATACTGGGCTGGCAGGGTGGCCGCGTAGCCCCACCCGGCTGCCCCACCGAGGATGCCCACGATGACAATGAGCAGCCACCGTCTCGTGATGGTCCTCAGATAGTCGATTGGTTCCACAGCATTCTCCGTCCGGTTGCGCCCACACTACAATCAAGCTGACCAAAACTCACCTCTGAATGCGGGAGGGAGCATCCCCAGAAGGGGGCACACGGCAGAGCTGGCGCCTGAGGGCAGCGGATGCCTGACTACGGTCGCGCGACGTCCACTCGACCCAGCGCTGTCATGTCGCGAAACCATTTACCCAGCGCCAGTGCGAGATACAGCGCGTTGGCGACAAAGAGAAGGGTATACAAGCCGAAAAAGGCCAACGGAGCGCCCAGCAGCACGAAGGAGAGGCAAAGCACACCGTAGTCGGTGGGAAGACCAAGAAGCGACCGCACCACGGTGCGGGGGGCAGTGGAGAGGGCGGCCGTTGGCGCGTGCTTGGCTTTGAGCAGATCGTTCAGGATCATGGCGAAGAACGACACGGCGGCCACGGCCGCAAACCCGATCGGCACGAGCAGCGAGATCGAGCTCGACAGAGGAAAGTGCGTGAACATCGTGATGAGCACCGCGAGGTGCAGCGTTGAGATCTTGATGGAGTCAACGACGTGGTCGAGCCATTCGCCCGAGGGGGAGCCTCCACCACGCAGACGCGCGACTTGGCCGTCGGCCGAGTCGAAGGCGTACCCGATGGCCAGCAACAGCCACACGACGAGTCCAAGCCACCAACTGGGCTCACCGATCGCGAGCAGCCCGATCGCGCAGAACGTGAAGCCGGCACTGATCGCCGTGACGTTGTTCGGAGTCAGGCCTAAGCGAAACGCGCCCGCCGCGAGGTAGCGACCAACCCGGCGGTTGACATAGACGGAGTAGGGCGGGGCACCGCGGGCCGCCGTCTTCTGGGCGGACGACAAACGACGCACGGTGTCAAAGTACGTTTCCGTCGAGGCAGTGGCGTGGGCCGGGGTACTGGTCATGAGGTGATCCCCCTGGACGGTGCGGTTGACGGTTGGCGTTTCATGCCGTCGGGAAGGCTCCACGTTGAGACTCCAGCCCGGCCGCTGCTCTGGTGATGGGTGCTGTAGCCTACGGCCACCCGCCGAGCGAGTCTTTCGTAGCTGGCCGCGACGCTGTCCCAGTTGTACAACTGCTCGGCCCGCTGTTGCAGCGCCGCCGCGACCGCGGCGACCTGCTCGGGGTTCAGCTCGGAATCTTCGATCAGGCCACTGAGAGAATCGGCCCGCGAGAAGTAGGCGCCATCGCTGCCGAGGACCTCACGATTGAACACGACGTCCCACGCGATGACCTTGGTTCCGGCACCCATCGCCCGCAGCAGCGACGGATTCGTACCGCCCACCGAGTGGCCGTGCACGTAGGTGGCGGCGTGCGTATAGAGCTGGTCCAGCTGATTCTGGTCCCACACACTGCCCAGCATGCGAATGCGGGAATCGGATGTGGCCAAGTCACTGATGCGGTTGGTGTGGACGGCCGCGTAGGGCGCTGAGCCAACGACAACCAGCGGGAGGCGCGCGTCGCTCGCGCGATATCCCTCGACAATGATGTCGACGTGGTTTTCCGGTTCAAACCGGGCGACGACGAGGTGGTAGCCGCCGGGGCGGAGTCCGAGTTCGGCGAGCCGATCAGTCGGGGTGTCGTGCAGAATTCGGGTGCCGTAGGAGATCAGTTCGGTCGGGATGGAAAACTCGTCCCAGTAGTAGTCGACGATTCCCTGCGCGTCGGCGATGAGGGCATCCGCTTCGCGCACCGAGACTTCCTCGGCCCAGCGGTAGTAGCGGCGACCGGCGCCGCCCCATTTGTCGCGCTTCCATTCGAGTCCGTCGACGTGCACGACGCTCGGGATGCCGCGCAGGCGCAGCAGCGGAACGAACGGAGCGTTGGCGGCATTGAACACGAACGCGACATCGGCCGGACGGTGCAGGGTCGCGTGCAGAACCGACAACCCGGTGTGGCTCAGGGTCTCGAGAATCTTGTGGCGCAGCGCCGGCAGCTCGACCAGTTTCATGCCGAGGTACTCTTTCGGCACCGGCTGGGTCGTGCGGCGACAATAGACGGTCACGTCGTGGCCGCGGTCAACGAGTCGCCGACCAATCTCCTCGACGGCGGTTTCAAAACCGCCGTAGGCTGCGGGAACGCCTCGGGTACCGATCATTGCGATGCTCAGACGCCGGTGGCTGGTGGGCGCAGTGTGTTCGATGCCCGCGGTCATGTCAATATGCCCCTACTGGTTGAATGACGGTCTTAAAGGTGCGCCAAATGATCATCAGGTCGCCGGTCAGGGACCAGTTCTCGACGTAGTACAGGTCGAGCCGGACGCTGTCTTCCCAGCTGAGATTGGATCGCCCGTTGACCTGCCACATGCCGGTCAGGCCGGGCTTGATGTACAGGCGGCGGTGCACGTGGGTTTCGTAGACCTGAACTTCTTCGGGCAGCGGCGGGCGTGGCCCGACCAAGCTCATCTCGCCAACGAAGATATTCCACAGCTGAGGCAGCTCATCGAGCGAGTACTTGCGCAGCACGCGGCCGATCTTGGTGATCCGAGGGTCATTGCGAATCTTGAACAGCACCCCGGATGCCTCGTTCTGGTCGAGCAGGCCAGCCAGGTCGTCCTCAGCGGTCTGCACCATCGAGCGGAATTTGATCATGCGGAAGGTCTGTCCGTTGCGGCCGCACCGTTCCTGCCGAAAGAGGACCGGGCCCGGGCTGTCGAGTTTGATGAGTACGGCGATCACGGCGAGCACGGGCAGCAAGAACACGATCGCGGCAGCCGTCGTTACGATGTCCAGAGTGCGCTTGAGGGCGTGGCGGCCCCCCTCGAACCGGGGGATTTCGACATGGATCAGCGGGAGGCCGTCGACCGGACGAAAGTGGATGCGGGGACCAGCGACATCCGTTAGCCGGCTCGACAGAACAAGCTCCGCGGAGGTGCCCTCGAGGTCCCAACCCAGGTTGCGAATGTAGGAACTGCCGCCGCTGGGCTGCCCAGCAACGATGACCGTGTCGACGCCCATGGCAGCGGCCGCCGCGGCGACATGCTCGAAATCGGACACGATCGGCACTATGCGTTCGCCGGCCGAGATCTCGTCACCAATGCCGTCTTCCAGAGCTGCGCCGACGATGTAGTACGCGGCTCCGGACTTGGTGTCGATCTGGCTGACCACGTATTCCACGTCGTCGCGATTGCCGACGACGATCACGCGGGAGAGGTAGTGGCCGAACCTGCGCTGGTGCAGCAGCCACTTGCGCCACAGCCACCGTTCGAGAACGAGCGCAACAATTCCGATAGGAAGCGCCAGCACGAAATAGAGCCGGGCGATATCGATGTGAACGATCAGAAAAACGATGGCCAGCATGCCGAAGGTCACGGCGCTGGCGTTGATGACCTGTTTGTACTCGCTCGCTCCAACACCCACGACGCGGGAGTCCCTGGTATGGAAGAGCTCGAGGGTTGTGAGCCAGGTCGCCACGATGAGCAGCGACACGAGCCAGTAGTTGGCGCTGAACGATCCAGGAACGGCCGGAATGCCGTCCACGCCGAACCGAAAGACCAGTGCGCTACCGACCGCGAGAATAATGACTACGACATCGGTCAGTCGCAGCTTGGTGCGGTACCGCCGAGCCCAAATCAGCCCTGACGAGGGGGTGTCCACCGCGATGTCGGCCGGCGCGGACGCTGTCTGGTCAACGAGTCGGAGTTTGGCGGTACGCCGAAGGGGCAGGGATTGCGGGAAAGAGGCGGGCGAATCTGATTCACTCATGCGTCATTCCCCCTGCGATCGAACTGGAAGTGGTGCCGGGTGTCGTCGTGGTTGTGGTGCGAGGGCGCGTGTCGCGGGTTCTGGGGGTGGTTCGGCGGGGTGGAATAAATGTCACGTTTTCATTCCCTGCAGTCGGGTTTACAGGAACAGGTGGTCATAGTGACAAGGCGGCGATGCTGGCACTTGTCGTTCGATGGGGCGCGGCGGATGAAGATGATTCTTTCTCAGCAACTTACTGGCAGAGACTACCCCGTTTCAAGTCGGCGGCGCTGTAACCTCAATGGGGGTCAAAATGCCCTGTATGGGGGGACCTATTTGGGCGTGTTCACCCTGAGAGCGGCCGACGTCCCTGTCAGGCCCGGAATTGCGGGTAGAAATCAGGCAGGCACTGCCAGGGGGCAAACCGGCTCGAGCGCATTAAATGCCCGATGGTGAGGGTCCTAGGCTGGTATTTCGCACCGATTGCCGGGAAGAGTTCACATGACCGTAAGAAAACCGAAATTTGACGTTATTGACGGGCATAACGACCTCGCCTGGGCATGCCGCGAGCATAGAGACTATTCCGTTGCCGGGCTGGACTCCGAGCAGGATTCTGCCCGCAATCATTTGCAAACGGATGTCCCCAAATTACGGCGCGGAGGTGTGCAGGGGCAGTTCTGGTCGGTGTGGGTGCACACCGACCTTGAGGGCACCGATTCGGTGCAGGCGACGCTGGAGCAGATCGACTTTATTCACCGCCTGATTGCCGCCTACCCCGACGATTTCGAGCGGGCCGTCACCGCCGACGACGTTGAGCGTGCACGGCACGGCGGAAAAATTGCATCGCTCCTCGGGGTTGAGGGCGGCAACCAGATGAACAACTCTCTCGCGGTACTGCGCGAGTACGCCCGGTTGGGCGTGCGTTATATGACGCTCACCTGGAACTCGTCAACCGAGTGGGCCGACGCGGCTGCCGGCGAGGTGACCCACGACGGCATCAACGAGCGTGGCCGGGTCGTCATCGCCGAGATGAACCGCATCGGAATGATGGTCGACCTGTCCCATGTTTCGGCTGCCACCATGCAGGACGCCCTCGATGCCTCAACGCTCCCCGTTCTCTTCAGCCACTCTTCGTGCTATGCCCTGAACCCGCACCCTCGCAACGTGCCCGATGCGATTCTCAGTCAGCTCGCCGCCAACGGCGGCGTTCAGATGATCACCTTCGTGCCGGCCTTCATCTCGGCCGACTATCGACGCTGGGAAGACAACGGTTCGGTGGCGGAGAAGCCGCAGATCACCGTGGCGCACGTTGCTGACCATGTGGAGCACGCCCGAAGCGTGGCCGGAGTCGATCACATCGGTCTCGGTGGCGACTTCGACGGCTGCCCGGACATGCCAGTCGGGCTCGCCACCGTGGCGGACTACCCCAACCTGTTCACCGAGCTCGAGCGGCGCGGCTGGACCGACGCCGAACTCGCCAAGCTCGGCTCCGAGAACGTGCTGCGCGTACTGCGCGCAAACGATGCGGCCTACCGGGCGTTCGTGGCCTAGCCGCCGTAGCCGCGGCTGCGCGGTGCAATGATGCAACAGCTGTCGCTGATTGCTTGCGCTGCTGGCCGGCCACTCGCGCGAGCAGAAAACGACAGCCTGCGCAGCAGACGGGCGCGCGAAACGGATGCCGCGGCATCCGTTTCGAGGCGGGACGCGGTTCTGCACATCGTTTGCACAGTGGTTGTGCCTAAGGTCGAAGCAGGTCGCGATGCGCGGCCCCGGACGACGGATCAGTACCCGGCACAAGACAAGACTGGCCGAGGAGTATTAGTCATGTCGTGGATTCTGCTTATTGTGTCCGGAGTTCTGGAAGCGGTCTGGGCGACGGCGCTTGGTAAATCCGAGGGGTTCACCAAGTTGTGGCCGACCGTCATCTTCGGCGGGGCACTCGCGCTCAGCATGACCGGCCTGGCCTGGGCGATGCGGGAGATTCCGATCGGCACGGCTTATGCCGTCTGGGTCGGCATCGGAGCGGCACTCACGGTCACCTGGGCGATGGTCACGGGGGATGCGAGCGTGTCCTGGCTGAAGATCGCCCTGCTGCTCGGCCTGATCGGCTGCATCGTCGGGCTCAAGCTCGTCGACGGCGCGCACTGAACACTCAGGACGAAGCGAGGCCCTCGATGAAGTGCCGCACATCGTCGACGTGCGCGGCCGTGAGCCCGATGTCCATCTCGGGCTGCACCAGGAGTGTGGGCCGCGCCTGCGCGTCGGCCCAGCCGACGGCATCGTGGCGCAGGATATCGTCGATCCAGATCACCGCGTCGGGCTGCGGATCCTGCCTGGCCAGCCAGCGGGCGACCCAGTGCAGCTTCGCGGTGGGTGCGGGCGCTGACGGGTCGAAGTTCAGATTGCGCGGAAAAGCGATGCCCTCGGTGTCCGACGATAAGCCAAGATCCCGGGTCAGGTGAAACGTGTGTGTCGGCGACCAGGTGGTAGCCCACACGATGGATCCGAGTTTGGCCAGCCGCCGCACCAGTTCTGCGCGGGGTGGATCGAGCACAAGCCTCTGGTTGACGACCCGCGGGTTGAGCACGTCGTCGACGTCGAGCAGGATCAGAACGGTGCGCGTGGTCATCATTCGAGCCTAGCTGGCCGCTCACTGGACAACTTTGAGCGGTTGCGACCCCGCCACACCCCCCAAAGTTGTCGAGTGAGAGTGGCGAGCATAAAAAAAGGCCACTCCCCGAGTTACTCACAAGTGAGTTTCCTAGGGAGTGGCGGTGGTGGCCCCGACCGGCGTCGATCCGGTGACCTTTCGATTTTCAGTCAAAACAGATCGCTACAGTCTGCTGCCCAACTCGTAGAATTCCCTATAATTTCGGGCTTTTTGAATGACTCAGACGCCCGTGGAACGACGTCACTTTCATACAAATGTGTTCAAAATGTGTTCACGGTGAAGACCAGCTTTGGTCGAGCCGCGGTGCTATTCCGAAATTGAAATTACTCACTGTTTGCTAGAACGTTTCTGGTTCCGCGAGGTCCCAGCCTGCGGAGACGAGATAAGAACGTAACTGAGCGATGCGCTGCTCCACCTCGCTGATATTGTCCTCAGTCGTTCGGGACGCGTCGGAAGCACTAGCTGATGCATCGGTCGTGTGTTCGATTTCGCGCCTGGTGGCTAATCGCCTGCGTTCGCGCAGCTGCGCGTGGAGCTCCCGCATCGCTTGCAGCTCTATACGTTCGTGACGTTCATCGGCGGTTGCCCACCGATATGCGCCTTCGGGTTCGCCCGAAATCCAAGCGTCGAACTCGACTACGGTCATGCCATCAAAGCTAGGGCTGAGGTTGGCGACATCCAAGGCAGCCAGGGGTCGGGCGATTGGCGCGAGTAAGAAAATCGGCGGAACTCGAAGTGCTTTGGCGATGTTGAGGAGTTGACTCACTGGGAGGTCGTGCTTCCGACCGGCCTCGATGTTTTGCACGACAGCTTCGGTGACGTTGTCGCCGGGGATGAGGTCGGCCAAGGCTCGTGCCGAATGGATGCCATGCTGTTTGCGGATCGCCTGGAGGCGGTTGCCGATCCCAACTTGCGCCAGAAAGTTCGTCACGCGCACAGAGTACAACTCGCGGGCCAGTTCTCTGCGGCTCCCACGCGGCAATGCTTTGGCCTAGCCTCAGTGGTTACTGGGCCCAGCCTTCGAGGTCCCACCCCGTATCGGCAAGGTAGGTGCTGAGCTGTTCAATTCGCCGGTTTGCCTCGGTAAGTTGTTCCTTGGTGGTATCCCAGATCGGGGGTTCGACGGTGGCTTCGCCCGCGGGGGTGAGCTCTGCCTCGATGGACGCGTTGATGGTGAGGCGTCTGCGTTCCCGCAGGCTGGCGATGAGTTCTCGCATGGCCTCGAGCTGGGAGCGTTCCGTGCGCTCGGTCAGGTCTCGCCACCGGTAGGCGCCGTCGGTTTCACCGGAGATCCAGGCGTCGAACTCTGCGACGGTCATGCCCTCGAACGTGTCGCTGAGGTTGACCAGGTCCAGTTGGTCATGGGGACGACCAATTGGTGCCAGCAGAAAGACAGGCGGGACTCGTAGGGCGTGGGAGATGTTCAGGAGTTGGCTGACCGAGAGGTCTTGCTTGCGGCCGGCTTCGAGGTTTTGCAGGATCGCTTCGGTGACGTTGCCGCCTGGCATCAGCTCGGCGAGGTCCTTGGCGGAGCGAATACCGTGCCGTTTGCGGATGGCTTGGATCCGCTCGCCGATTCCGGACTGCCGNGGACTGCCGCACAAAACCTGTCATGCCGACACCGTACAGCTATTGGTCCTTGTCAAACAGCGAAAAGCGTTTTATTGTGATCGCAACACGAAGCAATG
Source organism: Cryobacterium sp. N19 (assembly GCF_002929595.1). Classification (NCBI taxonomy): domain Bacteria; kingdom Bacillati; phylum Actinomycetota; class Actinomycetes; order Micrococcales; family Microbacteriaceae; genus Cryobacterium; species Cryobacterium sp. N19. The sequence goes on along the minus strand of NZ_PJJR01000040.1, from coordinate 3,047 downwards.
AGTGTCTCGTGTCACCGAAGGGACGTAATCATGACTGAAGAATTCATCCTCCCCGTCGTCGTCGCCGAACTCACCGGACTGACCGTCGGCGGGCTGGCCCACCTGCGCTACCTGGGTCGGGGACCACGGTTCTACAAGCCGACGCCGAAGAAGGTCTTGTACAAGCGATCCGAAGTGGTCGCCTGGGTCGAGGCGAGCGCGCAGACACAGACGGGCGAACGCGCTCTCGTGGCGCGGTGAGGCCGCAAATCCTGCTGCGAGCGACGAGAACGACCGCCGGCGGCAGATCAAAGAAAAAGCCCCGGGTTGCACCCCGGGGCAAGGATCGAACACCCGAAAAGGATCTGATCTGTGACCAGAGTACTGAAATTCTGCCATCTCGCAACGCTTCGCACCCGACCTGGTGGGTGAGAGCACTGTGGGCCTCTATGCGGCGAAGGGCGCGGTTCTTGCAGCTGCACGTTTGGGTCTGGGGCACGCGGCGACCCGGTTGCTGCTGCACATGGCTCTGGAAAGCTGGGACGACACCGACAACCCCGGCAATCAACCGCCGCGCCGGTACTTCGCATCCCGCGAATCATCGGCGATCGCCTTGGGCTATCTGGCCCCCGACAACGGATCAGAGTCTGCGCATCATTCGGTCAAACGGGCGATTGCCGAACTCGTCGCCAGCGGCGCTATCGAGCGAGTCAGCTCCGGCTATCGCGGCCACAACGCCGAGTTCAATCTGCTCGTCGACAGCAGAAAACCGGGCGGTCACCGACGGTACGAGACCAACGTCATTCCGATGCTTCGGCGCGGAGGTTTGGGGGCCGGTGAGCGGCCCCCGTAGGGGGCCGTTTAGCGTACCGATAGGGGGCCAGATCTGGCCCTATAGGGGGCCGCTGACCGGCCCCCCTAACAGTACTAACAGGACAAACAAAATATTAACAGTACGCGCGCGCGAGAAGCGCCTGTGGATAACTTGCCTCAAACGCCCGCCGACTGCCCCTCGATCGCAGCCATAAATGGCTCGATGCGACACCGCGTAAAACACAATTTGTGACCTGTCCGGCCGATCACTGTAGCTGGCTACGCGCCACCGTTCCCAGATTCTCAGACACGGTCGCAGGCTCCCTTATTTCGTCAGAGATTCAGTGCACTCAGGGCGCTCTCGCTCCCTCTCGATTTCTCTCGCCGGACGGCACAAAAAACAGTTGGTCGAAGAATCAAAGCCACCGACATCCCACCGCAAGTCAACGCACCACACCCATCGAAGGAGAAGCACTCATGACCACACGCACCATCATCGGCAACCTGGCTCTGGACCCCGAGGTCGTCACAGCAGGCAGCATCCAGATCACCAAGCTGCGCGTCATCGAAAACACCGGTGAATACCGCGGCGGCAAATGGCTCGCCCACGACGCCGCAACCACTCACTTCGTGGAAGCCCAGTTCGAGCTCGGCCAGAACGTCGCCGCAACCCTGCACAAAGGTGACCCCGTGATCGTTGTTGGCCGTGAACACACCGACAGCTGGGGCGACGACCAGTCACGCCAATACGGACGCGTCATCGACGCCGCCAACGTCGGACCCGACCTCAACTGGGCCGTCGCCACCGTGCGCCGCAACTCCAAGCCCGACACCGAATAACCGTCTGTGGGTAGACCGCACGCGCGGCCCACCCACAACATCTCGTGAAGGAGCACCACCATGAACGACCATGACAGCGAACTGATCAGCTGGGCGAACGAGCTGGCCGACGTCGCACGCAGCCTGGCTCACGCGACTCGAGCGATCGACCGGCCCTCCGACTCCTATCTGCTGCTGGGATGCTTGACCGTGACCCAGCGCTCGCTGGGCCAGGTTTACGACCAGCTCGCCAACTGGCACAGCACCGTCATCGACGGCCTCGAGTACAACGGTGAAGACGGTTGCGGCGCCGGCTGCGCACCTGGAGTCGCCCGTGCCGAACTCGGCCTCCGCGATGCCGCCCAATTCGCCGGCATCGTCGAAGATGCCCTCATGCAAGCCCACAACGCCAACAGCGTCGTCCGCTGGTTCGACAGCATCAAGAAGTTCCCGCAGCTGTAAATGCAGGGAGACTCTGATCTCCCGAGAAGGGCTAACAGATCGATGCGTGAGTGGTTCTAGCGCTAACGCGGCATCGAATAGTCGCAGCTCGCTATTCCGTACGCACCACTCGACGTGTTTTCGGAGACGGTAACTCCATCAACGGTAATCTTGCACGTCACAGTCCCGCGGTCGCCTCGATTCTGGACCGAGATATATAGGAAAGCGCCCGGGGCAGTGGTGTGACTCACGCCGATTTCGCCATCTGTGTTCGTCATCGGCAGCTTGACGTCGTGTTGCTCTGTCCCCGTCCCTAGCGACGCTGTGATGCTCGCCGAGGAGGCTGTTCCTTCCACAAAGTAGGTAGCGCGTAACGCCGGCGCTGGGGCCGGGGGCTCTGCGGGAATTGCCCGTGTATCTGAAGAGCGGGACGACGTCGAGTCTGGAGAGCTGAGCGCGGTAGCGAATGCAATAACGATGGCAATGACCGCTGCCCCCACGATGATCCAAACGGTTAGCGCCAGGCACCCGGGCCCGGTCCTTACACTGGGCAGAGTTACCGCAGGCAGAACAGGAGACTGCGCCAGACCTACAGGCGCGGCAGAACTTCCAGCCGGCCGCGCATAGGCGGTCCAGTTTGCACCGTCCCAGTAACGCTCAGCCTCGTCGCCTCTTGGGTCGGGATACCAGCCCGCTGATGGGTTATTTGGCGAGGCGGTCACCCATCCAGCATGGGCCACCCGACGCATGCTGGCGATCTGGTGACTGCCCCAGTTAGTGGGGTTCCCACTGGCTTCAATGGTGCTCTGCGTGAGCCCCACGGTTGCGGATGTGGCGGTCGATGCGGAGCCGCTCAAGATGAATTTTGTGGCTTCGCCGAGAGACGAGCAACGGCGCGGGTATTCGTTTACCTATTCACCGGCAGCGAATAGGTAAACGAATAGGTAAGGGGTCTCTTTCCCTGTCCCACCGCCGCCCCCTCGCTGCGCTCGCTT
>NZ_PJJR01000023.1:0-4799 GCF_002929595.1 Cryobacterium sp. N19 | reverse complement strand
GATCCACAGCTTCCGAAGTTTCGCCGTCGAGGAGGCCGGCGTATTCGTCGAGCAGCCCGTTCAACGTCCACTTCACGGACAGGCCGGCCTTGTGCAGGTCGTCGCGGGCGGTGACCGACAGGGTGCGGTAGTCGTCATCGTCGACGACGAGTCCAAGGTTCGGCAGCACGTCGGCGAGCACCGGCACCCGCCCATGCGCTTGGCCGACGGTGCGGCGCAGCGCCGCGCGGAGGGCTTCTTCTTCCCATTCGCTGAGGGGCTGATCGCCGCGGGCGATGCGAGTGACGATGTTCAGAAGCCGTGTCTGACCTTTGACACCGGTACCGCGGGCGATCATCGGATCGAGCAGGTTCAGGGTGGTGCCGGTGCCGTCGGTGGTGAACCGGATCGGTTCAAACCCGTAATGCCGCACCACGTTGGAGTACTCGCCCTCCCCGTTCTGATCCTTCTTGTCAAACACCACCCCACGGCGGCCTTGAAGTAGCAGGGGGCGGACGACGTAGTTGCATTTGGTGTGGGAGCTTTTACCGGCGCCGACGTCGCCCATCACGATCACGTTTGGACTGGACACCTCCCGCGGCTCCGAGTTGTAGGCGGTGACGGGGTCGTGGGAGATCGTCGTCCGCGACAACACGTCTCGCCCGTTGACCACGCCGCGGGTGCCCGTCGGCGGGCCGATCAGCGCGGTGTTGAGGATCTCGGCCTGCCGCGTCGTCGTCGGCGCGCCAGCCAGCGCCGGCGCGTAGAAACCACGACGAGCCGCGGCCGCCTGGGTGCGCAGCGGTGTGCCCGGTAGCGCCCACGGCACAATCTCGACCGCACCCGGATTGCCGGCCGCGTTGTTCCCGCCGGCCTCGTCGGCGGGCACTTCGACGGGCGGCGCGAAGCGGCGCAGCACCGGCAGCGCCCACAGCTTCGAGCGGGATGAGCTGGTGTCGTTGGGTGTGGTCATGTGAGGGCCTCCTTGTCAGATTTGCCGGCGAGGCGGCTGTAGACGCGGGCGGAGAACGACGGCGCGGACGCGACCAGGCCACGGCCGATCGGCCACGTCGTACCGGATGCCGCGGCCTGATACGAATCGAGCCAGTCCAGGCTTTCAATGCCGAGGCCGGTGGAGCAGGTTTCCTCGAGCTGCCGTGATGCCCGCGCCAGCTCTTCTCGGGAGCGGACGGAGATTGTCACGAAGCCGATCCAGAGAGCTCCGTGGTGCTGCGATCCGGAGACGAGGTCTTGCCGGCGGCGTCTGGCGGCCGTCATGTGCACGTCGGTATCGTCCGTGTCCAGCTGCCCGGCCTCCCTGCGGGAGAGGGCTTCGGCGGTGTCGCGGACGAGGTCTTGCCGGGCGGCGACTTTCGCCTCCGACGCCGGCACCAGGTGAAGGTGGAAGCTGACCGAGCGGATGAACTGGATGTCCTTCCCGATCAGCAGGTCCAGCACCCACAGCTGAGTGCGGGCCGCGGTCGCGAGCGCTTCGGCACGGATCGCGGCGGTGCGATGCCACCACCGCACCGGCAGCCCGGTGAGCGGGTCGATGCTGTCGACGATGTGCGCGGAGAACTCTTCCTCGGCGGGTTCGCCGACCCGGTTCGGGTGCACGTCGGCGACGAAGTCGATCGGACGCGACGGATTCTGCTGATGCCGCATCACCGCCGCCACCTGCCGCGCCGTCAGCACCTCCACCCGGCCGATTTTTGACTCCGTCAAACCACGCTTGGTCGAGGCGATCTCTTGCCGCATCAACGCCCGCCATCCGTCTCGGCCGTCGCCATACTTGGCAGCGGCGTCAAAAAATGACGGTGTGAGCGGCCAGTTGACGGTGACGAAGTGGCGTTGCACCATCGCGTCGTTCCCGGTCAGCCGCAAAACCTCCTCGTAGGAGGCGACGGCGTCGACCGGCGCCGCCGGGTCGAGGTTATTGAGCACCCAGAATTCCTGCAACGCGGTATCGGCCGGCAACACTCGCGTGGTGATTTGCACGTCCTGGACGAGGACGGAGGGGACGGCGCGGGCGGCGAGGAACGCGCCCCAGCCGTGGGCGGCGCGCGCCATGACGCTGGCCGATTCGATCCCCCGCAGCTGACCGCTGACGGTGAACGTAACCGACAGGTAACTTTGCTCACCGACCGGGGCATGCCAGGCGATGCCGGGCTCGCCCCGGCCGTATTGCAGCCAGCCGAGCCCGTCCGACCCGTCCGGATTGGAGCGCATCGCCACCACCGCCTTGGCCGCCTCCGCGGCAGTCTCTCGGGCTACCATGCCCTTGGTGGTGCGGGCGTCGGTGAGGGCTTGCTGGAGCTGGTCCCACGCGCCGACCTCGTAGGGCACGAACCGGGTCGTGCCGGCCCGGGTGCGTTTCTTCCAGCGGGATCGTTTGCGCCGTCGGTCGACGATTGATCCGCGGTGCGTTTTCGCTGTGACGAGGAACGTCACCCCGCAACTGACTGCTGCCGCTGCGAGGGCGGGCCAGCCGATCAGTGGGGTAAACACCATCCCGGACACGAGTGACCCGGCCAGGAAAATGATCCGGGCGCGAGAGTGCGTGCCGCCGAAGAAGGAGCGGTGCCCGCTCTCCCCACCCAGATAGCGGATGACCGTACGATTGCGCAGGTCCGTCATCATGTGTGATCTCCTCCCAAGGTCGGGGTGTCATCCATCGACTCCGTCGCCTGCTCCCCCGCCGTCTGAGCCATATCCACGCCCTTCCCAACGACCTCAACACCCTTGTGCGCGGCGGCGAGCCCCGCCGCGGCGATCAGCGTCGGGACGCCGACAACCGCGCCCGCGCCCGTCGCCGATTCCGCCGTCCCAGCGGCGGCGAGCCCGGTCTCGGCTGCGGCCGCGCCTCCGCCAGCGGTCGCACTTGCCCCGGCAGCTCCCGCCGTGGCGGTTGCTGCGCGGCCGGCGCCGATCGCTGCCCCCTCACCGGCCGCACCGGTGCNGCAGCAGCAACGCGGTTGCCGATGACCTCCGACAGGCTCCCCGGAGCTGTCGAGGACTCTGAGACGCGCTCGGTCGTGGAGTCCGTGGACTCTTTCGTCGTCGTCGAGGAGGTCCGATCCTGGCTGGAGGGTTGGCCGTAGCGTTCGGTGGCTTCGGTCATGTTCTGCGCCCCGATGTGTTTCCCGACGTCCACGGATGGACCGGTGGTGCCGCCGAAGGCCATCGGAATGATCGGGGCGAACTTCATCAGCAGCAATGGCGAGAGCGCGGCCATCAGCAGCCCGATGATCGCGACCATGAGGGACACCATCGATTGCAGGCCAAAGTTGTTGCCGAACGCGCTGATCTGGTTCGCCGTCATCGAAAAGGCTAAACCCAGCAGCAAGAACAGCAGCGGGTGGGCTGCGAGAATCCCAATCCACAACGCGGCGATCTTCAAGCCGAAGGAGCGCTTGTTTTTGTCGATGATCCACACCAGTCCAAGCGGCAGCAACACGCCGGTGAAGTAGAGGGTCACCAGCTGCACGAGCAACATGAGCAGCACGAGGAAGAGGGCGAGGATCATGCAGATCATCAGGATGACGCCCATGACGATTCCGCCGGTGATGCCGACTGGGTCGGCCTGCTCAATCATGGTGGTGAACTGCCCGGTGACGGTATTCGCTGTGCCGGTCAGGCCGGCTGCGACGAAGACGTCCGTGAGGGAGTGGAAGAAGTTGATCAGCATGATCCCGAACATTGGGCCGAACATGGCCCCGAGAAGGAAGGTTCCAAAGTACAGTCCGACGGACTCGACCAGATCGCGGCCGGCCTGGGCGCCGCGCGCCGTTCGCACAGCTTGCGGGATCAGCAGCAGCACGGCGACGAAGATCGCCGTAGCAAAGCTAATCTTGTAGGCGTTGATGAACCAATCAGCCGTCAGATCCGGCAGCGTTGCACTGGTCAGCGCCGGCATGATGTCACGGCTCATCCCCTGCGCCGTGTCGCGGAGCATCTTGAATGTGTTTCCCCACGGGTCCGACCAATAAGACACCACTCCGGCGGCACCGTTGATGGCATTACCTATGCCGCCCACGAGATCTCCGAAAAATCCTGGGTCATCGCCGGGCGTGGTCGCCATGCCTAGCATCGTCAGCACCCGCTCGTGAAGGGTTCACCGATCGAAAACAAGTCCTCCGTCGTGCGGGTCCCTTCAGACTTCGCAAATTTCCACGCGCCGTTTTCCCACCGGACGGTCACGGTAATCGATCCTTTCAACGTTGGGCTCATGGCCCCTTGTATGACGAGCCCCGTGCCGATCGTGGCGACGACTTCGTCGTTCGACGCCGATTCGATGTGCCACACACCAGGAATGGTCGACAGGTAGTATTTCGTCGCGTCCGGCACGAGCCCGCCTGAGACGTTCGGATTGTTCGCGAAAAACTCTCGCAAATCCTTCGTCGGAACATCAGTGGCGAGAGCGCTTGCCGCGACAGAGTCTGCATCGTCTGACGACGGGTAGGGGTACTGGTGTAGCCACCGTACGAAGGCGGCGGCGTACTCGACGGCCCCGCTGCTCGTGTGCGACGCGGCTTTCTGGGCGGCGAGGACCATGGCTGCGTCTCGTGTTTCGCCGCCGAGGCATCCGGTCGGCTCCGCGTCGACAGGTGTGGTGCTCGGCGACGGCGTGCTGCTCGCTATCGGTGTTGTCGGCTCGGGTGAGGGTGTGGCGGTGTCGCGTTGGCTGCCGAAGTAGACGGCGCCAGCGATGATGAGTGCGCCGATGAGGATGGCGGCGGCGACGATCCAGGGCCAGGTGCGGCGGGTGGGTGGTGCGGTCGCGTGCACGAGTGCTCCTATCCGAAGACGGCGAGGATGGC
>NZ_PJJR01000021.1:0-4788 GCF_002929595.1 Cryobacterium sp. N19 | reverse complement strand
GATCCACAGCTTCCGAAGTTTCGCCGTCGAGGAGGCCGGCGTATTCGTCGAGCAGCCCGTTCAACGTCCACTTCACGGACAAGCCGGCCTTGTGCAGGTCGTCGCGGGCGGTGACCGACAGGGTGCGGTAGTCGTCATCGTCAACGACCAGGCCGAGGTTCGGCAGAACGTCGGCGAGCACCGGGGGCCGCCCGTGCGCTTGGCCGACTGTGCGGCGAAGCGCCGCGCGGAGGGCTTCTTCTTCCCATTCGCTAAGGGGCTGATCGCCGCGGGCGATGCGGGTGACGATGTTCAACAGCCGTGTCTGACCTTTGACACCGGTACCGCGGGCGATCATCGGATCGAGAAGGTTCAGCGTGGTGCCGGTGCCATCGGTGGTGAACCGGATCGGTTCAAACCCGTAATGCCGCACCACATTGGAGTACTCGCCCTCCCCGTTCTGATCCTTCTTGTCAAACACCACCCCCCGCCTGCCCTGCAGCAGCAGAGGGCGGACGACGTAATTGCACTTGGTGTGCGAGCTCTTACCGGCGCCGACGTCGCCCATCACGATCACGTTCGGACTCGACACCTCGCGAGGCTCCGAGTTATACGCCGTGACGGGGTCGTGGGAGATCGTCGTCCGCGACAACACGTCCCGCCCGTTCACGACACCGCGGGTGCCGGTCGGCGGGCCGATCAGAGCGGTGTTGAGGATCTCGGCCTGCCGCGTCGTCGTAGGCGCACCGGCCAGCGCCGGCGCGTAGAAGCCGCGGCGCGCGGCCGAGGCTTGCGTGCGCAGCGGCGTGCCCGGCAGCGCCCACGGCACAATCTCCACTGAACCCCGACTACCGGCTGCGTCGATCCCACCGGCTTCGTCGGCGGGCACCTCGACGGGCGGCGCGAAGCGGCGCAGCACGGGCAGCGACCACAACTTTGAGCGCGAGCTAAGGGGGTCGGGTGTGGTCATGTGAGGGCTTCCTTGTCGGATTTGCCGGCCAGGCGACTGTAGACGCGAGCGGAGAACGACGGCGCCGACGCGACCAAGCCGCGGCCGATCGGCCACGTCGTACCCGATGCCGCGGCCTGATACGAATCGAGCCAGTCCAGGCTTTCAATGCCGAGGCCGGTGGAGCAGGTTTCCTCGAGCTGCCGCGACGCCCGCGCCAGCTCTTCCCGGGAGCGGACGGAGATTGTCACGAAGCCGATCCAGAGAGCTCCGTGGTGCTGCGACCCGGACACGAGGTCTTGCCGGCGGCGTCTGGCGGCCGTCATGTGCACGTCGGTATCGTCCGTATCGAGCTGCCCGGCCTCCCTGCGGGAGAGGGCTTCGGCGGTGTCACGGACCAGGTCTTGCCGGGCGGCGACTTTCGCCTCCGACGCCGGCACCAGGTGAAGGTGAAAGCTGACCGAGCGGATGAACTGGATGTCCTTCCCAATGAGCAGATCCAACACCCACAGCTGAGTGCGAGCGGCGGTCGCGAGCGCTTCGGCACGGATCGCGGCGGTGCGATGCCACCACCGCACCGGCAGCCCGGTGAGCGGGTCCATGCTGTCAACGATGTGCGCGGAGAACTCTTCCTCCGCAGGTTCGCCGACCCGGTTCGGGTGCACGTCAGCGACGAAGTCGATCGGACGCGACGGATTCTGCTGATGCCGCACCACCGCAGCCACCTGCCGCGCCGTCAACACCTCCACCCGGCCGATCTTCGACTCCGTCAAACCACGCTTGGTCGAGGCGATCTCCTGCCGCATCAACGCCCGCCATCCGTCTCGGCCGTCGCCATACTTGGCAGCGGCGTCAAAAAATGACGGTGTGAGCGGCCAGTTGACGGTAACGAAGTGGCGTTGCACCATCGCGTCGTTCCCGGTCAGCCGCAACACCTCCTCATAGGAGGCGACCGCATCGACCGGCGCCGCCGGGTCGAGATTATTGAGCACCCAGAATTCCTGCAACGCAGTATCGGCCGGCAGCACCCGGGTAGTGATCTGCACGTCTTGGACGAGGACGGAGGGGACGGCGCGGGCAGCGAGGAACGCTCCCCAGCCATGGGCGGCACGCGCCATGACGCTGGCCGATTCAATCCCGCGCAGCTGACCGCTGACAGTGAACGTCACCGACAGGTAGCTTTGCTCCCCGACCGGGGCATGCCATGCAATGCCGGGCTCGCCCCTGCCGTATTGCAGCCAGCCGAGTCCGTCCGACCCGTCCGGGTTCGCCCGCATCGCCACCACGGCCCGGCCCGCCTCCGCAGCCGCCTCCCGGGCTGCCGGGCCTTTCGCTGCACGGGCGTCGGTGAGGGCTTGCTGGAGCTGGTCCCACGCGCCGACTTCGTAGGGCTCAAACCTGGTCGTGCCCGCCCGGGTGCGTTTCTTCCAGCGGGCTCGTTTACGCCGCCGGTCAACGATTGACCCGCGGTGTGTTTTCGCCGTGACCAAGAAGGTCACCCCGCAACTGACCGCTGCCGCTGCGAGGGCGGGCCAGCCGATCAGTGGGGTGAACACCATCCCGAACACGAGCGAGCAGGCCAGGAAGATGATCCGGGCGCGGGAGTGCGTGCCGCCGAAGAAGGAGCGGTGCCCGCTCTCCCCGCCCAAATATCGAATAACCGTGCGGTTACGCAGGTCCGTCATCATGTGTGATCTCTTCCCAGGGTCGGGGTGTCATCCATCGACTCCGTCGCCTGCTCTCCGGCGGTCTGGACCATGTCCATGCCTTTCCCGACGGCCTCGACGCTCTTTTGCGCGGCGGCGATCCCCGCCGCCGCGATCAGCGTCGGGACGCCGACGACCGCGCCCGCGCCGGTCGCTGATTCCGCCGTCCCGGCGGCGGCGAGCCCGGTCTCAGCCGCGGTAGCCGCTCCGCCAGCGGCCGCACTTGCCCCGGCAGCTCCCGCGGTGGCCGTCGCTGCCCGGCCGGCGCCGATCGGCGCGCCGTCACCGGAGGCACCGGTGANAGCAGCAACGCGGTTGCCGATGACCTCCGACAGGCTCCCCGGAGCTGTCGAGGACTCTGAGACGCGCTCGGTCGTGGAGTCCGTGGACTCTTTCGTCGTCGTCGAGGAGGTCCGATCCTGGCTGGAGGGTTGGCCGTAGCGTTCGGTGGCTTCGGTCATGTTCTGCGCCCCGATGTGCTTGCCGACGTCCACGGACGGACCGGTGGTGCCGCCGAATGCCATCGGAATGATCGGCGCGAACTTCATCAGCAGCAATGGCGAGAGCGCGGCCATCAGCAGACCGATGATCGCGACCATCAGCGACACCATCGATTGCAGGCCGAAGTTGTTGCCGAACGCGCTGATCTGGTTCGCCGTCATCGAAAAGGCCAAGCCCAGCAGCAAGAACAGCAGCGGGTGGGCTGCGAGAATCCCAATCCACAACGCCGCAATCTTCAAGCCGAAGGAGCGCTTGTTTTTGTCGATGATCCACACCAACCCAAGCGGCAGCAACACGCCGGTGAAGTAGAGCGTCACCAGCTGCACGAGCAACATGAGTAACACCAAAAAGAGTGCGAGAATCATGCAGATCATGAGGATGACGCCCATGACGATTCCGCCGGTGATGCCGACTGGGTCGGCCTGCTCAATCATGGCGCTGAACTGCCCAGTGACGGTAGTCGCCGTGCCGGTCAGGCCGGCTGCGACGAAGACGTCCGTCAGGGAATGGAAAAAGTTGATCAGCATGATCCCGAACATTGGACCGAACATGGCCCCAACTAGAAACGTTCCAAAGTAGAGGCCGACGGACTCGACCAGATCGCGGCCCGCCTGGGCGCCGCGCGCCGTGCGGACGGCCTGTGGGATCAGCAGCAGTGCGGCGACGAAGATCGCCGTAGCAAAGCTAATCTTGTAGGCGCTGATGAACCAGTCCGCCGTCAGATCCGGCAGCGTCGCACTGGTCAACGCCGGCATGATGTCCCGACTCATCCCCTCCGCCGTATCGCGAAGCATCTTGAAGGTATTTCCCCACGGGTCCGACCAGTACGACACCACACCAGTCGCACCATTAATGATGTCCCCGATCCCGCCAATCGGGTCCCAGCCGTCGCCGTCGGTCGCGAGCTTATATGTGCTCGAGAGCATCAGCATCCCTCCGTAAATGGCCGGCCCACCGAATACAGGGCTTCGGTCGTGCGGGTCCCGTTCGCATCGGCGATCTTCCATTGCCCGTCTTCCCAGACGGCTACGACCGTGATGGAGGATTTCAGGGTGGGGCTCAGCGCTCCGTTGACTACGAAAGCACTACCAATGGTGACTTCAACGCGGTCGTTGCTCGCCGCTTCAATGACCCAAACACCAGGGATGGTGCTCATGTAGTACTCGTCCCCCGGCGCAACGATCCCGCCCGATAAGTCAGGTCCGGCAGCGAGATAGCTCACCAAGTCGTCGGTAAACGATTCGCGTGCCATCGCACTATCCCCAACAGCAGCCGCATCGTCGGCTGCCGGATAGGGGAAACGCTGAATCCAGCGTACGAAGGACGCTGCAAAATCAACGGCACCGCTGCTCGTGTGCGGCGCTTCCTGTTGCGCTGTCAAAACCATGGCCGCGTCTCGCGCCTCGCCGCCCAGGCATCCGGTCGGCTCCGTTTCGACCGGTGCGGTGCTCTGCGACGGCGTGCTGCTCTCTATCGGTATTGTCGGCTCGGCGGTAGGTGTGGCGGTGTCGGCTTGGCTGCCGAAGTAGACGGCGCCAGCGATGATAAGTGCGCCGACGAGGATAGCGGCGCCGACGATCCAGGGCCAGGTGCGGCGGGTGGGTGGTGCGGTCGCGTGCACGAGTGCTCCTATCCGAAGACGGCGAGGATGGC
>NZ_PJJR01000016.1:0-3353 GCF_002929595.1 Cryobacterium sp. N19 | reverse complement strand
AACGCACCGACTAGGTGTAGCCGTCTTCGGTACGAACTCTGCGTCGGCCGTGATCATCTACGCGCGCTGAAGCCCGCAAGCCGGACGACCAACGGGCGCATTGAAGCGTGATTCCGCTCAAGTCGATGCGCTGAGCAAGTCGCCCGCAACGGGAACCCTCAGCGGGACAATGGGATGTCGAGCGGCTATTTCGTAAGTTTGCGCCCATGATCCTTTCGCGGGCTGTGCCGATCCTCACTGCCTCCAACCTTCGCTCATCAACAGAGGGTTACTGTCGGAGGTTCGGGCTTGACCTATTGATGGACCACGGATGCATAGTCACACTTGGCATGACAGGCCGCAGCGCGCAATTCAACCTTATGGAGCGGGACGAGACCGCGCTTATGAACCCGATTGCGTCCTTGCAGGTCGATGATGTTGACCAAGCCCTAGAGACGTCATTGCTGCTGGGCTCGAGATTGTGCATGAATTGACCGAGGAAGCCTGGGGTGTGCGGCGGTTCTTTTTTCGATACGGCGACGGAAATGTCATCAACGTTCTCACTCACGTGAGCTGAATATGCCGAATCACTGACCTATGGTGAGCGACATCGACTCGCGCTCAAGGGAGAGCGCGCCCGATAGCGCCGAGTCGTTCCAGCTGGGAAGAATGTGGCGGGTCGATGAGCTGTTCGCGTCATCAGCTGGCGTTGTCATAGTTCCCGGCCGCCCGATGCAACGCGAGGAGGCGGACCGGCTCGTCATGGTGGCCATCACGGCCATTCAGCGGCGCTGATGCCTCAGTTCTCTCTCGGTGCGGTTCAGTTCGAAGAACTTCTTCGGGCGATAACCCGCCGGACGATTTTTCCCGAGGAGGTACTGACCACTTCGTCGTTCAGCATTAGCCTCACCCCACCCAGAGCCGCCATGACAGCCGATTCGTCGAATGCTGCGTACAGCCGACCAGCATCGTCCCGCCGGTCTGAACCTGGCGTGACACGCCAGCTCAAGTAAAGTGTCCCCCCAGGAATCAACAACCTCATCATCCGCGACACGGACGGGCCGACTTCCTCTTCCGGCAGATGCATGATGACCGTCTCGCACAACACATTGGCGAAAGATGCATCCGCGACTCCGTCGAGCTTCGGCAGCTGGCGCTTCTCGAATTGCACCCCCAAGTGCCGCCTGCGCGCCTCTGCCAGCAGGCCTTCGGAAGCATCGAATCCAATGGCCGGGAAGCCGTTTGTTGAGAGCCAGGCGCTATCACGACCACTGCCGCATCCGACGTCGGCGGTGAGACCAGGTGTGAAGTGCTCCGAAAGGAGGGCATAGAGATCGGTCGGGGTATCCTGCTCCTGCTCCCACTCGTCAGCATAGGAAGCTGCATCGGCGTCATAAGCTGCAATGGTCTTAGAATCCATGCCGCAAGTCTGCTCCCTCTCTCAACAACTTCGCTCGAGCGGTCACCACTCTGAGCGAAGGCGTCAGGTCACACGGGAACCCTCAGCGGGATTGCTCTCGGCTCAGGTTTCTGGAGTGGCTGCAGTCCTTGCCATCCATTTTTCAGGCTGAGCGAGAGGTTCGAAACCGAATTTCTCGTAGAGACCGTGGGCGTCCCCGGTGGAAAGTACGACACGCTTCAGATTCAGATCGTCGAGCAGTGCGCACACGTTCTCCATGAGTGCGACCCCCACGCCGTGTCCGCGGACCTTTGGGTCCACGAAGACGTCGCAGAGCCACGCGAATGTTACCGAGTCGGTCACGACTCGGGCATAAGCTACCTGCCGTCCGCTGGCTGAGTCGAACATGCCGAAATTGGTGGATGCGTCGATTGCGGCATCCTGAAGGGCACGGGGTCGCCCCGTCGCCCAGTATGCCTCGCGGCTCAACCACGCGTGGATCTGCTCGCGGTCCATATCGCCGGTACGTGCAGAGAACCGGTAAGAAGCATTCGTCATGACTCCACTGAATCGGAACTGAAGACGGGACGCAAGCCGAGTGATCGTCGCTCCACGGATGATCGAGACTTAGGAGAGAACCTCCTCCAGGTTCAGTCCCTGGTGCGGCGCATACCGCCCGAAGCGCACGAGGTTTCCGGGTGCCATAGTGTCGGAGCATGCAGCTCACAGAATCGCCCACGCTCGCAGGATCGCTCGTAACCCTTGAGCCCCTGTCATTCGATCACGTAGCCGAGCTCCGTGAAGCTGCGAACGAAGCAGAACTCTGGCGTGCTTGGTACACATCAATACCGCACCCCGAGGCGATGACCACGGAGGTTGAACGCCGACTCAGCCTCCACGAGCAGGGAAAAATGCTGCCATGGGCCACTCGGCTCGCGTCAACGGGGCGGATCGTCGGCATGACGACCTTTATGAACCCGAGCACCGATGCGCAGCGATTAGAAATCGGCTCCACTTGGCTGGCGAGAAGCGCTCAAGGTACGGGCGCGAACCGAGAGGCCAAGCTCCTCCAACTGACGTACGCCTTCGACGTTTTGGACTGCATTGCCGTCGAGTTTCGTACTCACTGGCACAACCGCCAATCACGAAAGGCAATAGCTGCTTTGGGCGCAAAGGAAGATGGAGTGCTGCGCAGCCACTCAGTTGGACCGGACGGCGCTCTCCGCGACACCGTCATATTTTCCATCACTGCAAGTGAATGGCCAGCCGTGCGCCTGGGCCTTCGGCATTCCTTGACCACGAGGGAATTCTCCCTCCAATAATTGCGTCGCAACGTCGGCTGGGCCGCCCGATTTCACAACGGCCTCACTCCGTAAGGCGAACGTCTTGCGGGCGCACAATTAAGAGATCGAACACGAACGCGAAGACACGCCTGAATTCGCCAGACCCTGNCTCGCTGCTGCGGAACGGCTACAAATCTGTGTTCGGCTGCACCTGGGCGAGACCTGATCGACGTCCTATAGACAGCCATGCCAGCGGACCGACGACCGGTACGAAAATCGTCACGAGCGCCCAGATCATGGCTTGCGCTGAGGTAAGGCGTTTAGCGGTTCGAGCCATCGAGACAAGCGCTACGACGGCTAGGGCGATGACCAGAACCGAGAACATAGTCCACGCGATGTCATACCCGACGGGAATGATTGGATTAATAGAGTTGCCCATGTCGTCAGCTTACGGCGGAGGTTCTGCGAGCGGAAACGGTACCGGCGGCAACGGTCAAGCCCTGTGTTATGCGTGGGCAGCCCGTAACCGGAAGGCTCAACGGGTACGCTGACGCCTGAACCGTCGACGTCCGGTCGGGCGATCCGTCACCGGCCACCTCAGATGATTGCCGGGTTTGGCTCCCGAACGTAGGGTTGAATCATGGCTGAGCATGAAGAGTTGGCAGTTTTTCTGGGTGACTGGCATGCTGAGG
>NZ_PJJR01000037.1:0-30145 GCF_002929595.1 Cryobacterium sp. N19 | reverse complement strand
CCTCTGCTGGTTCCACCACCACACCATCGACACCAGCGGATGGAAAATCCGCATGATCAACAGCCGACCCCAAGTACGCGGCCCCCTGCTCTGGGACCCGACCCAAACCTGGCGGCCCACCCAGAGCCACCGGGCTAACACCACCAACCCCGAACCACCCTGGCGCACCTAAGACCATCAAGCGCGGCCGGAATTCTGTTCATCTTTGACTTCGACCGGGCTCGCCTCGAGCAAAACAGCGAGTCGCGGCCTTCTGCATTACTCACTGCAGTCACCCAGGCGTGGTGCCCCCGGTAGGAATCGAACCTACGACAATCGGATTGCGGCGGACCCTTTTTAGCCGAGCGACTCTCATTGCGAAACCTAGACTGAACTCGTCCGATCTCGATCTGATCAGGAGTTCCCTGTGATTTCTATTGCAATTCTATCGCATCACCTAGGCCCATCTCGGCTGGTCTCGACGCAATAAACGTTGAATAAACGTGCGCGCATCAAGTCCCCATGTTTGGTCCCAGACCCACCCATTCGACATACGATACCGAACGCGAGCCGAACTCCTGGTCGTGCTTCGGCACAACGGTCGCGACCGCGCTTGACCGATCTGGGCAGGCGACCAGAGAGATCGCGAAATATGCCCATCTCCAGGGGTGGCAAGCCAAAGGCCAGTTACCCGACGGACGGTCGGTGAATCCGTTCGTCTACCGCGTCCGCAGGACCTTGGAAAGACATCGCAACGCGCTGCTGCGCGACGCGGGCAACATTCCGAGCATCCTCGATTGTCAGCCTGTTCGTGGGCACGCGCCCAACGACCTCCTGCATCGCAAGCTGCACGACCAGTGACTCGACGGGCACACGAGGCTTTCCCCGATGAGTCCTAGCCTGGTTATCCATCTCCGCGTCGACGAGAAACCGTGCACTATTGCGGTGAGCATGGGTCACGACTGTTCTTATGAGTCGCTCGAACTGCTGCTGCCGCTCTTCGCGCCGAACCATGGCCTCCGTGGCGCGAACGGCCGCTGCGACGTCGCGGCCGGTCAGGAGGTCGACCCGGCGCATCCGCTCTGTGACGAATTCGACCGCCTGGGCGTAGACGATGGTCTCCACCGAAACTGGCGGGAGCCCCATGCGTGCTCTAGTTTCCACGTAGGCGTCGGCGAAATCGCGCATGCGGGCACCGTTCTTGAGCATGTGCTCGGTGAGCGACTCCGCGAACACCGTGAACTGCCGGAGATGTTCGGGCCGTGACGAGTCACTGAAATAGGCGTCGGCCTCGCGCTCGTTGGCCCGGCGCTCGGCCGCAGTAGTCGCGTGCAGAAGCTTTGGCGGGAGGCCGGCCCGACTCAGGCTGCGCTTCCGCCGTCGCGCCGCCGCGTTGGCCTCCAGCTCGGACCGGTAGATCTCCGGATCGCTGCGCCGGTTGCGCTGCAGCTCGGCACGACGCTCCTTGTTGCGCTCAGCCCACTGCCGGGTTATCTGCTTCGTGCGCTCCGGGTCCGCATCCCGCCTGGCCGCGCCCCGGGCATTCACCTCGCCGCGATGGGCCTCGTAGTAACGGTTGTAATACTCGCGCACCTTCTCGCGATTCTCCGCCACCCACCGCTGCTGATACTCCCGCCTGCGCTCCGGATGCTCCACCCGCCACCGCTTCGCCCGCTCCCTCCCCCGCGCCCGCACCTCCGCCTCACGATGCCGGCGAGCCGCGGCCCGACGGATCGAATCCCGATTAAGCTTCGCCAAAGGCGACAGCTTCGTCGCCGAAGGATATGTGCGCACCTTCCAGGTCGAGCGCGACGGCGAAACCATCCAACGCGAAGAGTTCGTCGCCAAGAAGATCGGCCATGATCTCGCTCGCACTAACTACCAGATCACTAGAACCAATCGCTCGGCTCAGGGCAGCGAACAGGACGCTGCGGCAACGCAGACGGCAATCGTCAGCGAGACGGAAGCTGCTCACGCCAGCTCGGGGTGGTGAAGCAGCGATGGCAGAGTCCTTGGTCGAGTGGGCATCCGGTGAACACGACGACGCGTTCGGAGCAAGCTCGTTGGAAGATCTCGACGGGCCGCTCACTGCGGAGCCGCCGCATCCGATCAATTGAAACCTCCTCAGCGCCGACGACGCCGAAACTGAATGGATCGAACTCAACCACTGGGTGAACTGGCTGCGACGCACCCACGGGCTGCCAGCATCCGTCGTGCCGCCGTTCTGGCACCGCCACCCCGAACTCATCTGGGAACTCTCCGCGCTGCACCTACACTGGCTCGGCGCCTACGACCCCGACCAGCACGGCTCAGCCCCGCTCGGCTGGCACCGTGACTTCGCGGATGCCCGCCAGCGACTTCGCGAATGGGTCGCGATCTCGGGGACGCGGCTGGAGCGGGATCGTTCGACTCGGCAGACGTCATGGCCAGGCGAAGCGCCCGCCGACGCCGTGGAGGACGTTGTCATTATCGTTCGCGACGAGGACTTCGTGCAGTTCGCGGTCGATGACGTCGCGCGTCGCCGCGATGCCGAGGCATCGTTCTACTCGCGCGCTGAATCTAGTTGATATCGCCAAGCCTTGGCTCTTGCGAAGGGCGCAAAAGGACCTGCTTCGCTGTCGCAGCTAACGCACCTGAGCGCGACTGTTCAAAGGTCGGGGCAAACGCGACACCCTCGGGCTCGTGACCCGCAGATCCCAGTATCCGTGCGGACGTGCCCGCTCACCGTCCCCGCGTGACACGGCATCAGCGGCACGGCCGCCGGGCGGTTTGGCCCCAGATCTGTCCCGCAGTCCGGCGGCGAATTCAACAATTCGTTGCGACGACCGGTTAAGTTCGCCGTTCTGGGTTGCCCCAGGGGGCCGACGGGACCTTCTCAAATTCACATGGTGCATGATGAGAGGGATGTTCACTCCTACCCGAGCTGCCGGCCTCGAAACCCTCGGCCTGTTCGTCCCTCATGCAGGGTTAGATTACACGCGAGACCGCAATCACGACACTGGACCCTCCCGTGAAAACGTCTCCGGTCTCTCTCCGTACCTCCGCCACAGACTCCTGACCGAGCGCGAAGTGGTTTCGGCTGTGCTTGAACGGCATCGGTTCGGTGCATGCGAGAAATTTGTGCAGGAAGTCTTCTGGCGGACGTACTGGAAGGGATGGCTCGAGCAGAATCCCGAGGTGTGGCGACGGTATCGCCGCGATGTGGCCGAGCTCGGGCTCGCGAGTGACACACGCTCCGGAGGTTACCGCGAAGCTATCGCTGGGCACACCGGCATTGATGCGATGGATGCGTGGGTGCGTGAGCTTGTGGACACCGGATACCTGCACAACCACACCCGCATGTGGTTTGCGAGCATCTGGATCTTCACGCTCGGCCTGCCGTGGCAACTCGGTGCGGACTTCTTCTATCGACACCTTCTTGATGGCGATGCCGCCTCCAACACGCTCTCCTGGCGGTGGGTTGCCGGGCTTCAGACCGCCGGAAAGACCTACCTCGCGACGGCATCGAACATTTCTCGCTACACCGAGGGCCGGTTCTCGCCATCGGGACTCGCCACGTCGGCACGAGCGATCATCGAAGAGCCACTGCCAACGCGGGCACCGATTGCTCCCGCCGAATCCACCCCATTGGGCGCCCGAGTGGGGCTGTTGCTGCACGAAGAGGATCTGGACGCGGCAAGCCTGCGCGCCGAGCTTTCCTGGTTGGATTCGAACAGCCGACTCGTGGCTATCGCCGGATCCACCGATCCCGACGAGCGCTCGCCCTCCGGCGCCTCGGCTGCAGTGCGGCGATTCACGGCATCAGCCCTCGATGACGCTGCCAAGCGGGCCTTAGACGCCCTCGGGCGACCGGCGAGAGTGCTACCCGACGCGCTCCCCTCCACGGTTCTGAAGTGGGCGGAGTCCGAACGCCTCGATACGGTGGTTATGCCGAACGCACCGGTAGGCCCGGTGCAGCAACGGATGCTGACGCTCGGCGCCGCTCTCGCCTCGGAGGGAATAACGGTCACGATCGTCAGGCGGCGCTGGGACACGCTCGCTTGGCCCTACGCCGCGCGCGGGTTCTTCCCTTTCCGCGAGCGTATTCCTGAACTGCTGCGCCAGCAGGGCTTGTAGACCCGGGACCCTGACACAGGGCGACACGATCAGCAGAGTCGAGCAACCGCCGGACACATCACGCGGCACAATGCCCAGAGCGTCGGTAACTGCTTACTAGTCGGCGTCGTGAAATCGCAAAGCGCAAAACCCCCACTTCGGAGGCCAACGGGACACCGGTGGTGTTCAGTCAATACTGCGATGTATTTCACAACGCCGTACCCACATTGGAGGAGCACGCGGAGAGTATCGTGATTACCTCACATCGTCGAGGAAATGCCCTGTCACCAATGTTTTCAGGGGATGTCGGCTACTGTCACCTAACCGTGCAGCAGACCCCTCAAGGGTTACGCTTGCGGGATGGGCAGCAAGACTGACATTCATTGGGTTAGTGGCGGTCAGCGTCCGAGGCAAGAATGGGCCCACTGCGCAAATCGAGTGCCGCGGAGCGGAGCGCGACACCTACCTGTGGATAGATAAAATAGAAGGGCAGCCCATGTGTGCTGCCCCTCTTCAAAAATGGGAAGGGTCGTCAGCACCCCTTCGGACCCGCAGGGTTCTCGCGTTTGAAGAACCAGCGGCCCAGAAGGGTAACCAAGATTCCAATAAGCACGACGCCGGCGACGATCAGAAACGCGCGCATCCCATCACTGGACGCGATCGTGGCGGCATTAACGAAGGCCAGCAACCCGCAGAACACGATCGCGACCCAGCCCACGATCTGACGGCCGCTTGGCCGCTTGGCCTGACCTTCCCGTCTTTCGGTCACGGTGTTCTCCTTCATTTTAGTATTCATCAGTAGGCGAAATTCCCGGCCTTGTCGCGCTTCTCTTGGCTCACACTACCGAGGTAGGCCGCCATGCGGCCGCCGCCGCCCACGGGCTAGTCGCGGAAGCGATTAGAGACCCAGAGAAGCCGCCAATCAGTCTTTCGGCCTGAGCCCAGAACGGCCCAAGATCCCGCGCAGACCGAATGGCCGTCGCAGCCGAGGCCACAGCTGAGGTCGCATGAGTCGTGACTACGGTCGACGATGCGGAGGAAACCGAGTGGGTAGACGCCATGGCCGGGGCATCAGTTGCCACCATTGCAATGACGAGTGCCCCACCAGCGCGCGTCGTTCTGTACCCGCGGTCGATCTACTCGAGACCCGTTAAACGTTCGTCCTACGGGACCCGGCGTTATTGGCCTAATCTCAGCCGATGATCTGCCGCAACGATTTAGAGGCTGTTGTGTGCAGCAGTACGTGGCGATGGTGTGTCGACTGATCTGTTGGATCGTCGTGTCGTAGCTTGGTAGGCCAGCCATCCGGCTGCGATGAGCGCCAGTACCGCGGCCGCCAGGAACGCAATGTTGTGGCTTGGAGATGCAGTACCGAGGTCGATGGTGACTATAGCCGCGAGTCCGACGGTGTTCCCAATCTGCTGCGCAGTCGTGAGGATTCCGGAGGCGATGCCCCCGAGGCTGCTGGGAAAGGATGCCGTGATGAGGTTTGCAAGGGTACTGATCGCCACCCCCATGCCGGCGCCGAAGCCAGCACTGATGAAGATGATCGCACCCGTCCAACCGTCTTGGGCTACAGCGGCGATGGCGAACAGACAAACACTCATGAGTAAGACTGCGAGGACAGCCGCATTCATGGATCCGAGCTTTCTTACGATGGCCGGAGAGGCGGCGGCTGCGATGAAGGCGGCCGCGGACAAAGGCAGAAATGACAACCCTGTCTGGAGCGCATTCAGATCTCTGTGCACTTGGAAATTCAGGGTCAGAAAATAGAAAGTACTGGTCATTGCCCCACCGACGAGAAGCATTGCCGTGGGGAGCTGCCACACCCGTTCCCCGGCCAAGCGTCGAAGGGGTAACAAGGGATTCGACGATGACCCGATTTCGATGAAGACGAACAGGAGGAGGCTCCCCGCTGCTGTGACGAACCAGACAGCCGCGGGGACGTCGAGCAACTTTGATTGAAGCGACGCGAACCCCAGCGTCAGGGTCGTGACGCAGACTGTCCCCGCCGCCGCTCCGGGCAGATCGAGGCTGCCCCTCTGTACTGGCTGAATACGACCGATAGCGATGGTCAAAAGACCAAGGAGAACCACGCACAGCGGGACGTTTACGAGAAGAGTCCACCGCCAACTCGACCACTCGACCAACAGACCGCCGGTGAGAACGCCAATCGCACCGCCGCTACCTGCCGCGGCACCCCACAGTCCAAAAGCACGAGCGCGCCCCGGGCCTGCAGGGAAGGAAAGCGACAGCAGTGACAGCGTCGCTGGCGAGATGAGCGCAGCAGCGATCCCCTGGGCCATGCGCGCCGCGATCAGGACGCCGGCCGTTGGAGCCGTTCCCCCGACCAGACTGTCCACTGCAAAAAGGGCAACCCCTATAAGCAGGATCCGACGCGCCCCAAACGTATCGGCTAAACGTCCCGATACGAGGAGCAGCCCGGCAATCGGGATAGCGAAAGCGTTCACGACCCAGGGCAGGTTTTCTCGTGAGATGCCGAGGTCTGCTGCCAGCTGCGGCAGTGCGACAGTCAAGATTGAACTATCGAGAACGACCAGGAACTGCGCAATACTGCAGACGGCGAGGACAGCGCGTTGTTGTTTCACTCGCGGTCGAGGCGAACGATGACGTTGCCGCGAAATTTCCCCAGGAGGAGTCCGTCAAGGACCGCCGGCGCCGCCTCAAGGCCGCCGTTGACGATGGTGTGCGGAAAGACGATTTTGCCTTCGCTGAGCCAGAGCCCGTAGTGCTGGTTCCAAGCTTGGATCTGGTGGGGGGTGTGGAAGGTAGAGAAGGGGCGAATCTCAATTTGTTTGACGATGGCCGTCATGATGTCAAGACGCGGACTGCCTGCGTCGCCGCCATCAATCTGACCGGCCAGTGCCCCGCAGAGCGCGAAGCGTGCACCGGGAGCCGCGGCCTGAACTGCCGCCACAAATTGGTCACCGCCAACCGTGTCGAAGAAGACGTCGATGCCTTCTGGCGCTAGTTCTTGCAAGCGGGAGGCGATCGACTCCGTACGGTAGTTGACCGCGGCGTCGAAGCCGAGCTCGTCAACCAGGTAGGCGACTTTGTCATCGCTGCCTGCGCTCCCGATGACGGTCTTCGCGCCCAGCGCTTTTGCAATTTGTCCGGCGAGTGAACCAACGCCGCCCGCAGCCCCGCTGACGAAAACCACATCGCCCTCACGGACCTGGGCGATATCAACGATCCCGTGATACGCAGTGACACCTTGATTCAGCACGTATTCCGCTCCCGGCAGGACTTCGATCGGTACCGGCCAAAACGTTTCTGCAGCCGCGACGGTCTCCTCCCGCCATCCGCTCATGTGAGTCACGACGGATCCGACCGGCAGGTCGGCTGCTGACTCTGTGACTGTTCCAACGGCCCCGCCCCAGAGCGGCGTCCCCAGCGCATAGGGCGGCATTGGAAGACCGGGATGTTCCGTCATGAGATCGGCCATGACGGCGGTGATCTGAATGAAATCGTTCCGCACGCGAACCTGACCGGGCTCCAGACGTGCGGCTTCAATTGTCTGCATCGTGAGGCAGTGCGAAGGAGAGATGGTGTGATCGGTGCGGTACTGGTTCAGGACGATCTCCTCGGTGGTAGTGGCAAGCGCGGTGATGTTGGGCATGTGAAGTACTCCAGTTCGGTTCGGCCCGGTGGTTGCCGGGCAGGTGCCACCGTAGAAGCAGTACCGGACAGGTATTGTCCGCTACAGGGTGGAAGATGAAGATTATGTGGGATACCTCCGGACGACTGCTGAGATTGTTAGCGCTGCTACAACGCACCCGGGAGTGGAATGCTGCCGAGTTAGCAGTCGAACTGGAGGTCACGGCCCGCACTGTTCGACGCGACGTCGCCCGGCTTCGTGATCTGGGCTACCCGGTGGCCAGCGTTCACGGCACTGGTGGTGGCTACCAGCTCGAAGCCGGTACAACATTGCCTCCGCTGATGTTCGACGCCGAAGAAGCAATTGCCACCCTCCTCGCGCTGCAGGATGCATCCGCGACAGGCAATCGTGGTGCAGCCCCTGGGGCGCTTAGCGCCCTCGACAAGCTCAATCGCGTCATGCCGCCCCGACTGCGTTCCACGATCGATGCCCTGGCACAGAACTCCAGCCGCATCGACCTGGGCAGCCAGATCGGCTCGGACCCGGCGCCCGTGAACGCGAACACTCTCGTGCAGCTTGCTCGAGCGTGCCGGGACCGCCGACAAATCGAGGTCACGTACCAGGGGCGCTCGGGAGTGAAGGGGTGCCGACACCTTGAGCCCCTTCATCTCGTTCGCACGATGAACCGGTGGCACCTCGTCGCGTTCTCCCTCGATGTGAACGACTGGCGCATCTTTCGCGTCGACCGCCTAGCAGATGCCACCATCACGCCAGCCTCAAGTCGCCCTCGACAACCGCCGGCAAAAGACCTCGATGTCTATGTTGCGGGCCGAGTCAATGCGGCGGTCCGGCAGGTGACCGCGACCGTGCGCGTTCACGCTCCCCGCGCTGAGGTCGCCCACTGGATCTCAGCCGCCTGGGGAACCATCACCGAGGAAACAGCCGAAACGTCAATCATCCAGGCCGGCGCGGACAGCTACAACGCGATCGCACGCTGGCTGCTTCTGATGGATAGACCCCTAACCGTCGTAGAACCACCAGCGCTGCGAGCGGCATTTGCGACCATCGCCACCGAGGCAAAACGCACAGCTTCGAAAGAGGCCACAGGGAGGTCTGCGGCGAAATAGCAGAAGTGTTAGCTCCTAACTGTGGCGTGCAGGTTAATTAGGCATAGGCCCACGGTGCGCTTTCAGGGACGCGCCACTTCTACCCAGCGAAGTTTTCGACAATGAGCGGCCGGTTCAATGACGTCAGCAAAGTCAGCGATAGATTCGAAATTAGACAGTCCCGTTGAGGGTTCCTCCTAAGGGAGGGCGGAGAACCAGCTGTCTCGGCCTTGGACAGAGCGCCCCGCCGCCGAGAAGTACTCTGGGACGTATGTTCCCCGCCCTGCCGATCGTTATCTCTGCCGCCTCGCCCACCTCCGCCGAAGCTCAGGATGTGTCGACTCGGTATTACGAGGACTTGGTTGGCCGGTACCATCAACGGCCCGCTACACGTGGGGAAGTTCGAGATGCTGAAGCCGGATACCCCAACGGTGACCTCGTCGCACCTACGGGGATTCTGTTGCTCGCCCGCCAGGGGCTCTCTGTGCTCGGCTGCGCAGGAATGCGAGTTCGCCCTAACGCTATCGGAGAGGTGACCCGAGTTTTCGTTGAATCTGCAGCACGTGGACGCGGCTTGGGGCGTCTGCTGATGGAGGAACTGGAACGCAATTCCCTGGAAATGGGAATCCGTACCCTCCGGTTGGACACTCGCACCGACCTAATTGAGGCGCGCGACCTCTATGCGTCCCTCGGCTTCGTTGAAGGGGAAGCGCATAACTCGGACCCGTACGCGAACCACTGGTTCCGGAAGGAACTGGTGTAGAGGCCGGGCAAGACCGGTGTGCAGGTGCCTGCAAGAATTCGGAACGGAAAGTCGGTGACGTTCGCTCGGCTTATATCCACATCTCGTCGGGTCCCGTAGGGCGTTCCCCAAACGGAACGGATGAAAGTCGCCGATCGACCGTTTGCGTGTCCCCCTCGGCGTCCGGCTTGCGGGGCGGCTTGGAGATGGCGAAATGAAGCACCACAGTTTGGCCAGTGCAACTGTTCTGGAGGGTAGCGCTCTTTCTAGTTTCCGTCAGAGATGCTGGGTGGCATTTGTCGCCGTGATCACGCAGTCATCAAGCCATTGATACACGCTGGCCCGTTTTGCGGCGACCCACGATTTATCGTTCGACTATTCTCGTACTATGCTTGTGCGAGAATAGTCGAACGATAGGAGGTGGGCCAGATGGCAGCAGCACGCGTGTACAAGCATCCAGAGACTGGGGACATCGCGATCCCGAGAGTGATGTTCGCGTTGAGTGAGCCCCTGCGTTTGTCGATGGTGCAGCTGCTCTCGGAGCGGGGTGAAGTTGACAGTATCGAGCTTGGGCCGGACCTTCCGAGGTCAACGCTGACACACCATACAAGCCTGCTGCGCGAATCCGGTGTCGTGTTCGTCCGCGCAGAGGGTCGTAAATGCATGATCCAGCTGCGTCGCGACGACCTCGAAACTCGTTTCCCGGGACTTATCGACACCGTGCTTCACGGTTACCAGGAATCAAATCCAGGGATGGCCGAGGCATGATTCGCAAGGTATGGCCATTGGTTGCCGCCGCCATTGCTCTGGGGATTGATGCCTATGTGCTTGCCGGGGTGCTGCCTTCGATCTCGGACTCGCTGACCACGACGTTGGCCGCTGTCGGGCTCGGGGTGACCGCATTCACCGGCGCATATGCGCTGGCTGGCCCAATGATGTCGGGGAGACTCAGCCGCGGACACACCGCACGTGCACTGCTCATTGCGCTGGGCGTTTTCAACCTCGGTAACCTCATCACTGTGGTCGCGCCTGGAATCGAGGTCTTCCTCGCTTCCAGGCTGATTGCGGGTGCCGGCGCGGGCGTGCTCACGGCGGTTGCGACGGTAACCGCGGCCGCGATGGTCACCGAGTCCGAGCGGGGCCGGGCCACGGCGATGGTGACGTTCGGCCTGTCCACCGGAACTGTTGTCGGTGTGCCGGTCGGGATGCTCATCGGCGATCTCTTGAATTGGCGGTGGACGATGGGGCTGGTCGTCATCGTTGGTGTGCTCGGCATGCTCGCACTCGCTGTGCGCGCTCGAACGTTGCCGTCGTTGCCGACATCGATAGGCCCGGCAATTGGAGTGTTCCGGTCCGCGAGAACTTGCGTTGGGGTGTTGATCGCATTCCTACTCGGCGTTGCCAGTCTGGGCTTGTACACGTATGTGCTGCCGATGGCAGAAACCCAGGGCCTCGAAGGGTGGGGCTTCGCACTCGTGTGGGCCTGGGGCATTGGAGGCGTCACTGGCTCTGCACTGATTGGCAGACCACTGGACACTTATGGGCCACGAGTCCTGTTGATCGTGCTGCCGGGAGTCCTCCTGACCAGTTTCGTTGCGATGTGGGTGTCCGATTCCCCCGCAGTCTGGCTAATCGCAGCAGCATTGTGGGGCGCGGCAGGCTGGGCAAGCGTGCCTACCGTGCAGCAAGCCCTCGTCGGGGATCGACCCGAGCAGGCGATGCCAATCATCGCGTTCCAGATGGCGGCAATGTATCTCGGTTCCGCCGTCGGCGCTGCTGCTGGAAGTAGCCTGTTACTCACAGGGACCAGAGCCACCGAACTCATTGTTTGGGCCTTGATCCCTGCAGGACTGGCGGTCATCCTCGCAGCCTGGTTCACTATCAGCGCGCTCCGCCCGCAACCTGAACCTCGTGCCACCGTGGCGGCGTGACACGCCGACCAATCCGTTGCCAACCTCGGCGGTAAAACGTCCACCGCTAGCATCCATCCTGCCGCCAGGAGTGAAGCCGGGCAAGCGCCCGCCGTTCCTGGATCCCACGGTCTCGAGCTGATAAAAATGTGTCCCGGTCAAGGTTCGTCTTGCGGAACGGGCGTGGGGCGGTTGTAATACGATCAGAACCCTGCACGCCATTGGTTTTCCCTCCGAAGAAACGCTTCCATGAGGATCCACATCAACGGGGGCAGGCCGCTGGCGTGAAGAGTCCGAGAAGACAGGGGGCACGAATCAACCAAGCGCTTCGATGCGGGGAGCTTGGCGCGCTTACGGATCTACCAGCAGGTGCAGCCGCTCGGGGGCCGTGGACGCGGTCGTCGCTGGCTCGATCACCTGGGTGGCGAAAAGTGCGTCCGCCTCCTCGACGGTCGCGAGCTGCAGCTCCTCCTTGGAGCCGAAGTGGCCGAACAGGACGCTCTTGCTCATCCCACAGCGTCGGCCAGTCTCGCGATCGAGAGCCCGCCGATCCCCTCGACGGTTGCGAGACGAACGACCGTAGGGTTGACGTACGCACGAACGATCGTGCTTATTGGAATCCAGGAGGAACCATCGATGACGATTTTCCCACCCATCGCCCATGTGGCGCTCACGGTACGAGACCTTGAGGTGAGCGTCCCCTGGTACACGGAGTTGTTCGAGGACCAGCCAGTGCTCGATGAGGACACCGGGCCCTTCCGCCACGTCGTCTGGATGGTGAGCGGCACCCTCGTCGGTCTGCACCAGTTCCCCGACTCGGACGTGACGACGCCGTTCAGCGAGCGCTGTGCGGGCTTGGATCACGTCGCATTCGGCGTCGCAGACCGGTCCGAGCTGGAACTTTGGGAGAAACGCCTGGACCAGCTCGGCGTCAGCCACGACACGATCAAGGACGCCCGATACGGGTCAGGCCTGTCCTTCCGCGATCCCGACGGGCTGCCGCTAGAGTTCTTCGCGCCGCCGGCCTGAGAAGGAGCAGCACCGCCTTGGTTGAGCGTCCGGGGATAGGACCGGACGCTCAACCAAGGGCACGCACGAGTGAAACCAGCGACTCTGTCGCTGGACGGCCGATCAGCCGGACCGGACAACGCTATCGGCCGCGCAGATCATGGCTTAGAGTCCCTTTGACCGATCGTGTCACACGGTTGCTGCATCAGCTTGACAGAGTCATTTTCCTCTAGCAAATATGTTTTGGGAACAGGACCAGCGTCAGTGATCGCAGGCTCGGGTGTCTTGGTGGACGTTCCCCTAACGCTCGGCGTCGAGGTGGAACTCGGGGAGGTCAGTCGAGAGCCACGCGTGGGGCATCCGCAGAATTCCACCTGAATAGCGTGAGATGCCAACGGCCAGGGCGCTTGCGAGAAGGATCGATGAGGCCATTCGCTCCGAGACCCTCTAGCCGTCGGCGAACCTTCCACGACGCGGGCTCGCCGCCGTTTTTCACAATGTCCTGCCAAGGCGCGACTGCGTCTGCAAGGTTGACACCGGCCACCAGGAGTACGGCCGGGTCTCGGAGATCGACAATGTTATGGGCCTCCACGTGAAATTTGAGCAAGACGAGCTCGTCGACACGACCCTGAGTATGGGCGATCATTGCCGCGTCGACTCCCTCAGGAGATGAACTCAGGTACAGAGTGCGTTGATTCGGTTCCGAGTACCTGCCGGCCAGACGCGAACCAAGAAGCGCTGCGTCTTGATACGCAGGGTTTACGGCGCGATAGAACGATCCGGATACGCAGGACCAGAACTCACCCACCTGTTCCACCAAGGGTTCACCCGACACTAATCACTCCCCAGAACGTCCCGACCGGTCCCTTCCGACGCTACCCGACGCACAGATCGCCATGGACCGTCCCGTTGACCGTTCCCCAGTGACACGGCATCGGCGCGGTCCGCCGCCGAGTGGTTTGGCCTCGTCTCTGTCGCGCTGGTCGTCCGGCTTGCGGGCGGGGAGCCGCGGTACCGTCGATGACATGATTACCACCGCTTGACTTCGCCTTCGGCGTTGACGCCGTGCTGATGTGGGCCATCCCCCACGCAACAACATCCGGCCGACTTGTGGTTTGATCAACAACGTGCCCCATTCCGTTTCGAACCGACACCATCCGAGCCCCGTCGCATGGTTGTCCCTCGCGGTGTGCGGCATGCTCACTGGTTGCGCGGGAGCAGTCCCGGCGTCGGACGCGGTGTCACAAGTGTCGGCGCGCAAGGCAGTCGCTGACGTCTCTCGGGGTCTCTACCGTGAGGGGACGGACGTCNACGTGATCGATGACTATGCCCGCTGGGCTGACACCGACACCGAGAAATCGACCGTAGTCGAGTTGATCGGCTACGAACCATATCCCGGCGCGATCCACGGCGAACCAGTTGGAGCGCTGCAGTTTCGTGCGACGATACAGCCCACCCCGAACGAAGGGCCGCACGTCGCTTGCTTTGAGTCGCAGTTCGATTTCTGGGGCGTCGCGACCGAGGAGCCCGGCGAATGGAGCGACGACACAGCGGTCGCCCACGACATCGCTTGCCCGCCGGACGCAAAGCGCATCCCCCCTCCGGTCGACACCCGCTTGGTTGACGTTGTTCCCGACGGAGCGGAGGTTCTCGTCGTCGAGGTGCTGACAAACGCGCCGTCCGCGGCATCCGCTGACGACATAGTCGCCGAGATCGTCAAGCGGATGCCGCAGCCGACCGGTGAGCGTGAGGTCGCGTTCGATCCCGAGGCGACGGTAGTCGACGGCGACATCGGCTTCGCGATGGGCGATGGGGACGACTGCCTGCTCGTGAAACGAGACGTCGACGGCGTGCAGGTGGTGCAGGTGCCCAAGGTTCTGCTTCAGCCCGGAGAGCTCGGGTGCGCAGCCGGCACTGCGCTCCAGCCGGGCGACCAGCTACGGTCCCCCCACTGACCCAGAATCTGGGCGCTCGGCAATCGGCCCGATTGGCCGCGGATCCGTCGCGCAGGGAATTCCCCTTTGAAACATCGAGCCGGCCAACTTCTGGCTCAGCAATCTGTCGCGACCTGTGTCGCCCAAGGTTGCCACCGCGACATGCAGAGGCTACGCGGCCTGCATCGTTTGCCTGCCGAGATCGCCGACGAACTTCGATCGACCATAGCCGATGATGAGAAAACCGACGGGCGAGAGCAGCCACAGCAAGAAGAAGCTGAACGCTCCGCCTTTGCCGAACGCACGCCCACAGCCGAATGCCACGACGATGCTGACGATGAGGTTCACGATGGGGATGGAATACAGGATTGTCAGTGCCCCATGATGTCCAGCGATCTTGACCAGGACGTATGTATTCAAGATCGGAATCAGCGCGCTCCATCCTGCGATGCCTGTCTTTGCAAAAACTGGCCAGAGTGCGATGACAGTGATCACGTAAGACCAAACGCTGATGAGGAGGGAAGCGGTTCTGTAGCCGCTGAGATCCTGGTCGCTTATCAGTTCGCCGACTGCCTGCAAATCGAACATTGAAGTCCCCCGATTCTGACCGATTTCCACGCAAGTTTAGCTACGTCGAAAGTGCCCGTTTACGGTTCCCGTTGCCGGACCGGCAAGTCCGGCAACGAGACTTCGGTTGAGGCCCCGATCAATGGCCCGAGTCGGACTGACGTTGGATAGTTCGATAATCGGTCGACTGCGCAACGTTGAAAAGCTCCGCCAGTTCAGCGCTGGAATGTAGGCCAGCGTTGTGTACTTCGATCAAGTGTTTCTGCTGCGCCACCGACAGTTTGGGCTGCTTACCGCGAAGACGTCCCTTCGCTTTGGCCACCTGCATTCCTTCCGGCGTTCTGGCGCGGATCAGGTCCGACTCGAACTCGGCGACCATCGCCAGTACGTTGAAGAGGAGGCGCCCGACCGGATCGTTCGGATCATGCACCGCTCCGCCAATACTCAGCTTGACGTCTTTAGCCGTCAGCTCGTCAATGATGTCTTTCGCATCTCTAAGTGAGCGTGCAAGTCTGTCGAGTTTGGCGACGACGAGGGTGTCTCCAGCACGGCAGGCGGCCAGCGCTTCGCGAAGGCCGGGCCGGGCCCGGTTCGTTCCGGTCAGACCATGATCGGTGTAGATCAGTGACGATCTAACGCCCAGTCGTTCCAGGGCGTTTTGTTGGGCGGTGAGATCTTGTTCCTCTGTGGAAACGCGTGCGTATCCAATGAGTAATCCATCCATGGCGAGACCATCCCGCTCTGCTGTGAACGGGTCAATAGTCGTCGCAGTGGGGGTCCCGCTTGCAGGTACTGAGCGCCAGTTGAGCACCGGCACCCGAGATCCGACGCGCGCGGTCATAGAGGTGAGTAGAGTGCACCGTCCGCATTTGCCACGATAGAAGTGCTGGCGAGCGATCACGATCACCTCCGGGACTATGCGTAGCCTGAAGTGACGAGTTAGGAAATCGCAGACGAGTCCAGAGGGGTCGAGCTGCCAGATCAGCTCCCGAGCGACCGTGACTAGGCTGGCGTCATGAGCGAATGGCGGGGAATCGGCGACGTTGCTACCGTCAGTGACCACGCAACCGCCCCTGCAAAAAGGGGCGGCTTCGACTTGCTTACTCTCGGGTCCGCGTTTGTGACTTTCGTGCTGACCTTCGAGCTCGTACGCCGCGCGTTTTCAGCAAGCTTGAGCCCGCAGCCGCCAACCTCGGACATCGTGGGCTACTGGGTGACCGCCGGAATCACGCTCGCCCTTCAAGTCGGGCTGCTCGTGAGGGCAATCGTGCAGCGTCGGGTCGGCCTCGTGTTCATCGCGAGCGTCGCGTTGATCATGGCTCTTGGAGTGGCGCTGTTGATGTCAGTGCCAAGGATCGACTGGCGCCCTGAACCCCCGGCTTCAACGATTAACCCGAATTATCGCCCCTGCTACAGCGGAAGCGGTGACTGCATCGGGGGCTGAGTTCCCGGGCCCGCTGAAGGGGTTTACCGCGTGCAGGTCGTCAGGCCTGGGGTTGAGCAACGCGAGCGATTGAAGCCCTTGTGCTCTCGCACCGGTCGAGACCGTGCGCAGTCACCGTTCTTCTTCTTGTTTTGTAGCTGCAGTCCGCCAGCAGGTCGGGTCTCGATGAGGAAGAGTTCCGTCGCTCGAACTAGGTCGGACAGCTTGGCATAGCCCCAGTTTCGTGAGTCGAAGTCGGGCTATTGCTTACGCATTAACTGGCCCACCGTGGCAAGATTCGCCCATCCGTCCTCTCCGGATGCAGGGGTGACGCTTATCCGCAGCCCGGAGATGAGCTTCGTGTCGCTGCGTAGTTTCGGAGGCGGAACGCGCGTGAGCGCTGCCGCGGTGCTCTCCGCTGCAGCCTCGTCGAGCACGTCGAGGTATGTGAATTGATCGCACGCGTTGCGGAACGCTTGGGGTGTCTTCCGCTCTCCGACCCCATAGACGGTGACGCCTTCTTCGCGGATGCGGGACGGGTGAAGTCGCTGTCGGATGACACGATGCAGAACCCGTGAAAGCGGCGCGTGTAGAGCAGGTCCATGGCGTCAATGATCAGTGCACTGTCGGTCGCATTCTTGCCGATCGTGTTGGCAAACTGCTGCATCGGCTGAATCACGTGCTCGCTCGCAATAGGCTTCCAACTGCTCAGGTTCGGCTTGGTCCAATCACCGTAAACCCGCTTGACAGAGGCAGTCCCGAAACGTGCGACCTCGGCGAGGACTGCGCCGATCTTTGCAGGGGACACGTTGTCCGCGTCGACAAGGACTGCGAGGAGATCGTTCGGTTTCGCCATGTGACAAGCATGGCAGTCAGCGCCCAACAATTAGTCCTGCCTGCTCAGGGTTCGGCTTGCGGGCGCTGCACACAGATGGTCCAACACGTGTCGCGCTCCGGAAAGGGACCGTGTTTCCTCACTCTAGGGACCCGCTGAACGTGCGGCCCGAGGCGAGGTGTGGTTGGTTACGCTCGGGGGATGAGAGATTCGGCCCGGCCTGAACACGAGATCGAAATCCCTCAGTCCTTTCGAGAGCTGCCACGTTGGTGGAGCAACGGGACGGAATGGCTTGATTCGCTCCCTGGCCGCATTGCAGACAAGTGCGCTGATTGGCGTCTGCGGCCGGGTGGCAGCGCGCTCCATGGCTCGAATGCGATCGCTCTGCCGGTGACTCGTGACGGGGTCCTGCTCCTCTTGCGACTGACTCCGCCTCGTTCCAGTTTCCAGCTCGAGATCGACGCGCTCCGCTTCTGGGACGGACGCGGAACAGTCCTGCTGTTCGAGCACGATTCCGATGCTGGTGCAATGCTTCTGGAATGACTTGAGACCACGGAAACTCTCGCAAGCGCCCCCTTGATAGACGCGGTGCCCGTGATCGCACGTCTCATGCGGAGACTGGCCGTTCCCGCCAACGATTCCGACGTGCCATCCACCGCAGATGTGGTTGCAGCCCGCGCCGGGATGCTCGGGGCTGACTGGGAACGGCTCGGCAAACCCTTCGACCGAACGATCCTTGTCCAGACGCTCAAAATCGCCCAGGATCTGAGAGCCACCCCTCGCAATGACGCTGTAAACGGGGACCTCCACTTCGACCAGATCCTCGCCGGAAGACGAGAGCCGTGGCTGGCCGTGGACCCCGTACTTCTTCGGGGCGACATCGAATACGACCTCGCCCAGATCCTGTGGACTCGGCTGGACGAGATGAACGATGATGAAATCCTGTTCCACTTCGAAACCGTCGTCCGTGAGGCACAACTCGACCGCGAACGGGCAGGGAAATGGGTGTTGTACCGCAGCGTGGACTATTGGCTGTGCGTCCTGGACAATGGCCTCACTACCGACCCCGAGCGCTGTCGACGATTGGTGGCGATCTTTGCGCACCACCAGCCCAGTAGCGAGAGGGATGCTGCCGCCCGCTGATCCTTCCCCACTAGGAGCCTCTGGCGAGGGTGCTCCCAGGTCACCGCGAGCGGAACACGATTCGCGGAAATCAAGCTCTCGACAGCCCCATCCTCCGGCGTCGGTTTCACCGGGCTTCACACCGCCCGCACCGCAGCAATCGGCGCAGGGCTTTATTTGGTTTGGCCGTCGTGCGCGCGGCCACCGCACCACCGCCGTCTAGAAGTCAGTCACTTTCTTGGCATGCCACGCACACCTTGCGGGAATACGATCTCTCTATCGGGCTTCCCGTCACGTCGGCAGCCCGCGACGCACCGCCTCACAGCAGCGTCGAAGCATCGCTGCACCACAGCTTGACGCCGCTGCGATGCGGCGGCTAATCGTTAAATTGTGACCCCGACGACACCGTTTCTCATCCAGCTAAAGCACACAGGGAGCATCAATGAGCACTGACGACCAGACCAACACATGCAGTTTCCACATGAGCGGTGCGCTGCCAGCAGGTGGCGACCACCTCGGTGGCACCTTCGGTCAGTCGCCGACCCTGGACAGTTGGTACCCGCAGCGTCTCCGGGTTGAGCTTCTCCACCGGAACGGCGTAGACGCCGACCCGCTCGGCGCGGACTTCGACTACGCGGCGGCTTTCGCCACGATCGACTTCACGACGCTCAAGTCGGACATCAAGCGACTGCTCACCACATCGGTCGACTGGTGGCCGGCGGACTACGGCAACTACGGTCCACAGATGATCCGAATGGCGTGGCATGCCGCCGGCACGTACCGAATTGCCGACGGCCGTGGCGGAGCGGGCACCGCGATGCAGCGGTTCGCACCAATCGGAAGCTGGTGGGACAACGGCAACACCGACAAATCACGACGACTCCTACAGCCGATCAAGCACCAGTACGGCAACGCTCTGTCGTGGGCCGACCTGATGGTCTTGACCGGCAACTGCTCCCTCGAGTTGATGGGCCTGCCGACGTACGGCTTCGGTGGTGGACGACTCGATGCGTGGGAACCGGACGACGGCACCTGGTGGGGCCCGGAGGTCTGGAACCCGCACGCGGTCGCGAGCCCTGACGAGATGGTGAGCCGCGACGAACGCTGGCATGGTCAGAACGGCGACGCGGGCTACGACTTGCAGAGCCCCCTGGCCGCGTCGCACCAGGCGCTCATCTACGTCAACCCTGAGGGGCCCTATTCGAACGGCGACCCGCTGGGCTCAGCACGCGACATTCGCATCACGTTCACGCGGATGGCGATGAACGACGAGGAAACGGTGGCATTGATCGCCGGTGGCCACGCGTTCGGTAAGAGCCACGGCCAGGTACCCGCATCCGACATCGGACCATCACCCGAGAAAGCCCCGATCGAGTCGATGGGGCTCGGTTGGCACAACCCGGTGGGTACCGGCAGTGCCGAGCACACTTCGACCAACGGCATCGAGGGCAGCTGGACTCCGAACCCGACACAGTGGGACAACACCTACCTCGAGAACCTGTTCGCGTACGACTACGAGCAGACGAAAAGCCCGGCCGGCGCGCTGCAGTGGACGCCGACTGACTCGGAGGCGCCGAAGACTCCGGACGCCCACGTACCCGGTCAGATGAACCCGCTCATGATGATGACCTCGGACATCGCACTCAAGGTCGACCCGGAGTATCGGGCCATATGCGAGCGTTTCCTGGCCGACTTCGATCTGTTCACCCTCGCGTTCTCGAAGGCCTGGTACAAACTCACGCACCGTGACATGGGGCCGAAGCACCGGTACCTCGGCCCGGAGGTCACCATCGCCGACGACCTGCTCTGGCAGGACCCGCTCCCGGACGCAGCAGGATCCTCACTCGACGAGGCCGACGTGGCAGCGCTCAAGGAAGCCGTCTTCGCGACCGGGCTGTCCGTGTCCGACCTCGTCTACACGGCGTTCTCCGCCGCCTCGACCTACCGCGACAGCGACAAGCGCGGAGGGGCGAACGGTGCCCGCCTGGCCTTGTCGCCGCAGAAAGACTGGGCGGTCAACCGACGCACCGTCCCAGTCATCGACGCGCTGCGGAACGTGCAGGCGGCTTTCACGGCGACGTCGGGCGGACGGAAGGTATCTCTCGCCGACCTCATCGTCCTCGCCGGCAGCGCCGCCGTGGAGCAGGCGGCACGGGCGGCAGGATCTGACGCCAGCGTGCCGTTTACGCCAGGCCGTGTCGACACGACGCAGGAGTTGACCGACATCGAGATGTTCGAGTGGCTGCGACCCATTGCGGACGGGTTCCGCAACTTCGTGTCCGAGCGCTTCGAAGAGTTTGCTCCGGGCGTCGCGCCCGAAGCGGCATTCCTCGACAAGGCGAACCTGTTCACTTTCACCGCACCGGAGTGGACCGTCCTGCACGCCGGGCTCCGCGTGCTCGGCAGCAACTGGGACGGGTCCGACGTGGGTGTGCTCACGGATCACGTCGGAGCCCTGACGACCGACTTCCTCGTGAATCTGACCGACACCGACCTCATCTGGACGAAGGACGACGAGACCGCGATGACCTTCACTGGTCGGGTTCAGGCGACCGGCGAGGCTCGCTGGAGGGCCTCCCGGAATGACCTGGTATTCGGCTCGAACGCGCAACTGCGGTCGATCGCCGACGCCTACGCGGGCAGCGACGGGCAAGAGCGGTTCGTCCGCGAATTCATCCGCGTCTGGTCGAAGGTCATGATGCTCGACCGCTACGACGTCAAGGGCCACAAGCGTTACGGGGCGATGGCCGCCTGACCCCGGAGGTCGCGTCCCGGCGAGCTGACGGCGTGGAGGCACGGCGCGGTCACGCGCTGAGCCTCCAAGCCGTCGAGGCCTTGACCGAACGACGCTTGAGGCCGCGAGCCGAACGTTGCACGGATTGATCAGGCTGGGGACGGCCAAGGAACCTCCGCGGGCAGCACGTGGTCGACCACACTCGCACCTCGACGGCCTGCGAGGGTGGCCGGGCTGCTATGCCCTGGAAGCCGGTGCCCCCACTCGTAGAGACGCCGGCCGGATTTGCTTTGGCCTCGGGTCACGAGAGGGTGCCGCTGGTGTTCTCTGTGGCGGCTCGTAAGGCCTGAGCCTTCCGGGGTCATGTCCCGCTGAGGAATGCGCGTGACCGGTAGAGGTTCGGCATACGGCCATTGCATTCGAACCGAATTGCAGTTATAGCGCGGCGCAATCATGGAACTATGACGCGCACGGGCGCCGAATTAATCATGGCCACCCGAGGGCTGAACGGCGCGCCCGGCTCAGTGATCGGGCAGGGTTCCGTGGCTGTTGTTGTAGATCTTGCCGTTCTTCGGGTGCGTGAACTTCAGCCCTGCCCACGTGTCGTCAATGCGCAGGCATGTGCTCTCGACGAGGCCGTGACTGTATCCGATCTCGATGACCTTCGGCAGACTGAGATCTGAGCCCAGCTTCCGCGCCTTGGGCCAGGAGAGCCACAACATGCCCGACGGCTTCAGATGGAGTTTGAGTATTGGAAAGATGTCGTGCATCTCGGATTGAGTCACGCTGAAGAAATGGATGTAGTCGAAGTCACCCTGGAGATCCTCGCTGACCTCCAATTCCGGAAGCCCGATGGCCTTCAGGGTCGACACGGGGGCGTTCACGAAGTGGGCCAGCGCGCCCTTCTGGATTCCCATCTTCTGAGCGACAGACCGAGACATGAGAGCTTCGCTCATTTCCCGGAAACCTTCTTGAGCACCTCAAGATAGTGCGGGTTATACATAATGCCCAGGATATTGCCGAAGGGGTCGACGACGGATGCCGTCATAAATCCTTCACTGCGGTCAGTCGGCGGTTGGTATTCGGTCGCCCCCATCGACAGCAGTTTCTTGAATGACCCTGGGAGGTCGTCCACGTGCCATTGGATGATCTCGCCGGCCGGCCCGTCTGGCGCTGGTGGCGCGTACGTCGCGTCAATGATTCCAAGCTCGTTCTGATAGTCGCCAACCCTGAACTCCACGTAGCCGGGCATCTGAAAGTACGCGTCGATACCCAGCAGCTCGCTGTACCACTTGCGTGCCGCCTCCAGATCGGCGGCGAAATAGCTGACGGTGGCAAATCCTCGCAACATGTGGTCTTCCTTCTGATTCAGGTGATTTCAGTCTCCACCAGTAAAGTGCTCACCTTCTGACTACTTTGTTTGCGATAATTGATTTATGCGCGCAGATCGCCTCGTCGCCACACTCCTGCTGATGCAGGCGCGGGGACGCGTGACAGCGAAGGAAGTAGCGGCTGAGTTTGAGACATCCGTCGCTACGGCGAGGCGTGATCTCGAAGCGCTGTCAGCTGCGGGAATTCCCGTGTACCCACAGGCCGGCCGCGGCGGGGGGTGGCAACTACTCGGCGGTGCTCGCACCGACCTGAGCGGGCTCACATCGGCTGAGGCGCGTGCGCTTTTCCTCCTGGTCGGGCCAGCCGCGTCCGTAGTCCCAGAGGCCAAGTCGGCGCTCCGCAAACTCGTGCACGCTCTTCCCGACAGCTTTAGAACGGACGCCGAAGCGGCGGCAGAGGCCGTCGTGATTGACCCGGCGCGGTGGGGCCGGCCCCGTCGCGCACAGCCACCACTCGTGACGGAACTCCAGGTCGCTGTCATACAGCGCCGAAAGGTGCGTCTGAGCTACCGGGGTTGGGACCGCGACCCGGTCGAAAGGCTCTGTGACCCGTGGGGCCTGGTCGAGAAGAATGAGGTGTGGTACTTACTCGGCGGCGTGGATGGCGCCCAGCGCACATTTCGCATCGAGCGGATCATCTGGGCTGTTGTCACGGACGAGCCTGCCGACCGCCCGGATGACTTCGACCTCGCAGAGGCATGGAATCGCGTCGTACGCGACGTGAATCAGCAGCGCGAGAGCGCATCCACGATCGTGGTCACAAATACTGAGATCGTGCCCTTCCTGCGGGAACAGTTCGGCGAGCTGGCAGTGGAGGACACCGCGATCGACGGCCACCAAGCCAGGGTGCGAATCAGTGCGCCAGCCGAAATCATGCTCGCCCGTGGCCTCGCGGGATGGGGTGAATACATTGACGTTCTCGAGCCGGCATCCGTGCGCTCGGAGCTCATGCGCCTCGGCGCCGCGATCGTAGAGCGCAATGGGCCGTAGGCGCGGGACCCGCACTCACAATGCCCGTTGAGGGTTCGCCTAACGGGCACTGAACCCAGGCTCGACACGTGTCATCTATACGTTCGATTGCGTGACAACACGATCGTAACTTCAACGGATGGAGAAATTGTCACACAACCGGTCATTTATTCTGCTTGTCGCAAACGATGAGGAAACAGTCCAATGTGACCTGTGCAGGGCGCCCCGTCATTGTGCCCCAGAAGTCCCATCCCAATAACTTGCTAAGACAATTTCCGGTGATACGTATTTCCGAGACACGACGAGCCATGTGTTCTGGCTCTGGCGTATTCAGGGAAAGCAGGGCGGCGGGTGTCTCAATATTCTTTACTTTTTCGAGACGTTCCGCGTCGCGCTCAGGGACCGGTATACGGGCGCTGGATGCTGTTGAAGGTCTGGCGAACCTGGCCTAGGTTTCGTCGCCTTATGTCCAAGAAGCGCGGTGTCTGTATTCCGCGAGCGTTCGCAGTGAGCCGCGGTTACCATGACGGTATGCAACCGAAGCAGCCACAGTCGTTTGATTCCCGCCTCATCCCATGGGAGACGGTTCACGACGACGGCACGAAGTCCGCAACACTCGTCGGCTCTCGTGAGCCAGGGCACATGTTCACCTACGCGTTCTTTATCCCCGCGGGCGTATTCGACGCCCCGCACCACCACACCGCCGACGCGCACCTGCACGTGGCC
Organism: Cryobacterium sp. N19; assembly: GCF_002929595.1. Lineage (NCBI taxonomy): Bacteria > Bacillati > Actinomycetota > Actinomycetes > Micrococcales > Microbacteriaceae > Cryobacterium > Cryobacterium sp. N19. Next base: position 5,985 of record NZ_PJJR01000037.1, on the reverse strand, counting down.
TACGGCGAACTCATGCTCGGATACGGCACCTCCTTTATCAAGGGAGACGCGGATCGCTTCCCGGCGGGGTCGTTCCTGTTTGTGCCAGCTCACGCGATCCATTTCGATGGTGCCGAAGAGGACACGGTGCTGATCGGAACAGCGACCGGGCCATGGAACACGCAGTACTGGTCCTGAGAGCAACGGTTTGCGACCGTTGAGCACCTGCCGCATCAAGACCGTATCGCGGCATTTAAAGACGGGCAGAGTAGACATACGCCGGTCGATGAGGCGATCCGTGCGACCGGCGGAACGGTCTGATCACACTGTTGAAGGATCGGCTTACGTGCGTTGGGGTGACGTTCAGCGCTGCGAAAGGCCGCCATTAGCGCCGTGATTCACAGATCTGGAGCACGACCGCCCCGGGTGTCTCATGGACGGTCGTTCGTGAATACCTAGTTGCACGTCGCTCAAGCGCCGACGCTCCGGTTGCGATTGCAGTATTGACGCAAACCTGAACAAGTGAGTAGATTACTGAACATGAGTTCAGACACCACGTTGCCGTGGAGTGATCTGAAGATGAGTGCGCGGATAGTAGCTGCGGCGTTCAAGCGCTTCGCTCGGAACGGATTCGCCGCGGCGACCATCCGGGAGATCGCCGCGGATGCTGGGGTGAGTGCCGCTCTGGTAATTCACCACTTCGGCAGCAAGGACGGCCTCCGTCGAGAGTGCAACCGTCGCGTCGTGGACTTCCTGCGCGACAAAGGCCGACCGGACGCCTCAGCCGCCGAAAGGCTTGACGCGGTCTTCGTTCAGTACGGCTCGTATGCGACGCGTGCGGTCGCGGAGGACTCCGAGGAGTCTCGCGAACTGTTCGATGTGCTGCTGGGGATGGCGCGTGCGGTGGTCGCGGAGGGCGCGGAGTCGGGCTCTTTGCGCGGATCGTCCGACCCCGACGCGCAGGCAATGGCGCTGCTCGTGCTGGGACTTACGCCGTTCGCTTTCTCTGCGCACCTCACCCGGTGGGCAGACGCAGGCTTGGACGCGGCAATGGCGCGACTTGCGGTTCCGATTGCGGAGATTTACACGCGCGGTCTCGTCACGGACAGTGGGCTGCTCGATGCTGCGATGGGCGTCCGAGGAGAACGGTAATGAGGATTTTGCTGGCGACGGCGGGCTCGCGGGGTGATGTCGAGCCTTTCGCGGCCCTGGCCGAGCGGGCGTGTGCAGCGGGGCACGAGGTGCGCCTTGTCGCCCCGGAGAATTCGGGCGTTGACATGGCTGACATCGATGTCGCAAGCATGGGGGTGGACTACACGCGCGTGATCGAGGATCAGGGCGTTTCTATCACGGCGGCGCTACGTAACTACCGCTCCGTGGTGCGCCCGGTGATGCGAGGCGTCATCGTCGGCGGTGCGCTAGCGGCGCTCGAGTACGAGCCCGACCTGATTGTCTACCACCCGAAGGTCCTGTCGGCTCCGCTGGTAGCGGATGCACTGGGAGTGCCACACGTCGTGGTCGAAATCGTGCCGACTCTTACGCCCACTAGGGCCTTTCCCGCCGCAGGCACAATTACTCGCGGAATCGGCCCCCTGAATCGCTTGACGTATCAGGCGGCGGGCGCGGCATCGATAATGTTCCGCTCTGAACTTGGCGAGGTGCGCAGAATGGTCGGCGCACGGAAGCGCAAGGTTTCTGCCCCCGCTGCCACTCTCATGCCCACCAGCCCAGCGATCCTTCCGCGCCCCGACGACTGGCCAGAATCGGTGCACCTCACCGGCCCCTGGACTCGCGCACACCGATTGGCGGCTCTCGAGCTCGAAGTCGCCGAGTTCGTCACAGACGGTCCATTCATCTATGCGGGCTTCGGCTCGATGGCGGTGGGAAACGCCACATCGCGTGGAGGCGCGATCGTAGACGTAGCGCGGGAGCGCGGGAGCCGCTGTCTCATCGCTACCGGTGTCGGCGGCATCGAGGTGCCCCCGGACCGCCTCGGCGCCGACGTGCTCGTCGTGCAGACCGTGTCGCATACGGCGGTGCTTCAGCACGCGACCGCGGCAGTGCATCACGGCGGCATCGGCACCGTGCACGCCGCGATGACTGCCGCAACACCATCGGTGATCGTGCCATTCATCGCTGACCAGCCGTTCTGGGGATCCCGTCTCTACGAAATGGGTCTGACACCCGCGCCGATCCCGCAACGTGCGTTGACCGTCCCAGCCCTCAGCGCCGCACTCGACGAGGCGGAGCAGTGCCGTCCCCGCATCACCGAGGTCGCCAAGGCCATGTCCGCCGAGGACGGAACCCTAACGGCGCTGACCCTCCTCGCCGCGATCCACTGAACTCATCTCAACGAGGCAAGAGCCCTGCTGAACACACCGACCTGTCGGCAACCGAAATTTGGTCTCCGAAACTAACCGTCCCGCGATTGGGTTTCGTTAATGAAGCGGTTGCGGTTGCGGATCGACGAATGCAACCACAAACAGGAGTCAGGAACGCACTGATTTCCGCAGGTGCGGCGCCAATATCAGGTACTCGGACCTGACAATGAGCCCGACTAGCATGAGCCCGGGCGACAGAACCGCCAATTGAAGCTGCGATTACCCGCCATTACTAATTAACAGTCACAGCAACGGTGCTCGTCAACGCCAGGGTGTGTCCGGTGGAGGTTCCCATACGGGAACTGTGCGACAGCCGGTGATCGCCGTCTCGGGTGTGCCGATCGCCGTCCGGCTTGTGGGCACTGCTCACTGAGCGATGTCACAGACAGGAGGAACAATAAAGTTATGAAGATAATCGTTGTCCCGCCCCTCCTCTGCTCGCCTCTTGCCTACGTCCCCGTGCTCGACACGCTCTGGTCGCGAGGTCAAGTCACCATCGCAGATACACGCCGCGATAAAACCATCGCGGCCATGGCAGAACGTCTCCTGTGCGAGAACATTGGAGACTTCGCTGTTCTTGGAACGAGTATGGGCGGGTATGTTGCCCTCGAGGTGATGCGGCAGGCACCCGAGCGCGTTACCGCACTCGCGCTCGTGAGCACATCCGCTCGGGCCGACACTGATGAGCAGAAAGCGGCCCGCGCTCGGCAATCGGCCCCCGTTGAAGCAGGACAATTCACGGCTCTGATCGATGCCGCCTTTCCCGGCGTGGTCGCGGCGGAGAACGAATCCGATGAAGCACTTCTCGCCATCTGGCGACAGATGACGACCCCGGTCGGCGCCGACGCGTTTCTCCGGCAACAGCAGGCTGTTGTGAACCGAGCTGACCTGCGCTACTTGCTACCCGCGATTACCTGCCCGACCGCGATCATTCACGGCGCTGGCGATCGCCTCATTCCGATTGCTGCCGCCGAAGAATCAGCGGCAGCACTGACCACGGCCACCTACACGGTTATTAAAGACGCCGGGCACTTCCTGTTTCACGAGCAACCTGCAGCAGCACGCGCCGCCATCATCGCGTGGCTGGACCTAACCGTCTGATCGGTTGGTTCCCTGGCGCCCTAGGAACAATAGAACGCCACCATCGAGCGTTCGCAGTCACAGGCGCGTTGGCTACGACTGCTGAGCCCGCTGAGCGTTCCCCACACGGGACCTGCGCGACAGCCGGTGATCGCCGTGTCGGGTGTGCCGATAATGTCCGGCATTTCCACTCACTCAAGCAACCTTCGGTTGCGCGAAGCGGGTGCGTGGGGCCATGGTGACGTGCAACCAAACATTGCAGAAGGTCGGGCGAAAATGGAGTACGGACGCATCGAACGCGAGTTCCGCATCGCCGCCTCGCCCGAGGTGGTTTACGCAGTCATCAGCAGTCCCGCGCACATCCGGGAATGGTGGCACGCTGAGGCGCACCTGGAACCTGTCCCAGGTGCTGTCGGTGAACTTGTTTGGGGAGACAAAGCCAAAGCTGAGGCAGAGGTCGTTTCCATCACCGTGGTTGATGCTGAACAGCCTCGTTTGTTTTCCTTCCGTTGGGGTTATCCCCTCGATGAGGTCGCGACCCCTGCTAACTCGTTGCTGGTGACCTTCGAACTCGTGCCGTCTGGCACTGGCACCGTGGTTCGTCTTACCGAGGTGGGATTCCGCGAAATGGATTGGGAGGCTGCCGTTCTTGAGGAACAATACAAGGAGCACTCCGTCGGCTGGACTACGCACTTGGCCAGCCTTCGCGACTATCTCGGGCAACTGGTTGCCGCCCAATGGCTGCGGTAATCGACGATGATCTGTGGTCTGCGATCGGCGACCCGACCCGGCGGCGCATGCTCGACATGCTCTTGGCGGCTGGCGGTGGCACGGCAACCAGCCTCAGCCACGAACTTCCCGTTACACGTCAGGCCGTTGCAAAGCACCTTGGGGTACTCCACCGTGTTGGCTTGGTGCATGCCGCGCCCATCGGACGGGAGATGTGTTACAGGTTGGACGATGTAGAGTTCGCTCGCGCGGTAGCGCAGCTCTCCACCGTCGGGGCATCGTGGGACGCACGGTTACAGCGGATCACCCAGATCGCCGAAGCAATCCAGCGTCACCAAGGCGCTGATCCCGGCCGACAAAACAAGACGTAGAGGAAGCACCTCATGATCACAACAGCCCTTCGAAGCGCCTATGAAAAGTTGTTCGAAACGGCATCCATTCCCGATCTCGGCGAAGCCGGTGACGGGGGTTGGACCGCCGATCAGATATTGGCTCATCTCCTCAGTGTGGATGCCGCCATCGCGGCGGTTGCGCTCGGGGTCGTTTCGGGCTCGCGTCCCAGCTTCGACAACCGGATTTCTCTCGATTCCTGGAACCTGAATCGGATCATTGCCGCCCACTCAGGTAGGTCCGACTTGATAGACCACGTTCGCAATCAAGCCACGATACTGTGCGACTTCGCCGATCAACTCTCGGCCGGAGTCGACACAAGTCAGGCGCCAGCTAATTTCGCGAACAAACATTTGTGCAGGATCCCGATTCGCTCGACGTGCATCAGCGTCCACTCACCCTTCCCATGCGGGACCGGAACTCGTCTGCACCGGCGCCCGTCAAGTCAGCCGCGGCCGCACGACGGCGGTTGAGTGCGCTGAGAAGAGTAGCGATATCGCCACTGACTTCGGGTCCTCCACCCAGCGACCAGTCGGTATCGGTGGCTTGGAAGCGCAGCCCACGAAGGAGATCGTCACCGACCGAGTGCCTGCCACTCGTCAGCTCATTGAGGACCAGCCAGCCCGCTTCAGGGGAAATCCGACCAGCAAGGCCGAGCGGCCGACGAACGTCTCCGGAGTGAATGGCCAAGTGTGCCAGTGGGGCGAGTTCTCCCGCGTCGGGGACCGCGAAACCGGCAACATTGGTCTTCGCGATCAAGCGCGTCAGCTCGGTGCCGGTTCGCCGGTCAGTCCTGGCCCAGCGATAAGCGAACTCGTCGAAGTTGAAGCGCGCTTGCGCGAGACCGACAATAAAGCTGCCAAATCCGAGTTCGTAGGGCATGAGCAGATGCGCGCACAAGTCGCGCACTGTCCACCCGCGACACAGGCTCGGCGTCTGCCAGGATGCGTCATCGAGACCGGCGAGATCCTCGGCGAATCGGTCGCGCTCAGCGGCGTACAGCGTCTCTACGCCTGTCGTTGTCACGGCTAATTGGCCTCCGAAACGGGTGGTCATCAAAAAGGTCACCTGTCGAGGGGGTCCCTTACAAGCATTCGCCACAGTAAGACTACCGATTTCAACTACTCGATTTTGTCGCGGCGACCAGCAAACTCCTTTGGACACGTGCGGGTGTTCCGCCCAGTGACTCTCTGAAAGTCCCATTCAACGTTCCCCATGCAGGACGGCAGCAAGGGTCGACGTCGGTGTGGATAATTTGTGGGGGCGAGTACGGAAAATGACACTGGTGTTAAGTGATCAATTCCGGACACTCTTCAAACGCGGGACACGTTCCTGGCGTGAGCCGGTTGACGAATCCCTGCCCTTCAAGAATAATTAGGTATGTGCCTAAGTATCGCGACGAGCTCGATGCCGTGCTCCGCGCTCT
>NZ_PJJR01000035.1:0-18722 GCF_002929595.1 Cryobacterium sp. N19 | reverse complement strand
CCTCGCAGCCGTGTTCGCCGGCCGGGACGAACTGCAGGTATCCCACGAGACGATCTATCAAAGCCTCTACGTGCACAGCCGCGGTTACGTCGGAGTCCGCCTGCACCGGCACTTACGACGAGGACGATCAGCTCGAAAATCGCGAGCTGCACATCTCACTGCTCCGGGTCGAATTCGCGACAAGGTGCTGTTGAGTGAACGGCCCGCCGAGGCCAACGACCGAGTGATTCCCGGGCATTGGGAGGGTGATCTCATCGTTGGCTCGGCGTCAGGATCCGCGATCGGNTGTCGCAATTCTCAATCAGCGGTCGAGTCATCACACGGGCGACGGGCGGCCATTCCCAGTAAGCCGTCCAGGCGGCAAGGAGGCCTCAGCCATACCCATCGCCCGAGGGTTGCCGGAACATTGCTCCGCCTCCGACACTCACAACAGCGTAAGGAGGGTGATCTCATCGTTGGCTCGGCGTCAGGATCCGCGATCGGGACCCTCGTTGAACGCACGACCCGATTCGTCGTCTTGGTCCACCTGCCGAACGGCCATAGCGCCACGGCGCTCCACGACGCGCTCATCGGCGCCCTCAATCTCATGCCCGTGATGCTGCGGCGGTCATTAACCTGGGATCAGGGAACCGAACTGGCGCGGCACGTTGAGATCACGAAAGCGACGGGCGTTCCCATCTTCTTCTGCGATCCGCACTCGCCCTGGCAACGCGGCACGAACGAGAACACCAACGGCCTGCTGCGTCAGTACTTCCCCAAAGGCACCGATTTAAACGCGCACAGCGCCCAACGCCTCCTCGAAGTCGCCACCGAACTCAACGAACGGCCCCGCAAAACCCTCAACCGGAGCACCCCAGCCGACCTGCTCAGCAGGCTAACCTCGAAGAAAGAAATAACCCCTGTTGCTTCCACCATTTGAAACCGCCCATGCGTTACGAGACAGAAAAGCAGCGAGACACATTCGCGCGCTGCGTGGAGAGACTCGGATCGCCAGAGATCCGGCACCATAAACTTGTACTGCCCGCGGCGAGCACATCGGGGCAGGCTCCGACGGCGACTCGGTCTCATTCAAACGTCTGCGGTTGTGATGATCGGCACGTCGATGCGGTCTCGGGCAACCACGATTCCATCCTTGATGGCGTAGCACTCCACGATGTGCTCGCCGCGGAAAATCGAACTCTCTTTGCGGATGCCAAGCTGTGTCGAGTCGATGATGTCGCCGCGGACCACGTGGCGACGCTCCGCCTCCGGGCCCTGGTTGAGCACCTTCCACTGCAGCGTGTACGGCTCGGAAACCGTGCAGCTGGCGACCTGGAATTTCAGGTGCTTGCCAGCTTTGAGGGGGACTCCGACCCGCCCCATCGCGCGCAGCCACAGTGGTCGCCAGCCGTTTTGGGTGACCTCGCAGTCGATGGACACACTCTCGGTAATGTCGACCGGGTACCAATCTTCGATGAACTCCTCGGTGCCCGTGTGTAAACCGCTAGCCGAGGCCTTGAGAACGGCCTCGCTTACCGTCAGCGGCACGCTGGTGCCAAAGACCTCGCGCCACTTCTTGACCGACGCGGTCTTGCCCTCATTCTCGATCGCAGAGACACAGCGGTTGTGAGCCTTCTTCGCCTTGGCCTGGAACTTGGCCGTGGCGTGGACGCGCTGCCGGCTGCCGAGCGCCAGGTAATAGTCTTTCTCGGGGTCGTCCATGAGGAACGCGAAGAAGTCCCGGGACATCAGGTCAAACGAGGCGGTGTTCGCGGAATTGTACTTGTCGATTTGGGCGAAGAAGTTGTAGACCAGCGTGTCGATAACCAGGCCGCCGATATTCACGCCGTTCGCGTTCTTCCAGGCCCGGGCCATCCGGGCGAGGTGACGCATATTCGTCGAGGTGCGGTCATTGCACTCCTTCGTCGCGGCGATCTCCGCGCGCGGCTTGGTGGTCTTCCAGCCGTCGGCCTTGGTGTCCGGGTAGTCGAAGCTGCCGTCGGGGTTCTCGAACACCGGCTGAAGCTCAAACTTGAACGCGTTGGATGCGAACTGTACGCGCACTACGCATTGGTCAACTCGGATGTCGGTGTTCTTGTACCGCGCCTTGAGCACGTTGCGCACGCGCTCAAGCATCCGGCGAGGCCCGTTGGCGTCGCTGTAGTCGTCGCGCAGCCCCGACGGCAGGATGAAGATCATGTCGAGGTCGGAGATGGACTTGATCGCCGTGTGCCGTCCGAACGAGCCGATCATCAGCTTGTCGTCGACGCAGGCGTCTTTTCCGCGGAAGTCTTTATTCAGGGCCTTGGTGATTTCGTCCCGGCGGGCTCGGATCGTCGCGACCTTCTCCCCCACCTTGAGGTTCGCCAGCAACCCATCGAAGATCTCTGAGGTATCCATCCTCAGACCTCGCCTTCGTTGAGCCGCAACGCCTCGGGGAGCAGGAGGTCGAGCTCGCGGCAGGAGAACGTCAGCTCCTCGTTGTACTTCAGGCCCTTCTGAGCGCGGCCGTACGCCTTAGGGCTGGTCCGCGGCGCGGAAGAGTAGACCTCGCGGGTGGTCTCCTGCAGCTCGTCGCGGCGAGCCCGGGCATCGGCGTCCGCGATCTCGCCGGACATCAGGTCGGCGATGAGCGAGACGTAGGACTCGCGCACGTCCCACAGTCGCGACGCGATGTCTCGGTGCGCCTCGGCCTCCTCCTGGAACCGGAACGTCTTTGCCCCAAGCGTCACCCAGGTCACCAGTACAGCGACACTGGCGGTGATGAGGCTGGTCGCGGTTGTGCTGGCGAGCTGACTCACCACGGCGACCAGGAACGTGCCGGAGCTGACCGCGGTCAGCGCGATGAGCACGCCCTGCTGCCAGCGGTGCTTGGTGAAGCAAATATCCGCCTGCTTCTCGTGGGTCTTGTGGGTGTACGCCACGCGCCCGAAGGCCTCGCGCCCCTGGGCAAGCAGGTACCGGCCGCGGCCGGCGTCATCGTTGGTCATTTCGCTCCGATCACTCTTGAACAGTCGAAGCACACACCTCCAGCGGATGCCCCCGATCTGAGTATGGCGGTGGCCTCCGACATCATCATCATGGAACGTACAGCACGTCTTTGAGCCAGAAGGACGGTGGCCGTCTTCGATGAAGCGATCCCCCAGCGCGGACTTTTCGGCAATCCGAAACTCGTTGGGAGTCTGTGACTCTGTCCTCAGCAAGCAGGTCACTTCACAAATCCGTGATCGATTCCCACGTGCGGAATTCCCTCGCTCTCACTGCAAAGAGCCGGAAGGCTNGGAGCACCCCAGCCGACCTGCTCAGCAGGCTAACCTCGAAGAAAGAAATAACCCCTGTTGCTTCCACCATTTGAAACCGCCCGAGGGCTGCGAGACACATTGACGAGACAGATCGACCATGCACCATTGTGGAAAGCGCAGCAGAACGCATTCTTTCCTGTGACCGGGATCGGGGCGTCATTGTCCAAGGGCGACGGATGAGTCGGCGTGTCTCGAAACGTGTGTTTTTGCCGGCGTTACCATGCTTGTAGGCAAGGACGGTTGCGAGACATTAAGAGGCGTCAATGGGGAAGCTGAAAGTGTCAAAGCAAGCAACGAACTGTCAATTTGGCGTGTACCTCAACTAGGCGTCAGGCGCCCTTATCAAATATTGTCAGGATAGGGTCCTGTTTTGATTGGCAGACAGCTCTCCTGACGGGGTCTTAGGGTTCAATTTGACAGAACAGGGGCGAAAATCACGTGACGGGTGTGACTTTCATTTCATAGTGGCGAGCGATTGGTAGCCTGCCATGGTGGGATGCAGATACGAGATGGAAACTATCGGCCTGGGTGTCGGCTGTTACAAGAACCGAAGCGTCACCATCGCACTGGTTTCAATCTCTGCGATCTCCGCCAGATGTTTGCTTGCGTCGCTTAGGTGTTGCCGATTGCCGGTTGTACCCGCCTGCTCAATGAGCAGCGCAACGCTGGTCCACCCACGTGCGGATTGACTGAACGCGTCGATGGCCGATGTGATCCGTTCCGCTTCTGGTCGTCCCGCGAGTATTTCCTGACACTCGGTCAGGAAATCTCGGTAGAGGTTGCGGAAGAGGGCACCTCCGGTGCCCGACTGCTCCATAATGTTGGCGATGGCAGGCAGATCACGCACGGGATCTGAGACTCGATCGAAGAGCGAGTGTATTCGTGTAGAAGCCGTGTGGATGCCGCGGTTGCCCAGGTTAGCGATTGGAGGGGTCAGGAACTCTTCTGCGCACGCTTTGATTGCGGAGATGATGGTGGAAATAGAAGGTCCTGCTTCGAGGCGTGACACGGGTGCTTTGACGGTGAATGACCGGTGGCGGGCTGACATAGGGCCGCCAGCAGCGCGCGCCTGGGCCAAGCTGTTCCTGGTGGTTGATACGCGGCCGCCCTGCTGTGCGGTGTCCACCAGATAGGCAGTTTCATCGTCGTAGCCGTACATGGCGACGAAGTGGCCGGCAAAGTGCACCCGGGACCTGAAGTAGTCCAGATCGTAACTGTCCAGCTGCAGGCCGACTGGGACTCCCTCATCCAGCGAGACACGCACATGATCCCACGCCTTCCGCGCCGAGCTGGTCTGTTGTTCTCGGAGTTCGAGGCCCAGTCGCATGGTCAGGTTCTGGGTGAGAGCAAATGGCTTAACCCGGCCGCCAAGGAAGGGGAGGTCCTGCTGCTTGGAGTCCCAGTAGATGAAGGAGAGACCGCTTCCCAACCCGAACAGCATGGGCTCGGAAAGTCTTACTCCGGCGCAGTTCAGCAGCACGCCGAGTGCGGTTGTTTCGCAGTGCACGCCGCCAACGGTTGGAACACTGTCGACGACTACTGCCTTGCTGCGACGGTCAGACGTGGTTTGGTCAGTCATCGGATACAGGGGCTCGCTCTGCGAGCCACGTCCTTTCTGCTTTCAGGAGTGCGAGGGAGTAGGAGAAGACTTCGCGAGCGGGTAGGGGGAGAGGCGCTTGGCCGTGTTCGGCCTCCGCGACGGCCACGATCCTTCCTTCGATCTGGGCCAACCGGTCGAGTATCGCACGGTTATAGGCCTGCTTCGTCACCAGCGTCTTGTTGGCCAGGCCAACGAGGAATGGATGCGGCACCGACTGAGCTGTGGCGATGAAATCGAGCGTTGCGCTTGCCGCGAGGTCACAGCCTTCCTGGGTTGCCTGGAACACTCGCCGCGATCGCGTAGTTGCGCGCGCATTGTCAGCGGAGATCAGGCCGCGCTTTTCGAGCTTGGCCAGGACGTAGTAGATCGAAGAGAACCCGATATCGGCCCATCGACGGATACCGCGCTGCTCGATGACCTGTTCCAGGTTGTAGCCGTGACGCGGCTGCTCGGCGACAAGTCCCAAGACGGTTAGTTCAATGGCGGTCAGGGTCACGACATTATTCTAGTGCTGTAATAACGAGTGTGACAAACGAAAATCGCTGAACCCTCAGGATCGATGGCCGAAAACGACCGTGTACTCTGCGGCCACCTCGCGGGCGTGGACTTTACGTATCGTGCGGATTGCGCCCAGGTTCACCATCAGGAATGATTGCTGCGGTACGGCCAACCTTGCGCCATGAGAAGTCTCATGAAAGTAAAGATTTACGAGACACGAGGCCTGCCCAAATCGAGCCGTGGAAAAAGTGCAGAAATGCGCGGATTCATGCACCCCGGTTTTGTCTCGGAAAGTTGTCTCGCCATGCACGGTGTCTCACTATTCTTAAAGGGACTTTGTAAGGCAGAATGAGTTTATGAGGATGCTGGGTTACACGCGGGTGAGTACGGCGAGTCAGGATGCGCAGTTACAGCTCGATGCTCTGGTTGCCGCTGGGGTACAAAAGCGCGACGTTTTTGCGGATATCACCTCGGGGAGCAAGACGGCCATTGAGCGTCCACGGATGAAGAAGCTCCTCGGTTATGCCGAACCCGGCGACACTATTGTCGTGTGGCGGGTGGACCGGCTCGGCCGGTCCCTCAGCGATGTCCTCAACACGGTGAACCTGCTGCAGGAGCGTGGTGTGCTCGTCCGTTCGATCTCGGATGGAATCGACCCCGCAACGACGAACGGTCGGCTGATGCTGAATATGCTCGCGACACTGGCGGAGTATGAGCGCGAACTCATCGTTGAACGCGTCAATGCGGGCATCGCCGCCGCACGCACTGCCGGCACCCGCTTCGGCCGGCCCGCCGTGGATCCGACCGTGATCGCCGACAAGCTCGGGATCGTCAACGCCGCACGGAAGGGCGGACGCACGGCCGCCGATGCCGCCCACCTCGTCGGATGGAGCCGCGCGACCCTCTACCGCCATCAACACGCCCTCGCCGCCCGCGAGAACCAATGATGTAACCAACCGTGGACGGCGACGAGCGGTGGCGGGTTCTTCGGCTTCACGTCGAGGACCAGGTGCCCCTTGCGGCTCTCGCCCGGGGCACCGGGATCAGCGCGCGGACGTTGCAACGCTGGCACCAGCTCTACCGGGTCGGCGGAAATGTGATGCGTGCCCCGCGCCCGCGCGCCGACACGGGAACGCGACGCACCGCGGCGCTCTCTCGATAACGAAGGATTCCGAGAAGCTAGATAGCAGGCTGGCTGGCCTCCATTAGCGTTGAAGAATGAGTTCTCTCGTTCCCACGGACTACGCCACCACACTCGAGAGCATTAAGCGCCTCGTGCATGAGGCGCGGTATATCGCCCAGCGCCGAGTGAACACTGAATTGCTCCGGCTCTACTGGCAGATCGGAGCGATGATCATCGAGCGACAGAAGACAGCTCCGTGGGGTAGCAAGGTTCTCTCTCAGCTGTCCGTGGATTTGCGTGCTGAGTTCCCTACCGCGAAAGGTTTCTCGCCGGCCAACCTCAAGTACATGCGGAGGTTCGCCGAGGCGTGGCCCGATCAGGACGCAATTGGTCAACGACCCGTTGGCCAATTGCCCTGGGGCCACGTCATCGAACTGATCGAGAAACTCAACGACGCCGAGCTGCGCGACTGGTATAGCGCTAAGGACGTCGCGCAGGGCTGGAGCCGACCCGTACTGGCGCACCAGATCAAGACCTTTCTTCACCTCCGTGAGGGTGCAGCCCCTTCCAACTTTCCGCACGCTCTTGAACGCGCCGACTCGGAGCTCGCTCAGCAGATCACGAAGGATCCGTTTACGCTCGAGTTCCTCGCCATCGACGGGGACGCCGCCGAGCGAGAGCTGGAGGACCGGCTCGTCGAGCGCATCATCGACACGCTCCGCGAGCTCGGCCCGGGGTTTGCGTTTGTCGGCCGCCAGGTCCACTTCGATGTCGACGGCGATGACTTCTTCGTTGATTTGCTGTTCTTTCACGTTGACCAGCTTCGGTACGTGGTTATCGAGTTGAAGACAACGAAATTCGAGCCGCGCGACGCCGGTCAGCTCGGTTTCTATGTAGCCCTCGTCGAGGACCGGCTGCGGGGGCCACAGCACCAGCCCACGGTCGGGATGCTGCTGGTTGCCGACAAGAATGAGTCCGTTGTCCGGTACGCACTCGCTGGCACCACCCAGCCGATCGCCGTTTCTCGTTACGATCTCTCGCCTGACGAGCAAGCTGCGCTCCCCGCCGAGGACGCTCTCACGCGCGCGGTCGCCCTTGAGTTTGACGACCACGCCCCAGAACCGGCGTAACCATCAGTAAACAGGTTGGATGTGGACCCTTCTCGGTCTCCATCACGCAAGCTCAATTGGTGGTCTTTGCAACACGCAGAATAGATGACTGGATAAATGACAACTTTGAGTTCTTACAAAAAAACGATCGTGTTGTCACGTAATCGAACGTATAAATGACAGGGGTCAGCATGCTCGTCGGGTATATGCGGGTGTCGAAGGCCGACAGGTCGCAGGGCACTGATCTCCAACGGGATGCGCTTCTGGTTGCCGGCGTCGAGGCGGACAGTCTCTAAGAGGACCGTGCCACCGGGAAGAAGGATGACCGCCGCACCTGGCGGCCTGTCTGAAGGCTCTCCGTAAGGGGGCCACCCTTCTTGTGTGGAAGCTCGACCGACCCGGTTGTGATCTACGCCACCTCGTCAATACGGTGCATGACTTCACTGATTGCGGTATCGGTCTCAAGGTGCTCACCGGTGAGGGCGCGGCGATCGACACGACGACTGCATCCGGGAAGCTTGTCTTTGGTATCTGCGCTGCCCTGGTTGAGTTCGAGCAGGCACACATTTTTGAGCGCACAGTCGAAGGGCTGGCCACGGCGCGAGCCCGAGGGAGAACGGGTGGATGCCCGTTCAAGTTGACGCCGGCCAAGATCCGCCGAGCCATGGCCGCGAGGGGGCAGCGGGAAACCAACGTGGGCGCCCTTTGTCAGGAGCTCGGGGTCACCCGTCAGACGCTGTAGCGTCATGCCTCCCCTTCAGGTGAGCTGTGACCGGACGGTGCGAAGTTGCTATCGAAGAAGTAGAACTCTGCACGAAAACGTAGATTCTGTTGAGGGGCCAGCTGGTGAATCGGGCGGGGACGTCGACGAGCAGATTCCTTGCGCTTCGGATTGTTCTAGTAGTGTTGCAAACATGTTGTTCGTGGTGGATGCGGCGTTGGCGGTGTCGTTGGCGGAGCAGATCGCGGTGCAGGTGCGTTCGGGAGTCGTCAATGGTGATCTGCAGCCGGGCGACCGGTTGCCTCCGGCTCGGGATCTGGCGAAGTCTTTGCGTGTGAATATGCACACGGTTTTGCGTGCCTATGCGAAGCTGCGGGACGACGAGGTGATTGAGATGCGTCAGGGGCGTGGGGCATTCGTGCGCCACGACGCTGGCGCTGGGCTTATCCGCATGAGCGAACTGGCTGCGCAGTTGCTGCACGAGGCGCGCAAGCTCGGGCTGACACAGGCAGAAATTTTGCGATTGATTCAAAGGGGTGGAACTACGTGAGTGACACGAGTAGGAATTCGGAGATGGCCCGGAGAGTTTTGGCCGGGGTTTCGTTGTGCGTGCCGGTGTTGGTGGTGATCATCTCGTGGTGGGTGTGGCGAGATCGTCTTCCGGCCGAGCTCGCGTCGCATTGGTCGGGTTCGGGGCCGGCGGATGATGCGATGGCTGCTGGGGCGCTGCTCGCCCTGAATCTTGTTCTGACGGGTGTGCCGGCTGTTGCCGGCGTCGCGATTGGTTTGTGGCCCGGAATCAGCGCGCGGGCTAGGCGAGGTGTTTTTTTCTTTCTGGGTGTGTTTGGAGGGATGGGCGCTACCACGTGGTTGCTCTCTGCAGGTCTGACGATTCAGGTAGGCGACCCGTTTGAGGTTGTCCTCGGGCCCTGGCTCATCATGTATCTTGTCGCGGCCGGATATGGGCTTATTCCATTTGCTATCTCGCCCCGGCCCCGTTTCGAGTCGACGGATGTTGAGAGGCGATTTGAGTTCGCGCCCAGTGCGACGGGTGCGTGGTCCCAAACGATCACGGGGACCATGTTTGCTTGGGTGACGGTTGCACTGATCGGTTTAGGCTCTGTGCTCTATGGGCCTGCGGTCATCGATGGGCGGGCCGTCGACCAACTCTTTGGCATAGTCGTGATGGCTATCGCGATTCTTGTGGTTGCGTCGTTCATTCGTCTGCGCGTGAGTGCTGATTGGCGCGGCCTGCGGGTGGTCTCGTCCGTCTTTCGAATTCCGTTGAAACGCATTCGTCTTGCGGCGATCGACGTGGTCGAGGCGGCGGAACTTCGACCCACTGAGTGGGGCGGGTGGGGGTATCGAATCATGCCCGGACGATCCGCACTCATCCTCCGGAAGGGACCAGGGCTGATTGTGACGACAACGAACAAGAAGCAGTTCGCGATCAGTCTTGACGATCCCGAAACACCGGCAGCGCTATTGGCCACTCTCCGAGATAACAACCCCGCAGCACTGCGTGCTGAGACGAAAGGTCAGTCATGAGCAAAAATGCACGATCGATGCTCATTTTTTTGGTGATTGCGTTCGGATTGTCGTGGCTCCTAGCCTTGCCCCTCTGGTTGGGCGACGGACTTGTTGAACCAATGTTCGGGGTAATCGCAGTGGCGATGATGTTTACCCCGGCGATCGCAGCGATCGTTGTGGTGTTCGTTGTTGAACGGCCGCAACACAAGGCCCGGATGCCTGGATTGTGGCCGTTGAAACCGGCCGGTCGCTTCATCGGCTACCTCGCGCTCGGACTCATCGTCCCCGTCGCACTCATTCTCGTTGCCCTGCCTCTTGGGGCATTGCTGGGTGTGTATCCCGCAGACTTCGTCACCTTCTCAGCATTCCAACAGATGCTCGATACCCAATTGGCGGCGGCGGGAGTAACCGAACTCCCCATTCCGATTGGAGTCCTGGTCGGGCTTCAACTCATCACTGTGTTTGTTGGGGCGTTCATCAACTTAATCCCGGCGCTCGGCGAAGAGCTCGGCTGGCGCGGCTGGGTGCTGCCCAAGCTCATGCCACTTGGCACAGTACCTGCGCTTGTGCTCTCGGGCGTGATCTGGGGATTATGGCACTCCCCACTCATTCTCCTTGGCTACAACTATCCAGCAGCCCCACCTTGGCTGGGGCTGACCATGATGATAGGCATGTGCATCATCGTCGGCGCTGTCTTTGGTTGGCTTCGACTGCGCTCCGAATCGGTCTGGCCAGCAGCCCTGGCCCATGGCGCCTTCAACGCCGCCGCCGGATTCTCGCTCATCTTCGCCGCCGCCGGTGAATCAATCGACACGACCCAAGCAACCATTCTCGGCTGGTCCGGATGGATCGTGCCCCTGCTTCTTGTCACAGTCCTCATCGCCACAAAACAGTTCACACCAGCAGCGAAGAAGGTGACAGGGGCGGTGCCTGACTCGGTCGAGACGACCACGTCCTGACCCACCACGACAGAAATCCTCACACGGTCACCCGCCCCGTTTCTCGCCCAAGGGAAGACTAGCGAGTCATGGCTACCCAGGCCAGAAAGCTTGCGATGGCAGCCATGACAACCAAGAATGACCAAGCCCAGATAGACGAAGCGCTGGAGTGGTTCATTCGGAAGGCCCAGTCACGGAACGCTCGTCGCGCCTTACGCCTGCGCTTACGCCTGCACCTGCGCCCGCGATAACTCATCATGCCCCGACCCTAGATCAGCTAGGTGTGACCACCGGTTGCGGCGCCACAAGGTAACACGGAGTGGCCGCAACCATCACGCCGCTGTAACCCGTCGCTCCCGCCCTGACCGCCACCCTCGCCCTGGCCTTGCCCCGGGACTGTCTCTTAAACGGTGTTTCCGGCCTGACGCGCTGGACGTGGGTCTGGCGGGAAAGGTGCCGTGATGACGACACTTGATGCTGTGACGAAGAAAACGAAATCTGAGCCCACCCGTAGGGCCTGGCCGGCGTTTGGGATTGGCGAGAGCCCACTGCATTAGCGGTGGGCCCTCCCGCGTTACGATAACCGACGTCACTGATAACGCCATCCAAAAGCGATTCGCACGAGTTGCTGCCGGGGACTGAGCCCGGGGTTAGCGGGGCCGATTGCAGACCAGCGGTGGGCTCAGCGTGCACGGTCCTGGCTGGTTGGAGTTTCCGACGAGTTCGGTGATAGTGACGAAAAAGCCCGACTACGCTGCGCCTGGGGGAGGTGAGGAATCTGTCGGGACTGATTCGATTGGAGTGGGGGACGCCATTTCAAACAGTACGGGTATGGGCTGGATGCCGGCTGGGCAAGCCCTGTGTCTGGTAAGTAATCAGGCGCATCCCGTGGGATACAAGACGTTGGGTCTCTTTCTCATCTTTTCCTGATCCGATAGGCATTCGCGGTTTACCGCGCCGTCACTTCCTCAACTCGACCGGTGGATCGACGCTTCCATGGTTTTTGTCACGCTGTTCGCGCGTAGGCACACGTGTGCTGCGTCAGGAAGCTCAGCCGTATGGATAAGGACAACGGTGCAGGATGTGCGTCACTGGCTTGACGGTTTGGTTGACCGGGGTGCGCAAGCCAGACGCCGTCTAAGCTCCTGATCCGGTGAGCGGAACTTCCTCGAACGGGGACTTCATGAATCGGGGAATGCTCGCCGCCGCCGTCGCAGCTGTGGTTGTGATCTTGACTGGTTGTTCCTCGGATGGGCCTCGGCCGAATATTCCGGCTCCAGCGGTTACCCCAACGGACACAGAAGAGAACGAGGCGAGCCTCGAGGCTCGCGCCACGTCGGATCATTTGGTTGTCTCTGCGAGTAGTATCCAGGTCGTCTTAGACGATGGAACGATTGGCGATGAGTTCGATTATTTCGAACCCATCGAACCTGTGGCTGCTGCGCTCACGGATGTATTCGGGGGAGAACCCGTCATAACCACCTATGAAGGTATCCCGTCGGTTGATTACGATTGGAGCGGAGTATCGATCGGCACGGACGGGCCTGCGCACCGTCCCAACAACCCGGAAATCATCTTGCACGTCACGGCGGCAGAGGTCCACGGAATAGGAATCGAGACCGTTGACGGCATCCAGGTCGGTGATTCAGTAGCTGTTCTCGAAGTTGCTAATCCCTCACATCGTTGGCAGTGTGATGGCGTAGAGGAATTGGTGATCACGGTGAATCCGATTCCTGTTACCGCTGACGACAACGAACGAACATTCTCCGTGGAGCTCAGGTCGTATCCTTCTGACGGCCCCGTGACTCAATTTGCTACCCCAATTAGAAACTTTCAACAGTGAACTAAAAATGTTCCTTCGGTTGGATTATTGGTGCCGCCGGTGCGCTCGGCTTGAGCGTTGTCGCTGTGATGGGGGAGGATGGGGACACAAGCACATGGGGGAAATTTGCGTTTCATGAGTATGTCCAGGGTTAGCATCGCTGCTGTTTGGCGGGGTGGAGTTCACTGTTTGCTAGGGCTGAGGCTGAGAGTAAGCCCCCGACAACAAGAACAGACGCCCGTGTTGGCGGTGTTGTTGTGATGGAGACTGTCCCGGCAACGCCCTCGATTTCTGTCGGAGAGCCACTTGTTCATATTGAGCATTTTCGGATGGATTTTGCCGGCATCACGGTCGTCGAGGATCTCTCTTTTGATGTGAGGCGGGGGGAGACGTTTGGTTTCCTCGGTTCTAACGGTTCGGGTAAGACCACCACGCTTCGGGCGTTGCTGGGGATTTATCTGCCGACCGCGGGGGTCCTCCACATTGATGGGCGTCCGTTCACGCCGGAGGCCGGGAGCCGTCTGGGCTATCTCCCGGAGGAACGCGGACTGTATAAGAAGGAATCCGTCCTGACCGTGATGACGTACTTCGGTCAGCTCAAAGGCTTGAGTAAGAAGGCCGCGGTGTCCTGGTCGATGAACTATCTTGCACGGGTGGGTTTGGGGGATAAGGCGAAGGCCCGCGTCGACAAGCTCTCTGGCGGGCAGCAGCAGAAGGTCCAGCTCGGTGTCACGATCATGAACGACCCGGAGCTGCTCATCTTGGATGAGCCGACGAAGGGGTTCGACCCGGTGAACCGGCGCCTGCTGATGGACATCATTGAGGAACAGAAACGGGCGGGCGCCACGGTGTTGATGGTGACGCATCAGATGGAAGAAGTGGAGCGGTTGTGCGACAGGGTGATCCTGCTCAAGGGCGGCCGTGCGGAGGCGTATGGGACGATTCCCGAGGTGCAGAATCAGTACGGCGGGACCATGATCCGTATCGGTTACTCCGGTGACATACCAGATTCACCGCATTACGACATCAGTGTCCGCGACCGCAACTATGCCGAACTGACCCTCACCGACACCGGCACGGGCAGCGTCGATGAGGCCCTGATTTTGCGTGACCTCGTCGATGCGGGAGTTTTGGTGCGCAGCTTCACGACGAGCAAACTCTCACTCGAGGAGATCTTCGTGAGTGTGTATGGCGAGCAGAACGAAATGATCGGTGCCTGAAATGGGACGAAACAACCTCCGCACCGTCATCAGCTTCGAAGTCAGCCGCACCCTGGGCAAGAGAAAGTTCTGGCTCATCACCTTGCTGGTGCCGATCGCGATCGGCATCGTGATTGCCTTGGTGAGCCTGGGGAACTCGACAGCCGCGAGCACTATCGACGCCCGATCCGATGCGACACTCAGCTTTACCTACAGTGACGCGTCCGGGTACGTCGACCGCGCCGTGGCCGCGGCGCTAGGTGGCACGATCGTCACCGATGATGCGGCGGCGATCGCTGCGGTCAAGTCCGGGGAGGAGGACGCCCATTTCGTGTATCCGGCAGACCCGGCCAAGACGCCCACTCAGGTGTATGGGGCTGATAAGGGCCTGTTCGGCAATGGCGAGTACGACGGTGTCGCGACCCAGGTCCTCAGTATCAGCGCTCAGGACCAGATCGGGGACCCCGCACTAACAGCACTGGCCCAGGGCAACGTCTCCGTGACCACGACCACCTTCACCGACGGGGAAGAAACAGCCGGATTCATGGGCATGATCCCGCCGCTGATCTTCGTAGCCATCTTCTTCCTCGTCTTCATGCTGCTCTCTAACCAAATGCTCACCAGCACGTTGGAAGAGAAAGAAAACCGGGTCACGGAGATGATCCTCACCACGTTGAATCCCACCGCACTAATCAGCGGCAAAATCATCTCCCTCTTCATCGTCGGGTTCGTCCAAGTGCTCGTGTTCCTGGTACCGGTGCTGGTGGCTTACGTATTCTTCCGCACGTCACTGAACCTGCCGGAGATTGACCTGTCCGGCTTCACTTTCGAGCCCGTGCAAATGATCATCGGAGCATTGCTCGCTCTGGGTGGGTTCGCTTTGTTCACGGGCACGTTGGTCGCAATCGGCGCCGTCATGCCCACAGCGAAAGACGCGGGCAGCTGGTTCTCCGCCTTGATCGTCCTGATGATCGTCCCGCTTTACGCCCTCTCGCTGGTCATGGCAGACCCAAACAGCCCCGTCGTGCAGATGTTCACGTATTTCCCGTATTCGGCGCCGATCACCGCGATGCTTCGTAATGCGTTTGGTTCTCTTGCCGGCTGGGAAGCCGCCATCGTTATCACGGAACTGTTCCTCCTGAGCGCTCTCGTGCTGCAGCTCGCCGTGCGACTGTTCCGGTACGGGTCCATCGAATACACGAACAAAGTATCCTTCAAGACTGCATTCTCACGGCCGAAAGCGGTCGGAGTGGGACGCCGGTGACAACTGTCGCTCTGACAGTGCGGGGCGACCAAAAGAAAAACGACGAAGCGGCGCCTCAATCGCGGTGGGAACCGCCAAGCCAACGCAGCCCTATATCGAATCGTGCTAACGCGACTTCGATGGAATGAAACCACCCAAAATTACCTACAGCACCGTTACCGAGACACACCCTCGAGCTCCAGTTGTGGTTCCCCGGGCTGTTGTGGACGTCTGGGTTGACTCTCCCGTTAGGGGAGGCGGGATGATGGACTCATGCTAGGAATTGGTGAGTTCGCGGGATTGACAGGGTTGAGCGTGAAGGCGCTTCGCCATTACGACGAGAAGGGCGTGTTGGTCCCGGCAAATATAGACGATCGGTCGGCGTATCGCCGTTACGCGGAAGCACAGGTGCGTGCAGGTGTCGTGATCCGTGCGCTTCGGGATGCCGGAGTGTCTTTGCCTGCTGTCTCTGTGGCAATCGCTTCGGGTGAAGCCGAACGTGCTCTTGTAGACCATCGTCGTCGCATCCTTGAGCAGCGCGAGCGTGAGGACCAGGCCTATTCCGCGGCGGAGGGTGTACTACATGCTCTCGCGGTGCCCGTAAACGTCAGTGAGCGGGTAATGCCGGCCCAACCATTTGTCGGACAAGCCATCACGGTCCCTGCCGATGACGCCGAGGCGCTGTCAAACGAAGACGCTAACCAGGTGTTCAGCGCATTGTTTGCGCAGCTTCAAGCATCAGGTCTTGGGCCATCGGGCCAGTTTTGGACGGCGTTGCGTGCTGGCGAGCGGGGAACCGTCGAGGTCGTGTGCTGCTGGCCGACGTTCTCCGCTGCACCCGAGAGCGCGTGCGGTCCCGAGAGTTTCTCCGGAGTGCTGCCGTCCCGCACCGAGTTGGTGGTGACATGGCGACCGGTCGAGGGCGAGGAGTTGCCGGAAGGCTCGCTCCACCCCGCAATCGTCGGGCTCTTCGATTCGATTGCTGATCGCGATCTAAGTCTTGGCGATGCGGATGTAGAGGTAAGGCAAACAGTCCTGGGGCAGAGCGAGGACGACTACGCCGTCGAGGTGTCGGTAACGGTCTCCCGATGAGCAAAACGACGAGGTTCGCAAGCCTCATCGGTGGAATCGGTCTGGTCGTGGTGTTCTACGCTTGGCTTGCGCTCCGCGACAGCCTCATCACGGCGGTCTCAACTGGAATCGCGATCCCTATATTTCTTCACGGCATCGCATGGCTGATGCTCATGGGAGGCGTGTCACTCATCGCAGTAGCGTCCACCGTGAGGAGGCTGCAATGACTCACCCGAACGCGCCGCTCACGTCGGAAGGCCACGGCCGACTTGCAACGCTGTTCGTTGAACGAGGGCCGACAGGTCGGCGCGCCGCTGATCAATTTCAGTGCTCGCCTGATGATCGAAATCCTCCGAAACCACGGTTTCGATCGAATCAAGGGCAGCACGCTCTATCTGCTCCTGCGGCGATTCGAGGAGCAAGGTCTCGTGAATCACGTGTGGGAGCACGAGTCGGCGGGACCTGGTCGGAAGGTCTTTGCGCTGACGGCACGGGGTGTTGAAGAAATCGATCGCTCGATCGCGACATGGAACAGCATGAACGACACCCTTGCCACTTTGCGACGAAACGATGGGACACACGATGACGTATGAAAAGGACTTGGCCTTCAACCTGCGCATCCGCGGGATGTCGGAATTTCAGATCGTCGAGGTGATCAGCGGAGTTCGCGCGCACGCGGCGAACGGCGTGTCTGCTGAATCTGAGTTCGGATCACCCGAAGAGTACACTTCGAGTTTTCCTAAAGGAAACGGCGCACACGTGGGGCTCGCGTGATCGCTACGGCGGTCATTGTCGCGATCGCTTACGGCGTCGCCATTCTGGTGCTCGCAGTGGTTTTCCACGTCGACATCAGAGCAATCATTGGCCCGGTGACGCTCTGGCCCGCATTGCTCATTGTCGTGCTCGGTACTCTCCTTGGATTCCTGATCGACTACCTCCGGCCACCGCCGCGCTCGGATCGTGCATAGCAGACATCGCCAGTGCGAGGAGCTGTGATTCTCCGCAGCTACCTTCACAACCGGTCCACGCAGGATCCGACCTATGCATCGTCCCGCAAGGGGAACGCCTTGCGGGACGAATGCTTGTTGCGTGCCTCCTCAGGTGGCGAGGCAGGCTTCAGGTCCGTGACTAGCGAGCGAAAGAGCTGACGTCCTTCATATGCCGGGAACTACTGGTCGCTACTGAGCCATCTGCGTGCCAGTTCACTGTGAGGTCGAGAAGTTCCAACGGACTGTTTTCCTCGAACCTGAAGGTGTCGAGGACAACTGCCTGCAGTTGCAGGCCGTCCTGAACGATGTCGTTCGCCTTGGCACAGGTGCTGCTCGCGGTGAGGTCGACCTCCTGCAGGACGAGGCAGTATTGGTCGGTGCCGCGCTTGGCCAGGAAGACGCCATAGGTCTCGCGTGGCGGGATGCCCAGCGTGCGCACTACCTCATAGGCCGGCCCGAGGTCGGCCAAGTCGGCGTCGCCCGGGTCCGCCGGATCGTCGAAGATGTCGGTGATGGCTCGGATCTCGGCGTCGGTGGGGTCGGGCGAGGTCGTCGTCGGCGCGGGTGTCTGGCGGGACATCGACGCGTCGTTGGCGGTGGTCGGTGCGACGGCCTGCTGCAGCGCGTGGATGCTGAGGGTTCCCAGCACCCCGGCGACGACGCCGACAGAGATGAGCAGCGCCCGCCATGGCACGCGGAGCCGGTGGTGCGTGCCCAGAGGGGTGTCGCTTGGCTGCGGGGCGACCGGAAGAACCGAGGCGTCTGTCATCTCCGTTGGTGTGGTCCGTGCCAGCAGCGTGTGGACCGCCTGCGCGCGCAGGCGAAGATCGTGTTCGAGCTGGCGCAGCCGGTGCTCACTCGCGGTGGCGCGCAGGGTCGATCTGTCCTCGGTGCGCTCGACCTGCGGCTCGGCCGCGGCTGAGCGCGAGAAGACGGCGGCCTGCAGCGGTGCGAGCTGCCCAGCCGGGTCGGGAACGCCGGTGGGTGTGAGCTGCAGCGGGTGCGCAGCCCACCAGAGAGCGTCCAGGACATCGCCGTCCGTGCCGGTCTGCGCCGCAAAGTCCTGCTGGAGGGCGGCATGGAGGGCTGTGTCTTGCTCGGCTGTTGTCCGCAATTGTGCCGGATCGTGCATTTGACCCTGCTCGTCGCCCTCACCCTATCGTGCGGCCGCATTGGCCTTGTCGGACGTCGCCTCCTGTGGCCGCGTGCACGACTTCGAAGACTTTCGGTCCATGGCAGCGTCCGAAGGAGGCTCTCCCGCTAGCAGAATTTCCGCAGTTGCGCACGGGATCTGTGCCGCGCGGGCGTCAGGAGATGTTTGAGGCACGGGCGACCACGTCAGGGCACGTCAACCGGGTCCGCCAAGGTCATGCTGCCCGCGCCGCGGAAGTCCGGCGACGACCGCGAGACGGTCGCCGTCGCGCAGCAGCTGGCTCTCTTCGCACCAGGAGCTCGGGAGAGTCGGCTAGCTTAGGGGATTGAGACACGAACCGTGACCGATAGGGCACCCTCACCGGCAGGCAGTTGCTGGCTTGGTTGGCGAAGAGCCAATGGGTGACGGTGTTTGTGCAGTGCTAAATGGCACCGTCGGTGCGGGA
>NZ_PJJR01000043.1:0-106511 GCF_002929595.1 Cryobacterium sp. N19 | reverse complement strand
GAATTCGAGGCCGACCTGATCCGAGCACGCACCCGCGAAGGGATGCAAGTCGCCAAAGCGGCTGGCCAGCTCCGCGGCAAGCAGCCCAAACTGTCTCCGGCGCAGGAGAAGCACCTAGTCGAGGTCCACCAACGGGGCGAACACACCACCGCGCAGATCGCAGAACTTTTCAGCATCGCCAGATCCACGGTCTACCGGGCAATCCAACGAGCTGGGGACACCGCCGTCTGAACGTGCGTCGTGCAGAGGAGTACGGAAGCCAGTGGACAGCGATGGCACTATCGCGCGGTCATAGTGCCCCTGGCGTCAGATCATACGTAACCCACTGAGTAGACATAGCGGTCAAATCATAGAGGCGGCGGGCCCGAGTATTGTCTTCTGCCGTGATCCAGCGAACGACTGAGCGTCCTTCGCGTTCGGCCAGCGCGGAGAGTTCGCTCAGTAGCGCGCGCCCGACGACGGCTCCCCGAGCTGTCGAATCCGTGAACAGATCGTCGAGGTAGATGCCCACGCTGCCCGTTGAAGGACGAGAAAATCGACGGTAGTGCGCGAGCCCCACGAGTCGATCCCCGGACGTGGCGACGAAAGCATGGACTTCATTCGAGTCGTCATTGATCCAGGTCCAGACACGCTCTACGATGCTGTCATCGGGAGACAGCTCGTAGAAGTCTCGATAGCCCCGATAGAGCTCAGCCCACTGGGACGAGTCTGAGGTTTGGACCGCGCGGATAGAAACCGAATCGTTTGTGATCATCGACCCAGAGTATCTGCGCGCGTTCCGTTCCCTCCTCCGTTTCCATTCGGGCTTTTCTGGCCACGCGTCCACCGTCGGCGAGTGCAGTGCTACGGGGAGCCCGTTGAGGGTCCGCCTTACGGTCACGCGGTGGTGCGTGTCCTGTTGGCCGGGTGGTGGCGAATTCCATGGTTCGCCGAGGCGTGCGTCAGTGGAGATCCGCTCATACGTGCTCGCAGGGCGATGCCGCCCAGGATGATGACGACCATGGTCGTGGCCTTTGCGATTGGTCCAGGACCCGGAGGACTTCCCCGGTGGACGAGCACGGTGAATCGTCTACTGAATCTATCGACAACCACACAGATAAAGACGGTATCGTCCTATTATTAGGTTCGCGGTTTTCTCCGCGCCCCACTCCCTCAGAACCTCCTCAGGGCTGTGCAGCATATGACAGGACAAACACTGTGATTGACTCGAAGACTTTCGACTTTCTCCATGACATCACCGAGAACAACACCAAGGAGTGGTTTGAGGGACACCGGGATGCCTACAACGACGTCCTCGCCAACCTCACCGACGTTTCCAGCGCTCTCATTACCGGTTTCGACAAGGAGAGCGCTGGTTTTGCTGCTGCGAACCCCGATCCACGACGCACGATCTCTCGCATCCACCGGGACATGCGCTTCGCGAAACCGGGCAAGCCGCGCTTTAAGTCTGAGTTTTTTCTGATGTTCAAAGCCCCGGCGGCCGCGCCGGCCATCGCTGGGTTCTACCTGCATGTCGAGCCGGGGAACGTGTATTGCGGTGGTGGCGCGTTCACTCCGCAGCGCCGGGAGCTGACTCGTATCCGTAAGCGGTTGTCCGGTTCCTACGGGAAGTGGCTTGGTGTCGTGGAGTCTGAACCGATGACGAGCATGTTCCCGCATGGGCTCACCAGCCCCGGAAACTTGAAGATCGCGCCCCAGGGCTACGATCCGGACGACCCGGCCATCGAGTACCTACGGATGAAGGGGTACTGCGCGAACCGGCCAATGACGATGGCACGCGTGAAGGAATCCGAGTCGACGACCGACGTCGTCGAGACATTCAGCACGGTCCGTCCGCTGGTGGACTACCTGAACGAGGCCGCCCGGTGACCGTATGGTCGATCGGATGCCGTGGCCGACGATGACATTCCCTCTCCAGCCTGACCCGCCGCGGCGTGGTCGACCTCGCGCCGATCAGGCCGGCGAAGTCGAACAGCGGATCCTCGACGCCGCGACCACCCTCATCCTCACCCAGGGATATGCGAAGACCACCGTCGATCAGGTCGCCGCTGCTGCTCGGACCGGTAAGACAACCCTGTACGGGCGGTTCTCGACCAAGCCGGATCTGTTCGCTGCTGTCATTCGCCGTTCCACTGCGGAGTTTGCCCGCGCGGTCACGGTCGGGGAATCTGAGGGGTCTGCTGAGGAGCGCCTGGTGAAGGCCGGTCTCGAACTGGCTGATGTGACTCTGACCCGGTTCTGTATTGACCTGATGCTCGTCACGGCGGCTGAGTCTGACGCGTTCCCGGAGCTTGCGGTCGAGGTCGGCCGCGTCGGGTTCAGCCAGTGCGCCGCTGCGATCGCCGTGTGTCTGGCCGAGATCACGACGTTGGGCACGGTCGAGGCGGCAACCCCTTTGGGTGAGCGGTTCGTTCAGATGGCCCTGCACCCGTTATATATGCGGGCATTCTACGGCGAGGACCTCGCCGGTCTCCGCGAGCAGGCTCGCATCGACGTCGCCCTGGTCGCCCGGATGTTCTTCGCCTCTCTCGTCACCGCCCGCTGACCCGCCGTCTTGTCACCACGAATCCGCCGTCCGACCACCGCCTTCACCTGCGAGAGGATCACTTGTGCATACCGTTGTTGTTTCGATCCGGTCCGCTGCCGCAGACCCGGACGCGCCCCAGGTGTTCGCCCAGTTCGCTCCCGAGTCCGTCCACGCCGGCTTTCCCTCGCCCGCCACGGGCTACTACAACGGTCCAGTTGATTTGAACCGGCACTTGATGACGGATCCGACGGCGACGTTCATCGTCCGGGTCAGTGGCGACAGCATGATCGGCGCCGGTATCTGGGACGGGGATGAGGTCATCGTCGACCGGTCGCTGAACGCTCGGGACGGGAGTGTCGTCGTCGCCGTGGTTGACACCGAGCTCACTATCAAGCGTCTCCGCCTCGATCCCGACGGGGGTGTGCGCCTGATCCCGGAGAATCCGGCGTACCCGGAGATCGTGCTGGAGGAGATGAGCGAGCTGGTCATCTGGGGAGTTGTCACGAGGTGCCTGCACCGTGTCTAACGCCTCGTCTCTGGCTCTGGTCGACGCGAACAACTTCTACGTCTCGTGTGAGCGGATCTTCAACCCCGCCCTCGAGGGGAAACCGGTGGTGGTGCTCTCGAACAACGACGGGTGTGTCATCGCCCGTTCTGCCGAGGCCAAGATGCTCGATATCGACATGGCTGCCCCGTGGCAGGCCATAGCCCCCGAGGCCAGGCTGAAGGGAGTCATCGCCCGCTCCAGCAACTACGAGCTCTACGGCGACATCTCGGCCCGCACCGTCGAAATCCTCGGCCGATATACCTCTTCCCAAGAGGTGTACTCGATCGACGAGAGCTTCATCCGCCTCACCGGCACCCCCGCTCAGGTCACTGCCACCTCCCGCGAAATCCGCGCCGCGATCAAGAAGTTGATCGGGCTGCCGGTGAGCATCGGTATCGCTCCGAGCAAGACCTTAGCCAAACTCGCGAACCGCGGTTCCAAGTCTTCCCCGGCGCTCGAGGGTGTCTGCAACCTCGCCGCGTACACCCCCGCCCAGCTCACCTTGATCCTCGAATCGGTCGCGGCCGGCCAGGTCTGGGGAGTCGGCTCCCGGACAGCCCGAAAGCTTACCGGGATGGGCATCCATACCGCCGCCGGCCTCCGCGACACCGATGCGGTCCGCATTCGCAAGAGCTTCAGCGTCGTCATGGAGCGAACGGTGCAGGAGCTGCGCGGCATTGACTGTCTCCCGCTCGAGGAGGAACGGGCGGACAAGGAGCAGATCCAGTTCTCCCGCTCTTTTTCCATTCCGATCAGCACTGTCGCCGAGCTCGAGGAAGTCCTCTCCGTGTACACACAGCGGGCCTCGGCCAGGCTTCGGCAGCAGGGCTCCCTCGCCCGCCTTATGCGCTGCTACGCCTCGACGTCACCGTTCAAAGACAACCACACGACCCACGCCGTCTCCCTGGCCTTCCCCAATGCGACCGATGATCCGGTGGAGATGTACCGGGCGGCGATCGCCGCCCTCGGCCCGCAGCTCGACAGCAGCCAGCGCTACGTCAGGGTCGGTGTCAGTCTGCACGAATTCTCTCCTACCGACTCCCATGCCATCCTCGATATTTTTGGAACCGACCCGACACCCTTCGCCGCCGGTGCGGTCCTGGATTCCATCACCGCCCGCTACGGGCAGGAGAGCCTCGCGCTCGGCCTCGCGGGTCTGAAGACGAACCGGGCGTGGACGATGCGCCGCGAGATGGTGTCACCGCGGGCGACCACCCACTGGGACGAATTGGCCATCGTTAAGGCCAACTAGAGCGGTCTCAATCTGTCAGCACTCTCCCAGCCACTAAACAGGACTACTTCGTACGATTACTGTTAGTATCAGTGATACCACCCGGTTCGTCGCGCTGTTCACGGACGGTTCTTGTCGCTTTGTTGCGACCCTCCACCTCACTCATCGAGCTGAGGCCATCTTTGCGCCCGCAGTCTCTTCAACGTCCCCGTCAGGAACTCCATATCCCAAATTCGTGTTGCACGCCTCGTCACTGCTGGGGAACCGCTCGTCCTCGGCGTCGCCGACAAGCCAACTCCGGGCCCGAACGACGTCCTGGTCAAGGTCGTCGCCGCCGGCCTTGTCCCCAACGCCTACAACATCATCACCGTAGTGGGCGCCCCCGTCCCGACCCTGCCTGCGGTGTTCGGCCTCGACGTCTCCGGCGTCATCGAAGCCGTCGGGGACAATGTGCTCATACTCAAGCCCGGTGACCGGGTCTACGTCGACCCGCACATGACCTGCGGTACCTGCACCAGCTGCCGCCGGGGACGCGAGGACATCTGCCGCTACAACAGCCTCCGCGGCTACGTCGCCCTCACCCCCGAAGGTGGCGAACTGCTCAACCAGAACCCCCTCGGCGGCCTGTCCGAATATGTGATCGCCCCCGACGCCCGCATCGCCAAGCTGCCCGACACCGTTGACCTGCGCACCGCCGCCCGCTTGGGATACATCGGCACCTCCTACGCAGGACTCAAAAAAGTGGGCGTTGGACCCGGCAAGACGGTGCTGATCAACGGAGTCACCGGCACCCTCGGCCTCGCAGCCGTCGCGATCGCTCTCGGCATGGGCGCCACAACAATCCTCGGCATCGGTCGCAACCGCGACGTGATGCACCGAATCGAGCAGCTCGCCCCCGGACGGATCAGCACCCACAGTTCCGAAGACAACATCGACCTCGTCGCCTGGGCCCAAGATGCCACTGGCGGCGACGGTGTCGACGCCCTCTTCGACTGCTCGGCAACGGCGGCGACAGCAACAGCACCAACACGCTGCTGGCCGCCATCACCAAGGGTGGCCGCGCCGTCTTGGCCGCCGGTGGCGTCGACGGCCAGATCTCCCAGTCCTACTGGGACATCCTCACCCGCGACGTCGCCGTCGTCGGCTCACAGTGGTTCACCTCCACCGAGATCGACGAACTGATCACTCTGATCGGAGCCGGCGTCATCGACCTGTCCTTCCTCGAACACCGCAGCTACCCCTTGGACGAGGTCAACGACGCTTTCACGTTCGTTGACGACCGACCCGGCGGCTTCATCAACGTCGTCGTTCATCCCGGCGACACCGCCACCGCCATCTAACCGGACAGGCGGCGATACCCATGCTCGACCAGACAACCATCACCCGCGTGTACGAGGTCTTGAAGGACACCTACCCGACGTTCGACAACAGCGATGACGAATGGATGACCAGTGGAATGTCCGACACCCCTTTCCGGGTCATCGTCGCCACCGCCTTGTCCACCATCACCCACTCCAAACGGGTGATCCGCGCCTGCACCGCCCTGTTCGCTGAAGTGTCCACGTTCGAAGGCATTCTCGCGCTCACTGACGATGAGCTGCGTGAACTCATTCGCCCTGTTGCCCACTACAACATGAAGACCCTGTCGTTGAAGAAGATGAGCCAGCAGATCATGGACTGCCACGATGGTCAGATTCCGCACACGCACGATGAGTTGATGGCTTTGGCGGGCATCGGTCGCAAGTGCACCGATATCGTCATGACCACGCTCTTCGACGAATCCAGCGTCGCCGTCGATACCCACGTTCACCGCGCAGTCAACCGCCTCGGCCTCGTTCACACCACAACCCACGTCGCTACCGCCGACGCCCTGAACCGCATCACGCCGTTTGAGTACAAACGTCATGCCCATGAATGGCTCATCCAGCACGGAGACAAAGTCTGTGTCGCGGGGACACCTAAGTGCGGCGACTGTCCACTGACCGCCTACTGCGACTACTTCCAGAAAACAGCCCAGTAGGTCCACGGTGACACAGCAAAGAATCCCCAACTTCCCACGAACCCTAGGACAGAAACATGACTGAAATGAACGTCGCGCGCATGGTCGCCATCGGCAAGCCGCTGGAGGTGGGGACCGCTAAAATCCCGACCCCGGGTAAGAACGAGGTGCGGGTGAAGGTCGCGGCCTGTGGCCTCGTCCCGAACTCATTCAACGTCGTCAACGGCTACACACCGTTCGCGCTCCCCGACATGCCCTACATCTTCGGCCTCGACACCGCGGGCACCATCGATGCCGTGGGTGACGACGTCCTCAACCTCAAAGTCGGCGACCGCGTCTGGATCGATCCTGTCTTCGTCTGCGGGACATGCGAGACCTGCCGCAGCGGCCGCGGTGTCTGTCCCTTCGCCACGATGCGCGGCTACATGGGTACCAGCCCGCAGTCGAAGGAGATCATCAACCAGTGGCGAGACGGCGGCTTTGCTGAATTCACCCTTGCTCCCGCTGACAAGATCGCCCTCATCCCCGACACCCTGGACTACCTCACCGCTTCCCGGCTCGGCTACATCGGTACCTCCTACAACGGCCTCATGACCGCAGAGTTCACCCCGGGGCAGACTCTGCTCATCAACGGTGTCACCGGAACCCTCGGTATGGCTGCTGTCGCCATCGCCCTTGGCCTCGGCGCCACGAAAATCCTCGGCATCGGACGAAACAAAGACCGTCTCGAAATCGTCAAGCAGCTCGCCCCACACCGCATCGAGATCCTCTCCACCGAAGACGACGTCGACCCCACCGGCTGGGTAAACGCTCACACCAACGGCGCCGGCGTCGATGTGTTCTACGACTGCCTGGGCGTTGGTGGCGACGCCAACAGCACCAACGACCTCATCAAGACCGTCAAACCGTCCGGACGGACCGCCCTGGCCGCAGGCGGCGCCGTCGGTGACATCACCCAGACTTACTCGGAAGCGATGGCTCAAAGCGCCCCCATCCTCGGAACCGGATTTCCCACCCGACCGCAGATGTACAACCTGCTCAAGCTCATTGAAAGTGGCGTGGTTGATTTCTCCTTCCTCACTCACAAAACCTTCACCCTCGACAACGTCAACGACGCACTCGCCTACGTCGGCGATCGTCCCGGCGGAAACATCACTGTGTCTGTTCTGCCCAACGGCCCCTTGGTTTAGTACTCCGGCCTCCCGCGTGGAGCTAGTGGGGACTGTCTCTTAAACGGTGTTTCCGGCCTGACGCGCTGGACGTGGGTCTGGCGGGAAAGGTGCCGTGATGACGACACTTGATGCTGTGACGAAGAAGACGAAAAATGAGCCCACCCGTGAGGCGTTGGCGGCGAAGGAATGGGTGCGCCTGGCCAAGGAGCAGGGCCTGGCTCTGGACGGTCCTGAAGGGCTGCTGGGCCAGTTCACGAAAACGTTCCTGGAGACGGCTCTGAACGAGGAAATGACTGAGCATCTCGGTCATGAGAAGAACCGTGCCCCGGACGAGCGTGACGAATCCAACGTGCGCAACGGGACCCGGCCCAAAACGGTGATCAGCCCTCGACGGGGCCGGTGACCATCCAGGTGCCTCGTGACCGGGACGCCACGTTCACTCCGGTGATCGTGCCGAAACGACAACGCCGTTTGACCGGGGTCGATGAGATTGTGCTGTCGTTGTATGCCTGCGGCCTCACGACCGGGGAGATCAGCGCGCACTTCAACCAGATCTACGGTGCGCAGGTCTCCAAAGAGACGATCTCTCGCATCACGGACAAGGTGATCGAGGAGATGCAAACGTGGCAGTCTCGCCCCTTGAACGGCGTCTACGCGGCGATCTTCATCGACGCGATCGTCGTGAAGATTCGGGATGGGCAGGTCGCCAACCGGCCCATCTACACGGCCATCGGCGTGACCTTGGACGGCGATAAAGATATTCTTGGGTTGTGGGCCGGCACCGGCGGTGAGGGCGCCAAATTCTGGATGTCTGTCCTGACCGACATCAAAAAACCGTGGTGTCACCGACACGTTCTTCCTGGTCTGTGACGGGTTGAAAGGGCTCCCGGACGTTGTCGGGAACGTGTGGCCGTTGACACGGTGCAGACGTGCATCATTCACCTCATTCGGAACACGTTCAAGCTGTCCTCGAAGAAGGATTGGGATGCGATGAAACGAGCGGTGAAACCGATCTACACCGCTCCGACCGTCGACGCCGCACGGGCAGCATTGGACGATCTGACCGAGATCTGGGGAAAGAAATACGGTGCCATCATCCGGTTATGGGAGTCGGCATGGGAAGAGTTCACCCCGTTCTTGTCCTACGACCCCGAGATCCGCCAAGTGATCTGCTCCACGAATGCGATCGAGTCACTCAATGCCCGGTACCGGCGGGCGGTGCGTGCTCGAGGGTATTTCCCCACCGAGCAGGCCGCTCTAAAATGCTTGTATCTGGTCACGCGAAGTCTCGATCCCACCGGTGAGGGCCGAGCTCGTTGGACGATGCGTTGGAAGCCAGCTCTCAACGCCTTCGCCATCACCTTCCACGACCGCTGGCCGAACGCAGAATCCTACTAATGAAAAACGCCGGAAACACCGTTAACGAGACACACCCAGCTAGTGGGCTGCGGGATAGCTATTTCAGCTGTCCCGCAGAGGGTTCGGCGGATTCAACCGGTCGTCGCAACGATGGGATTTTCTGGCTCTGACAATAGTCGTTCCATGGCTTGAGCGGGTGTGATGCCGCCGAGTGTTTTGCGGGGTCGATTGTTGAGTTCGGTAGCGACTTCGAGCAGTCGCTCGGGCGAATGGACGGATAAGTCGGTGCCTTTGGGGAAATATTGGCGCAGTAGGCCGTTGGTGTTCTCGTTCGTGCCCCGCTGCCACGGCGAATGTGGATCACAGAAGTAGATCGCGATCCTGGTGGCCAGCGTGATCTGCCGGTGCTGGGCCAGCTCGGTTCCTTGGTCCCACGTCAGAGTCTTCGCCAAGTGGTCGGGGAGACTTCTAATGGCGGCCAACAGCCCCTCGCGAACCGTGATCGCGCCGTGGTCACCGGGGAGGTGGACCAGCATCGTGAAGCGGGTCTGACGCTCCACCAAAGTGGCGATCGCCGACCGGCAGTGTGACCCCAAGATCAGATCGCCTTCCTTACGTTGTTGTGGTGGGTGATTTCGGGACTGTCGTAGTGTGTCGATCACCCTCGGGTGGCGGGTATGGCTGAGATCGCCTTGCCGCATAAACGGCTCACTGGGAATGGCCGCCCGCTGCCCGCAGATGACTCGACCGCTGATTGAGAATTGCGACATTGATCGCTGGGTAAGGACGTGCCGGCGTGGTTATCGACAGGGAAACTGCTATCAACGAGACGGAAGGAACATTCAGATGCCAGCAGTATGGGCGGGAATCGATTCAGGAAAGCGGGCGCATCACTGCGTCGTGATCGACCAGACCGGGGAGATGCTTCTCTCCCAACGGATAGATAACGACGAGACCGTGCTGCTCGAAATCATCGCCACGGTCACCGAGATCGCCGATGGACACGAGGTCGTATGGGCGACGGATCTGAACTCAGGCGGCGCAGCGCTCCTGATTTCCCTGCTGGTCGATCACGGCCAGCAGCTGCTCTACATCCCGGGCAGAATCATTCACCACGCGGCTGCGACCTACCGCGGTGACGGCAAGACAGACGCGAAAGATGCCCGAATCATCGCCGATCAGGCACGGATGCGCACCGACCTCCAACCCGTTCGCGATAGTGATCAGATCAGCGTCGACCTGAAACTCCTGACCGCTCGACGCCTGGACATCATCCACGATAGAGTGCGCGCAATCAATCGGCTCCGCGCGACCATGCTGGAATACTTCCCCGCGCTGGAGCGCGCGTTCGACTACTCCACAAGCAAAGCCGCTCTCACCCTCTTATCGACCTACCAGACGCCCGGAGCGCTTCGCCGGATGGGAGTAACGCGTCTGGCGGCATGGTTGAAAGCCCGCGGCTGCCGCAACAGCGCCACCGTCGCCCAGAAAGCAATCGACGCCGCGCGTGAGCAAGAAACGACGTTGCGCACCGAGATTATCGCCGCCACCCTCGTGTCGCGCCTGGCCGCCGTAATCACCGCAATCGACGCAGACCTCGTCGACCTCGACAAAACCATCACCGCCCGATTCAACGAGCACGAGAACGCTGAGATCTTGGAAAGCATGCCAGGATTCGGGCCCATCCTCGCCGCCACGTTCCTTGCCAACACTGGAGGCGACCTGCGCAGCTTCGAAAGCCCGGACCGGCTTGCAAGCGTTGCCGGCGTCGCACCAGCTCCCAGAGACTCCGGCCGCATCAGCGGCAACCACCACCGACCCCGCCGATTCAACCGACGGCTGTTACGAACTTGCTATCTCGCAGCACTATCAAGCTTGAAGAACAGCCCCGCCTCCAGGGCTTACTACCACCGAAAGCGCCGCGAAGGGAAAAACCACAAACAGGCGCTGCTCGCTCTCGCCCGGCGACGCATCAACGTCCTCTGGGCAATGCTCCGCGACCACACCCTCTACCAGGAACCAGCCGAGATCCCGATGCTCAAAACCGCTTGACAAAGACATTGAGATTCCCACGGCCCAGGCACGGCGCGATCCTCAACCTCCGGCGGTCGCTCGCTGATCATGGTCATGTCCGGGATCTTGCCCGAGTTCTTCGCAGCGGGCCGTCTCGGACGCCTGATGCGCGGCCGGTGCGCAAGTGCTGATGCAGATCACCGCGCAGGCCACCCCGGCCGCCCTCGTAAAGCGCCTGGTAGATCGCTTCCGGGCTGACTCGCATTTCCTGCCGATCGGGAAACACCGCAGCCAGATGATCACTGATCTGTTCCGGACTCCATTTCAGGCACAACTTTTTCTGCACCACAAGGGCCAGTTCCGGACGGTCGAATTTGCTGCCCTTCGGGCGACGTCCACGAAGCTCGGCCTGCTTCTGCGCCGCATAAGGGGCATACTTCGTCCGTGCCTGCGGGCCAGTCTTGGCCCCGCCTCGAGCCAGCTCTCGACTGATCGTGGCAGCAGAGCGGCCCACCAGAGCAGCGATCGCCCGCACGCCGGTGCCACCCAGATGCAAGTCCGCGATCCGCAGTCGCTCCTCCAGGGACAAGTACCGCCCGGATACCTCTGCCACAGGAAGAGGGATCCGCCCACCCGTTGCTTGACGCCAACGCCGTCCAGTTCGTCGATTCACCCCGACAGCATCGCACGCTGCAGTCAGCGTCGAGCCTTGAGTCATCAACACCCAAAACCGCGCCTGTTTCTCAACCAGCTCATACTTCGACCACACGTACAACACCTCAAAAAAATCGAGTGTTGCAACGACCGGTTGAGTCCGCCGTTCCTCTACTGGGCAATCGGCCGCCGCCTCGTCCCACCGCTTGAACTGCCGAAGCGATCGCTGGCCAACCGCACGTCATTCGGGCACGACCAACGAATTGACGCGATCCGACGGGTTCTCCTGTCCGACGAGATGCTCCTGAACCTACGGATCGCAGGCGGCCTTGTGCTCCTCTTCGGCCAGCCACTGAACCGCATCGCATCCATGAAGTTAGACCACGTCAAGCTCGACGGCGACGCGACAACGCTCCAGGTCGTCGACGAGTGGCTGGACCTCCCCGCTCCGTTCGACGCGTTGATGCGGTCATGGCTTAGTACGCGATTCAATCTGCAGACCGCCGCGCACACACAGTCACCCTGGCTGTTCCCGGGCCTGATGCCAGGCCAGCACCTACTCCCGGCCTACATCTCCACAGCGCTAGCCAGGGAAGGCATTCCCGAACAACTCGGACGCACGGTCGCATGGCGCGACATGGTCAAAGACGCCCCACCGAGCATCCTTGCCGGCCTCCTCGGAATGACCCCTGAAACGGCCATGCGACACGCAGAACTCGCCGGCGCTAACTTCGCCCGCTACGCCGCGCTCCGCCACTGACTCATCGCCTCTCGACATACGGGATCGAGTGCAATTCGACGCCGTTGGACACGCATCGTTACCGGTATAGGCTGTGATTTACCAGGGATCGCATAGTGAAGTCTTAGTCTTTTGTTTGCTATTTGCTGTGGGATGTTGTGTACTTGATTCATGGGTACTACAACTGCACGGCCCGGGCTGCGGGGGTATGAGGAATCACTTCGGCTGTCGCCGGCCGAGATCGTTGCGGGGCTGCGTGAGACGCTCGGCGCGAAGCTTGTCGCCTATCTAGGAGGCGTTCGCGAAACTCGAGCGGTGCGCGAGTGGTCCGAAGGTAAGCGAGCTCCTTCTGCAGAAGTTGTCCAGCGCTTACGTACAGCGTTCTACGTGATGGCGTTGCTTCGTGACCGCGAGGCGGCATCGACCGTGGCGAGCTGGTTCCAGGGGATGAATCCTGAGCTTGGCGATGTGGCTCCGGCCCGCGCGCTGCGTGAACAGGATCTCGCAACAGCGGGGCCAGCTGTGCTGGCCGCCGCACGTTCGTTCGTGGCGTTCGGCTAAGCAGGAATGTCTGATGCAAATCTCATCCTGAATGCTGGCCTAGGTACGGTTTGGCGGGTTGGATTTCGCCCCGAACCGTGGGCTTGGAGCGACTGGAAGTACGCCAGCAATGAGGGGCGCTTCAACGGGCGGTGGGACGACATCAATGGTCAGTTCAGGACGGTCTACGCCGGGGATTCCCTCTTCGCATGCTTGATCGAAGTACTCGCGATGTATCGAGCCGACCCCCACCTGTCAGGCGCTCTGGACGAGATTGTGGAGGACGCTGCAGACACGGCAGAATTCCCTGCTCGAGTGCCGGCTGCCGTGAGTTACCGCTGGCTTGAGGATCGGCGAGCATCGACCGCCACGCTAGAGGGCACCTATTGTCGCGTGCTCGCTGCTGGGACTATCGCCGCGCTCTGGCCGCGTTTCGTTGACGCCGCACGCCGTCTGGGTGCAAGCGACTTCGACGCAGCGGCACTGAAAGACTCAGGGCCGCGGGATTTGACGCGCTCGATTGCGAGCTGGCTCTATCAGCAGACCGACCCGGTGATTGACGGCGTCGAATTCACATCAAGACATGGCGATGACCTTCGTCTCTGGGCGATCTTCGAGCGCTCATCGGCAGACTCGGATTTCTCGCCTCGACTCACCGACGTCGGACCGGTCGACCTAGCCCCAGAAACTCCAGAGCTCGTCGCCGCCTTCGCGGTGCTCGATCTGGTTTGGGCGGATTAGCAGAGCGGCGGTCATTTCAGGAATCCCGCCTTGGTGACGACGTCCGTGACGCCGGACTGCATCGTTGTAATCGCGTCATCCAGGGAGATCTGCCCGGCCAGGTTCGCCTTGGGCGCGGTCACCTGATCCCGGCTCAACAAATCCGAGTCTCAAGGAGACCGAGAACTGACGACGCGACCGAAGATTCGGCGAGCGTCCTTAACGCCTGGTAGCGATCACAGAACGCCGCCACTCAGCGATCAACTCCACACCTCATTTCCCGCAAGGGGAACTTCTCTACGGGGCGGCGGAAAAGCGTCCAGTCTTCGGCTTGGTCGTAGCGCCACTCGTGATGGATCGATTCCTCGTGCGTAACTCCGGTTAGCCAAAGAATCTGGCCTGGGTCCCAACCCAACGATTCGCCGACAGAACGCCCACCCACCCCGTTCCACAGAAGGTTCGGCTTAACCGCGACTCACCGGCTGGCTTTGCCCTGCTTCTGGTAGCCGTGGACTTCTTTGATCGTGTCGTCGACATCGACCAGGACGTAGTCGTTGATCCCAGAAGCGATCGGGGTCGCTTGCGGGACGTTGACCAACCACCGCCAGGCGACGGCGTCGAGTTGGCGGACGTGCCCAAAGGTGAACGATCCGGACGGCATTTGCAGTTTAACGCGCCGCCATCACTACGATCCCGATGGGTGGATCGACGCTTAGGTGACGGCACTCGGCGCAAGTTACGAGACACCCAGATGCATAGCGACAAAGCTGAGCGGCAGCGGGCAGGGCGAATTGCCCGCGGAAGGTTACAGTTCTCCCGAGGTATCGTGTTGTCATGACGAATGCCGAGACCGTCCAGACGGTTCCTTCGCGGTACCACGCGATGATCGTCGTGCCGGGCGGCGAGTTCGCGATGGGATCGCAGGACTTCTACCCGGAGGAAGGCCCGGTGCACCGCGCGACGGTCGATACCTTCGTGCTCGACCGGAGCCCGGTGACGAATCGGCAGTTCGCCGACTTCGTCGATTCAACCGGCTACGTCACGGTCGCGGAGCAGCCGCTTGATCCTGCGACCTTTCCACAGTTGCACTCGGATGACCTCGTCCCCGGAAGCCTGGTCTTCCATCCCACACACGGACCGGTCGATCTGGGTAACTGGCGGGCCTGGTGGGGTTGGGCGGCCGGCGCGAGCTGGCGGCATCCATTCGGACCCGACTCGCATATCGACGACAGGCAGGACCATCCGGTGGTGCAGGTGTGTTACACGGATGCTGCCGCCTACGCCGCGTGGGCCGGCAAACGACTTCCTACGGAATCCGAATGGGAGTACGCGGCCAGGGGCGGTCTCGAAGGGCAGACCTTCGCGTGGGGTGACGATCTGCGCCCGGATGGGCGTCTGATGGCCAACACCTGGCAGGGCTCCTTCCCGTATCGGAACACCGGGGCGGCAGGCTGGACCGGCACGTCACCGGTCGACACGTTCCCAGCAAACGGGTTCGGGCTGTTTGACATGATCGGAAACGTCTGGGAGTGGACCTCGTCGGAGTTCCTCAGCGACCACAGCGCTGTTCGCGCCGCTGCCGGCGCTCTGCTTACGCCGGCATCCGAATCATCGCTCACCGGTGGACCGGCACCGGGGAGTTGTGGCGAGGGATGCCTGTGTGGTCCGTCGTCGACAAACGAGGCACGTCAGTCGGTGTCGTCGCTTCCGCTGCCGGATCCTGACGTGCGCCGCGTGACGAAGGGTGGTTCACACCTGTGTGCGCCCGAGTACTGCCTTCGGTATCGACCCGCCGCACGGTCGCCGCAAACCGAGGACTCCGCGACCAGCCATATCGGGTTCCGCTGCGCCACCGACATCGCGATCGCATGACAGACCGACGCTTCCCGAAGGTGGTCTATCGACACGGTAGTGAGCCAGACCCGCGCTTCACGCTGGCCAATGAACGCACCTTCCTCGCCTGGATCCGAACCTCTCTCGCCTTGGTCGCTGCGGGCGTCGCGCTTGAGGCGCTCGAACTGCCGATTCAGCCGGAACTCCGCCTGCTCGCGGCCGCGATCTTCATCCTGTTGGGGATCGCTGCCCCAGCACACGCGTGGATCGGCTGGATGCGCACGGAGCGGAGGATGCGTCGGAATCTGCCGTTACCGGCTCCGGCGCTCTCCGGCGTTCTCGCCGCCGGAGTTGTCATTGCCGGTTTGCTCATCGCTGCAGGGCTGCTGTTGTGAGTGGCAGCCACATCAATGATCGACCGTTCGATGTCGGACTGCAGGCGGAACGAACGCTCCTGGCCTGGCAACGAACCGTGCTCTCCCTGGCCGTCGGTTGCGCCGTCGCCATTCGTCTGACGGTGCCCGCAATCGGTCTGGGTGGCGCCGTGGCCGGAATGGCGGGACTCGGCCTCGCGATTGCCGCTTACTTGGGCATCGCCCGGCGGTATCGGGCGACCCACAACGCTCTCCGGAGCGACGCAACGCTCCGCGGTGTCAGTGCGTGGCCGCTGGTAGCGGTCGCAGCGTCAACGGTGGCGCTGGGCACCCTCGCTGCCGTGTTTATTGTTGCGTACTGAAAGTTCGTGCGTACAAAATCAGTCGAGCGTCCTCTCCCTCAGTGCGGGCGACCTCCTGCGCACGCGGCGTCTCCCACAACCGCTTTCCGCCGCCACCAGCACGAAAGACAGTGCTGTAATGCCCAAGGCCCGTGGCTCAGCATTGTTCTGGACCATCAAAGCTGTGTTCGTTTCATAGGCCTGTTTCGTTTCCTCGTCATGGAGGCGTCGTCGACAAGCAACACGTCCCCTGGTTGGTCTCTGGCTCAGCTACAGAACAGCAGCGAAGGCCGCTTCCTGGTCAAGGCAGATCCGAGGAGCGCACATGGCACCAGTGCCCTGTGCGCCGAGTAACAGAGTCTTGGTTCCAGAACACGTCCCAGCTGTCAGCGCCATGTTTACTTGAGCAGAGGCCCAATCTCAAGAGCTGAACACCTCATATCTTCTTGGACACGCCAGCCGGAACACCCCCTGCGAGTATCACGGGAACTACGTTTCGGCCGGATGAGTCGCTCTTGCGGCGAGGAGATCGAGCCAAGTGCGCGCCAGCGTATTTAGTTCATCGATATGGCCGTGGGGTGGGCCGCCAGTCGGGCCGGTACCTCCTGTGTCGGGTGGGGTACGTCGCCGAGGTCCGCCTGCAGTCTCCAGAGCTGCGCTTCGAGTTCCTCCCGTATCTCGGTGTACGACGGTTCGTCGCAGACGTTGGTCAGCTCTTCGGGATCCGCCACGAGGTCGTACAGCTCCCACTCCGGCGGGTAGCTGATACCCGACGTGCCGGGGAGACCGAGGCCGTCATTGTAGAAGTAGATGAGCTTGTGGCGTTCGGTTCGAATCCCGTAGTGGGCAGGCGCATGGTGGTGCTGGTCGTCGTTCTCGTAGTACCGGTAGTAGACGGCGTCCTGCGTGCTGTCGGGTGAGCCGGTGAGTTGCGGCAAGAAGCTGGTTCCCTGCATCCGTTCGTGTGGTTCGACTCCGGCCGCTTCGAGGATGGTGCGTGCAAAATCGACGTTGGTGATGAGTTGCTCGACGGGTTCGCCCGGGGTGATTCTTGACGGATAGCTGACCAGCAGCGGCATCCGGATCGACTCCTCGTACATGAACCGCTTGTCGAACCAGCCGTGGTCGCCGAGAAAGAATCCCTGATCGGAGGTGTACATCAGGAGGGTGTCGTCGAAGTGACTCTGTGCGCGCAGCCAGTCGGTCACCCGCCCGACATTGTCGTCGACGGATGCGACGCAGGCCAGGTAGTCCTCCATGTACCTCTGGTATTTCCAGAGTGCGAGTTGCTCGTCATCCAGGCCCTCCGGCGGGTCCTGTTTGAGATCTTCTGGCGTCAGGTCTTCTGCGACCCGCATGGTTGCGCGGCGCGCGGCCTGTGAGCGGGTTGCGTGATCGTCATCGAAGGTACCCGGAACGCGGATCGGGTCCGTGTACATCCCCTTGTGCTTCTCGTCGGGTTCCCAGGCGCGATGGGGCGCCTTGTGGTGGATCAACAGGCACCATGGTTCGTCACCATCGAGTGAGTCGACCCAATCGAGGGCAAGGTCCGTGATGATGTCGGTCGCGTAGCCCGGAACCACCTCAACACCGTGCTTAGTGAGTATTTGAGGGTTGAAATACTCGCCCTGTCCTCTCAGCACCGCCCAGTAGTCGAAGCCCTGCGGGTCGTGAGCGGGGCCCTCGCCCATGTGCCATTTGCCCACGAGGCCGGTGCGGTATCCGGCATCCTTCAGGAGCGAGGCGAAAGTGGGCTGGCTCGCGTCGATCGGCGTGTCGAGGGTGGTGACCCCGTTCACGTGACTGTGCGTTCCGGTGAGAATCGATGCGCGGCTAGGAGTGCACAGGGCGTTGGTGCAGAAGCAGTTGTCGATGCGGCGTCCGGTTGCGGCGATCTCGTCGATACGCGGCGTCGTGTTCACCACGGAGCCGTACGCGCCGATCGCGTGTGACGCGTGATCGTCAGTGAGAATCAGGACGATGTTCGGTCGGCGGGCGGAGTTGCTCATCGGCCGGCCACCGCGGACTCCCCTGCCGCCACTAGCGTCAGCCTGCCCCGCAACGTATCCATGACGGCGAGACTCTCGCGAAGCCCACCGCGCCTGGCCCGAGCGAGCCAGCATTCCTCGTGCTGGTGCAGCAACCGTTCAAGGCGTGCCAAGAGGTGT
This sequence comes from Cryobacterium sp. N19, assembly GCF_002929595.1. Taxonomy (NCBI): domain Bacteria; kingdom Bacillati; phylum Actinomycetota; class Actinomycetes; order Micrococcales; family Microbacteriaceae; genus Cryobacterium; species Cryobacterium sp. N19. The sequence goes on along the minus strand of NZ_PJJR01000043.1, from coordinate 88,294 downwards.
GCGGCGTCGGATGCTGTCGGCTGGGAGTCTGCTGTGACGCCCGAATGGATCAGGTCGATGGCCAATACCGACATGTCGATCACAAATCTGATCTCTTTGATGATGTCTTCGGCATCCGCCAACGTCGGTGTTGCCGTGTCCAATCGCACAAGCGCCTCGGAAAGGACGCGCCGCGCGTCTGCGAGCGCGCCTGTCGTTGGCACCTGGCTGGCGCGCAGCTCGCCGCCGGACTGCAGCACGACCCAGAGTGGGGTCGTGTTGAGAATGTGCGTTCCGAGACTGTCGGCGATTCGGCCGATGTCGCAGAGGACCTGGCCGATGGCCCCGGATGCGTCGTCGAAGAAGTGACGGTTCAGCACCTCCGGCAGCGCACTGGGATCTCCGAGTCCCCGGTTCGCCTCGAGCGCCCAGCTGAACGCACCGCCGGCGGCGATCGGTGGCACCGAGACTGTGGGCGGGTCCCAGTATCCGTTGTTCCCCCAGGAGGTGACGAGGTAACCCTTCGAGTTGTTCTCCAGCCCAACCTCTGCCGCGTCGATGAGGTTGCCGAGTCCTTCGTCCAGGCGCCCGATCAGAGACCGCCAGGCGTTCGTTCCCGGAGCGACCCAGAAGGGGACGCCCCGCTCGATGAACGTTGCGGCGCGGTCTCTGAAGCCGTTCAGCAGGCCTCGGATGTTGATTTCGTGCGCGGCGTGGATGGCCTCCTCTTCCGCGTCGTTCAAAGCGGCGAGGCGTTGCATCGCGTTGGGGGTGTTGTACATCCAGACGACTGGAATAGCGCCGGTCGGCATGTCGTCGATGGCATCGGGGTGGTGAGCGATGACATCCGCCCAGTACTCGACTTCGTAGCCCTGGCCGGTCCAGGGCTCGATGATGCCGGCGACATAGTCTGTGTACACCCTCCCGAGCCCGACGGCTTCGGCCTTGGCCCGGCTCGTCCCAGCTCCCAGCTCCCAGGGCTCGTCGCAGTCGATGTTGACGCGCCGGGTGCGGAACAGAGGCAAGAGTTCACCGAGCAGATCGCCGACGAATCGGGCGTTCTCAGGCGTCGGAGCGAGGGTTGTCGGGGGAAGGATCTCGCTGGTCAGGTCGACCCCCTCCGGCTTTTCGGCTCGATGGGCATAGTCGGGGTGCGCGAGCCAACGCTCCATGTGGCCGAGGATGTTTTGATTGGGCACCAGTGCGATCCCTGCTGACGCGCACAGACCATCGAGCCAGCGGATGTCGTCTGCGGTGAGCGGTGAGGCGTGCTGCCAGACCCCGGGGTGATCGCGATATGCGAAGGTGTGCTCCGTGTAGAGCTCGAGCTGGTTGTACCTGGCGCGTTCGAGGAGCTCGACCAGGTTGCGCAGCGCGAGTCGGTTGGGGACCCGGTCACGGCTCACGTCCAGCATGTAGCCGCGCACCGCGAAGTCGGGCCAGTCCTCGACGTGGAATGCGCCGTCGTCGAGCATCCCGCCCATCCGAATTTGGGCGAGCGTTGCCAGTGCGTAGCGGAGCCCGGGTTCGTCGGAATGCCGGACCTCGACGCGGCCGTCCTGCGCTAGCAGGTGGTACCCCTGAACCGGTACCGTGAAATCCGTGATGACCTCAAGCGAAGCGAGTCGCCCTGCGGGGCGACCGTCCAGTGTGCTGAGCGAGCGCGGGACGGGAAAGATATCGGTCGAGAACAACGTGGTGACTCCAATGGTTTGAAACTGGCGGGCGGCTCGGAGCGGGGCTATCCTTTCACCGCTCCAGCCACCATTCCCTTGCTCATCTGGTTTTGCACGATGAGGAACAGGATGATGACGGGGATGGCAATAGCAGTCGATCCGGCCATGACACCGCCCCAATCGGTGCCGCGGTTTTGGGTCTGAAAGTTTTGCAACCACAGCGGGAGGGTGGTGGTCCCCGCTTTCGTCAGCATGACGAGAGCCAACGTGAACTCGTTCCAGGCGGCAAGGAAACCGAACACCCCGGTCGCTACCAGCCCTGGGCCGAGCAGCGGGAGGGTGATGCGGAAGAATGCTCCGGTTCGGGTGCACCCGGACACCATCGCTGACTCCTCGAGTTCCACCGGAACTCCGTCGATGAATCCCTTGAGCATCCAGGTGATAAAGGGCAGAACGGTCCCGGCGTACAGGATGGCGAGGCCGAGTGCGGAGTTGAGCAGGTTCCACGAGTCGAGCATCTTGTACTGGGAGATGAAGATCGCCTCGGTGGGGATCATTTGGATCACCAGAACGGCTACAATGACCCAGCGGCGGCCGAGGAATCGGAGGCGGCTCAGCGCCAATGCGGCCAGGCACGCCGACACGAGGGAGAGACCGACGGCGATGAGTGTGATGGTGAGACTCATTCGCAGGGACGACCAGAATTGCTTATCGGTGAACACCCCGGCGAACGCAGCAAGATCCGGTGCTGCGGGAAAGAACGTCGGCGTCTCGTTTAGAAGCTTGCTGTCTGGCAGCATCGAGCTATTGATCATCCAATAGACCGGGAACGCCCAGAGCAGGCCGAGGACGATGGCGAAAACGTTCCACAGCGTCCTTTGGCGGGTCGTGCGCGTGCGTCGCTGCCGCTGCCTGGGGTTTGCGATGACGGTCATGAGATGTCTCCCTGTTTTGCCAGTCCGCGCATGTAGAACCAGGTCATCATCAGCGCGATCGCCAGCATGACCATTGCCAGGGCTGACGCCATGCCGTACTCTCCCTGGCCAACGCCGATCTCGTAGACGTACGTGCCGAGCACATTCGTCTCCTTCGAGACACCGCCGGCCTGTTGGAGTACGTAGACCTGAGTGAAGACCCGGAAGTCCCAGATGACCTGCAATACACCGATGAGGAAGATGATCGGTTTGATGATCGGAAGCACGATGTAGCGGAGGCGGTTCCAGAATCCAGCACCGTCGATGCCCGCAGCCTCGAGCACCTCATCGCTGACCTGGGAGAGGGCGGCATAGATGGTGATCGCCACGAGAGGAATGCTCCCCCAGAGCACGATGACTCCCACGATGACGAGGAAGGTGACCGGGCTGGACGCCAGCCAGGAGAAGCCCTCGAATTGCGTCAGGCCGATGTTCACGAGCACGTAGTTGAGCACACCGAGCCGAGCATCGAGGATCCACTGCCAGACGGTGAGGCTGGCGATCGCAGGCATGGCCCAGACGAACATCAGGCAGACATTCAGAATAACCCTCGCGTAGGCACTGACGCGCTGCATCAGCACAGCCATGCCGATACCGACAGCCATCGTCGCCGCGGCCACCAGCACGCAGAATGCGAGCGAACGCCCCAGAACCGCCCAGAAGTACGGGTCGCTGACGATGGCGATGTAGTTGTCGAATCCGACCCATTCCGCTGGCTTTCCGAATTGCTGTGCGAGGCCGTACTTCTGAAGCGACATCACGACCTGGCGGAAGAGCGGGTAGCCAAGGGTCACCCCGATGACGACCGCGGGCAGGAGCAGAAGCGCCAGCGGCGCAAGCCGACCCTTCAGCCGCTTTCTGGGGCGAATGCGGTGCGGTGGCGGCGAACCGGCGAGCTCGATCGGGGAGACCGGCTTGCTCGCGGTGATGAGAGTCATGGTGTGCGTTTCCTGTAATTGGGAGGTTCGGGCGGAGCGCTCGGACGCCCCGCCCGCCGTGGTGTCGTTCCTTAGTTGCCCGCGTTGAGCGTCTCTTCGAGCGCTGCATCGACCTCTTTAGCCACAGCTGCGGGATCGTCACCCTGGGCAATGCGGGTGTAGAAGTTCTGGATGACGTTATTCCCTGTCGCAACACCCCAGGCTGGCGTGTTGGGTGTGAGCTTGGACGTCGTGACAGCCTCACGTGCGGCCTCAGCGAATGGACCGGTGAGAGCATCCGCATAATTGAGGTTGCCCGGAACCCAGCCGCCGTCGGAGGCGAGCAGGGACTGGAAGTCCTTGCCCATGATGATCTCCAGGGCGGACTGGCTGAGCGCCTGGTTCTTCGACGCAGCAGAGATGCTGATGTTTGATCCGCCGGCGAACGTGGCTCCGGCCTCGTCAGCGTCCAGGCCAGGGAACGCGAACATACCAACCTTGCCTGAGTCGAGCAGCTCTGGAGCGATCTGTTTGGCGACGTTGCCGGTTCCGACCATCATTCCGACCCTGCCCTCGTTGAAGAGGTTGTACATTCCGTTCGCAGCGGAGATGCTGTCCAGACCGTACTTCGTCCTGCTCGCCCAGATGTTCTGCAACTCGCCCAGCGCTTGTTGCGATTCCGGTGACGACAGCTCACCGGTCCACGTGCCGTCCTTCTCGGACGCATAGTCGCCACCGTTCGCGAACAACCATGACTCCGGCGCGTGCACGTCACTGGCGGCGAGATAGATAGCGGAGAAGTCCGCGACTTGGTCAGGATTGGCGGCCTGCAGCGTGTCGATCGCCTCATGAAGGTCGTCGAGCGTCTTGGGAACTTCGATCCCGGCCTTCTCGAAAAGGTCGGTGCGATAGTAAACCCCACGCGATCCAGCCGACAACGGCACGCCATAGATCTGGCCGTCCCAGCTGGCTGAATCGATGAAGCTCTGGATAAGCGAGTCTCCGCCGAGCTCGTCAACCTGGTCGGTGATATCACTGAACGCGCCGACGGAGGCGAATACCGAGGTCTGGGTGTTACCGGTTTCAACCAGGTCCGGGGTCTGGCTTTCGCTCGGGAGACTGGTCTGCAGCTTCTGGACAATTCCCTTCCACGCCTGCTCCTCGACCGTAAGCGTCGAGCCCGTGTTCTCCTTCTCGAACTGCGTCTTGAGCAGCTCCTGTGCGCTAGGCGGCACCGAATCCTTCATGAACCACACCCGGAGGTCGGCCGGTCCGGTCTCGGTGGCGGCCGGAGCTTCGCTCTCGGTCGCGCAGGCGGTCATGCTTGCTGCGAGTGCGAAGACCACGCCCGTTGCCACTGCTAGGTTTCTCATCTTCATTGATTAACCGCTCTCTTGTTGACTGCTGATGGGTTGGTGCTGAACTGGTGAGGGAGTTCCGGTTCGCCCAGCGCGGTGTCCGGGTAGCGCTCGAGCAGGGGGGACTGGTGGAACATTGCGGCAATAGCGCCGAGCGCGCCGACGTCGTCTCCGAGCGCTGCAGCCCGAATTGTGGGTGCCGTCTCCGGCACGGGCTGCAGCTCGTAGGTGATCGTCGCAATGGCCTGCTGCAGGATGACCGGAGCGATCTGCACGATCTCGCCGCCGATAACGATTTGTGAAGGGTTGAGGGTCACAGCGACGGTTCCGAGAACCCGGCCGAGGGCGTCACCTGCGTCGCGCAGCACGCCGTCGACGATCGGGTCGGCTTTGGCGACGGCGGCGCGCAGCTCTTCCAGCGAGCCTATTGCGACACCCTTGACCTGGCATCCGGCGAGTATCGATGGCACTGATGCGATGGTTTCCAGGCAGCCGCGTTTTCCACAACGGCACTGCAGGCCATTCGACTGCACCGAAACGTGACCGAGTTCGCCGGCAAAGCCGCCAGATCCTGTGACGAGGCGACCGCCGACCACGAGGCCCCCACCGATACCGTCGGACAGGCGCACGTAAACAAGATTCTCAGTGTCTGCTCCGTCACCCCAGATCGCTTCGGCCAGGCCGGCGAACCGGGAGTTGTTGTCGATGAGCACGGGGGCGCCGAAACGCCTCGAGAAAGAAGATCTGACCAGCTCTCCCGGCGTGATGTCCTTACTGGCGGCGTCGGCTTTTGGCAGGTTCGGCGCAAGTGGGCCCGGGTACCCAATGCTCACACCCTGCAGCGCGCCATAGTGCGTTCCTGTGTCGTGGCTGAGCTGGTCGAGCAGGTCGTGGGCAGAACGGATCCGTTCCGGCCAGGTGGAGTCGGCATCGTAGCCACGCGCACCAGACGCAATGATCTCGTGCGAGGCATCTGCCACCGCGACGTGCACTCGTCGACGCCCGAAGTCGATGCCCATGAGCTGCCCGGCACCGGGATCGATTGCAAGTCGCGCCGCGGGACGGCCACGACCGGCACGTTCACTCGAGTCCACGGCGGCAACGACGATGGCCCCACGCTCGAGCAGCACGGTGGTGATCTCGGACAGTGTGGTTCTGGACAGTCCAACATAATCAGAGATTTCACTCCGGCTCAGCGAACCGTGCTCGCTGAGCGCGCGCAGGACGCGCTCCTCGTGAGTTCTTCGGATGAGTGCGTGCACTCCGGTGGGCTTGAACACCTCAGTGACGATACGGGGGGTGATTTCTTCCGTCAACAGTCCGACATAAATAGAATCTGAATTTGTTTGTGTTCCTGACAGAAAGCTGTGGGCCACCCGTAACGATCGGGTGGCCCACAGCAAAACGTCGGTGTGGTTACCGCACCGGTCCGTTGTAGGCGCCGATATGAGGAACCGCGGCGTCCGATACCGGGTTGCCGTAGAAGTCGAGGCCGCCGTTGCCGGGGATCACTGCACCCGCGCCGAGCGCTACTGATTCTGGTTTGAGCGAGAACGTGAACGGCGAAGGCCGTTCCGGCTTCGCATATGTCCAATCGTTCAGGTATGGATTGCCGACGCGGCTCTCTGCATCCTGTTCAGTCGCGGTCTGGAATGCTGCGAGGGTCTGGTAGGTCGCCTGGTTGTATTGGAAGGCCGGCTCGTCATTGGGCGTGAAGTACACGTTGTGGTCGAGATCGGCGTCTGGTGTGGTGGTCGAGATCATGGTGCTCGGCTGGCCGCGATAGATGAGATTGTTGCGAATCAGGTTGGGTTGATCCCCCTCGAACCGCGACTGCAGACGGATGGCTTGACCCTGCGTGTTCCGCGCCATCGTGTTGTTGTAGATGTCGAGGCCGTCGACGATTCCCTCCGGATGCGGGGAGCTCACCATGATGTCGGGGGCCCCGATGGTCGACTGTCCGTTGCCGGCGAAGACGTTGTAGCGCACCACCGAGTTGCGGGAGGCTCCCTTGCCGGCGATCACGGAGAAGCCATACGCGTCGTTGTTGCTCAGATAGTTGTACTGGATCAGGTTGTCGTCGGTGCGGAAATCGGCGTCGAGGCCTGATCCGTCGTGACCCGTGCGACCCCGAATATTGCTGTGCGCCGAGTTGTATTGTGCCGTCAGGCGGGTTGTGTTACCCCACCAGGCGCCCTCGCCGTTCATTCCGGCTCCGCCGCCGTTGTGGTCCAGTTCGTTGCCGTCGACGAGTACATCGGTGGCGGAGAAGATCTGCGTGCCGGAGGCGTCATTGTGGTGCAGGTGCGAGTTCTTGATCACCGCGTTGACGATGCCGGTTCGGGGTGCCACCCGGTCGCCCAGGTCGCTCATGAAGCAGGTCGGAGCGTTGTGCGACCCCACCTCGTTGACCGGGTCGTACTCATCGAGCATCGAGTAGCCCATGTGGATGCCGGATTCGCTCTGGTTATACGACTCAACATTGTCGATGGTGATGTCGCGGATGGATGCGGTATAGCGGCATGGCTGGATAACCAGGCCACCGGTGCCGACGATCCAACCGGCGAACGGTGGTTCCCAAGCATTGTCATGCAGGCTCAGGTTGCTGAAGCTCAGGCCTTCCATGACCGTGTTGTCTTGGTCGGCGACGACGAGAAGATTCTGCCAATACCCTCCGGTGAGCTCAAGATCGGCGACCTGCCAGTGACTCTGATTGCGGAGCACGATGGCGGCCGGCGCATGCTTCTCTGTGCCGCCGCGGAGCACGGGTCTGGCGCCCTGCCCGTAGGAGCCGATGACGATCGGCAGGTCGGCCGTGCCGGATCCGGTCGGTTGCAGACTGCCCTCGCAGGACGTGTCCTTCTTGAACAGGATGCGCTCACCGGGCTGGAATTGTGCCGGCAACTGTTCGATGGAGTTATACGGCTTCTGGATCTTGCCGTTGCCCGCCTTGTTCTGTGAGCAGTCCACGTGATAGGTTCCGGGCGGCTTGGCTGCTACGGCGGCGTCCATGGGTGGAGTGGTCACACTGAACGCGAGGGCGCAGCTGACTCCTGCCACAAGCAGAGTACGTATCTTCATTGATGAATCGCTTCCTTGTCGGAACGGTCTGGATCTCAACCACCGTACGGAGGCCGATTTTTTCCGTCAACAATCCGGCACAATAGGCTCGCAGATTGCTCACGGGGCCAGCGATGATTCCTGCACGACGACGACCGCGCCAGCCGGAACGAGCAGCGTTCCGGCCGCTTCGACGCCGGTGAGGAGTTCTGTGCCTTCGCAGGCGATCGTCGCGTCTGCTGCAGTGTGGTTGACGGCGAAGAGGAAGCACGTGCCGTCGTCTCGCCTGCGGCGGGTGACTTCGACGCCGGCGGGAGCCTGAACGGCCGGAAGAACCCCCGACTCCGTCAGCAGCGCGTCAGTGAGCGCGCCAACCGCTTCCGAGTCGAGGGCGGTAGCCACGTACCAGGCGTGGCCATCCCCCGCCGCCTTCCGGGTGAGGGCCGGGACATCCGTCAACGGCGAATCGGTGAACCTGACGAGTGCCTCGGCTCCCTCCAGGTGCATGTGCTCACTCCACACCGTTCCAATGCTTCCGTCGGAAAGGACCACAGACTGGTCCGCGAGCAATGGGTAGAACTCCTCGGTTCGCACGCCGAGTAGTTCACGGAAGGCACCGGGGTATCCGCCCGGCCGCACGTGGTCGTTTTCGTCGACGATCCCGCTGAAGTAGGTAACCAGCACGCTTGCACCACGCTTCGCTGCACGCGCGATGTTCGCGGCGGCGACATCCGTCACCAGATACAGCGAACAGACCAGAACCAGTTTGTAGCGGGAGAGATCTGCCTCCGGATGAACGATGTCGGCGCTGATACCACGCAGCCAGAGAGCGCGATGGTAAGCACGCATCGTGTCCAGGTAGGCGATTTCGTTGCTCGGGTGCGAGTCCAGTTCGATGGCCCACCACGCCTCGTAGTCGAAAACGATGGCGACGTCGGCGTCTACCCGTGAGCCGCGAACCGACTCCAGTGACCGCACGGCGCGGCCCAAGTCGACAACCTCCCGCCACATGCGCGTGTCGGTTCCCGCGTGCGGGACCAACGCGGAATGGAACTTCTCGGCACCCGAAAGACTCTGTCTCCATTGAAAGAACATGACCGCGTCGGCGCCCCTGGCGACGTGGGCAAGCGAGTTGCGGCGCATCTCGTTAGGGGTCTTCGCCCGGTTGCGCGGCTGCCAATTCACGGCGGATGTCGAATGCTCCATCAATATCCACGGGTTTCCCCCGGCGATGCCGCGGGTCAAGTCCGCACTGAACGCCAACTCGATGTGTCGTTCGGGATCCGCCGCCACCAGATAATGATCATTGGCCACTACGTCGAGGTCACCGGCCCAGGAAAAATAGTCCATCGATTTGGTAGCCGTCGTTGCCATCAGGTTCGTGGTGGCCGGAATGCCAGGGGTCACCTCGCGGATGACGGACACCAGACCCCGGTAGAACTCGAGCAGCGACCAGGAAGAGAACCGCTGGAAGTCAAGCCGCTGCGTAGGGTTGATGCTGGTCGGGGTCGCTCGAGGAGGCAGGATCTCCTCGAATTCGGCGTAATGCTGTGACCAAAACGCGGTACCCCAGGCCCGGTTCAGCTCCTCAATCGTGCCATATCGATTCTCGAGCCAACGCCGGAATGCGGCGGCGCTGTCGTCGTCGTAGAACTCGGAGACATGGGCGCCCAATTCGTTGTCCAGGTGCCAGAGCGCGAGCGCAGGGTGGTTCTTGTACCGCTCGGCCACCACGCGTGTGATGCGCTGCGCGTGGTACTGATACGCCGGCGACGACGGCGAGTAGTGTCGCCGCGATCCCGGCCAGAGCGTTGTGCCGTCGGAGAGTCGCGGGAGGATCTCGGGATGCTTGCGAGTAAGCCACGCCGGCGGCGCGGCCGTGGCGGTGGACAGGGCGACCCGTACGCCGGCACCATGGAGGTTGTCCATCACCTCGTCGAGCCAGCCGAAGTCGTGCTCGCCTTCGACCGGTTCGAGCAACGCCCAGGAGAAGATCCCGACGCTGACCACGCTGACGCCGGCCTCCCGCATCAGGTCGATGTCTTCCGAGCGCACCGAGCGCGGCCATTGTTCGGGGTTGTAATCCCCACCGAAGCCGAGGAAGTCCAGCCGCGCCGGCCACGATGCTGCCGTGCTCCAGTCAGGTCGGGTCGCTGCCACTCTGTTCACTGGTACTCCTGTTCACGCGTCAGCATTTTTGCTGAGCCATCTGCAGGCCGCTCGGGGCACTTGCAGTCGATTCCGCCCCAAAGAATCGGCTGAGGTCCGCGCTGCCGCGCAGCGCCTCGAAGTTCGCGTTGTGGGCGTTTTCCGTGTAACGGAATTCGGTCACAGCGGGGAAGGCCGACCAACCGCCGGGGGCACACACACCCCTGTCTTTTGCCGAGTTCGTATCGGCCGGCGGGTTCTGAACACCGATGAGGATGTTTCCCTTGAAGGTGTATCCGCCGGAGCGCAGCCGGAAGTCTGCGGTTCCCGATCCTTCCTTGTACACGATGTTGTGATCGAAAGTCACGGTGCGCAGATTCGGATTGTTCTCGTTGACCACCGTCTGGCTCACTCCGTCGCCGATGTAGATGGTGTTGTGGTGGACGTTTGCGCTTTCTACTCCACCATTGCAGTTCTCTACACCGCGGAAGGCGTCGTTTTGACTGAAGTTGTACCGCACGACGGCATTGCGGATGATTCCCGGGCCGTTGTTGCAGAGCAGGAAGAACCCGCCGGCGTTATCGTGACTCAGGTTGTACTGAAAAGTCGTTCCGATGTTGCCCTGGTCGACGTCATAGGCCATTCCATCTCGATGTGTCTCGCCGAGTGAAACATCGTTGTACTGAACCAGCGTGTTGTCCGTATTGAACGGCCAGATTCCGGCGTTGTAACCGGCCGATCGCTTCTGAAAGCCGACGACGGTATTCCGCTCAACCAGTGCACCGTCTGTCGTATTCATCACGATGCCGTCGCCGCCGAGGTCCGTGAGGGTGTTCCCGCGCACGACGACGCGGGTCGAGGCCAGCCAATTGTTCGGCGCCGTGCTTCCCACCTCGGGACGGTTGTTCCATGGACTGGAGACAATCAGGATGCCTTGGCGGTCTATGTGGTCAATCCGGTTGTTCAGGATCTGCACGTCGTCGTAGCGGGTGGGAACGGCGCTGCCGGTGACCGTGAAACCGATCGCGGCGCTTCCGTTCGGCCCCTTGAGGTCACCGCCGAACACATCGTGGATGTAGAGGTTTTCGAGAAGGTAGCCGGTACCCGTGCCGTAGTCAGCCAGTTCGACATGCACTCCGCGGCGCTGGGTACCGGGGGCAGCGGCGTTCGTGATTTCGAGGTTCGACAGCACAATGTGTTGAGCATTCAGCAGATGTACGGCCGACTGGGCGCCATCTCCGTCGATCACCGCCCGTTCGGTCGCGTTGCCGTAGTCAGAGATCACGAAGGGATCGTCACTCGCCCCTGAGCCGTCGGGCGATAGGGTGCCCACGCAGGTCGAGCCGCGCAGAAACAGGAGCTGATCTCCCGGATGGAAGGCGTGCGCATTGACTTGTGCAAGGTCATTCCATGGGGCGGCCTCCGTTCCATTGCCGGCCTCGCTTGCGGAGCAATCGACATAATGGTTGGCTTCGTCGGCAGCCGCCGGAAGTGCACCTGCAGTGAAGGTTCCCACGCCGAGTGCCAGTGCCGAAATGATGGAAATGGTACGTCGTCGTACAGACATTCTTCTCCCGTTGTGTTGAGATCGTGCCCAGTAGGATGGACGCGCCAAACTGTCACCGTACGTGGCCTGATTTTTTCCGTCAATGTACCGACGTAATTCCGCTCACCGATTCAATGCAAGACTCCGTGGGCACGAACGTCCTGCAGGTGCCGATCGAGTAGGAACACGGCATTCGAGATTGTGCCTTCCGCGATCCCGCCGGAAACCTGATTCCGGTCACGTCCCGCTCTGTGGAGTTTCTCGACACCGTGCGGGTCAGTTATTGTCACTCAATGAATCGCGCAAGATCTCGGGGGGCTACGGAGTCGATGACGGAATCGCCGCGGGGAAGGAACTTCTCGCTCGCTCTGACCGACCTACGGCGATCTTCGCAGCCAATGACAACATCGCAATCGCGACGCTGAAAACCGAGTTTTACTACCGCCGGATCTGGCCCACCCGGGCCCGAGCAATCCGAGACGTCGCGATGTGGATCGAGGACCGCTATAACCGTCGCCGTCGCCACTCCTCGATCGGGCATGTCACGCCTGTGGACTTCGAGATGCAATACTCGTCACAGGCCGCAGAGATCCAACTCGCCGCTTAACCCGTGTCCACTCTCCGGGGTCAAGGCCGAACCGACACCGTCCGAGTCCCGTCGCATGGTTGTCCCTCGCGGTGTGCGGCACGCTCACTGGTTGCGCGGGAGCAGTCCCGGTGTCGGACGCGGTGTCACAAGTGTCGGCGCGCAAGGCAGTCGCTGACGTCTCTCGGGGTCTCTACCGTGAGGGGACGGACGTGATCGATGACTATGCCCGCTGGGCTGACACCGACACCGAGAAATCGACCGTAGTCGAGTTGATCGGCTACGAACCATATCCCGGCGCGATCCACGGCGAACCAGTTGGAGCGCTGCAGTTTCGTGCGACGCTACAGCCCACCCCGAACGAAGGGCCGCACGTCGCTTGCTTTGAGTCGCAGTTCGATTTCTGGGGCGTCGCGACCGAGGAGCCCGGAGAATGGAGCGACGACACAGCGGTCGCCCACGACATCGCTTGCCCGCCGGACGCAAAGCGCATCCCCCCTCTGGTCGACACCCGCTTGGTTGACGTTGTTCCCGACGGAGCGGAGGCTCTCGTCGTCGAGGTGCTGACAAACGCGCCGTCCGCGGCATCCGCTGACGACATAGTCGCCGAGATCGTCAAGCGGATGCCGCAGCCGACCGGTGAGCGTGAGGTCGCGTTCGATCCCGAGGCGACGGTAGTCGACGGCGACGGCGACATCGGCTTCGCGATGGGCGATGGGGACGACTGCCTGCTCGTGAAACGAGACGTCGACGGCGTGCAGGTGGTGCAGGTGCCCAAGGTTCTGCTTCAGCCCGGAGAGCTCGGGTGCGCAGCCGGCACTGCGCTCCAGCCGGGCGACCAGCTACGGTCCCCCCACTGACCCAGAATCTGGACGCTCGGCAATCGGCCCAATTGGCCGCGGATCCGTCGCGCAGGGGGTTCGCCTATCGGGCCTCGAGTCTTCAGCGTATCCCGTGGTTCGGCGAAGTCGGCTCGGGAACGTCCGGAGGCTCTGGTGGTTGTCTGACGAGTCCGCCAGTGGTGTAACGAGGTGCGTTGGGCTGCGGACCGGCGCCGTGCCGTGAGTCAAATTTGGACGCTGGCTGATGTCAGCCTGCCGTCGTATACTGGCCAAATGACACCGAAGCTTGCGGCTTACATCGCGGCGGGTAAGGCCCTCGATGCTGACGAGCGCGAGATCGCCGCTCTTGCCCTTCAGCAGGTCGATGCGTCAGACCAAGCAGCGATAGACGACGCCTGGGACCAGGTGGTCGGCCGACGACTCGACGAAATTGTCAGCGGCAAGGTCGAGCCGGTCAGTGGCCGGGAGACCATCGCCATCGCGCGGGCACGATCGGCCGCACGGCGTAAGTGACACGGGACTGGAACGAGCATCCCGCCGCGCGTGAGGAGTGCCTCGACGCCTACGAACGTTACTCTGCGATCGAGGACGGCAGGCTCGGAGACAAATTCACGGATGCCGCAGCTGAATTGATCCTCCAATGGTCGGATGCGGCGGCGCGAGCCCGTAGTCCGCACGTGGCATCTCGGCAAGTTTCCGTACAACGTGGTCTATGCCGTCCGAGATAGTGACATATTTGTGCTGGCCTACGCCCATGAGTCGCGTCGCCCGGGTTACTGGGCGCGTCGGCTCGCCGACTGACCCCGGACCGAGCTTTCGAGTCGCCCCTACCGCGGGCGTGTGAGATCGCGAACCGCGACAGCCGTGCCCACATATTGCCCATACTTGACTGAAACGATAGTGACTGCGGAGCCTCGCAGATGATCATAGATCGTTGAATCTATGCGGGAGTTGGGCCACCGGCGGGCTCTGACTGGGGTCGTGCTGGGGTCCAAATCCCACCGTCGCGGGGCCGGCCGTTTCGGGACGCCAATGAGGCCACGTGGGACGGCGAGTCCGCGTTTTTCTGGGCTGGCATAGGACATGCGTTGCACGGTTGCTCAGGCGGCACGGAGGCAGCGGACCCACTTCTCCTGGCCTTGAGGGCGGGCGAAGGTCAGGCCGCGGCAGTCATGATTTAGTCATGATGAGAGGCGCAACTCGCCGCAATCGTGGTGATCATAGCGACCCTGGAGTCGTCAACCCGCCGGTTTACCGACGGCAGATCGAGTAGTAATTTGGAGCCTCGTTCCAGAGAAGCGGTTAGATGAGGCCGGCCGAACTGGTGATCTCACCGACCGAAACGGTGCGTTTCTCCTGCAGTGAGCGGGTCAGCGCGTCGGCTGTTGCGATGGACGCCCTCGCCGCAAATCCATCTGTCAGCGTCGCCAGGGCAGGATCGACGATTCCGGATGTGACGAGCTTGGTGAAGTAGTCGAGTTCGTTCCTCATTGCTGCTCGCAACCATGCCGGTGGCCGTTGGGTCGAATCTCCATACGTGACGCCGCCGCCGGATAGGGGTGCCATATTCGTGCGCGTGCGTTCGGCATCTGTGCCCAAAGCGCCGTGTAACGGGTACCGCTCGACTCTGTCACCGACGTGCACCGTCACTCCAACGTCGTGCATGTCGATCAGCACATGGCCCTTGGTGCCCTGCACGGAAATGACGTGTTGCGGGTGGCGAAACACGGAACCCCACTCCGCTGTGGCATAGCGATGCCCGGCGAAGGTCAGGCTGACCAACAAAATCGCGTCTTCATCGCCGGCGCGCGGGCCCGCCTGGGGCGCGTCGCCACCGATCATCGTCGCTGTCTCTGCCGAGCCCATCAGACGCTGGATGATGTCGAGCTCATGGATGTGGTGATAAAGGTGGCCGCCAGAGAGTGCCCTCGTTTTCTTCCAGGTCGGGGCCTGCGTGCCGTCTTCCCATCCCGTGCGAACCGCTCGCGACAATGGGGTCGCCGATCGCACCGCTCGTGATCAGGTCGGCTACGCGGCGTATTCCGTCTATAAAGTGCATGACGTGTCCTGCCATGAACTGCACGCCGGCGCTGTCGCACGCTGCCACCATCGCATCGCAGCCCGGGTACGAGAGAGCCACCGGCTTCTCTCAGAAAACGTGAACTCCGCGCTGTGCGGCTTGTTCCACGGGTTCGCGATGAGCGTGATTCGGCGACGCGACGATGACGGCATCCACCCTGTCTGGGAGGTCGTCGAGGGTTGGCAACACCGCGCATCCGAGATCGCGGGACAGCTTGTTGGCGTCGCCCGGCGAATAGGCCGCCACCAGCTGTGACGTTCGGGATTCAGACAGGATGCGTGCGAACTCGAGGTCGAAGTATCCGGCTCCGATAATTCCATATCGCAGGGGAATTCCACCCGTGAGGCGCATCAGAACTGGGACAGTGCGCGTTGTAGGGGCTCGTAGTGTTCAATAACGGCTTGGCGATAGCCGGCGACATCGCCGCGCACGGCAGCGTCCAGCATGTCGCCGTGCGCTTTGGCGGTCTTCTGAATGTCGGCCGGTTGCGGAATTCCCAGTTGTGGGAGCACAGCGGAGTGCACGTCCCAGAACGCGCCGACCAGTTGCTCCGCAAGACGGTTGGATGTTACTCGGAAGAGCTTTGTGTGGAACGCGCGGTCGGCTTCCAGGAACGACTCGCCCTTATCGGCTCTGTCCACCATCTCGGCAACGAGATCGGCCAGCTCGGCGGCATTACCGTTGGCAGCCCCATCAACGACGCGATCAGCCATGGCGAGGTCGAGTGCCAATCGCACCTCAACGACCTCGCGTAGTGCAGCCAACGAGCCGTCGGGGGAGAGGACACCACGGAAGACCAGCGTCTCAACCATCGGGTCTAAAGACATGGCGCCCACGAAGGTTCCGTGCCCGTGGCGTACTTCGACGATATCCAGTGTGGACAGTGTGCGAATTGCTTCGCGCACCGACGAGCGGGAGACGCCGAAAGTTTCGCACAGTTCGGGCTCGGTCGGTATGGGATCGCCGGGCTTGAGCCCCCGCGTAAGGATCAACTCTTTGATCTGTGTGGCCGCTGTCGACCGCCGCATCCGCGCTTCATTATTGGCTGCCATAGGGATGCTCATAGCGCCCTCTGATCGGCGTCAACCGCCGGGCCGGAGAAATCTTGTGTTGTGCGAAACGCTGACATATGTTTAGAGTACATCAGACGTAAGATGTCTTCAATACGCCTTCCTCTCAAATCTCGATGGAGCAACACATGCAAAGAAGCACACTCCGCAGTCGCGGCCCGGGGCGATTCACGGCGGTGGTCGCTGGATCGGTGATCGCGGCATTCGCCCTCGCCGGCTGCAGCCCCTCCGCCGGAACCGACCCCACGGCCTCAGATTCTGCAGCAGAGACCGACCCGGATGCCATTATTCAGGCCGGCATTTCCTACACGCTCAGTGGCAGTTTCGACCCGATGGTCGCCTCGGGCGCCGTCACGGTCGCCGCAAACTGGCACGTTTTCGAGGGCCTCGTCGACCTCGATCCCGTCACCCGCGAGCCCTACGCCGCACTGGCGGCAGAGATGCCCACGCAAGTGGACGACACGACCTATGACATCGACATTCGTGCGGGCGCTACGTTCCAGAACGGTGATCCCGTCACCGCCGACGACGTCGTGTTCAGCTATGAGCGGGTCTTAAACCCGGATTCGGGCAGCTTTTTCACGACGTTCATCTCGTTCATCAACACCGTTGAAGCCGTCGATACCGACACCGTCAGAATCACCACGGATTACCCCTTCTCTCTCATTAATGAGCGCCTCGGCGTCGTCAAGATCGTGCCGAAAGCGCTCGTTGAAGCGGATGCCGAGGCGTTCGGAGCGAATCCGGTGGGTTCCGGTCCCTACGCCCTCGTCTCCGCGGTTCCGGACAGCGCCATCGTGTTCGATCGCTATGACGCCTACAACGGACCCCGACCGGCGAAAGCCGCCGGTATGAACTGGAGCTTGCTCTCAGACTCCGCAGCCCGCGTCACCGCGATGTCGAGCGGCACCATCCAGGCGATGGAAGACGTGCCGTACATCGACGTTGACTCCCTCGCGGCCACGACAGATGTGGAGACCGTTCAGTCCTTCGGTTTGCTCTTCATGATGTTCAACACGCAGCTCGCCCCCTTCGACGACGTGCGTGTTCGTCAGGCGTTCTTGTACGCACTCGACATGAACAAGATCATCGACACCGGGCTGCTGGGCAACGCCGAGGCAGCGACGTCGTTCCTGCCTGAGACGAACCCGAACTACAACGAAGCGTCAACGGTCTACACCTACGACCCCGAGAAAGCGCGGGATCTGTTGGACGAAGCTGGCGTGACGGACCTTTCGATCACGCTGCTGACGACGGACACAAGCTGGGTCCGCGACGTGGCACCGCTGATCAAGGAATCCCTGGACGCGATCGGAGTCGAGACAACGCTCGACATTGGTCAGTCAGGTGCCCAGTACACCAAGGTGGACTCCGGGGACTTCCAGGTCATGGTCGCCCCTGGCGATCCATCCGTCTTCGGCAACGACCCGGACATCCTGATGCGCTGGTGGTACGGCGACAATGTGTGGCCCAACGACCGCTACCGCTGGTCCGACAGCCCGGAATTCGCCGAACTGACCGCACTGCTTGACCAGGCCGTGGAACTCAGCGGCGACGATCAGCAGAACGCTTGGAACGAAGCATTCGATCTGGTATCGGAAGAAGTTCCGCTCTACCCGCTGTTCCACCGGAAGCTGCCGACCGCGTTCGATGACACCGGCCTCGTGGACTTCGCGCCGGTGCCGACCACTGGACTGTCCTTCCTCGACGTTGGAGTCGCAGCACAATAAGTTCCCGCCGGGGCGCGGCCTGGCGCCGCGCCCCGGCCTTTACCTGATTCGAAAGGACAGATCGTGCCCAACCCGCTCCGTCTCATCGGACGCAGACTTGCACAACTGCCATTGATGATCCTTGGCATCACGTTCCTGGTGTTTTTCGTCATGTCGTTCTCCCAGGTCGATCCGGCCCTCACCGCACTGGGTGAAGGCGCCTCCGTTGCCGACCGCGAGGCCTATCGTGACGTCAACGGCCTCGACGATCCGCTGTTCCTCCGCTACACGAGCTTCCTCGCTGGACTGCTGCACGGAGACCTCGGGACTTACTCCGCACGCCAGCTTCCCGTCATCGACGAGGTAGCCCGCGCATTCCCCATCACCCTGCAGTTGACCTTCCTCGGCTTGATCATCGCCGTGATCGGAGCCGGAATCTTCGGCATCGTGGCGGCGGTCTACCGGGATCGGTGGCCCGACAAAGTCATCCGCGTCATCTCCGTGGCGTCGCTGTCAACACCGTCGTTCTGGCTCGCAATCCTGCTCATCCAGATGTTCGCTCTGCAGCTCAACGTCCTGCCCGCCTCTGGCCCACTGCCCGCACTCACGGATGACCCGGCTGGCTGGCTGGCGCGGATGGCCCTTCCCGCTCTTGCCTTGGCCGTACCCGTCGTCGGGCAACTCTCCCGTGTTGTTCGCGCCTCCATGGTCGAAGAACTCGACCGAGATTATGTGCGCACCGCGCTCGGCGCCGGCATACCCCGGCCGATCGTCGTGGGCAGAAACGTATTGCGAAATGCGCTCATTACCCCGGTGACCGTGCTCGGCCTGCGGATTGGATACCTGATCGGCGGCGCCGTCGTCATCGAGATCATCTTCGCTCTCCCGGGCATGGGAACCCTCATCCTCAACGGAGTTACGAACAACGAACCCAACCTCGTGCAGGGAGTGACGCTGGCCGTGGCACTGGCGTTCGTCGTGATCAACATCATCGTGGACCTTTTGTACGTGCTCATAAACCCCCGGATCAGGTCGGTGTGACATGCGACGCAAACTAACTGAACGACTGTCCATTCCCGGCCTGCGGCTGGGCGGCCTCTCCATAGGCGCCCGCATCGGTCTCGCCGTGATCGTACTGATCGGGCTCGTGGCCCTGTTCGCTCCCCTCGTGGCTCCATTCGATCCCTTGGCCTCAGGACCGGCGGTGCAACCGCCGAGCCTGGAGCACTGGTTCGGGACTGACCGCCAAGGACGTGACATCCTGTCCCGGCTCATCTACGGCGCACGGTACTCCCTGGTCATCGGACTTGGCGCAACCTTCATCGCCCTGGCGGCGGCGGCGGTGCTCGGCACCATCGCTGCCACGGCACCCAAGTGGATCGCCGAGACGCTCATGCGCCTGCTCGATATCGTCATGTCCTTCCCGGGCATCGCACTCGCCGCAGTCTTCGTCGCGGTGTTCGGCCAGTCGCTCCCCGTGCTCGTGCTCACCATCGCGTTCCTCTATACACCGCAACTCACCCGCGTCATCCGGGCGAACATCATCGACCAGTACGGCGAAGACTATGTCGCAGCTGTTCGAGTCATGGGCACCTCGACCGCACGCATCATCGCCAAGCACGTGGCACGAAACTGCCTAGCTCCCGTGCTCGTCTTCTCCACCGTGCTTGTTGCCGACGCGATCGTATTCGAGGCGTCGCTGTCCTTCATTCAGGCCGGTGTGCCCGATCCGGCCGCATCCTGGGGAAATGTCATCGCGGCCGGCCGCAACCTAGTCATGAGCGGCGCCTGGTGGGCAACGTTCTTCCCGGGAATCCTGATCCTGATCACGGTGCTGTGCCTGAACATGGTGTCCGAAAGCATGACGGATGCCATGGTCTCGCCGCGATCACGCAAAGCCGCCGTTGACGCGCCCAACGACGACGTGGCCGTTGTCGCGTCCACCTCGCCCGAGGCATCCGCTGCGACCACGGCCGTGGTCCCGCTGGAGGACCGCCTCGCCGAGCTTCGCGAGCGCGAATCGAACCGCACCGACCGCCTCGTCTACGGGCGCGCCACCGCCCCGTTGCTGGAGGTGCAGGACCTGAGTATTTCCTTCCCCCGCCACGGCGATGTCAACGTCGTCGACGGCGTCTCCTTCACAGTGCGGCCGGGGGAGACCATGGCCCTGGTCGGAGAATCCGGTTGCGGAAAGTCCATCACATCGTTGGCAATCATGGGTCTGCTGGATCCCCGCGCGACGGTCACAGGCCGAATTCTCTTCGACGGGGAGGACCTGCTCGAGATGGGCAAGGTGAAACGCAACTCCCTGCGCGGTCACGACATCGCGATGATCTACCAGGACGCGCTCAGCTCTCTGAACCCGGCAATGAAGATCAGGTCCCAGATGAAACAGCTGACCAAACGAGGCGGAACACGCTCCGCGACAGACCTGCTGATCCTCGTGGGTCTGGATCCCCAACGAACCCTGGCCTCCTACCCGCACGAACTGTCCGGCGGACAGCGTCAGCGCGTTCTTATCGCGATGGCCCTCACCCGTAACCCTCGGCTGGTCATCGCTGACGAACCTACCACGGCCCTTGACGTGACAGTACAGGCCCAGGTAATCGCGCTGCTCAACAGCCTGCGCGAAGAGTTCGGCTTCGCCATGCTCTTCGTCTCGCACGACCTGGCGCTGGTCGCTGAACTCGCACACCGAGTCACCGTCATGTACGCAGGACAAGTTGTCGAACAGGCGACCACGAGCGAGCTCCTCACCCAACCCATCCACGAGTACACGCGAGGCCTGCTAGGCGCCGTGCTTTCGATCGAATCCGGTTCAGACCGCCTGCACCAGGTTCCGGGCGTGGTGCCCTCACCGAGCGATTTCCCCACGGGAGACCGATTCGCGCCGCGATCCAGCAACCCACAGCGCAACCTCGGCGTCGTGCCCCAGCGTCGCCATATCGCGGGAACCGACCACAACTACGCAGCGCATCCCGACGATGCGCTCATCGAGCCGATCGGAGTCGAACGGTGAGCGAACCTGTCAGTGCAGCCGTGAGCGCACCCGTGATTGAACTCAGGGATGTGCACGTTCGGTACAAGGCCCGCAATTCCACCCTGTTCCGGCCCCAGTACGTGAACGCCCTCGACGGAGTGTCACTCTGCGTGAAACGCGGACAGACCCTTGGAATCGTGGGCGAATCGGGATCCGGCAAGTCCACCGCCGCAAAAGTGCTCGTGGGGCTGGAACGCCCCACATCCGGCATCGTGCTCTTCGGCGGCGAACCACTGATCTCGTTCACAGCGGGTGTCCGTCGCCGGCTCGGACGTATCGTGTCCGTCGTCTTCCAGGACCCCGCCACAGCGCTCAACGCGCGAATGAGCACCAGGGACGCCCTCCTGGACCCCATGCAGGTGCACCACGTCGGCAACTCTGCCGACCGTGAGAAGCGGGTACGCGAGCTCGTCGACATGGTCGGCCTGCCCCAGTCGGCCCTCGGGGCGTTTCCCGGACAGCTCTCCGGCGGACAACGCCAGCGCGTGGCCATCGCCAGAGCCCTGGCACTGGATCCGCAGATTATCATCGCCGACGAACCGACATCCGCTCTCGACGTATCGGTGCGCGCCCAGATCCTGAACCTGCTGACGGACCTCAAGAACCAACTGGGTCTGGGGATGGTCTTCATCTCTCACGACATCCAGACGGTTCGTTATCTCTGCGATGAAATCGCCGTGATGAACGCCGGGCGCATCGTCGAATACGGCAGCGCCGCTAGTGTCTTCGACTCCCCGAGCAACGAGTACACCCGCACTCTCCTCAGCGCAGCGCCATCACTGCTGGCACCCCGAACCTTTTCCTGACCCACTCCACCTATCCCACCTGGAATACAGATGTCACCCTCCACACACGTCCTCTCATCCATCAACTTCTCCGGCGTGGTCCCGCCCGTCGCCACACCGCTCCACCCAGACGGCAGCATCGACCACCCGTCCCTCGAACGGCTCGTGGACTACCTGGTCACCTCCGGCGTGACCGGCCTGTTCGCCCTCGGCTCGACGGGCGAAACCGCCTACTTCACCGAGACCCAGCGGCTGGAAATCGCTCGCACCATCGTGAGCGCGGCCTCCGGACGCGTGCCGGTCATCGCCGGTGCAATCGAACTCACTGCCCCGCGCATCGCCCAGACGGCCAGGGTTCTGCTCACGGCGGGAGTCGACGCGATCGTGACCACCGCTCCTCTCTACACACTGAATTCCGCCGCCGAAACGGCCGATCACTTCCGTGCCGTGGCCGCCGGCATCGACGCGCCGCTGTGGGCCTACGACGTTCCCGTGCGGGTGCACTCCAAGCTCGGCATCGAACTGCTCATGGAGCTCGCCCACGACGGCGTCATCCACGGAGTCAAGGACTCTTCCGGCGACGATGTCGGTTTCCGCCGCCTGATTGCGGCCAACACGGCAGCCGGCCGCCCGCTACAACTCCTGACCGGCCACGAAGTCCTTGTCGACGCTATGGCCCTCGCCGGCGCCGACGGTGTCGTTCCGGGCCTCGCGAACGTCGACGCGGAGGGATACGTCCGCCTCTGGAACGCCACAGCCAGAGGCGACTGGGATACCGCACGTGCCGAACAGGAACGACTCAACCGCGTCTTCGACATCGTCTTCCAGCCGAGAGGCCTGTCCGGCGATGCCACCGGCGTCGGGGCGTTCAAGGCCGCGATGAAGGCCCGCGGCCTCATCGACAGTGCCACCATGGCACCGACCGTTCAGCCGCTCAGCGACGACGCCGTCGAGCGCATCGTCGAGATTCTGGCCGGCCTGGACCTACTGCCCGACCTGGTCCACTAGTGCGAGAGGTCGTCCTCGCCGTCGACATCGGCGGCACCAAAACTGTCGTGGCCCTGGCCGACCGTGGCGACGTCCTCCTCGACACGGCATCCGCGCCAACACCGGCGTTGTTTGGGCCGGACGCAGTCGTTCGCACTGTTGTCGACCTGGCCGCGGAACTCCTCGCCCGATCTCCCGGGGTCAGAGCCCTGGGTGCCGGCATCGGGACCGCGGGCGTTGTCGACGTCGGTGCTGGCTCGATTGTGTCCGCGACCGACACGTTCACCGACTGGGCCGGGACGCCGTTGGCCGCGCTCCTTCGCACCGGACTCGTGGGATTGCTGGCGACGCCCGGCATCGTTCACGTGCAGAACGACGTCGACGCGCACGCAGCGGGGGAGTATCTCCACGGCGCCGCATCCGGTGCGGACAGCGCTCTGGTTGTCACCGTGGGAACGGGGGTCGGCGCCGGAATCATCCTGGGCGGGCGGCCCCTGCGCGGCGCACGGCATGTGGCCGGTGAGATCGCCCACGTTCCGACTCCCGGCGCTGGGCACCTTCGGTGCCCCTGCGGCCGATTCGGGCACCTCGAAGCTCTCGGATCGGGAGTGGGCATGTACCGCCATTACCTCTCACTCGGAGGCGAGCCGGTTGTCATCGATGCGCGGGGGATTGCCGAACGCGCACATGCAGGCGACCCCGTCGCCTGTCGTGCCGTGGAGGACTCCGCAGCCGCGGTTGGACGTGCCATCGCGTCTGCCGTGACAATCCTCGACCCTGAACGGGTCGTCATCACGGGTGGCGTCGCGCGCATCGGAGACCTCTGGTGGGACGCCGTCAGGCGTTCCTTCCACGCAGAAGTTATCGACGTTTTGCAGCAGGTGCCGCTCGTCCCCGGGCGGCTCGGTGACGACGCCCCCTTGCGGGGAGCCGCGGCATCCGCCTGGGACGTTATAGAAGGAAGACCATGAATTTGTCAGCGACCCTCATCATGTCTGCGCTTGACGGCGGACTCATCGTGTCGTGCCAGGCCTATCCCGGCGAGCCCATGCGCGACCCCCGAACGATGGCGCAGGTCGCGCGCGCGGCGGTTCTCGGCGGTGCCGTCGCCGTGCGCCTGCAGGGTGTTGCCGACATCCGCGCCGCCGCAGATCTCTCCGTGCCGATCATCGGACTGTGGAAAGACGGGGAGGATGATGTTGTGATCACGCCCACCCTGGAACACGCACGAGCCGTGGCCGATGCGGGCGCCGACATCGTCGCCCTGGACGGCACGCGCCGCCACCGCCCCGATGGCCTGACTCTGGCCGAGACCATCGCAGGGCTGCGGCAAACGCACAGCGTGCTCGTCATGGCTGACTGCGGGTCGCTCGACGACGCGATTGCAGCGGAGGCAGCCGGCGCGGACATTCTCGGCACCACGCTGTCGGGATACTCGGGCGAACGCCCCACGACGAGCGGGCCCGACGTGGAATTGATCGGGCAGATAGCGGCGCACTGCTCGACACCGATTGTCGCCGAAGGACGCATCCATACACCGGAGGACGCAGCGGCTGCCCGCCGCGCCGGCGCACACGCGGTCTGCGTCGGAACCGCCATCACCCACCCCACCACGATCACGTCGTGGTTCATCGCCGCGATAGACAAGGAACGCTGATGGACGTCATCATCACCGACGAGTCCAGCATCGGCGACCTCGTTGCCGACGACATCGCCGCGCTTCTCCAGCAGAAGCCACACGCCGTTCTCGGGCTCGCGACCGGCTCGAGCCCACTGCGAATCTACGACAGCGTGGCCACACGGGTCGCCCGCGGCGAACTTTCTCTCGCGCAGGCGCGCGGCTTCACCCTCGACGAATACGTCGGCCTGCCCGACGGGCACCCGAGCCAATACCGCACCGTCATCGACAACGATTTCGTCTCCCGTGTGGACTTCGCACCGGGAGCCGTGCGGGCACCGCGGGGCAATGCCGCCGACCTTGGCCAAGCGTGTCACGACTATGAAGCCGCTATTCGAGCGGCCGGCGGTATCGACCTGCAAATCCTGGGCATCGGCACCGACGGTCACATCGCGTTCAACGAGCCAGGATCGTCACTCGCCTCCCGAACCCGCGTCAAGACCCTGGCCGAACAGACCCGCCGCGACAATGCGCGCTTCTTCGACGGAGACGTCGCAGCCGTACCGATTCACTGCCTCACTCAGGGCCTCGGAACAATCATGGAGGCGCGGCACATCGTTCTTGTCGGAACCGGTCTCGGCAAGGCCGAAGCGATCCATCAGCTCGTGGAAGGCCCGGTGAGTGCCCTCTGGCCCGCTACCGTCCTCCAGCATCACCCGCACGTGACCGTTCTCGTAGACGACGCCGCAGCCTCACGCCTTCAGCTCGCAGACTACTTCCGCTACACCTACGCCCACCGGTACCTGGTCCAGTGACGGCGGGAAACACTCCCATCCTCGTGAGCGCATACGCCGCATCCCCGGCACACACCCGATGGAATCCGAGACTAGAGCACGAACTACTGTCGTCGGTCTGCTCCCTGCCCGGAGTGGCAGGGCTGGAAGTGCCCTGGCTCGGAGCCCTGCACCCCCATGACGTGCCGTGGTTCCTGGACAACGTGCCGACGGGAGCGCAACTCTCCCTCACCGCTCTGCCCTGGGTCATGCGCCGATGCGGCGAAGACTCCGGATACGGCATCGCATCGCCCGACCACGCGGGCCGCGCCTCGGCACTGGCCGATCTGCGCAGTCTCGCGGCGGACGTTCGCCGGGTGCCGCACGACAGTGGAGCATCCGTGGAGATCATCAACTTGCACACTGCCCCGCGAAACGGCGGAAGCGTGCAGGCCTTGAGCGAGTCCCTCAGCGAGATCGCGGACTGGGATTGGGGAGACGCTGGGCTGGTCGTTGAACACTGCGATGCCGCGATCCCGGGTCGGCAAGTCGAAAAGGGTTTTCTCCGCCTCGACGAAGAGTTCGCGGCCATCGAGCGCTCCAAGACTTCGGTGGGGCTGTGGTTGAACTGGGGACGGTCTGTCATCGAGTTGCGCGACTTCGACGCGGTCACGGCACAGATTTCGTCCGTTGCCCAGAGCGGCCGATTGGTGGGGCTCACCTTCTCCGGGGCATCCGCTGTTGACGGGCCCTATGGCATGGCCTGGGCGGATGCCCATCTGCCGATGCTGTCGGCCGACCCGACCTCGGCCTCCCTCCTCGATGACGCTCACCTGCAGTCTGCCCTCGTCGCTGCCGGCGACGTGCCCTGGCACGGACTCAAGGTCAGCCGCCGTCCCTCGGATCTCACGGCGGACGACGTCACCCGTACCATCAGTGAAAACCTGTTGCGGGTTCACGCCTCAATGCTCACGGCGTGACACGCGCCCGATAGCCACCTTGACTCGACAGGAAACTACCCATGGCCGGACTGCTCATTCACTCTGCGAGGCGTATCGCTGCGGATGCCAACGATGCGCCCACCGACGATGATGACGGCTGGGTGCTCATCCGCAATGGATTCGTCGTCGCTACGGGCACCGGATCTGACTGGGCTCCTGCCGTTTCAGCCGGCGACGAAACGGTCGATGCCCGAGCAATCGCAGGACCCGGGGCGATCCTCACACCGGGTCTCGTCGACATCCACAATCACGGCGGGGGAGGGCATTCCTATGACGAGTCCGCGGAGGGGATCGCCGTGGCCGTCGCCACCCACGCGCGCCATGGAGTTACTCGCGTCGTTCTGTCTTTGGTGAGCGCTTCCGTCGACACGCTCGTCGCGCAGGTGGACCGAATCGCTGCCCTGCGTCAGCAGATTCCCGGAATCGTCGGCGTCCACCTCGAGGGGCCGTTCCTGGACCAAGCGCATAAAGGTGCACATAACCCGGCCGCGTTGATCGCACCAGCACCTGTCGCTCTCGCACGCCTGCTAGCGAGCGGCATCATCCGTCACATTACGATCGCCCCGGAACTGACCGGTGGCATCGACGCTGTGCGTCAGATTTCCAAAGCGGGGATAGCGCCCGCCATCGGCCACACCGCAGTCGATGCCGAGACGTTTCAGCGCGCCGTCGACGCCGGGGCGACACTGCTCACCCACACCTTTAACGCGATGCCGCCACTTCACCACCGGTTGGTGGGCCCGATTGGGGTCGCTATCGATGACTCACGGGTCACGCTTGAGATCATCGCGGACGGGCACCACGTGGATCCTCGGATCGTAGCCATGCTCTTCCGCGCAGCGCCCGGCAGAGTCGCGCTGGTCAGCGACGCCATGGCTGCCGCCGCGTCACCCGACGGGGCCTACCGCCTCGGCGACATCGACATCGACGTCGACGTCGACGTCGGCGGCGGCGTGGCACACGTGCAGGGCACCGATGTCATCGCCGGATCCACACTCACCCTGGACCGCGCAGTGCGCAACGCCGTGAGGTACGGGATCCCGCTGCCCGCCGCCGTGGCCGCTGCAACACTCATCCCTGCCTCGGCGATCGGCTGCGAGACTCTGGGCCGGTTGACCCCCGGCAGCCATGGCGATGCCGTCATCTGGACGTCCGGCCTAGTTCCGATGGCAGTGTGGCGAGATGGGGCGCTCGTCAGCGGCGCGACTTCAGAGGAGTCCGAATAGGCGACAAGGCGGCCTTGACTGCGCGGTTGAAAGCTTATGTCGTTCCCCGCAACAACAGGATCGACGGTCAGGCTGGGGAGTCGAGCCCGGTGCTGGCGACCCAACCGCCATTCACAATCAGCGAGAGAATCCTCGTTGCGGCACCTCGTCAATGCTGCGGGTCGCGTGGGCCAGAGTGCGCATCGACTTCCTGGCCGCGTCGATCGATACGCTGCCCGAACATTTGCGCCGCTCGACAACCTGAGATCAGGGATCCGAGATGTCGCGCCACGGAGAAATCACCATGGCCACCGGCATGGCAATTTATTTTTGTGACCCACACTCGCCTTGGCAACGCGGCAGCAACGAGAACACCAATGGTCTCCTATGGCAGCACTTCCCCAAGGGCACCGACCTCTCATTCCACGGACCCGGGATCCTCGAGAATGTCGCAGCGGAACTCAACCATCGGCCCCGGAAGCGCCACGGCTATCTCACCCCCGCGGAAGTCCTCGACAAGCTAATCTCGAATCCAACAAATCAAACCGGTGTTGCCGACACCACTTGAATACGCCCGGAATTCGAGCGGGAGTGTCTTAGTAACGGTGTTTCCGGCGTTTTTCATTAGTAGGATTCTGCGTTCGGCCAGCGGTCTCGAAAGGTGATGGCGAACGCGTTGAGAGCTGGCTTCCAACGCATCGTCCACCTGGCTCGGCCCACTCCAGTGGGGTCGAGACTCCGCGTGACCAGATACAAGCATTTTAGAGCGGCTTGCTCGGTGGGGAAATGTCCTCGAGCCCGCACTGCCCGCCGATACCGTGCATTAAGCGACTCGATGGCATTGGTGGAGCAAATCACTTGGCGAATCTCGGGATCGTAGGACAGGAACGGGGTGAACTCTTCCCACGCCGACTCCCACAACCGGATGATCGCACCGTATTTCTTCCCCCAGACCTCGGTCAGATCATCCAACGCCGCCCGCGCCGCATCAGCGGTCGGAGCGGTGTAGATCGGTTTCACCGCTCGTTTCATCGCATCCCAATCCTTCTTCGACGCGAGCTTGAACGTGTTCCGAATCAGATGAATGATGCACGTCTGCACCGTCGTCAACGGCCACACATTGCCGACGACGTCTGGCAGTCCTTTCAACCCGTCGCAGACCAGGAAGAACGTGTCGGTGACACCACGGTTTTTGATGTCGGTCAGGACGGACATCCAAAACTTGGCGCCCTCACCGCCGGTGCCGGCCCACAACCCGAGAATGTCCTTCTCACCGTCCAAGGTCACGCCGATGGCCGCATAGATGGGCCGGTTGGCGACCTGCCCGTCGCGGATCTTCACCACGATCGCATCGATGAAGATCGCCGCGTAGACGGGGCAGTTTCTACTGGTCGTTGCGAATCGTGTGTGCCTGAGTTCTGTGTCCTAATCGTCTCATGGCCTGATGGGGCGTGCGGTCTTTGAGGCAGGCTCTGGGTCGACCGTTAAGTTCGTCGGCCACAGCGTTGAGGTGATCTTGGTCCCACTGGCTGAGGTCGGTCCCCTTCGGGAAATATTGGCGCAGGAGCCCATTAGTGTTCTCATTAGTCCCTCGCTGCCACGGCGAGTGCGGGTCGGCAAAGTAAATACGAAGCCCAGTCTCCGTCTCGATGCGCTTGTGATGGAACATTTCGTTGCCTTGATCCCATGTCAGCGTGCGCCGGAGCGACGACGGCAGGCTCGAGAACGCACGAATGAGTGCGTCACCGACGGTTTGTTCGCTGTGGTCGCTGTGGAGGAAGACGAGGAGCGTCATGCGAGTCTTGCGTTCCACGAGCGTGGCAATTGCTGAGCCGTTACTGGTGCCCAAGATGAGGTCTCCTTCCCAATGCCCGGCTTGGAGCCGAGATTCGACGTGTACTGGGCGTTCGTGGATGGAGTACATGACGGTCGACTGCTTCATCGAACCGTCCTTGGACCTGCCACGCCCGCGACGGTGCCGGTACGTGCGTCCCGTGCGCAGGCTCGCGGGGGTGGCCACGACTATCAGCCCGCGATACACACCGTCGTAGATCGTCTCAGGACAGACGTGCCAGGTTAGTTTGTTCGGATAGCGTCGTCTCAGCCATCTACTGATCTGACCCGGCGACCATCGTTTCGCAAGTTTCACTGCAACGATGCTTCGAAGAGGTGGGACCTCCTCGAAGACGCGGACCTTCGGCCGCTTGCGCTGCAAATGGGCTTGGTTATGAGCGAACCACGGCTGGTAGGTGCCGTCCGCCTTGCGGTTGCGTGCAATCTCTCGATAGACGCTCTGAAAACTTTTCCCAATCCGAACAGCGATCCCTTTCACGGCCTCGCCTGCAGCGAGGCCGTCTCCGATTTCGATTCGGTCGTCCTGAGAGA
The DNA here is from genome assembly GCF_002929595.1 of Cryobacterium sp. N19. Taxonomy (NCBI): domain Bacteria; kingdom Bacillati; phylum Actinomycetota; class Actinomycetes; order Micrococcales; family Microbacteriaceae; genus Cryobacterium; species Cryobacterium sp. N19. Next base: position 58,555 of record NZ_PJJR01000043.1, on the reverse strand, counting down.
AATAGCGAGAACTAATAGGGACGCGTCCGACGACAGTCATACTGCCAGCATCGATGAACCACAACGATCCGCAGCTGAGCGACACTCCGACCTGTCGGGCCGCCTCAGACCCTGACAAACCCTGTCGAATCAATACGAAGTAGCGCCGCTTCACCGCTGCCGGCATCTTGTTCGGTGCAAATCTGACCATTGCGTTCTCCTTGCTCCGGATTCGCAACGTTCGCTAGAAACTGCCCGGCGTCCAACGGGCGTGACTGCCACGTCTGCATCTCCTCTATCACCTTGTCTGTGATGCGGGAAATGGTCTCTTTCGATACCTGCGCACCATAGATCTGGTTGAAATGGGCGCTGATCTCGCCGGTTGTGAGGCCGTGGGCATACAACGACAGCACGATTTCATCGACCCCGGTCAGGCGGCGTTGTCGTTTCGGCACGATCACCGGAGTGAAGGTGCCGTCTCGGTCACGGGGCACCTGAATAGTGACCGGCCCGGTCGTCGGACTGATCACCGTTTTGGTGCGAGTCCCGTTGCGCACGTTGTTGTCGTCGCGCTCGTCCGGGGCACGGTTTTTTTCATGGCCGAGGTGATCGGTCATTTCCTCGTTCAGCGCGGTCTCGAGAAATGTTTTCGTGAACTGGCCCAGCAGCCCATTCGGACCGTCCAGGGCCAGGCCCTGCTCCTGAGCCAGGCGCACCCATTCCCTCGCCGCCACCGCCTCACGGCTGGGCTCAATTCTCGTCTTTTTCGTCACAGCATCAAGTGTCGTCATTACGGCACCTTTCCCGCCAGACCCACGTCCAGCGCATCAGGCCGGAAACACCGTTCAAGAGACAGTCCCATTCGAGCGTCAGGTTATGAGGCGTAGTTATGAGAATCGCAGCCCGCGAGATTCCGATGAGCGTGGTGGACGCAAGCGGTTGGGCGAGAGAAGCCTTGCATCTCTAGGGTTGCGAGACGATATTGGAGCGGATTAGAGGCCTGCCGGAGGGGCCAATAAAAGGCGGAGCTAGGTTCGGAGCCTACATGCTGACGAAGAGCTCTAGTGCCACATCGTCTGGGGCCTTGAAGCGGAGGGCGGTTCCGTAGTCCGCTTCGATGAGGTCGCCGTGTTCGATGGTGGCACCGGTGAGGTACTCGGCCCATCGGTGGAGTTCCTCTATGTTTTCGACGGCGAAGCCGAGATGATCCATGCCGGGACGGAAGGGAGTGAATCGCGCGGTCGTGGTAGTAGTGTCCTTGGTCAAACCAGCGAGAGTATCTGTGATCAGGTTGAGTAAGCGGGGACGTGCTGAGCCGATTCCAGGGCGAAGCGGGCTTTGGCTCTACTTCGAGATCGAATTGCGTGTTGTTTTCATGACGGTGCTTGCCGCCACGTATACCAGTGCGCTGATCAGCATCGAGTCTATGGAAGAGATTCCGGTGAGGCTGAAGACGTTGTAGGCGGTGAGGTAGCCGATCACGCTGCCGATGAACCAGGCAGCGAAGGTCTGGAGTTTGATCGCGCTCTGGCTGGTCAGCACGGCGTTGTCGTAGCCCGTGCGGCGATGAAGGAAGAAGTCAGCGACGAAGATACCGGCAACGGGCGGGGCGGCGATTCCTAAGAATAATAGGAAGCTTGGCAGCCAGGCGACGAGGTCAAAGCTGCCGACGATGGCGGCGGCCACGCCGATACCGACGGTGATCTGCCACTTGCGCAGTGCCGTGACCAGGGTGGAAATGGCCAGCGTTCCTTGGAAAATGTTGCCGGCGTTGGCGGTGACGGCCGCGATGATTAGCAGCACGATGGCCGGAAGGCCGGACGCGATGAGGGTCATGGCATTGATGAGAGTGCTCTCGCCGGTGTATGCGCTGGGGATCGCGGCGCCGATGTACAGGCAGGGATAGGCGATGCCGAAGGCGAGAATAGCCGCCAGGATGGCCTGTCGACGGTTGCGAGTGAAGCTACCGAAGTCGGCCGCGGTGACAACCAAAACAATGGCGGTGCCCACTACCGATGACACGGCCACACCCCAGCTAATGGGTTCGACCGGATCCAGCACTGTAAGGGCAGAGTTCAACGCCTGGTAGACCAGGAACGCCAGGATGAGCACAATCACGGGTACGGCGAACTGCGCGACGTTGCCGAGGATCTTGAACCCGAAGGCTGTCGAGGTAACAAAGATGACGCAACCTAAGACAACGAGATAGGGCAGCGGCACCGTCATATCGAAGAGCTGGATGAGTAGGCTCTGAACCGCGACTCCGAAACCATTGGCCGTGACCGCTGTCCAGCCGAACAGGCTCACTGCCAGCAATACGTTGATCGCCCTGGCGCCCTTGGCACCAAACGAGAAACGCACGATGTCGTACGTGCTCTGACGCGCGTGTTGGCCGATGGACAAGGTCGTGGCCCCGACAATCAGCAGAATGACCGAGCCCACGATGATGGCCGTGATGGATGTGCCGAGGGTCAGGCCGCTGCCCAGGGTGGGGGCGGACAGCATGACCGGTGTGACAACGATCCCGAGCAAGATCAGTGCGATGCGATAGCCGGGTGCGCCGGCCGCGGCAGTACCCCGGTCGGTGGCGGCCGTGACGCTTCCTCGGGACATGACTCAGTTCTCCTTGACGAGGGCGTTCACGTATGGGCGCCATCCTGCGAACTCGGTGATCTCCCGCTGGTTCTCCACGAGAAACGGTTCTCCGACCACGCCGAGGACCTCGGAGGAGTCGGCCAGGAGGACCTTGCCGATGGTGAGCCCGGCTGGCTCCTTGGCCAGCACGTCGGCAAGGCCGGTGAGCGGGATCTCCCACACCTCAAGTAGCACGGAGGTCCCGCTTCCGTCGGTGGTGCGGATCATGGCCGGGTGGCGGTCACCGATGCTCCACAGGCGGTAGCAGGGTGCTGTCGCATCCTCGCGAACGAAGGTGGCACCTGCATCAATGAGGTTGGGGTTCAAAACCAGCCCGCGCATGAGTGTGCCGTTCACGGCGAGTTCGGTGGTCGGGGTCATGACTGCTTCTCCTTGTTGGTGTGGCTTGCGGCCTCTGCGCCGCGGGGGCTGTCGTTCTCGATCCAGGTGCCGCTCCGACGCTCAAGCGCCGCGGCGATGCAGGCGGGCGAGGTGATCAGACCGGCCGCCGTGGGTCGCTCCCTGAGGAAGTCGAGAATTGCCTCGACCTTGGGTTGCATGCTGCCTTCCCCAAAATGGCCCGCCGCGGCGTAGCTCACGGCAAGTTCGGGAGAGAGCCGGCTGAGCCACTGCTCCTTCGGCGTGCCGAAGTGAATTGCGACCTGGTCTACCCCGGTGGGGATGACGAGCAGATCGGCCTTCAGATGCACGGCGAGCAGGGCGGATGAGCGGTCTTTGTCGATGACGGCTTCCACGCCGGCGAGTTGGCCGTCGGTTGCACGGGTGACGGGGATGCCGCCGCCTCCGGAGGCTATGACGAGAGTTCCGGAGGCGACCAGGGAGCGGATCGTTTCCAGTTCGACGATTTCTTGCGGTTGCGGTGAGGGAACAGTGCGCCGCCATCCTCGGGAACCGTCCTGGGCGACAGTCCAGCCCAGTTCGTGCTCATGACGGCGAGCCTCGGCTTCGGTAAAGAACGCGCCGACCGGCTTGGTCGGCCGGGTGAAGGCCGGGTCCTGGCTGTCAACCACGGTTTGGGTGACCACCGAGACCACGGGCCGCTGGATGCCGCGGCGGGTCAATTCGTTGTGCAGGGCTTTGCTGAACATGTAACCGATGGCGCCCTGGGTGTCGCCGACGGCGTAGTCCAGGGGTACCGGCGCTACCTCGCCACGTGCCAGCTCGGAGCGTCGCAATATATAGCCCACCTGCGGACCATTTCCGTGGGTCACCACAACGTTCCAGCCGGCGTCGATCATGTCGACGATGGCCGGTACCGTATCGACGACGGTGGCGTACTGGTCGGCGATCGACTGGTGGGTGTCGTCACGAACCAGGGCATTTCCGCCGAAGGCGACCACGGCGATTCCCGCGCTCACGGGGCAACCTGCAGATCGTCAGCGAGCGCGGTGACGGCCTGGGTGAAGCACTCCAGCGGAGCCATGGTGATTCCCGCGCCGATCTGGCCCACTCCAGCCTTCTTGTGCGCGATACCGCTGTTGATGATCGGGAGGATCCCGGTGTCGATCACGGCGCGGGCATCGATTCCGGCCGCGGTGCCGCCGAAGTTCAATGCGGGGAGGGTGAACACCGGGTTGATCCCTAAGGTGATGGAACGCATCCGCCGGCTGTTTTCGGTGGCGTCGGCTGGCGTGCCGCCGACGAATTGCACGATTGCGGGGGAGGCGGCCATGGCAAAACCGCCCAGCCCGGCCGTCTCAGTGATCGCGCTGTCGCCGAGGTCGGCCGCAGCGTCGTCGACGGTGTAGCCGGGGAAGAATAGACCGTCAACCGGGTTGGCGGGCGCCTGGAACCACCGGTCTCCGGTGCTGGCGAGGCGGATCCCGAAGTTCACGCCGTTGCGTGACATTGCGGTCACCATGGAGCTGTGGGGTACCACACCGGTGGCGTCCAGCATCGTCTTACTGGCGGCCATGGACAGGTTCAGGAAGAAGTGGTCGTTCCCGGCGATGAACTCGACGCTGCGCCGCAGGGCATCAGCGGGGAGGTCCGCTGCCAGTAGAGCTGGCACCAGCTGCTTGAACAACAGGCCGGTCGCGGCCGAGTTGCGGTTGTGCACCTCGTCACCCATGTGGAGGGCCTGAGCCATCAGCGGTTTGAGGTCCAGGCCGCCGAGCACGCGCACGCCGGCTCGAACGCTGTCGAATAGTTCATGGCCCATCCAGCGCAGCCGGTCCAGCACCTCGGGGCTATTGGCGCCGAAGCGCAGTACTTTACCCAGACCTTCGTTGAAGTTGCTGAAGGCTCGGTTGGTGCCGGTGGCGTTCTCCACGACCCACAACGGCATCGAGGGGCTGATGACGCCGGCCATCGGACCCACCGCGCCGTGATGGTGGCAGGGCGCAAAATCCACCTGGCCGTCGGCGGCCAGTTTCTCGGCCTGCTCGGGTGTGTCAGCCCAGTCCTCGTAGAGGATGGCGCCGATGATGGCGCCCTGCATGGGACCGCACATGTCTGCCCAGTCAATCGGTGGGCCGGCGTGCAGGATCAGTCGTTGCTGGCCCATGGCCGGAATCGCCTCTCGGGCGATTTGTACGTCCACGAGCCTGGGCTGCGCCGACAGGTAGCGATCGAAGGCGATGGCGTTGGCTTTTTCCACATCGGGATGAGCCATCAGCCGGGCCAGATCCAGTCCGAGGTCGACGTCACCGCCAGCAGGGGGTCGCCAGTCCAGTGTCGTCGCTGTGCCGCCTGCCCGGGTGATGTTGTCGCCGAATGAGGCCAGTCCGAGGTTGACCACGTTGAGGTTCTCAGTAAATAGTTTCACTTTCACTTCTTTCCGGGCTTGGTGAGCTCGCCTGAATTTGTGGAGGCCGCGATCTGGGATACGAGGAAGCCGGCCATCTGTGCGGCTTGGGCGTTGCTGTCTGAGACGAAAACCCCGGCAGCTTCAAGGGCGGCCACGACGGTTTTGCGGGACTGGGGATCTTCGTCGGTTCCACAGACGTGTGCGAGGAGAGTCAGGGAACGGCCAGCGGCCGAGGCCAGCGATCGGGCCCGCTCAAGAACCTCAAGCAGGTGACTGGTCGGGTCGTCTGCCGCGCCATATCCCAGGACCACGTCGAAGAGCAGAACCGCGGTGGATGGGTCCTCGGCCTCGGCCAGGAGCCGCTCATCGCGGAGGGTCGGGTCGATCATGGGGTGGGCACGGCCGCGTGTGAAGTCGTCGTCTCCCATGTCGATGATGGTGTGCTCGCGGCTGGTCCAGATGTCTTCGAGCACGGGGTTACCCGTGACGGGAGTGTTGGAATGGGCGTGGATGCCGTAGGCCTGGCTGAGCGCTTGGGCCTCGTAACAGAATGTGCCGCCGGAGTAGATGCCGCGAAGGTAGCGCTGCGAGTTGCTTACTCGGCTTGCGACCTCCCGAAGTCGGTCCTGCACCGCCATAGGGAGAGGGAGCTGCGCGGCCGGAATGGCCCCAAGTTCCGGGGGTGTGCCATTGAGCAGGACCACGGCGAGATCCGCAGCTTCGGCCAGGGTCGACGCCGTGTGGAGTTGCTCGTCCGTTTGTGCGCGGTCGCCGGCACCGACGAACATGACCACTACTGGCGTGGACAGGTTGCGGGCCACCTCCAAAACCACGGAGGCAACCTCGGGCGCCGGGGGCTTGGAGACCAACACGATGACGTCGGTGTCGTCGTCAGCGCCAAGGGAACGCAGTGCGTGCAAGGTGGACAGGCCGCCAACCTGGCTGGACAGATCGTGGCCGCCCGTTCCGATGGCCTGTGACACGCCCGCACCGAGCTGGTGAATGCGGGAGGTGATCTCCTGCATCCCTGTTCCCGATGCGCCGACGACTCCGATGCGGCCTCGGCGAACCACGTTGGCGAAGCCCAACGGAATCCCGTTGATCAGTGCGGTACCGCAGTCGGGGCCCATCACCAGCAACTCGTGTTCCGTGGCGTACTGCTTGACTTCGACTTCGCTCTCAATGGGCATGTTGTCGCTGAAAATCATCGCGTTCAAGCCGAGCTTGAGGGCCTTGAGAGCTTCGGCGGCGGCGTACGGGCCGGGGACTGAAATCAAGGCCAGGTTCGCGCTCGGGTCAGCGGCCACGGCGAGTCGCAGGCTGGTAGAGGGCCGGCCCTGGGCGGTGCCGGCGCCGGAGTCATCGACCGGCTGTTCAGCCAACAGCCTGTCGGCTAGCGTGAGGGCTTCCTCGCACGCGGCGTCTTCGCCGCGAACAACTACGAGAAGATCGTTGACGTTGGCGTCGGTGACGTCGGCGAGTCCGGCATTTTGAAGGTTTTCCCGGTTGGTGTCTGTTGCCATGACAACCGAAGCTGCCTGGATCTCCGGCACTGCCATCAGGGCAGAAGAAACCGCCATCAGGGAGACAGAATCCTTGTACAGATTAGGATAAACGCGGTGCTGTTGGGTGATCATGCGGCCTTCTTACTATCGGAAAAATTGAGTGCGGCTTCCAAGCCAAGGAGCACACCCCTGAGAGCATCGGCGCCGGAGGAAGCCCCAACGCTCAAGACCTCGCGGGTGCGGGCGTGCACATCGTCAACCGAGGAACCGGTGAAAACGGAATCGACCAGATTTGTGAGGGGTTCACTGAAGGAGCCCCGCGTTGCGAGTCGGAGGTAGTGTGCGCTGATACTTGTGGTGCGGTGAGTATTGCGGAGGACGCTCTCAGCAATGCGGGAGACGATGGCCGTTGATCCGGCAGTCTGACCGCCGCGAGTTAGCGCGGCCAGGAGCCCGACGAGCACATCGTCACCGCTAGGTGTAAGGCCTTCACCGGCGCCGATCAGCCGTCCGACAACCACGTCAAGGTCGTCGGTTCGCGAATCGGAGGCGGTACCGGCGACGATGCCGCGGAGAGCGGCTAGGTCGCGAGCGAGAGTGAACGCCAGCGCCGACGAGCTGCGGGCCGTGGGAGCCCCGTGAACCCGGATCAACTCATCCAGGAGCCGGCGAGCAACCGCTGGTGGTGCAAAGCATGCGGGGGCGTGGGGTGCCCACATGGGCACCCCACGAAGGTCCAGAAGGTGGCTGCCGAAAGACAGCCACCCCGATCGAAAGCTGGCGCGGTCGCCCACGTGCACGATCGGAGTCCAGGGCGTGGTCCCGACCATAGCAACCCGCACCGAGGTGGGAGTGTGCTGTTTCGCTGCGTCGTGCACTGTGATGAGCAATTCTCCGACGGCAATGTTGCAGGCCGTAGCGAAGACACTGTGGATGGTGCCGTCACAATCGAACGACGGCACCAAGTGAGCCTTTGACACTGCATAGCCGCTTGATGCCGAGGCCGCCCAGCCGGTGCTCATTAGGAGGCGATGGCCTCGATCGCGTGCTGGGAGGTGGAGACCCAGCCAAAGATGCCGCCCTGCGCCTTGATCATTTCGAGGCCGACTGCTTGGAACTCGGGGAAGTAAGAGCCGACGCAGTCTTCGAGCACGACGCATTCATAACCGCGGTCATTGCCCTCGCGCACGGTGGACTGCACGCAGACCTCGGTGGTCACACCGCACACGATAAGCGTCTTGATTCCGCGGTTCTGCAGGATGATGTGCAGGTCGGTCTCGAAGAACGCGCCCTTTCCGGGCTTGTCGATGACCGGTTCACCCTCGACGGGGTAGAGCTCGGGAATGATGTCGTGACCTTCTTCTCCCCGAACCAAGATGCGTCCCATCGGCCCCTCCGTGCCGATGAAGGTCTTGCCACCCCGGGTGAGTTTCGCGGGTGGGCAGTCGGTGAGGTCGGGCCGGTGGCCTTCGCGGGTGTGCACAACGAGCATCTTGGCCGCTCGCGCTGCATCCAATACGGTGCGCGTTGGCTCAATCGCCGAGCGCAGCAAGGAGACATCATTGCCCAGCAGCTCCCCAAAGCCGTGCGGCTGCAGGAAGTCCCGCTGCATGTCAATGATGATGAGTGCAGTAGTCGAGACGTTCAAATCGAGGTCAAACGGTTCGGCGGCGATGGTGGTGCTGCTCATGTGCGAATTCTCCTGCGCTAGCAAATATGGCAGCGGCGAGGCTTGTGACGTCGACCGCTAACGGTGTAATTCATTGGCGCCGGCGACATACCGTCGTGGGCGTCATAAACCATCGTTGCTCGAATAAGCTAATCTGTCCAACGGATAAAACAGAAGACTGTAATCGATATATTTGATGAATAGGATTGCGGAGTCAAACTATGGAGTTACGCCAACTGGAGCACTTCGTAGCGGTCGCGAAGCACCTGAGTTTCACCCGCGCGGCCCACGAGGTGTCGGTCGTTCAATCGTCGCTGAGCAGCTCTGTCAGCAAGCTGGAACATGAACTCGGTGCCCCCTTGTTCGACCGGACCACCCGCACGGTGGGGCTCACCTCGGCAGGGTGGGCACTGCTACCGGTGGCACAGCGCATCCTGCGGGAAATACACGCGGCCAAAGAGGCTGTGGCTGCCGTCACCGGGGTTCTCCGAGGGCGGCTGGCGGTGGGAACCATCCAGCTGCTCAGCTGGGTGGACCTGCCCCTGAGCCTCAGTAAGTTTCATCAGACGCATCCCGATGTAGAGATCGCCCTGCGCGAGGCTCCCGTGGACGAACTCCTCGAGGGGGTGATCATCGGGGAGCTCGACATCGCGTACATCGCTCGCGATCACAGCAAACTGCCCGACACTATCGCCGTGCTCGCGACCTGGGATGAAGAGTTGGTCGTCATCGCGCCGCGCGACCATCCCCTTACTCGCCAGGAGCAGGTATTCCTGTCGGATCTGGGGGAGGAGCCGTTTGTCGACTTCCAGGCGGGGAGCGGGTTGCAGAAGGTCGTTGAGCACGTCTGTGAGCAGGCGCACCTCAAGCGCCACATCACACTCTCGGTCACCCAACTCGACCTGCTCATTTCCCTGGTTCGTTCCGGACTCGGGATCGCCATCATCCCGGCACCGGTCGCTCGGGGCACCGACCTGGCCAGCATTCGGATCGCGGGGCCCGTGCCGCATCGGAAACTCGCGCTGGTATCCCGAACGCCACAACCGAGTAACCCCGCTGCCGTCGCGTTGTTGCGCGACGTGCACGGCCTCACTCTTGGCTGAGGTCAGAAGCTAGCCGCCCGTCGGTGCCGCTCTGCTCCGTCAGGGTGATGTGGCTCCTGGTCTCGCAGTCGGTCAACACCCGTCAGGAACTTTTGCCATTGTGAGCCACGGTTTCACCGTTACGAAGGGCGAACCGGAGAGGGCTGTGGCGTGCCCCCTCACGTTTGGGGTGTGCATTTCTTCGCTTAAGCTGAAGCCAGCAACTTGGGCAGGGCCGATCGGTCTGGGGCTTTTGGGGGCACGGACGTAAGGCAATTGCACCATGAAGACGAAGAACATTCTCATCGCGACCGCCGCTGGCATCGTTCTGCTGCTGGGCGGCGCCGGCATTGCTCTGGCCGTGAGCGACAACAACAACGACGGCCCCCTCACCGGGGAGACGCTCGACCGCGCCAGCAACGCCGCCATCGCCGAGGTCGGCTCGGGCACCGTGACGAACGCAGACCGCAACGACGACGGCGGAAGCGCCTATGACCTCGAGGTGCGCCTCGACGACGGCACGACCGTAGACGTTGAGCTCAACGACGCCTTCGACGTGGTCTGGGTCGGCGACTACGACAACGACGACACGAACAATTCAAACAACAACTCGTCGAACAATACGACCGACAGCAGCAGCTCATCCTCGCCCAGCACAGCCCCGAGCGCCGCGGTCGACACGACCACAGCAGACCAGGCAGCGAGCGACCGCTCCAGCGCGGAGGCCGCCGCCCTCGCCGCTGTCGGCAGCGGTCGCGTGACGGACTTCGACCGGGACGACGACTGGGACCACCTCTACGAGGTTGAGGTCACCCTCGACAACGGCAGCGACCGCGACGTCGATCTCGACGCCAACTTCGCCGTCGTGAGCATCGACGACGTTCTGCAGTAACCATTTTTACCAGAGGCGCTGAGCGAATCCGCTCAGCGCCTCTGCTGATTAAAGTGTCAGCGATTTAGGGGGAGGGGCATCAGCCGCCGCACCGTCGCCTCACGAGGAAGCCGATCGTGCGCCGCCAGTGAGGGGGCCGTCGTTGTTGTTGCTCACGGCCAGATGAATGCCGGCGCCGCCGAACGGCAGACCAAGGCGCTGCACGATTTTGGGATTCCCGATGACCGCATTTACGAAGACAAAATCAGTGGCAAATGCAAGAACCGTCCCGGACTCGATGGGGTGAAGGCGCCGACCGCTTCGCCCCGGACGGACGATTCACCCCAAAGGCACCTAACGGGGCCAGGCTTATGATGAGTCACGACCAGAGCAAAGCGACCAATACCAACCCTGCCAGCCGGTCACAGACCAGCCAAACCAAGACTCACAGGCTTGTGAATTCGTCGAATATCTGACGCTAAGGCTTTGTGACTGTGTGGTGTTCGGTAGCGATCGTTTTCGGTAATTACCCGCGCGCGAATCACTGCCGGTTCTCTCCTTCGGTGCGGCTGGGAGCCAGCCATAGACCGAGGATCCTCGCCGACGGGGGATAATCTCCCGAAAGACTGTCGCCACACCCATGAAACGCCTGGGACATATTATGCGGGTCGAGGGCCTCTGTGAGGGACGGCGGGGTTGCCTGATCGCGTAAGTTGCGCTCCACGCATTGTGAGGATCATGTCAATGCCGAGTTCGTTTGGGAGCGCTTGCGCGCGTACGAGCGCGCGGCGCGTACTCGGTCCCCGCACCGGATTGAGCACCACTGCCTACGTCCGTGGGTCTTCAGCAGGAACCGCGAGCATGGTTCCGCTTCACACTGCGCCAGCAGATGAGCTTCGTCGCCTGCGAGCAGTGCTGAGGCATCTTCCGCGATGACGGACATGGCGTGCTCGATGAGCCGGGTAGCTGGGTGTTCTAGCGAGCGGAAGAACCCATCGCTGGATGCATAGCGAAGCAGGGGAGTGTTGGGGGCGGCAACGAGAGCGGCGTTGATGCCGTCGAGCACTCGAGGATCGACGGTGGAACCGGAGATGCGAGCGGCGAAGGCTTCCCGAAGGTCGCCGCGGAGGCCGACGAGCCGGCTTTGACAGTAGGACTGCAAGATCGCGCCTTCGTCGACGAGACCGCGCGTAATGAGCCAGGTGGTCGTCCCCTCGGGGGTATTCAGGGCATCGTAGCTCTTCCCTCCGGGCAGATGGATTTCGCTGTTCACGAGGTCAATGCTGCGGTGTTCCCGGGCCCCGGGGCTTGGCGGTAGCGGCATTTCAAACATGCGTCTCATGGTAGCAGGGTTGATTTACCGTGACATGCTGCTACGCTCAACATCACGCTAAAATACGATTATCCCGTGAGAAATAAGGTCTGGTTTGCAATCCGTTCCAATGTTTGGTTCTGCCCCGTTCGCCCTGTCCGTACACACCGGGGGCGGTCCTGGCGTCGGGCGCACTGCCGAAGAAGGACTCGCCGACATTATTCGCATCGCGAAGACCGCGGATCGCTTCGGCTATCACCGTTTGTGGATGTCAGAGCACCACGCAATGCCTGCGCTGTCCGTCGCTTCGCCGCCACTAATGATCGCTCGTCTCACCGCGGATACCGAGCGCATCCGGCTCGGCGCGGGTGGGGTGATGCTGCCGAACCATGCTCCGCTGGTGATTGCGGAGCAGTTCGGGATGCTCGATGCCCTCGCCTCGGGGCGTATCGACCTCGGACTTGGGCGGGCCCCGGGTACCGACGGCGCGACCGCCGCCGCGCTGCGCCGCGGAGCCAGGGCGAATGATGCGTTCCCGCAGCAAGTCGCCGAGCTGCTCGGCTTCCTCACCGACGATTTCCCAGCTGGCCACCCCTACCGCGAGGTTCACGCGGTGCCCGGCCCGTGGCAGAACGCGCAGAACCGGGTGCCGGCTTCGGCGACGCACCCGCAGGTGTGGATACTCGGGTCATCGCCCTACTCCGCGCAACTGGCAGCCAGGCTCGGCCGCCCCTACGCGTTTGCGCTGCAGTTCGGCGACGCCGATATCACCACGGCTATGCGCATCTACCGCGAGAACTTCATTCCCTCGGAGGTGCTCGACCGGCCCTACTCGTTGGTGAGCGTGAGTGCGATGGTCGCCGAGGATGCCACCGAGGCCAAGCGTGAAGCTTCGACTGCGGCGATGGCGATGCTGCGCATGTTCAAGCGGGAACCGTACACACTTTTCTCGGCCGAGGAAGTCGCAGCTTATCCTGCGACGGCGAACGAGCAGGGGATCCTCGATATGTACACGAACCGCGCCTACGCCGGAACGGCGGAGACCGTGGCCCATCGCCTCGAAGACCTTCAGGAGCAGACCGCCGTCGATGAGGTCATGGTCGTGCTAGGCACCCATTCCCGCGGCGCGGATGAGCGCACCGTCACACTCCTCGCTGATCACTACGGTATTCACGCGCAGCCCTAAATTCTTTCGGTATCCGCCGGAAGCCACCCCACCACCACAACCAAGGGAGAACCCATGTCAACACCCCGCCGCGCCCTGATCGTCATCGACGCCCAGCAGGAATACTTCGAAGGACTGCTGCCGATCCAGTACCCTGCACGAGATAAGTCGGTCTCTCGCATCGCCGAGGCGATGGACACAGCCGAGCAGGCCGGTATTCCGGCCGTCATTGTGCAGCACGAAGCCCCCGCAGGGTTCCCGGTCTTCGCGCCGGAGTCGTCGACTTTCGAGCTACACCCCGAGATCGCGAAACGCGCCGATCACGCGGCACATCGCTTCACGAAATCCTTCGCCAGCATATTCGCCGGCACTGGCCTCGAAGAGTGGCTGCGCGAGCGCGAGATCGACACAATCACCATCGTGGGCTACATGACGAACAACTGCGTCATTGGTTCCGCCGCCGCGGCCGAACCCCTCGGATTCACCGTCGAGGTGCTATCGGATGCGACCGGAGCCATCGGCATTGTGAACGCCGCCGGTTCTGCGTCGGCAAACCGGGTACACGAGACAATCATGGCCGTTCTGAACTCTAACTGGGCTGCGGTCGCCACGACGAGCGCCTGGGCCGAAGCCGTAACATCCGAGAACGCTGTCGCAGGCGACAACCTCATCGAGTCAGCTGCCCGGGGGCGGGACGCTAAATAATTCAACGAACAGCAGGAATCGGTACGCAACGTCGTACCGGTTCCTGCGCTTTTGACAACATGAAAGTGAATGTTCCGTACGCAGTAGCCGAAAGGCTGGGCATACGAGTCAACTCGGACCAACCGCGGCGACCGGTACCACAACCGCACCAGGGAAGCTTGTCCTGGGATCTTCGCCGCTCTCTCTGAATTCGAGCGGGTGCTCATCTCTGAGCGCACAGTTGGAGGGCTCGCCGCTGGTCGAGCACGGGGGCGAAGGTCCGCTTGGCCATGGCCGCGATGGGGCAGAAGGAAACGACAGTCAGCGCCCTTTGTCAGGAGCTTGGGAGCACCCGGCAGACGCTGTACCGTGCATGTTGCACCGGCTGAGATCTGCGGGCCGACGGCCACTAAAGAAAGGCGTCGACGGAGTGCGGTTGTGACCATGCTCGCAGTCTATTTCCAGACCTCGAACCGAGCGGAGTACCAATGATTTCAGTGCCAACACTGTGCCCCAGGGGTGTCTCATAACGAACGGTGTCTACCACAATTACGACAGGAGGTTATGCGACGTAGTTACAAGACTCGCCGCACCGCCAGATTCCGCCAAGTTTAGGAAGCGCAGCTCACGGCCGTGAGACGTCTTATATCCCTAGGGATACGCGACGGCTGTGTGTCACGGTCTTCAGCTATTTCCTCGAAGATCCCAGTGTCGCAGCCACCCGCTAAGGTACTGAAAGCGGGCTGATCCCCGTGTCGCTCTGGGCTTTCCGCTCCCGATGGGTAACGAATACCGCGAACCACAGCATCCTGTCAGCTACGCAGGCTTGGCCAGCATGGGCGACGTAGCAGGGGCGGGCCTGATCAGCCCGCCCCACCCGCACCGTTTAGCGGCTGAGTTAGTTCTTAACAAAGTTCATGCTGGGGGGCTGAGCGCGCCCAGACCGGTGAAGCCTAGGATGAAACCAATGTCCATGTTGAAGGGAGCCTTATGTCCGTTCGCATGAACGTGCGTCCCGAACTCATCAAATGGGCTCTCCAGCGAGCTAGCTGGACAGACGTGAATGCTGAGCAGAAGTTCCCCCGGTTGGCAGAGTGGATCGCTGGGGATGTTTCTCCGACCCTGCGGCAGCTGCAGGGCTTCGCCGCCGCCGTGCACGTTCCGTTCGGTTTCCTCCTGCTGCCGGAACCACCAGAGGAAGAGACGCCTATCCCAGATTTCCGGACGCGGGGCAATGAAGGCCGGACTACTCTGTCTCCCGACCTCAGGGACACAATTCATACCTGTCAGCTGCGCCAGGAATGGTTTCGTCAGTTTGCTGTCGCGCATGGGTTTCAGCCGGTCGACTTTGTAGGATCGGTGGCCGTCGGTGATCCTGTCGAACCCGTTGCGGATGCGATTCGTCAAGCCATCAACTTCACCATGGAACGGCGAATTGCCTTCAGAACTTGGGAAGAAGCGCTGCGCCAGTTGATTGATCTGATCGAAACGGCCGGGATACTCGTGTCCATCAATGGTGTGGTGGGCGCGGATACCCATCGCAAACTCGACCCCGACGAATTTGGCGGGTTCGCTCTAGTCGACGACTACGCACCACTGATCTTTGTGAATGCTGCGGACACGAAGGCTGCTCAGATCTTCACCATCGTCCACGAGCTGGCGCACATTTGGGCTGGAGAGTCCGCTCTTTCGGATTCCGGCGTCTCCCGCAACCCGACCGAATCTCACGAGAAGTGGTGCAACGAGGTCGCTGCGGAAGTGCTGGTGCCTCGAGCTCGCATACGAAGCGACTACCGCGGTGATCCGGATGCCGAGGAGCTTGACCGCCTCGCGAAGGCGTATCGAGTAAGCACACTCGTTATCTTGCATCGGTTGTTTGAAACCAAAGCTCTCGCATGGGACGAGTTTCGGGAGCGTTATCAAGCAGAGCTTGAACGCGTGCGGGCGATCGCGGACAGCAGGAGGGCTTCCAGCAATGGTGGCAATTTCTACTTCACCCAGCCTCTTCGGCTTGGGCGACGATTTGCAAGAGCAGTTGTACTGGATACGTTTGAGGGTGGCACGACCTACGGAGAGGCATATCGACTGTTGGGGACATCGAAGCCGGAAACATTCAACAAGCTTGCGGCCGAGCTGGGGGTAGCTTGATGTACCTGCTCGACAGCAACGTCTTCATAGAAGCGAAGAATCGCTACTACGCATTCGACCTAGCTCCTGGATTTTGGGAATGGCTGGACTCCGCCAGTAACGCAGGTGTTATTGGCAGCATTGACCAGGTCGGCCGTGAACTCACGCGGGGCACCGACGACCTTTCGACGTGGGCCAGCGGGCGGCCTGAGGTTTTCCGCCCTACTGACGAGCTCGTGGTCATGAAGCTCGCGGAACTCTCTGTTTGGGCCAACGGTGCCGGATACACCTCAGCAGCCGTGAGTGAGTTCTTGAGTGTGGCCGACTATTACCTAGTGGCACATGCCGCAGCATATGGGGACACCGTAGTAACGCATGAGCAGCCTCAAGCGGCCGCAAAGAAGCGCATCCTCATCCCGAACGCATGCATTGCCATGGGCGTGAAGTACTGCGACACGTTTACGATGCTTCGATCCGGAAGTGTGCAATTCGGCCTGCTTGAATAGTCCGTAAACGCAGACGGCTGGACGCCCGTCGACCCAGCTCCGGAGCAGCGAGCGATGAGTTCAATGCGCCAAATAGCCATCACAGAACGCCGCAAGGGAGCCGGGAAAGTCACGCCTCTACTCTTGCTCAAGTGGGCGGCTGTCTCGTAACCGACATGTCTCGTATCCCATGGGATAGAAGACGCTGACTACCCGCTCTGAGCAACGCGGTAACCAGGTCGATGCGCCAAATAGCGATCACGGAATTCCGCCACATAGTACCGAAAGTCACTGGTATTTTCGCTGCCCTGGCCGAGTTCGAGCGGGCGCTCATTTCTGAGCGCACGGTCGCCAGGCTCGCCGCAGCGCGAGCACGGGGGAGGACGGGTGGGCGCCCGTTCAAGATGACGCCGGCCAAGGTTCGCCTAGCCAGGCAGCGATGGGGCAGCGGGAAACAAAGGTGGGTGCCCTCTGCAAAGAACTCGGTGTCACCCGGCAGACGCTGTGCCGCCATGTCTCCCCGGCGGGGGAGCTGCGACCAGACGGCGCGAGGCTGATCTCCAAGAAGTAGTGCATCCGTGATTTCCGACGTCGCGTGTTCCTTGTTGTGGTTTTCGCATGCAGTTTTGAACGGTCCCGGGTAGTTCGTCTCGAAAACGGGTCCGTTTCATAGGAATAATCGTGGCGAGACCTCCGTCGCTTGGGCACAGTCAGCCCTTCTTGGCCAGGACAACTGTGTCGTGCAGCAATCGGCCAAGCGTGCAGGGTTCAACTCCCTTCAGGAATCTGGCGTCCTAGAGATCGATAAGGATCTTGGGGTCTTCCCCCGTGGTGGCGGCGGCCAGCACGGCAGTGAGACTTTCGCGGTCGACTCGACGTGGATTGGTGGCGGGAATCTGGGGAAGGACCACTTCAACGGCCTCGCGGATGCTGTGCACTGTGAAGCCATAATCTTCCAGCGCACGGGGGGCGCCAAGTACTCCGCGCAATTTTTGCAGTCCTTCATTGGGATCGACGGTGCCGAATGCAGCTGCAATGCGGCTCGACGCCTCGGGCGCGGCCGGAGCGTTGAAGGCCAGGACGTATGGGAGTACGGTGGCGTGGGTTTGAGCGTGCGGGAGGTTGAACGTGCCTCCAAGTACATGGCAGATCTTGTGGTGCATCCCCGACCCGGCAGAGGCAAATGCGACAGCTGACAGATACGCCCCATATAGGGCCCGCTCCCGTCCGGCAAGTCCATTGGGGTCTATTTTGATTGCGGGCAGTCCTTGGCTCAGGGCGCGGATGCCCTCCGCTGCCAGCGCGGCGTTGATGGGGTCCGCACTTGGGGCCCAGAGCGAGTCGATGCAGTGCGCCATCGCGTTGAGCCCGGACGCGACGGATAAATCCACCGGCAGAGAAAGGGTCAGGGCAGCGTCGTAGATTACGGTCACCGGCAGCACGCGTTCGTCTACTCCTGTGGTCTTCCGTGCAGCGTCGGTCATGCCCCAGACATTCGTGGCCTCGGATCCTGCGTAGGTCGTCGGGATAGCTATGATCGGGATTCCGGTTGCCAGCGCCACAGCCTTTGCCAGGCCGGTGGTGGAGCCCCCACCCACCGACACCAGCAGATCTATATTGTTCGCTGTAGCCGCGTTGCGCGCTTTCTGTGCCGTCTCGACGGGTACATGCATGACCACCTCATTCCAGCGAAGTACCGGTGAAATTTGTGCACTGATTCGATCCGCGATTGCAGACTCAAATTCAGACGCGATCACCATCACACGGCCGGCGTCCAGCCTGAGGACTTCTGCCGCTAAGTGTTCTGCTGCCTTCCCTGAGCCGAATAGCACGCGCTGGCCAAGAGTCACATGCTCAAAATCCAAAGTCACTTCTATTTCCTGTCTGCGTCGAGGGTGTATGGAGCGCTCAAGGCGTGGGGTTCTGGTTCGCCTGGCTCGCGGAGTTATACAAAAGGGTCGCGGCGGCATTGACGGCTTCCTCCGTGATGATGTGTTCGTCGCCCGGCACGATATTCAGGTCTACTTCGGCGCCGGCTTTGAGCAGAGCGGCCGCCGTCTGCTCAACCCTCATCCTCGGCACCCATGGATCGTCCTCGATGCTTCGTAGCACCGCGGGGACGCCTTTTAAAGGTTTCCCTACTGGACCGGCAATGACATCGGGACCGATATAGCCGCCGGTCAGCAAAATGAGCCCGCCATATTTCACCGGACGGGAGAGCACGAAGTGGGACAGCAGACAGGCACCCTGCGAAAAGCCGCAAAGAATAACCTGATCCAGAGTGAATCCGTCTGATAGGACGGCGGAAACGTGAGACTCTAGCGCCACCATCGACTCGGAAAGAGCCGGCTCGTTGTGCTCAATAGGTTCCAGGAACGGCCTCGGATACCACGTGTCTGCCGCTGCAGACGGTGCGTAGTACCGCAGCCCGGAGACCTCGAAGCGCTCAGACAGAGCCTGCATGAAAGAAGGGGTCTGACCTCGACCGTGCACAATCAGGACCGCAACACGGGCTTCTCCCAAGCTGCTGCCCCAGACAGCCATCGGCCGATTCGCGTGCGGATTTTCAGTCATCACTGGTCTCCTCAGAACTGGGCGGTCAGTCCGAATAGGCCGGGGCCGCACTAGATCTTCGTGCGGCCTGCGGAACGGACGCTAGACGTCGATGTGTTCGAGCTGTTCAAAAATCTTCACTCGCTGGTTTTCGAACTGCGAGGGCAATTGGAATTTGGTGCCGAGCTCCTCCGGGGATTCGTCACAGGTCCAACCGCCGTCCTCGTCGGTCACTGCGAGCTCGAATAGGGCACCGCCGGGGGTGCGTACATACACGCTCTTGAAATACTTTCGGTCCTTCAGCTCGGAGATATCCGTGTAGCCGGCGCCCTCAATTTCAAACTTGACCTCGTCTTGGTTCTTGAGCGTATCCAGGTTCCAAGCGAAGTGGTGGTAGGTTCCCGCACCATACGTCCAGGTTCCCTGGTCGTCGGTGCGGTTGACAGTAAGTTCGACGTGGTTGCCAAATTTCTCGTTTCCGACTTGGAAAACGGCCCGATCGCCCTCCTCCGAGATCTGGCCCTGAGAGAAGAAGGTATCGTTTGCGAAATCCACCATCCTTTCGGGCGTGGTGACGTGGATTCCGATGCCATGGATGCCATGGATGGCATGTTCTCCGGGAACTCCATTGCCTGCGAAACCCTCGCGCGGGTCGTTGTCAGTGCCGACGAAGACATATTCAATGCCGGAGGGATGGCGAAACGCCAGCCGACGCTGGTCGAAGACTTCAATGTTCTCCACGCCAGCCTTGTGCTCGGTCAAACGCTGATGCCAAAAGTCCAGCGACGTGGAGGGAACCGAAAGCAGGACTTCCCTAGCCTGGTTCGTTCCCCGCTTGCCATGGATGCCGGCCTGGGCCCAGGGGAAGGTGGTGATCACCGAGGACGGGTCACCGGCCGCATTGGAGTAGTACAGGTGATAAATGGGTTTGGAACCGTCGAAGAGCACGGTTCGCTTGATGAACTTCATGCCCAGCGTTTTGACATGGAAGTCCACGTCCTCCTGGGCGGTTCCGACAGAAAGCGTTACATGGTGTGAGCCCTGTACGTAAGCCACAGATATCTCCTTCGATAAGTTCAGATGCTTTTGCGCCCTCATTAAGCTAGGCGATCTCGTCGCCCATGTCTAGACGCATGTCCAGTTTACCAGATTGTATGACGGTCCTGGATGGGTAGGTGCTCGCATGCGCGGCGGCACTACAGCAAATAACTGGACACAGGTCTAGTTCTGACTGTAAACCTATGTCACACTGTTCGAGACGTGCCAAATAGCCACGAAACGGCGCGCTCGTCGCAGCAAGTCTGCACAACGTCTGCCGATCATACAAACATGCCAGCTGGTTCATTTCCTCTCAGCACACACGATTGTTGTCGCTCGTCCACCGCATTCATCTCACCGTCGAGAAGCGCGAAAGCGATCTCCTTACCCTCCAGGGATCAGAATGAATTCAAAGCCAGAGTTACTCATAGCGGCGGAAGCCCCATCTCGAGGAACCCTCAAGTGGAAGTACAGGGGGATGCTCATGGGTATAACGTTCTCCGGCCTAATGATGCTCAACGAAGTTGGTGCCCTCATGGCCATTCCCCTGTACGGGTCAATGAGCTTGGAATTGGGCCTAACGCCCACACAAGTGTCGTGGGCGCTGTTGTCAACGCTTCTCATGGGAGCGGTATCCGTTGCGTTCCTGTCCAAAGCTGGCGACCTGTTCGGACACCGGAAGTTCCTGTTGGCGAGCGTGTCGATTATTTTCGTCGGTTATGTGATCTCGGCACTAGCCGTGAACTTCGAAACTCTCGTGATCGGGCGCGCATTGGTCGGCATCACCGCTGGCCAAGCCCTGGTTATCGGGATTATGAATGACCGGCTGACCTCATTGAGCAGGAAGAAAGCGATCGGCATCATTGCCGGCGGACAGGCCATCGGAGTTACCTTGGGCTTCGGAATCGGCGGGCTGATGATTTTATTGGGCGCTACTTGGCGCCACAGCTTTTGGATCGGCGCGGCCCTGACGCTCATCAGCCTCATTGGTGTCGCCCTTTGGGGTTCAGATTCTGATGCGATTCTCCGCAGCCGCACGGCCAGGAAGCGCATCGACGTAGTGTCTGTCGGTATCCTTGGCCTGTCCCTTACAGCCATTTGTATCGGAATCAGCCAGAGCACGGTGTGGGGTTTGACGTCCGTGCTCACCCTCGCCTTCTTTTTCGGTGGTCTCGCGGGCCTGGCTCTCTGGTATTCGTGGGAACGCCGCAGCAAGGACCCGCTGGTTGATACCGGCCTGCTCGTAAGTCGCCGCCTCATGCCTGCCAACGCCGTCTTCATCGCGATGGGCGTCGGGGGCATGATGACCTTTAACCTGATTCTGGGCTACGCGCAGACACCGTTTCCGGTGGCCGGCTATGGCTTTGGCCTCAGCCCGCTCGTTGCTGGGTTCCTGTTCATTCCAATGACTGTCGCGGGCATCCTGATAGGCCGTTGGATCCCGGGGCTGCTGGGGCGAATGCGGCCTCGTGTCCCCTTCGTTGGCGCCGCAATTCTGCTACTTGTGGCGTTTGTTTGGCAGTACTTCATGCATCAGCACCTCGGGGGTGTCCTGGTCGGCGTGCTGTTATATGGAATCGCTTACACCATGCTGCTTACTATTGCAATCTCCGTCATCGCCGCCGAAGCGCCCGAGGGTAAGGGGGCAGGTACTTCTGCGATCTACATAGGCATCGCCCTGACCGGCGCAGCCATCGGTGCGGCCCTGTTCGGTGCGGTGATTGGCGCGGGCGTGACGCCGGCGAATCCGATTCCTGCGGCCGGCAACTATGATGCGGGTTGGCTCGTCGGTGTGGCGGCCGCTGTCGTTGCGATCATTGCCACGGCGTCACTGTCCAAGCATGTGGAACTTACAGAGGTGGCCCCCCACTGACCCCTGAGGTGGAGGGCTCCGCGGCGAATCCAGTCGTTCTACCATTGAAACGAACTCGAACCCCCAGGGCCCTCACGTGATCCAATCTCGCATGGGGGCAAAAAATGTATGTCCTGACGGTTCGTCGGGCACCCAGCCCTGCTATAGCAGGGATCGAATTGTCGGACGAGGGTGCCGTAGGATGTGGAGATGCCGACCAGCAGCAAGTCAGAAACGCTAAAGCTCGATCGAGCAGTTGTCCGCATCGCTGCCCCGCTCCGCGAGCAGGTCATCATGGCGTTGCGGCAGGCGATCCTGGACTTCCGCTTCGAGCCTGGCCAGCGACTGGTGGAGCGGGAACTCATCGAACTCCTGGGCGTGTCCCGGACGACGGTCCGCGAAGCCCTCCGTGAGCTGACTTCCGAGGGACTGGTCACGGTCGTCCCACAGAAAGGTGCCGTGGTCAGTACCCCTACGCCGGAGGAAGCGCTGGATCTGTATGATGTCCGGGCGACACTCGAAAGTCTGATCGTGGAGCGGTTCGTGCAGCGTGCTTCCCAGTCGCAGGTCATTCGCCTGGACGCCGCCGTTGAGCGGTTTGCGGAGGTCGTAGAGGAAAACGTAGACATCCGGGAACTACTCTTCACCAAGGACCAAATTTTTGAAGTGTTGCTCGACGGCGCCGGCAGCCCTGCCATGCAACAGATCGTGGGGGGCATCCAGGCCCGGGTCAGGGTACTGCGTGCCACATCGATGGCCGGCGAAGGGCGCCTCTCGGCCTCTGTGCAGGAGTTGCGCGTTATCGTCAGCGCAGTCCGCGAACGTGACGCCGCCAAAGCCGCCAGTCTCTATGCCGAGCACATCCGCGCGGCTGCTTCCTCGGCCCTGGCCCACCTAGAGGCGGATCCGGTTCAGGCCGCAGGCTAGATCGCCCTGGGGCCCAGCGTGGCGAGATGACCGCCTGGGATAGCAAGCTTCCTGTGTCCGCGACAGCGCGGCAGTCCGAGACAAAGATCTGGCTGCCGCACTGTCGTGGCTGCTACTTTTCTAGCGTCCTTGCGACCGCGTTTGTGATCGTCGAGATCTTGCGAGCCGTGGCAACGCTGGGTTTGTGCTCGGAATCCGCCGCGTGGGAGTGAGAAGCAACCTGATCCATCGGCGGCGGACCATGGCGTTCATAGTCGACCGTCTGCCTTGTCTGCTCGGCTTTGAGGGTCTCTTCATCGCCGCGGTAGCGGGCGATGAGCGCCTTCTTGGCCGCTGGGCCAACATGGCATAGCCCGGGGACGTCAGGGTTTTCAAAGCAGTCCGTGCCGGCCGCCGTGACGGGCGAGGTGCCCCTCCGTCCTAAACCGGCTGTGGTGAACAGACGACGGGCGTCAGATCCGCAGCCGACACAGGCGCAGCTTGTGGGTGCAGGGGAGCGCACCAAGGTTTCATATTGCGTCCCGCAGGAGGGGCACTTGTAATCGACCATGATCATCTCTGCTCGCCACTATTCCTGAGGAACCAGAGCACCGAAGGATTTCCAGTCGTCGGGATCGTGGGCGATCCACAGCCGGTGGCCTTGCGCCTCAAGATCGCGCAGGATCTCCAGGCTCTTGACGGCTTCACCGTAGTTCCAATCAGCGGGGTCAGGCTGCATCCTGTCCAAACCCTCACGGAGGTGAACGGTGTCGGCGGTCAGCACAATCGTCTGGCTCGGCAGCTTGACGATCACGGAGAGTTCTCCCGGCGTGTGGCCCGGAGTGTGCAGGACGGTGATGGATCCGTCACCGAGCAGGTCAAGCTCGGGCCCTCCCAGGGTGGTCCAGTCGAAATGTTTCACCGGTGCAATGTCGTCGGCGTGGCGAATGAGGTAGGCGCTGGCTTCGGCCGGGGCCGCCGCCCAGTCGAACTCGCCGGGGCCGATGAAGAATTTCGCCTGGGGGAAGAGGTATAGCCCTCCGGCATGGTCTGAGTGCGTGTGTGACAGGACAACATGCGTGATGTCTTCGGCCCGGAAGCCGAGTTTGGAGATCTGCCGGTCGATACGCTGTTCAGGACTGGACTTGACCTTGAAGACGTCAGCCAGGTCGCCGAAGTAGTCTCGGGGGTTCTCATTCAAGATGGGTGAGAAACTTGTATCGAATAGAATCAGCGCACGCTCATGTTCGATGAGAAAGGCTGGCATCGGGATTGTAACTTCACCTTCGGCGCCAATCACGAGGTCTGCGGCCTCCATCGTCATGGTGGGAGCGTCCAGTGCCCACAGGCGTTTAGCGGTAACTGACATTGTTCTTCCTTCCTTCCGGCTGACCTTGAACGGCAGCCGGTGTGCTTGGTGTAGTTGCTGGGATCGCTTTGCGAAGCCACGCCAGGATGACCTGCAGCGCGGAATCGTTGTTCGCCTCGTAGATGAGACCGTGGCCGGTACCGGCGACGCCGTAGTCGGCAAGGACCAGATGAGTGACGTTCACTCCGGCCTGGCGCAGGTAGGCCACGGTAAATGCGTCATCCAGATTCCTTCCGGAGGCTTCACCGCTGACGACAGCGGTCGGGACCTTGGCCAACTGGGTCAGCTCGCGTGCCGGTTCCCGCTGTTCCACGCGGTGATGTACTTGGCCCTGGGCGGGTTCACACGTCTGGAGCGACAGTTCTTCAGGTGTGGAAGCCGGTGGCTCATACGTCAGCGGAGCTGCGGTCGGTCCCCACCCGAGCGTGCCCCGCGGCCCGAGGTCCTTGAATGGAGGACCGATGGGTTCAATGCTGACAACGGCCAGGACCCGGTGCGGGCGTGCGTCTGCGGCCAGCCAGGCAGCGGGACTGCCGGATGAATGCGCCACCAGCACGGCAGGGCCAATACGTTCCAAGAGGTCAACCACCCTGTCCCGGTCCATAGCCTGAGCAGCTGCCGTGTCGGCCAGCATCAGCCCGGCCGCTGCGGCGACCGCATCGATCTCTGGATGTCCCGGCTTCCTCGGCCACGGCCATGCCGTATGCCGCTTGGCCTGTTCAGTTCCCTCATGCGGCACGAACACTGCGTGGACGCCGTCATAGCCAGATGGCGGCAGAGAGGGTCCATGGACTTCGGGCAGATAGGTTGAGCGACCATGACCCGGGCGGTCGATGAGGTAGACGGGGTGACCGGCAGCGACTAGAAGCTGGGCCCAGCCGGGTCGGCCGTCCGGAGTCAGAAGCCAGTCTGTGCTTTGACCCCCGCCGCCGTGAATCAGGATGAATGGCGCCCCAGTAACCTCGGCCGGAGCCTCCCACTGAACATAAGCTGGGCCATGCTGCATGGGCCCGGTGTCGTTGTACTTCAACTCGCCGGTGACCCAGAAGTTGCCCCGTCGAAGTGGGACTGCCGCGGTGGTTTCGTGCGGTGCCGGTCGAATCATTCTGGGGCCGGTGTCATGCGAATCGGAATATAGTCGTGGCCGAAGGCCTGGAAGTTTATGGCAGGCCGAGGTTCACCGGTCAGTTCAATCTTTGCCACCCGCTTGACCAGGGCATTTAGGATGGAGCGTCCCTCCATCCGGGCGACGGCCTGGCCGGCGCAGGTGTGAATGCCGAAGCCGAAGGACAGGTGGCCGCTGGCCGCGGGGCGGTCAATCCGGAACTCATCCGGGTTTTCCCATTTGCGCGGATCGCGTCCCGCACCCAGCCACATGACCAGGATTTTGGCGCCTTCGGGGATGCGGATTCCAGCCAGCTCCGTTTCCTTCACCGCGACCCGTCCGCCGTAACGCGACGGCGCGTAATAGCGCACCGCTTCTTCGAAGGCGGAATCCACTAGATCCGGGTTCTCCCGCAGTTTTGTCCATTCCTCCGGGTTGTCGGCGAACGCGCGCAGCATGCCCGCGATGCTGAACACCGTGGTGTCAAAGCCGGCGCCAAAGACGGCGGTAAGAAGCTGTTCCGCTTCGGTAGGTGTGATGATGCCTTCGTCCGCAGCCTGGTATAGCTGCCATCCGATGCCGCCCTCCAGCTGCTTCTCACGCTTGACGTTGGCTCCAACCCATTCCAGCGCAGGCTGCCCGGCCTCCATCTTCTGGAAGTGATGGGCGTTGTGGGGCCCCAAGACGTTGAACACCGCGTCGCCGAACTTCAGCAACAGCTCGCGTCCTTCCTCCGGCAAGCCCAGAATGTCCGGGAAGACCTTCAGCACATAGCGGGCAGCAAGGTCCCGGTAGGCATCCAGTTCGACGGGCCCGTCCGCCAGGAGTTCATCGACAAGCCGCTCGGCATGTTCCGCGAAATAGCTCTCCATTTTGTCCATGTTTTCTTGGGAGAAGATGCGCAACATGACTGACTTAGTCTGTGTGTGTTCCGGCGGATCCTGCATAAGGGGTGCGTTGGGACGGAACGGGTTCGGCTCGTAGAACGGGCGGTCTGTGGAGGAGAAGACGCGGAAATTTCGCAGTGCCTTCTGAATTTCTTCGGCCCGGGTAATGGCATAGAAATCATATTTTTCGATGTACACCACGGGTGCTACCTCGCGCAAGAGTCCATCGTGGTGGTGGACTGCGGCAAGCACCTCGGGGTCAAAGGGGTCGTAGTGAGAAACTGGGGCGTCGATGAGAGTTTCCGGCATTGGAGTTCGCTCTTTCAGGGGTGGGTTCTGATTGATTGGGATGGTTTGTGGCCTAAACCCGGGCAGACTAGGTGCCTGCCTGGCGGATCACCGGCGGTTCTCCGGTTTCCATCCAATGCAGGCGCTTCCGTACTCCGGCGAGGGCGAGCTCCGGGTGCGGCAAGATGAAGAACTCTTCGGCGCGGATCGCTGACATGACCATGTCGGCTACGGCGCTGGGCTCCAGCCCCTTTTCCTCGGCTAGCCGGGATAGACGCTCCAGCGTGGCCAGGCGTCCCGGTTCAGATGCCGCAGGCACGTCGGCCGGTCTGTTCCGTTCCGCCTTTGGCATGTTGGTTTTCACCGGACCCGGCGCAAGGAGTGATATGCCAACGGAGCTGCCTGCCGTGCGCAGCTCCACCTCCAGCGATTCGGTCAGGCCCAGAATCGCCATCTTCGAGGCACAGTAGGGAATCATGGTGGCGGTACCGGAAGCGAATGCCGCTACGGAAGCTGTGTTCACGATGTGAGCTTCGTCCCGCTGTTCCAGCAGAGGCAGGAATGTTCTGCAGCCGTTAAGGACGCCAAAGAAGTTCACGTCCATCACCCATTCCCAGGCGCGGGGAGGGATCCCCAGAAACGTGCCGCCGGTTTCGACGCCGGCATTGTTGCAGAGCACGTCCACCCGGCCGAATGCTTCCATGGTCGCGTCCGCCAGTCTGCCAACGCTGTCCGCGTCGCTCACGTCCGTTTGGACACCCATGACGCGCGAACCGAGTGCACGCAGCCGGTTAACGGCCGTGTCTAGTGCAGACGATTCGATGTCTGCGATGACCACGTACATGCCCTCGGCGCTGAACCGCTCCGCCATGGCAAAACCGATGCCGCTCGCACCCCCGGTGACGACCGCGACCTTGTCCTTGAAACTTTTCATCTTTGGATGCCCTTCTTTGCGCTCTCGAGCAGCGAGGGGGTCTCCAGGGTCTTGGGGAACATCAGGCGTTGGATGAGGGCGTCCCTGTCGCTAAGCAGCCCCCGCAGCTGCATCATCTCCGCTTCCAGCTTGACTGGATCCGACGAATGGTAGACAAGCTGCTTATTGCGGGTGGCCGCCGGGGACGCAATGTCCACGAAGACCCGTCGGCGCTCGGCTGCATAGCGGTCCAACACCTCGTCGTCGGCCTCACGCTTGATCACTGCGGCCAGGGCTTCGTAGAGAACGTAAGTGTCGAACAGGCCCGACGTCAGACCCAGTCCGCCGGTGGGGTTTGTCGAGTGTGCCGCGTCGCCTGCCAGAAGGACCCGGCCGGCACGAAAACCTGACGCTGCGCGCTGATGCATCTTGTAGGGCGAGTACCCGTCCAGTTCGATGCCCGCAAGTCCCGGGAAAACCTTTTCAAAGTATTCGGGCATGCGCTCTAGAATGCTTTCGACCGGCAGCGACTCGTCTTCGCAGTATGTGTATCGCCAAAGATTGTCGGTGGTGATCTTAGAATGGATGGCACCGTAACGGTCGTCGATCAGCATGGTCGTCTGGTCCCAGCCCGCGGCTTCAAAATCGAAGCGGATGTTGGTGGCAACGAAGCGTTCTGGCCAGGTCAGTCCGTCAAAGTCGATGCCTAGACTCTTCCGCACGGCGCTGCCTGCTCCGTCGGCACCAATCAGCCAGCTTCCGCGGATGAGGTCTTCGGAGCCATCCCGTAGGACGGACACCGCCACACCCGATTTGGTCTGTGAGACACCTGTTACCGCGGTGTTCCAGAGAACCTGTGCGTGGTCGAACTCCTTGAGCTTCTCCAACGCAATTTCCACCAGATCGTTCTGACCCAAGTGCAGGTTGTAGGGGTGCTTGACCCTTCCTTCCAGAGCCTGAAGTCCAAACGAGACCTTCTCGCCGCTCTTGAAATTCCTATAGGTGTAGCCCTGCTTGAGAAAGCCGCGCTGCACTGCCGCGTCGAACATCCCCAGCCCTTCCAGCCCATCAAGAGTGGACCAGTGATAGACCATCGCTCGCGGGGAGCGCACAACTGTTCCGCCGCGCTCAAGGACGGTCACCGGAATGCCGGCCCGGGCCAGACCCAAAGCGTTGAGAACTCCCACCGGGCCTGCGCCCGCAATCAGCACTGTTTCAGGATTCATCTTCGACATCCGTTCTTCCCTCTGTCTAGGTCCTGCAGACTCGCAGGCCCCGCCGCCGCGCAAACCGCGGCTGAATGGGACACTCCCCGTATTGCTATTTTGTATGACAGCATGACGACAACTTGGTTGAGTGTGGCCCGGTTACATCACAATAATGGACAGATGTCTATTTTGTGTAGCCCCAATGTGTAATCCTTGTATTTACGCCTTAGTCGTGGCGTCGCACTCAACCATCGGGCTACGAGTGTCCGCGGAGGTGACGTCCGGCAGCATTAATCGGGGGGAACCAGTTTCGAAACCTCCGTGCTGAACAATAATTGTCATACAATTTACTGCAAGGCGGACGTGGTTTGGCAGGCCAATACCTGCCGGCGGCCAGCGTTCGAAGGCGCAAGATAGGGAGAGATAGTGAGCACTGAACGTACCCATAAAGAGACCTACGAGGACGGGATCCAGATGCGCAAGGCAGTCCTGGGCGCGGAGCACGTCGAAAGGTCGTTGAGCAATGTCACGGACTTTTCGCGTCCGATTCAGGAACTCGTCACAGAATATTGTTGGGGTGCCGTCTGGACTCGTAAGGGACTCGAGCGAAAGACCAGGAGCCTCATTAACCTGGCCATGCTGACGGCCCTGAACAGGCCGCACGAGTTGGCCGTCCACGTGCGGGGGGCGGTGGCGAACGGTTGCACCGAGGAGGAGATTCAGGAAGTGCTGCTCCAGACCGCTATTTATGTCGGTGTGCCGGCCGCGCTGGAATCCTTCCGCATCGCGGAGAACACCCTGAACGAAGCGCAGGCCCGTGCCTAAGCCGGACAAACGCACGGTCGCCTTTATCGGTCTGGGCAACATGGGCCTTCCCATGGCGTCCAGGCTCATCAAAGGCGGGTACAACGTCGTGGGCTTTGACCTATCCCCGGACGCCAAGGAGAAGCTGACCGAAGCTGGGGGGAGGCCTGTCCACGTTGCCAAGGATTCCGTCGCTGGCGCACAAATTGTCATCCTGATGCTGCCCAACTCGTCCGTGGTGGAATCTGTCTTGCTGCAGGACGGGGTGGCCGCCAATTTGGAGGAAGGCAGCGTTGTCGTCGACATGAGCTCCTCGGAGCCCCTGGCGACCCGGGAGCTAGAGGCTGTTCTTCGGCGGGAGTACACCGTCGACCTCGTAGATGCGCCGGTGTCCGGAGGTGTCAAGGGGGCTGTGAACGGAACCTTGACCATCATGGCCGGGGGCCGCGAAGAGAGTCTGGCGAAGGTTTCGGCGGCACTGGCGATCCTCGGTAACGTGACGCATACGGGTGACGTCGGCTCGGGCCATGCACTCAAGGCACTCAATAACTTGCTCTCCGCCACTCACCTGTTGGCCACAAGCGAAGCCATGCTAGCCGGTCAGCTCTTCGGACTGGATCCTCAGGTGATGCTCTCGGTCCTTAATGGCTCCAGCGGTCGCAGCGGGTCAACCGAAAACAAATGGCCGAACTTCATTCTCCCGCAAACGTACGACTCCGGTTTCGGCCTGCGGCTCATGGTCAAGGACATGAAAATTGCCTCAAGCTTGTTCCAGCAGCTCGGCCTTCCGAGTTTCCTCGGCAAGGAATCCGTCCGGTTATGGGAAGAAGCAGCCGAACAACTGCCGGCGACCGCGGACCATACAGAGATCGTCCGATGGCTGCGCGACGAAAGCAAGCCATAGCCATCCTCCCGGCCGGGTGCCGGCCTACGCCCACCGGCCGTAGTCACCATCGCGCTCAATGTATCTAGACACATGTCCAGTTTGTGTGGATACTGTTACTTGCGCCACATAGCCGGCATCGCCCGCGCAGGCCGCCCGAGGGCGAGTCCGTCAATTCCTTACCCAGCAAGGAGTCTTCACCATGACGCAGCCGCGAGGTGCTGAGCGTCCGCCAATGCCGGAAACGGAGCCATTGCCGGGTCTGACTTGGGGGCTCAAGCGGAGTTTCATCAGATACATTTCAATGCTCCCAGACGGTGGCCACTCTGTTTCGGGCAGCGCGTCCCTGACTTACTCGAGCTTCTTCAATTTCGAGCCCGCGGCGGACTCCACCTACGATCCCATCACGGGCAGGGGTGCGCTAAAATTCGTGGGAGAGGTCCGCCTGACTGGTCATCATAATCTGCTTTTCGTGATGATTGCAGATCCCTGGATCGAGTTCAGGGACGGGGAGGCAACGCTTTCGGTGGCCGATACGCGGTATTGGCCTGATCGGAGGCGGCGAATACCGCTTGCCATTCTTCAGGCCGAAACGCTGTCACGGTCGATACATGGTGTCTGCGGCGAGGCACGGACCTTCCTGACGGGCGAAGGTGTGGAAGTCTTTAACGGCCAATATGGCGACGGGGAGGAACTGGATCCGGTGTTCATTCTGGGATCGACGCCGCCGGCCACCATGGATTAGACGCCCGCATGCGAGAGCGGGCAACGCACCCACGGACAGAGAGTTCGGCTAGATCATTCGACGCCGGCCGTACTGCAACCTGGACGGCTGGGCCGCCCGATATGCCGAAGTCCGGTCGAATAGTCAGGACGGTCCGTCAAGTCTGTCAATGAGCGCCAAACCCCGCCGCGCCCACTCGATTTTCGTCTGGGCCCGGGCTATAAAGCCCTCGTACGCGAAGATCTTGAACTCGGTGGTCCGGCGGCGGTCCGCTTCGGGGATCCGGGCCAAGCGACGGTTGAGCATGGCACTGGTGCCGCTTCGGATTTCCCGGAGCTTTTCCTGCCGGCTCTCACATTGACCCGAAAGTCGCTCTTGGCGGCAAGGAGCAAAAGCACTCGTACTCTGTCGTCGAGTCCAGCGAAGACGGCAAACGCGCGGACTGCAAATTAGGGGATTGACCTCACAATGCGAATTGTATATGGTCATATTGACAGACCGTCATACAATCTATCGGCTGATAATGGAACTGGTCTACCCACTCACTGAAGAGCAATGCGTGCCCCTGCGGCCAACCACGTGAAGACGTCCGTGACGCCGCGCAGCGCCGAAAAGGAAGTTAATCCATGAAGCCTTTGATCGTACCCGTGGACGCCGAGGAGGTAGGGAGTGAGTACCGCCCCACCCTGGTAACGGATTTCCCGGCAGAATATGGCCGCCTTCGCCAGGAAAGCCCTGTTGTGCACAGCAGCGACTTCGGCGGCTTTTGGACCATCCTGAAGCACGAGGATGTTTCTCGAGCGAGCCGGGACTGGAAGAAGTTTCTGAGCAGGCAACCGTTCGTCGAATACAAAAGCTTCTCGGACGCCATCCCGATCAGTACAAACCCGCCGCAACATACATACTTCCGAAAATTCCTCAACCAGTATTTCAAACCGGATCGAGTGGCAGCCCTCGTCCCGGAGATTGAGCGCTCCGTCGCAGACTTGCTGGACCCCTTCATCAGTGGCGGCGGCGGCGACATCTATCGCGACGTGATCCGGTTGATCCCTCCCGGGGTCCTTGCACGGCTCCTCGGCCTGTCGGATTCCGGGTGGGAGGCTCTATCGGAGCGGCTGGCCGAGGCGGACGCCGTCCGTCACGACGTGACCGCTTTCGGACGCCTGCAGGCCAATCTGTGGACGGCCTCGGTCGAAGAGCTCATTGCCGACAGGACCGAGCGGCCCCGTGATCCGTCTTTGGACATCATGAGCGGAATACGTCAGTTGGAGCCCCAGGGACGGCCCATCACGCACGAAGAAATGCTTAACCTAGGAACCCAGCTGTTCGCCGCTGGAGCGGACACAACCATCGCCGCGCTCGGATCCTTAACGGTCCACTTTGCGACGCATTTGGAGGACCAGAAGGCGTTGCGAGCCCGACCTGACCTGATTCCGGCTGCCATCGAAGAAGTATTGCGCCTGTCCCCACCGATTCATCAGACAACTCGCCACGCGTCGGAGCCCATGGTCATGGCCGGACAAGCGATTGGTCAGAATGATTTGGTGGCGCTGAACGTGGCCTCGGCCAACAGGGATGAGGACAAGTTCACGGATGCGGATAAATTCCGGCTCGACCGCCAGGTGAACCCGCATCTGACGTTCGGTTTCGGACCCCACATGTGCATCGGGGCGCCTGTAGCCCGCGAGGAACTTCGGATTTTCGCCGAACAGCTTCTAACGAAGACGAGAAGGTTCACAATCGACCAGGCCCCCGAGCCCGGCGGTCGGCCGTTGAGGTCCGGGTGGGCCAGTGTGACAATTCGCGTGGAAGGGCTGTGAACCGAGTCCTTCCAGAAGGGCGCTAGAAAGCGGCATTCCCTAACGGCCTCACACTAATCCCGGAGCGGAAGACGGACCGACGAGGTTGGGAACCGCCCGGCGACACCAGGCACAGGAAAGGAATAAGAAGCAGCGACTGATCAAAACATCAAGACGTCCTTGTCCCGACGAACCCTGTTAGGAGGAAGTATGGTCGCCGCAAGCGTTTTCACAGGCATCCCGAGCGCACTCGCCGAATCGGTGCAGCCGGGGAAAAAACACAGCGAAACTCGAGTTGTTCTACTTGGAGTTGGCGGCGGACCCTCAATCCTGCCCGGCGCCGTGTGCGAAGGCATTGCCTCAGCTCTCTTCGTCGGCAACCGCTATTACCTCCAAGACGCCGGCCACGGCGTCCTCCAGCGCCTTCGCCACGCCCAGTTGGGCACGTGGCAGAGCCCTCCGGACGGACCCCTGGATCAGATGCGTACATTGTTCATTACGCATTTGCACTCTGATCATGTTGCCGACCTCGCCTCCATCGTTACCTCGGGCATCTTCAATGGTCTGCAGAGGGCGGACCTCCCGGTCAAGCTCATTGGTCCTGGCCGGCGCGGAGCACTTCCCCCGCTTTATGGTCCAGCACCCGCCCCTCCGGTCGTCAGCCCCGAAAATCCTCCTCCCGGCATGACGGATATGTGGGATCTTCTAGTCCGGATGTACGCAACAGACTTCAACGACCGTGCTCGGGACAACCGGACCTCGTGCCAAGCCAAATGGTGGAGGCACGTGATGTCGAACTGCCTGCATGGGCGACCGCGGATCCCAATGGCAGCCCCCATCCAGCCATGGATCCGGTCCAGGTCTACGAGGACGACCGGGTTAAGGTGACTGCAACTCTCGTTCAGCACGCGCACATCTTCCCTGCACTGGCTTACCGATTCGACACCGAGGCCGGCTCCGTCGTCTTCTCCGGAGACACCGGGCCCTCGGACAACCTCGTGCGGTTGGCAAGGAACACGGACATCCTTGTACACGATGTGATATCCGAGGAGTGGGTTAAGGCGCTAATTCCGGAACCACGAACAGCCGCGCAGGAGGCGGCACTGCAGCACCTGCTGGGGGGCCCATACAAAGATCTCCGAAGTAGGCCCGCTGGCCGAGCGCGCAGGAGCGAAGATGCTGGTGCTGAACCATTTGGTTCCCCAGAGATTGCCTTCAAATAAGTGGACGGCCGCACGACGCGGATACTCCGGGGAACTGGTCGTCGGCAAAGACCTAATGCAGATCGCCGTGGGTTCGGCTCCATAACGGGGAACCTTCCCTGCCCGTCAGAGGTCGCTTTGTTGAGCATCCTGGAATAACAAAGCGATGGTGTGATCTGTCTCACACCCCTTCGTCGCGGGCTTATGCTAATTCCCGTGGCTGTTACGGGTATCCCGGCCGGTTGCTGGATCCCGGGGATGCTGGGGCGCGTGCAATCATCTGTTCCCTTTGTCATCGTCGCCGCGCCTCATAAAGTTTGGTGGCTTACCCTCAGCTAGTGACGGCGGGTTTGGGCCAAAACACCACAGCATCCGGCGCGTCCCGCACCAACAACGACGTGAACCGGTCGCCGATTACAGCGGCCGATGAAGCGAATGCGCGCAGCCAGCCGCGGACCGTGGAGGCTGGTCTGCCGCAGCTCACGGCGATCTTCCGGTGACCCCACCCCAGCACGGTCTTCGCCTCGACCGCTGCCGCGATGACGTCGGCGGCATCGGCCCGCCGAGCAGCTAACTGCACCTCGAGGAGCACATGCGTGCCCTGGCAGATCGTGCATCGAGATCGGCGCGGGCGAAGGCTGCGGCCCAACCATTTTGTGTCGACGCCCTCCCGGATCACGCGGGGCATTGCCCACCCCCAGGGCCGCAACCGGCCACCGCAATCGGGGCACGCACGCACGCGCCTGACCAGCAGGTTCGACTCGACAACAACAGGATCATCACTTACCGTGAGCATCAGCGTGCCTTTACGCGTCAGAACGGCCCGGCGTGATCCTCAGAGATTGCACGCCGGGCCATTCGTCTATCCGGACATCGTCGGCCTGACGCCGCCGACGAACAGATGCCAAATCCTGGAGCGCTAGAACCCATCGTCACCGGGGAAGACGCCCACATCGTCACCCCGGGAGACGTTCAACGCTGATCCAGGACCTGCTGCCCGGGCCGGGAGATCTCGAGAGGCTTTTGAAGGGGGACTATGTTCATTGATTCATCACTTCGTTGTCGGAGGTTGCGCTCGATGGTCCTCCGCCCACGGTTGGTCCAGTGCCCAATTTGCTTGCCATCTGCCCACGCGGCGGGGCCGACTGAGGGTGGCTGGGCGGTCCTGTCGCCGCCCAACCATCTCCGGTCTTAGAGCATCAGTTTGAGGGGGCATCCGCTCTTTGAACGGGATACGCAGATGAACATCGTGTCCCCTCGTTCTTTTTCACTGTCCGTGAGGATCGAGTCCCGGTGATCGGGGGTCCCGGCCAGGACCGACGTCTCACAGGTTCCGCAGGTCCCTTCTCCGCAGGAAGACAGGACGGGCACCCCTACCTCTTCTGCCACCTCCAGAATGGATTTGTCGGCCGGGATGCGTACTGTCAGTCCGCTGTCAATGAATTCGACGTCGAACTCGACGTCTGCAGAGGCGTCAATCTTTTTCGGAACAAAGCGTTCCGTGTGAAGGCTGCCGACGGGCCAGTGCGCGCTCGACTTCTCTACGGCATTTAGCAGAGGCTCAGGTCCGCAGCAGAAGATCAGTGTCTCGTCTTGGACTTCTCTCAGATATTCCGCAAAGTCCACACGCCCGTCCGTGTCCTCCGGTACAAAACGGATGCGGTCGCCGTAACCGGACAATTCTTTGACGAAAGCCATAGTGTTTCGTGAACGGCCTGCATACACGAGTGACCAATCGGCCCCGTCATGCTCAGCCTGTCCGATCATGGAAACGATCGGGGTAACGCCTATGCCTCCTGCGATGAAAATGTACCTCTTGGACGGCACGAGCAAAAAGTTGTTCCGGGGGTGACTGACCGTCAGCTGATTTCCGACCTGGACCGTTTCGTGGATGGCCCTGGAACCTCCCCTGCCGGCAGGTTCCCGCAGCACTCCGATGCGCCACCGTTCTTGGTGGATATCAATCGCACACAGGGAATACTGACGCGTCGTTTCATCGTCAATGTGGACATCAATGTGTGCGCCCGGGCTCCATGCGGGTAAAGGCCGACCGGCAGGATCCGCGAGGGTCAGCGCCACTACACCTTCCGAGGCTTCGCTACGGTCCGTAACCGTCAGCGTCAGCCGCGCTAGTGGGTCATTGGGAACAAGACGTTCGTTTTCGGGGTCGGACCCCGTCGGATGCGCGCCTTCAGGGACGAGATCCTTGTGGTCGCTTTCGCTTCCGTTGTGTTTTTCGGCCTGCAAGCCGGGGGAGTGGGCGCTCATGATCGTCTCGCTTCTTTGCGGGGGAGTCTGATGGGATGGGGAAGTCGGTTCGAGATGCGAACTACATGTGGATGCCGCCGGATGGCGAGAGTGTCTGTCCGGTGTAGTAGGACCCATCGTCACTGGAAAGGAACAGCAACGTCTGTGCGATTTCGGCCGGCTGCGCTATGCGACGCAAAGGCTGCATGGCGATCAATCCCTCGTTGAAGTCCTCCGGCTGCTGCCGGAAGAGCGGGGTGTCCACCGCTCCAGGCGCTATTGCGTTTACCCGGATGTTAAAAGGGGCCAGTTCCGCTGCCGCGGCACGCGTGAGTCCAAGAATGCCAGCCTTGGAGGCGGGGTAATACAGAGGCATCGTCACGCCAACGAGAGCGGCGGCACTGGAAACATTTACAATGGCTCCGCCTCCGGTTTTCTTCAGCAATGGCGCCGCGGCGCGGATGACATAGAACTGACCGAACAGATTCACCTCCATCACGCGGCGGAAGTCCTCATCCGAGGTATCGGAGAGGTACTCGGCGAAGAATTCTTCGCCGTTCCGGGCCGCCTGGAAGGCCCGAACGTTGGTTTCTATTATTTTCTGGTTTGCCGCTTTCGTCGGGGCATTCACGCCCGCGGCGTTGATCACAGCGTCAAGTCGTCCGAACTCGGCCTCGAGTTTGGCAAGGGCGTCGTTCACTGCGGCGCTGTCGGAGATGTCGAGCGCAATGCTCATAGACCGAGGAATGGTGTTGAACTCTCTCGCCAGGGATTCGGCTGACAGGTCTACGCCCACAACGCTGGCACCTTCAGCGGCAAAGGCCTTCGCCGTTGCAAGCCCGATACCGGAGGCGGCACCGGTGATAAAAGCGACTTTGCCTTCAAAATTCATTACTGGATCCTTGCTGTGACATTGGGCACTGAGAGTGATGTATGCCACCACTATGACACGCAAACTAGACACGCGTCCATATTTATTTGTACGCAATTTTGCACCGCAATCTGCTGGACGATTGCTCGTCGTGCGGCACGGGGGTTGGCCATGCCTACTATTTCTGCCTGCAAGAGGAACGATGGGGCGGCGCTGCTTCAGCCACAGTCACCCGCGGGCCCGGACGGGGTGCCGACGGAAGACCTCGCGTAAAGGACCTGGCCCAGGACCGTCCGCACCCTGGGCAAGGCGGGTTGCTCATGCCGGGTATATGGGGCCAAGAGGCATTCCGTCCCAATCAGAGTGACCGCCGCCCCCAAGGCCAATCGATGGGAGAGCCACCCACCGGCGCTGATACTCCGGAGGCGCGATTCTCGTCGCGGAGTACCCAAGGCTACGGGCCATCGGACACTCCCGCATGCCGCTAAAGGCTACCTAGCCCGTCGGAATTATGAACTCCGGGGAGCCCCCATCTGGAGCATCTCGGACCACTGGTCGGCAAGAGCCTCCACCATTTCCCGGCGGTCCAGGCCGGACTCCCGAACGACGGTAAAATACATGGAACGTTCGTACTGGAACATTAACGTCAAAAGCCGGGCCCGCGCCCGCGTGCGGCGTGCACCTTCCTCAAACCTGCAAAGGTACTGAGGCATGGCATCAGCTGCGTGCTGAAGGGTGCGAGCCCACCGCTCCGAGACGAGCGGCTCAACCGCCAGGGCCCGCTCCAAGGTCTCGAACCGGTGGCTATCACGGTCCCAGAGCTTCGCAGTATCAAAAACCCAGGCGCGGATCTCAGGCTCGGAAGATTTGACGAGTCCGTCGAGTGTCGAATACATGGCGACGACTTCCGGCTCAAGGCTGTCCAGCATGCTGACGACGAGTTCTGCCTTGCTCTTGAAATGCAGGTAAAAGTTTGACCGGCTGATTCCCGCGGTCTGCGCGATCTGCTCCGCGGTCGCCAGCTCATAGCCGCGATCACGGAACGCGAGCAGGGCCGCATCGGTAATTTTGTCCCTGGTGCGCTGCTTCCTGCCGGACCGAGGGGCTGCGTGCGGGGGTGACGTGGGAAGCGTAGTCATAGTGCACTCAATTTTAGTTACTTCAATTGCGGCCGACGTCCGCTTGCAAAGCGCGTGCCGCGGCGATCGCTCACACACCACATATAACTGGACACATGTCCAGTTATATGTGAGTCTAGTCAACACGCAGCGTGGCGCATCTCACAATGCAGGTTCGGAAAGTCATCGCCCCACCTCAACGGGGCCAACACCAGAAGGATTTCGCCTTGATCAATGAAGCTCACACAGGATTCGATTCAGCTGCCTTGTGGCGGATCCAGAAGCGGATAGAGACCGATATTGCTGCCGGGCACTACGACGGTGCGAACATCATCGTCGCGCGCGGCGGACAGATCGGTCTGGAAGCATCCATCGGCTTCGCCGACCGCCAGGCAGGCAGAGTGTCCAGCGCCGACGACGTCTTCCGGATTTTTTCGATGACTAAGGCGTTCACGAACGTCCTGGTACTCCAGGCGATCGACCGTGGCCAAATGGATTTGACAACCCGGGTCGTGGAACTCATCCCGGAGTTCGCGGCCGGTGACCGGTTCCGGCAGGGAAAGAAGGACCGGATCAACGTGGCGCATCTACTGACGCACCGCGCCGGCCTGGTCGTTACACCCAACCCCCTGCCGTATGCAGAACTCGGCAATCTCGACAATGTCATCCGGGCCATCAGCGAGTTGGACGTAGTAGGGGAGCCAGGAGGCAGCTTTGACTACTCCCCGGCTCTAAACCACGCCCTTCTAGGTGAGATGGCACGGCGTGCGGCCGGGGCGGCTTCGTTCCGTGAGCTGATGTCAAGGGAGCTTTTCGAGCCGCTAAAGATGACCAATACGGCCCTCGGCGCGCCTAGGGCGTGGAGCGAGCGGATGGTCCCCGTCCGTGCAAGCTTCCCCGACGGCGGCTGGTTGAGTGCACATGACGTTGAGGTCATGGAGGAGATCATCACCGAAGAAGCAGAGATGCCCTGGGTCGGGGCGGTATCCACAGTCGGAGACATTCACCGATTTGCTGAAATGCTGAGGCGCGGCGGCGAATTGAACGGCCAGCGCATTCTCTCGCCTGCCATCCTCGATTTGGCTACGACCAACCAGACCGGCACCTCACCCAACAGCCTCTATGCCGGCATCGCTACCGCCCGCGGGTGGGAAATCCCGCCGGGCAACTTCGGGCTGGGGTTCGCACTATCCGGCACAGGAACCCATGCCTCATTCTTCGGATCCACGACCAGCCCGCGCACTCACGGCAACTACGGCGCCGGCTCAACATTGTTCTGGGTTGACCCAGAACTGGACCTGACATTCTCGTGCCTGACAGCCGGTGTGATGGACGAGGGTGACAACGTCATTCGCTACCAGCGTCTGTCGACGATGGCCGCCGCGGCCGCTGTCTGACCCGGTTAACGGCAAAAAATTCACTCGAGGAGCTCTTTTATGACAACGCCAACTTCTGAACGACCGACCGCACCGCCGGAATTCAACCCAACCGGCATGGCCGCCCTGCGTGATCCTGCCAGCATGTACGTCCAGGCGCGTAAGGACAATCCTGTTTTTTGGTCCCCCGAGCTGCACACGTGGATCGTAACGCGTCGGGAGGACGTGGATGCCGTTCTCATGGACTGGGAATCATTTTCCTGCCTGGGAAACGGCGGCAATATCCCCGTCCCCGATAAGTTCGCCGAGATTGTTCCCTCGTCACTGATGTCCAAGATCATGATCAGCATGGACCCGCCCGAGCATACAGAGGCCCGCAGAGTGGCCCAACGAGGCTTTCTCAAGCCGGTGATAGACGCTTTGGTTCCCGAAATCGAGGCGCGCGCCCACCGCATCATCGACAGATTCGCCGACGCAGGTGCCGTGGACCTGATGGATGAGTATTGCCTCGAACTGACCACGCAAACCCTCATGGCATTGCTCGGATTGCCAGATGAGGATGAACGCATGATGCGCACGTTGCGCGACGACCATTTTGCGATCTTGGCGAGCGGTCGCGAACCGATGGAAGAACCACGCTGCACTCAGGTATGGGATCGTTATACTAGGGCTCAGCTGCGGCTGCGGGCTCTTGTCGAGGAGCGTCGTGAGGGAAGCGGCAATGACATCATCACGACGATGGCTACTGCCCGGAACCGCGAAGGCGGCCCGGCATTATCGGCCGAGCGGATTGCCATGCACCTTACCGAATTCTCGGCAGCCGGCACTGATACGACGGCCCAAGCGATCGCAAACGCGATTCTGTTTCTCTCGGCGGCGCCTGAGCAATTGGCTCAGGCGCAAGCGGATGCTTCGCTGTGGTCACGCGTCATCGAGGAGACGGTCCGGCGTCGGCCCTCAGCCCCGTTCGCATCCCGACAGGCAGCCCGCGATGTAGAGATCTCGGGTGTCGCCGTCACGAAGGGCGACATGCTCTGGCTCGCCCTTGCCAGCGCCAACACTGATCCCACGCACTACGCAGACCCCGAGAAATGGGACATCCACCGGGAAAATCCCGAGGATCACTACGCGTTCACTAAAGGTCGCCATGCCTGTCTTGGCCAACCCCTGGGACGCGCTCAGGGAGCGGCCGCACTGCGGGTACTGTTCACCCGACTACCGAGTCTCCGCGCCGTGCCAGACGCCCCACAGGAATTCCTGCCTCTGGCCATGCTTCCGATTCGAAGAAATCTCGCCGTCGCTTGGAACCGCGATGATGCCCTGGCGGGGCAGACTTCTTAGGCACTGCTTTCCTCGTGCTACCGGATCAGTGTTGTCGGCGCTCACCGGAGCTCGTGAGAAGGCCCTTATCTACTCGAGTCCAGACGCCCGCCAACTGCCCGCGTCGATGGCAAGCCACCCACGACATCGACGAGTCGGTCTATCTTGACGAACGCGTCATCGTGCTCTCGAGCTCGCCGACCGTCGTACAGGAAGACCTCACCATCGACCTGCCTGCCGAGCGCGACCAGCTCAACACCCGCGCCCTGCCCCGCTTCATGGAGCTGCGCTCGCACGTCTACGCCAAGATTCAGCGCGCCAAACTCGGCCCGGTCACCGAGCAGATTACCGCGCAGCGCAGAGCCGCCCTGAAGTAACTGCGCACAGATAAAAGCGGATGCCCCGGCGTAACTCGTCGGGGCATCCGCTGTGTTGTGTTATCGGCTAGGCGACGGCGATCGTGACAATCGCGGGAGCGCCGCGTGCGGCATCCGCTTGCAGGCCAGTGGGTGAGGTGACGGCGCGTGAAACGCAGCAGCACATTTTCTCAGCAGCGTGCTGCTGGCGTTCGCTGTAAAACACATCGCGGTGGTCAATGGTGCCTTCGAGCGCAAGCACCTTGACCTCGCACAGGCCGCATTCGCCCTTGCGGCAGTCGAACATCATCTCGACGCCGGCATCTTCGAGTGCTTCGAGCATCGACCGACCAGCGGGCACGCGCGCTTCGACGCCGAGGCGCGGCACCCGCACGATGAACTCCTCGGGGTCGTACCAGCCGCTGTTGCCGAAAGTTTCGAACCGCAGGTTGGGGTAGTTGAGCTCGCGTTCGCACCAGGCGCGGCGCACCGCATCCATCAGGCGGATCGGCCCGCACATGTAGAGCTCGGCCTGCGGGTCGACGCTGCCGACCAACTCGGCCACTGACAATTCGGTGCCCTCGTCGTCGATGTGCACCCGCAGCCTGTCGCCGTGCAGCGCGAGCAGCTCGGGCAGGTAGGCCATGCGCTCGCGACTGCGCGCCGCGTAGATGAGCGTGTAATTCGCCCCGAGATTTTTCAGTACCCGCGCCATATTGACGATCGCGGTCACGCCGATGCCGCCGGCCAGCAGCACGTAGCTGGGCGCGCCGACCCGCAGTGGAAAGTTCTGTAGCGGCTGGGTGATCTCGAGCGTGCCGCCCGGCTGCAAAGAGTGCATGAAGATCGAGCCGCCGCGGGACATCGGCGCTTTCAGCACGCTGATCGCGACCCGCGAGCCGTCCTCGGTGGAGTCGACGACGGAGTAGGAGCGTTTGTGCCGCGCGCCGTCGATCGTGACGAACAGGTCGAGGTGCGAACCGGGTTCGGCCCGTTTGGGTGAGGTTGGCGCCAGCACGATGCGCTGGATATTGCTGGCGACGGCCACGGTCTCGACGACCGTCGCCTGCTGCCAGACCTCAATATTGGTGGCTGCCATGTTCGTGCCCGCCTAGTTGGCGGCGCTCACGCGGCCAGCGCGGCCGGCGGAGACCGGGCGGCCCTCGGCCTCGAGCATCCGCTCAATGAGGCGGCGCACCCACAGACCGCCGGCGTCAATATTGAGGTTGTAAAACTCGTAGTCGGGGTTGGCGTCGATGGCAGTCTGCTGGGCCAGGAGCATGTCCTCGTCCTCCTTGAACACGCCGGAGACCCCGGCGCGCAACTGTGAGGTGATCAGCTGGCTCTCCAGACGGTAATTGCGCATGAACGCCCAAAAGTAGTGGGCACTGCGGGCCGTTTCAGGGGTGATCGTGTTCATGACGTAGCCGTTGACGCCCTGGCTACGGTCGCCCTCTTTCGCTCCGGTGCCAGCCTTGGCCACCCCCACATCGATGTTGATGGTCGAGGGCGCTTCAAAGTGGATGATCTGCCACCGGTCGACCTTGCCGGTGAAACCCGGAAACTTGTCGCGCATATTCTTCAGCCAGAACGGCGGCGCATCGATATTGTGCAT
Source organism: Cryobacterium sp. N19 (assembly GCF_002929595.1). Classification (NCBI taxonomy): domain Bacteria; kingdom Bacillati; phylum Actinomycetota; class Actinomycetes; order Micrococcales; family Microbacteriaceae; genus Cryobacterium; species Cryobacterium sp. N19. The sequence continues at coordinate 15,838 of NZ_PJJR01000043.1, read as the reverse complement.
CCAGCGCGAGACGGTAACGGTGGTGTCATCGTGGGTGACCTCGAAGTCGCTCTCGCTCAGTTCGGCCTGGCCGATGCTCGAACCGTGCACGAATTCTTCGTGGGTGAGGTCCATCAGGTTGTCGAGCACGAGCTGGTAGTTGCAGGTGACCGGAATGGTCAGGCCGTCACCCGCCCACTCGGGGTGGTCCATCTGGTGCATGTCGGGAATGGTGTCGGGGTTGGCGAGCGTGGCATCGCCGAGCCAGACCCAGAGAAAGCGGTGGCGTTCGACGACCGGGTAGGAAGGCACCGTCGCGCTCGGGTTGATGGTCTCCTGGGCGGGCATCGAGACGCAGCGGCCAGCCGAGTTGTAAACGATGCCGTGGTACGGGCACTGGATCTCGTCTTTGGCGAGCACCTTGCCCTGAGACAGTGGGGCGAGGCGGTGCCAGCAGGCGTCGGCGAGCGCGACGGGCCGGCCGTCTTCGGTGCGGTAAATGGCGAGCGGCTTGTCGGCGACCTTGCGGGAGATCAGCTTGCGGGTGACCTCGTGGTCCCAGGCGGCAACGTACCAGGTGTTAAGCGGGTAGTTGAGCACCTTGTTGGTGGTCGAACTCTTGGTCTGGATAATCGTCATTGAAAACCTCCGGTCAGCTAACTATCCCCATAGATAGTTCGCGCTGGTCCAGACTATCTATGCTGGTAGTTACTTTCAAGTAGCTACAGTCAAGACTGAGACGGGATTTTTCGTGAGCCTTCGACACGCGCTCCTGGCGCTCCTCACCGTAGAACCGATGACCGGCTACGACCTGTCGAAGGCGTTCCAGGCATCCGTTTCGCATGTCTGGCATGCCCCCGACTCGCAGATTTACCCGGAACTGCGCCGCATGGAGGCCGGCGGGCTGCTCGTCGGCACCGAGGTGCCGTGGGGGCCGCGTGGCAAGAAGCGCGAGTACCACGTGACCGAGGCCGGGCTCGATGCCTTTCGGGCGTGGATGAACGAGCCGCTCAGCTACACCCGGGAGCGCGACCCGGCCCACCTCAAGGCCGCCTACCTCGAGTGGGCCCAGCCGGAAGCGGCCCGCGCGCAGCTGCGAGCGCATATCGCGAACTTCGACGAACAGCGTACCGAGTGGCTCGAAAAGGTGCGCGAGATCGACACCGGAACGAGCACCATGCTCGAGAAACGCCTCGCTCACGCTCCGACGAGTGAGCACGCCAGCATCCGCGCCTATAAGAGCTACACCTACGAGGGGTTGATCGCGCGGGCCGAGCAGGAGATCCAGTGGGCGAATCGGGGGCTCGCGCTCATCGACCAGCTCAACAGAACAGATGCCCCGGCGCTGACTTGTTCGCCCGAGTTTCCACACGGTTGCAGGTGACGTACTGACCATCCGGATAGTTATGATCTACATCGCTCACATACCTCCACGCCGTGCCATCGTTGGCAATTCCGCCGAGACATAGTTACCCGCGGGCTACATCGTCGCCCGGTGCTGGTGCGGAAACGTAGGAGTTCCTCGAGGGCATGACCCCGGGTAGACACAAAGACGCGGGACCTGCAACAGGCACCGCGCCTTTGGGCTGAGCCATGATGTAAGGAGCGAGGGAGGAAATTGAGAGGCCCCGCTGTCTCACAAGCTGATCAGCATCGGGACGCAGCGGCGACCCGAGCGGAGCTACAGTGACCTCAGGAGGGTGACCATGAAGGATAAGGCGTTGCAGCAGTATGCGCGCAGTCGCGTTGAGGAGTTACCTGGAGCTGGGTTGGTGCATCCGTTCGGGCCGGATTGGGACGTGTTTAAGGTACGCGAGAAGGTTTTCATGCTGATGACAGATATAACCGGGGAGCCGATCGTGATTGTCAAGGCCGACCCGGAGGACGCAAAAGCACTCCGCGCGCAATACGAGGACATCACCCCGGGCTACCACATGAACAAGCAGCACTGGATTACCCTGCGCCCAGGTGGGACCCTGCAGAAGGATCTCGTCGATGACCTCGTCACCGAGTCCTACCGACTCGTGGTCGAGAACCTGCCCCATGCGAAGCGGCCGGTCGACCCCGGAACGTTCGGACGGAGCGAACAGTGACGCTCTCCGGCGAGCAGCTGCAGCAGCACGCCCGCGTTGCCGCGGCATCGCTCGAGGGCATCACTGCCGGGCGCCCATTCACCCCGTACCTCGAGGTGTGGGAGGCAAACGAAACGGAGCACCAGCGTCGTGTCCAGTCGGGGGATGATCGTGAGGATCGCGGCGACTGCCGCGAATCCGAGCACGGCTTGCGAGACCGTCATGGCAATAGAATACGTCCTCCGCTCGCGTGGAGAAGAGCCAGTGGGGGCGCTGGCTACCGAGCGCAAGACGCCATGAGAATGAGCCCTGTCCGAAGCGATGGTCTGCTTACCCGATCTGCCCGCAAGAAACACGAGGCACTTCAGCCGTCCGGGTGAGAAGCTCGAGTACCTGGTCACGCGCGGGTATTACGAGCGAGGAACGCTCGACCAGTACACCATGGACTTCATCCGTGACCTTTACCGCGGCACCTATGCAAATAGCGCTGGCGAAAACACCGCCATTTACCGTTGCGACCCACATCGCTTGACTCGGCGTCATGGGAGAGTTATGGTCAGTCATACGATTAACTGACATTCACGAGGAGGTGACCGGAATGGCTCAAAAGAGCCGAGCGACGACCATGTGGGAGGTCGCCGAACGTGCGGGCGTTTCCCAGGCCACAGTGTCCCTCGTGCTGAACAACGCGCCGAGCAATCGCGTCACCGATGCCACCCGCGCACGCGTGATGGCGACCGTGCACGAGCTCGGTTACCGCACCAATGCTTTCGCCAAGACGCTGCGCAGCGGCGAGTCTGGCATCATCGGGTTCATCTCCGACGAGGTCGCCAGCGCGCCCTTCGCCGGCAAGCTTCTCAAGGGTGCCCAGCTGCTGGCCTGGCAGAACGGCCACGTCATCCTCAGCGTTGACACCTACAACACCGCCGAGCTCGAGGCGGCCGCGATCGACATGATGCTTTCGTACCGCGTGCAAGGCGTTGTCTATGCGACGATGTACCACCGGGTCGTGGACCTCCCGCTCGCGCTGCGTGACGTGCCCACCGTCGTGGTAAACGCGCGCGACCGTGCGGGGTTGGTGTCCAGCGTCTTCCCTGACGAAGAGCTCGGAGGCTACACAGCCACGCGCACCCTGATCGAGGCAGGCCATCGACGCATCGCCATGATCAACATCCAGTCGCCCGAGAGTGACCTGCCCGCCGGAATCGGGCGTCTCGCTGGATATCGGCGGGCCTTGGCCGAGGCCGGCATTGACGAGGATCCAAGCCAGCTGCGATTTGGCACCGGCGTGGTCGAGGATGGGCTTGAACTCACGGCGGATCTGATGGGGCAAGCCAACCGGCCAACCGCCATCTTCTGCGGAAACGACCGTACTGCCTGGGGTGCGTACCGTGCCCTTGAGACCCTGGGCCTGCGCGCCCCCACTGACTGCTCCATCATCGGTTTCGACAACCAGGAGACCATCGCGCCCTTCTTGGATCCCGGGCTGACCACGATGGAGCTGCCGTACGAGCGAATGGCTCGGCGGGCGGTAGAGATCCTCCTGAATGAAGCAGACCAGAAACCCAGTCAGAATCCCATTGAATGCTCACTGATCTCCCGTGGATCAGTGGCGAGTGCAAAGGTGCCCGCATGACAGTTCAGCTTTCGCCCCCACAAGGGTCGGTTACGCCCCCGCCCGTTGTGCGGCCCAAAAGAAAGCGCCGTTCCCCGTTGAAACGCGCGCTGGCATCATGGCAGTTATACGTATTACTGACTCCGGCCGTCGTCTACTTTCTTATCTTCAAGTACTGGCCGATGTACGGGGCCCAGATCGCGTTCCGGGACTACAACCCCGCGGACGGCTTCTCCGGCAGCCCATGGGTGGGTTTGGAGCATTTCGCGCGCTTCGTCAGTTCGTTCCAGTTCGAGCGGCTCCTGGTCAACACCCTGAGCCTGAACGCGTTGGGCCTGCTGCTGGCCTTCCCGGTGCCAATCATCCTGGCGTTGATCGTTAACCAGCTGCAGAGCGAGCGGTTCAAGAAGTTCACCCAGACAGTGCTCTACTCGCCGTCCTTCATCTCAATCGTTGTGGTCGTCGGCATGATCCACCTGCTGTTTTCTCCCCGCGCCGGGATCGTCAACAACGCCATCGAGACATTCGGCGGTGATCCAGTATTTTTCATGGGGATACCGGAATGGTTTCGGCCTCTATTCGTGGGGTCAGATATCTGGCAGAATGCCGGCTTCTCGATGATCGTGTACCTCGCCGCCCTCACCGCCATCGACCCGTCCCTGCACGAGGCCGCCCGGGTCGACGGCGCCAACAAGATGCAGCGCATCCGACACATCGACATCCCCGGCATCATGCCCGTGATCACGATCCTGTTCATTCTGGCGATCGGCAACCTGTTCAACCTGGGGTTCGAGAAGGTTCTACTCATGCAGACCGACCTCAACCTGCCCACCTCCGAGGTCATCCAGACCTACGTCTACAAGGTCGGACTGCAGCAGGCGCAGTTCAGCTACTCCGCGGCCATTGGGCTGTTCAACTCACTCATCAACCTCGTCTTGCTGCTGACCTTCAACCAGGTTGCCCGCAAGGCGGGCCAATCAAGTCTCTGGTGACGAAGCCATGACCCACATCACCCACGCCTCCGACGCTCCGCTCGCCGAGCCGATGCCCGCTCCGCTCCGCCGCGCGGCCGCACCCCGCACCGCCACCGGCGGCAGTTGGCGCTCCCGCATGGCGGATCCAGTCTTCAACGTCGTCGCCGTCGGCGGGCTGCTTCTGGTGATCCTGGCGATCCTCTACCCGATGTACTTCATCGTGATCGCCTCGTTCAGCGAACCCTCCGAGATCCTCAACGGCAACGTGTGGTTGTGGCCTAGAGGTTTCACGGTCGAGGGCTACGCCCGGATCTTTTCGGACCCCACCATCCTGCGCGGCTTCGGCAACTCGATCCTGTACACGGTGGTCGGCACCTGCATCAGCGTGGTCTCGGTGCTCTGCGCCGCCTACACGCTTTCTCGGAAGGACTTGTACGGGCGCACGTTCTTCATGCTCCTGTTCATCATTACCATGTTCATCGACGGTGGCCTCATCGCCCGTTATCTGGTGGTGCGCGACCTCGGCATTCTGGACTCGATCTGGGCCGTCGTGCTCCCCGGTGCCATTGGGGTTTGGAACCTGATTATCGCCCGTGCTTTCTTCGAGAACAACGTTCCCTCCGAGCTGCGGGATGCGGCCCAACTCGACGGGGCGCATGACTTCCGGTTTTTCTGGAGCATTGTGCTGCCGCTGTCGAAGCCGCTGATCTTCCTGATGATCATGATCCACCTGGTGGCCAACTGGAATGCGTTCTTCGACGCGTTGATCTTCCTGGAGGACCAGAGCAAGTACCCGTTGCAGCTAGTGCTGCGCAACGTGCTCATCCAGTCCGAGGTGTCCTCGGCCGGTGGCTCTGGTGCGTTGGATTCCTACGCCGCCGCCCAGCGCTTGGGCGAGCTGATCAAGTACGGAATGATCGTCATCTCCACGCTTCCACTGTTGATCGTGCTGCCGTTCATGCAGAAGCACTTCACCAAGGGTGCCTTGCTCGGTGCCGTTAAGAGCTGACCTCCCATGCCCATCCACAACCACACCACACAGAAGATCGGAACACAGATGAGACACCGTAGTTTCTTCACCCGCATGGCCCTGGGCATGAGCGGCGTGCTGCTGCTCGCCAGCTGCTCGGCCGGCGGCGACACCACTAAGACCGAGGACAAGTCTGCCGACTTCGGGTTTCAGACCGACGGCCTCCCGATCGTCACGGATACCCTGTCGCTGACCTTCGGCGGCACGAAATCGGCTCTGGCCCCCGACTATGCTGACATGGCCCTCGTGCAGCAGTGGGAAGCGGACACCAACATTGCGATCAGCTGGAAGAACCTTCCCGAGCAGGTGTACATCGAGAAGAAGAACCTGATGCTCGCCAGCGACGATCTTCCTGACGTGCTGTACAACTCGGGCCTGACCGACGCTGACATTGTGCAGTACGGCGGCAACGGCACCCTGCTGCCGTTGGAAGATCTGATCGAGGAGTACGCGCCGACCCTGTCCGGAATCCTCGATGACCGTCCAGACATCCGGGCTGCGATCACTGCCTCCGACGGTCACATCTACACGCTCCCGTCGGTCGAGGAGCTCGGCATTCTGCAGTTCCCGAACTTCCTCTACATCAACACGGCATGGCTGGATGCGCTCGGACTGCCCATGCCGACCGCGATCGAGGAGTACCGCGACGCGTTGGAGGCGTTCGCTATTCAGGACCCCAACGGGAACGGTGAGGCCGACGAGATCCCGCTGTCGTTCCGCACCGATTCCTTCGCCGCCAACCCCAACGACCTGATCGCCGCGCTGGGCGCCCAGCCCGAGAACAACGATCACCGAATCGTGCGGGACGGCAAGGTCGAGTTCACGGCCAACACTGAGGGCTACCGGGAGGGTGTCGCCGCCCTGGCCGACTGGCATGCAGATGGCCTGATCGATCAGGAATCGTTCTCGCAGGACGACGTCGCGTATCTCTCGAAGGGTAAGGCGGACACCGCGGTTCTCGGCTCGTTCTTCTGGTGGGAGGCGAAGGAGATGGTCGGTGCGGACCGCGTCGACGACTACGCGCTGGTCGGCATTCTGGAAAACATCGACGGTGACAAGCTCGCGAGCGTTGCGAACAATCAGGAGATCAGCCGCGGTGCGATGGCCATCACGCGATCCAACGAATATCCGTCAGCCACCATGCGGTGGGCCGACCGACTATTCGACCCGGTGATGTCCGCGCAGGTCAACTGGGGCCCTGTCGGGGTAACGCTTGAAGAAGACGCCGCAGGTGTCCTCGTGCAGATCCCGGCTACGGGCGGAGAAACCGAGGGTGAGCGCCGCCAGAAAGTCGCTCCCGGCGGCCCGAAGATCACCACCACGGAGGACTTTGAAACGGTTGTGGCACCCGAGCCCCGAGCGAAGGAACGCCAGGACCTGGTCACTGAGTTCTACGTCCCGTTCAAAGCCAACGAGGCCTACCCGCCGGTGATGCTCTCTACAGAGGAGCTCGACCAGACCTCCTTCGCTGTGACCGACATCAACGCATTGGTGAAAGAGAAATTTGCGGCCTGGATTGTCAACGGAACCGTGGACAAGGAGTGGGACGGCTATGTGTCCCAGCTGGAGTCCTTGGGCGTCGACAACGTCATCGCCACCTACCAGCAGGCCTACGACCGCTTTCAAGAGGGCGGAGAGTAACCCGCCGGCTCGTGCGGGCGCCCGCCCGCACGAGCCGCTTACCTCATTACCTGCGCGCCCGTCACTCACGTACCACCCGACCGACCGATCAAACGACTGACACGTCAGGAGCACTCATGACGACCACCCGACCCGAACCAACATTTTCTCTTGACAACACGCTCACCTCCTCGCCACGTCCCGTGGCCCACTTCACCGCTAAGAGCACCTGGCTGAACGACCCCAACGGGCTGCTCTACCACGACGGCGTGTACCACCTCTTCTTTCAAACCAACCCGTTTGGCGACACTTGGGGGAACATCTCCTGGGGGCACGCCACGTCCACCGACCTGGTGTCGTGGACCGAGCAGCCCATCGCCATTCCCGCCACCGCCGACGAGATGGCCTTCTCGGGCAGCGCGGTCGCCGATGTGCGCAACACAGCCGGATTCGCGGGGCCCGGACAGACCGCACTCGTTGCGATCTATACCAGCGCCCGCCCGCCACTGATCGACGGCCCCTCCGTTCAAGCGCAGTCGTTGGCCTACAGCCTCGACGCCGGAATATCCTGGACCCGGTACCCGGGCAACCCGGTGCTGGACATCGGATCCTCGGAATTTCGCGACCCTAAGGTGTTCTGGTACGGCGGGGACGACGGCTACTGGGTAATGGTCGCCGTGGAGGCGACCAACTTCCGCGTGGTCATTTACACTTCCGTCGACCTCATGACCTGGACCCGGCAGTCCCATTTCGGGCCCGCTCACGCTATGGGGGGAGTGTGGGAATGCCCCGACCTTTTCCCGCTGACTATTCACGGTACTGATGAGACCCGCTGGGTGTTGGTGGTGAGCCTCAATCCCGGTTCGATCGCGGGAGGTTCCGGCACGCAATACTTCATCGGGGACTTCGACGGCAGTATCTTCACACCGGACCGGCTCTCCGACTCCACCGACCCCTCGACCTTTGACTGGCTTGACTACGGCCGGGATTACTATGCGGCGGTGTCGTTCAACGATGTGCCTGATGGTCGACGTCTCATGATTGGCTGGGCCAGCAACTGGGAGTACGCCAATGCGACGCCCACCCACCCCTGGCGTTCGGCGATGTCTCTTGTTCGCGAGGTGACCCTCGTACGCTTCGCGGATGGCCGGCTGCGGGTCGCCCAACAGCCCGTGCTCCCGGCCGAGCCTTCGGCCGTCACTGTCTTCAAGGTCGCCGTGCCGTGCGGTCCCGGTGAGCGAACCGAAGTGGCCCTGACCGGCGCCACTGACGATCGGGTAGTTCTGATGATCGATGGCGACGAACGCACCATCTCCTCCGACCGCACGCACAGCGGCGCAGTGGACTTCCACCCCGCTTTCCCCTCTGTGGACAGTGCACCCCTTCTGAGCCACTGTGCGTACGTGCATCTCACGATCGTCATCGACGCCACGATCCTCGAAGTCTTCGTTGACGACGGCACAGTCGCGATCACCCAGCAGATTTTTCCCCGCGCCCCACTCACGTCGCTGCTTGTCGAGCCGATCGCGATCTGAACAGGTCCTTGACATGACCACAAATCGACCCGCAGCTGCCCCCAACGTACTCGTGGTGGGGGAGACCATCATCGATATCGTCGATCGCGACGGGGTGACCACAGAGCACGTTGGCGGCTCGCCGGCCAATGTTGCCCTCACCCTAGCCCGCCTCGGCAACCCTCTACGGTTCGTCACCGATCTCGCCGACGATGAGCGCGGTGCATGTGCCCACCAGCACCTCGCCGCATCCAACGTGCTCGTCGAACCACGCCCGGTTGGCCAGACCTCAACCGCGCACGCCCGACTGCAACCGGACGGCTCCGCCGAGTACACCTTCAACATCAGCTTTAGTTCGCAGCGGGTGGAGCTCGGCGCAGCAACCCACGTACACACGGGGTCAATCGCCGCGTTCCACCCGCCAAGCGCCCAAGCGGTCCGGGCGCTTCTCGCGTCGCTGCCAGCCGGGGTGACGAGCAGCCTGGACCCAAACATCCGCCGTGCCCTCATTGGTTCGCCCGCTCACGCGCGGGAAACCTTCGAAGCCCTCTCCGGATGCTGCGACATCATCAAGCTCAGCGACGAAGATGCGGACTGGCTCTACCCGGGAGAACTTGCTGATGCTGTGCTCGACCGGCTGCTTGAGCTGGGAGCCAGGCTCGCGGTCGTGACGCTCGGCGCCAAGGGGATGCTTCTCGCTTCGGCGGAGGCACGAGTCGGGGTGCCAGCTGCCCGAATCAAGGTCGCCGACACCATCGGCGCTGGTGATTCTGCGATGGGCGCCATCGTCGATATTGCGCTTCGAGAGGGGCTACAACACCTCGACGAATTCACCCTAATGCGGATCGGGACGTGGGCCGCCCGCGTAGCTGGCGTGACCACCTCGCGCGCGGGCGCAAACCCGCCGCAACGACAGGATCTCGTAGCTCTGAAGTAATTATGCTGTCAATCAGGACGCTCCACGACGCCAAGGAATCCAAGCCTTGAGCCCTGCGATATTCCTGGCACAAGGGATGATATCGACTGATTAACGGACTGATTAACGGACTGAGCAGGTGTCCTGCCTCATTCAAATTGAGGCACGTACCCCGGTATTCTCGCCGTTGCCTTAACTGACCGGAACGAGTTTTTGGCCAGGTGCTTCTGGGGGTGATTGTTGGCAAGGGTACCCGCACGATCGCCCGTTGGGCAAGCGGGATGGTTCGGCCGCCGTATGCGTGTGAGCACGTGTTGCGAGATACGTTCCAGGTGTTGGAATTGCTCATGTCGGTTGAGTCGCCCGAAGTTGCCCGAGCTTGGTTCATGGGGATGAACCCACAGCTCGATGATGCTTCGCCGGCCGAGGCGCTCTCGGATGGGCGGTCCAAAGATGTGATGGCGGCGGCTCGGGCTTACATCGGCGGACGCTAACGAGTCGCTTCTAGTCGGAAGCCCGGTGACCGTTCTGTGATCTGGGGCGGGAGACAATGAGGGCATGGCTCGTGCTGAGATTGTTCTACCTGACGGATACGCCGCGTTTCTTGGCGGGCTGAAACGAAGTGGACGATGCTGGACGATGCTGGACGATGCTGAAGGTGAGCACGTTGCCCACGCGTGGTTCATTGCGGCGAACCCGTGGCTTGGATATGACACCCCGGTCACCGCCATTCGTGACGACCGCTTCAAGGACGCCGCCACAGCGACTCAGGCCGTCATTGATGATTCTTTCTCCGGTTGATGCGCATTTGTGCCCGCTCGGGGTTGGAGCTTGTGGTTGATCCGATGCCGGGTAGCTACCGTATTGCTCGAACATTGTTCGGGCCGAAATTGCGCCCGAACAATTTCTGAGTTAGGTGTACCGCTCCGATTCCGTGAGGCCAACAGTCTTGGGCCCTTCTACAGGGCTGGTCAACTGTACGACGTTTTGCAAGGCCGCCGCTGCGCCCCTAGGTTAGGTAAGGCAAACCTATACTTCGGTAGCAGTAGAAAAAGGATCCCATGTCTCGCACCCCCAAACTGATCGCACTCGGTGCCATCGCATTGCTCACTATCGGGCTCACCGCCTGCGCCCCCGCCACCGCGAGCGACGACGCGGCCGCCGGCGCCGACGACTTCACGCCAATCACGATCGAGCACGCCCTCGGCATTTCGGTGATCGAGACCAAGCCGGAACGCGTCGCCACGGTCAACTGGGCCAACCACGAGGTGCCCCTCGCGCTCGGCATCGTCCCGGTCGGGATGGCCGCCGCCAACTTCGGCGACGATGACACCGATGGCCTGCTCCCGTGGGTCAAGGAGAAGCTCGATGAGCTGAAGGCCGAGACCCCCGTGCTGTTCGACGAGACGGATGGCATCGATTTCGAGGGCGTCGCCGATACCCGGCCCGACGTGATCCTCGCCGCCTACTCCGGCCTCACCCAGGAGGACTACGACACCCTGAGCGAGATTGCTCCCGTCGTCGCCTACCCGGAAACCGCCTGGGGCACCTCGTGGCGGGACACGATCGCCCTCAATAGTGAGGGACTCGGCCTGGCCGAGGAGGGCCAGGCCCTCATCGCCGAACTCGAGCAAGAGATCACCGACACCGCCGCCGAGCACGCGTCGCTCGTGGGCAAGACCGCCATGTTCCTGACCCACGTCGACACCGCCGACCTCAGCGAGGTCAGCTTCTACACGGCCAACGACACCCGCGCCATGTTCTTCGATGACCTCGGCTTAGTCACCCCGCCGAGCATCGCCACGGCGTCGGCGGCCACCGATAAGTTCTCGCTCACCCAAAGCGCCGAACAAGCGGATGCCTTCAACGATGTCGACATCATCGTCACCTACGGCGGAACCGACCTGGTCACCGCACTCGAAGCCCACCCGATCCTCTCGCAGATGCCAGCCGTCGCCAACGGCGCCATCGTGAACCTGTCCGGATCCAGCCCCCTCGGCACCGCCGCGAACCCGACGCCGCTCTCTATCTCCTGGGTACTCGACGACTACGCCGCACTCCTCGCTGCGGCAGCCGACAAGGCCTGATGAACCCAGCAATACCGGGCGCCGCCATCGTGCGGCGCCCGCACCTGCTGCGTTCGGCCTGGCTGCTGCTCGCGCTAGTCGTGCTGCTCGGCCTTATGCTGACCTCCGTCACGATCGGTTCCCGCGAGGTCGGCTGGACCGATATTTGGGCCGCACTCGGCGGTTCAGCCGAAGGCTTCGACGAGGCCGCCGTCGCCACGCGCATCCCCCGCACCGTTCTCGCGGTTCTGGCCGGAGCGGCCCTGGGCCTGTCCGGCGCCGTCATGCAGGGTGTCACTCGGAATCCCCTCGCCGACCCCGGAATTCTCGGCGTCAACGTGGGAGCCGTCCTCGCTGTCGTCACCGGTATCGCCTTCTTCGGCCTGAACACGTCGACGAGCTTCATCTGGGTGGCCATCATGGGCGCCGCCGTCACCGCGACCTTCGTCTACACGGTTGGTTCGCTCGGGCGCGGTGGCGCGACGCCTCTGAAGCTCGCGCTGGCCGGTACCGCAACCTCGGCGGCTCTCGCCTCGGTCGTCACTGCGCTCGTGCTACCGCGCAACGACATCGCCGGCGGCGTTCTCTCTTGGCAGATCGGCGGAGTCGGCGGTGCGACGTTCGTCAGTATCGAACAGGTTGTGCCCTTTCTGCTCGTGGGCTTCGGCGGGAGCCTACTCTCAGCCCGGTCGCTCAATTCGCTCGCCCTCGGCGACGACGTCGCGGCCGGCCTCGGCGAACGCGTTGCCCTGGTGCGTGGCACCGCGGCACTCGGTGCAGTCATTCTCTGCGCGGCGTGCACCGCGGTGACCGGGCCGATCGGCTTCGTCGGCCTCGTCGTTCCGCACGCCTGCCGCCTCTTCATCGGCGTCGACCACCGCTGGCTGCTGCCGTTCTCGGCCGTTCTGGGAGCGGCGCTTCTCACCGCAGCGGACGTGCTGGGCCGGGTCATCGCCCGCCCCAGCGAAGTTGACGTGGGCATCATCACCGCCCTGATCGGAGCCCCCCTCTTCATCTATATAGTGCGTCGCCAGAAAGTGCGGTCACTGTGACCCTGCTCGCCACCGCCCAGGCCATCCGGCAGAGTCGAACTCGCCGCACTGCTCGCCGACGCTCGGTCGTGGCGCTGCTCGCTGCCATCATCGTCGTCGGCTTCGCGATCACTCTAATGGTCGGCCAGACCTTCTACCCGCCCGCCGACGTGATCGGCGTGATGTTCGGTCAGGACGTTCCGGGCGCGACCTTCACGGTCGGCCGCCTGCGCCTGCCGCGAGCATCGCTCGCGATTCTGGCCGGCCTGTGCTTCGGCCTCGGCGGTATCACCTTTCAGACAATGCTGCACAACCCACTCGCCAGCCCCGACATCATCGGCATCAGCTCGGGCGCGAGCGCGGCCGCCGCCCTGGCCATCGTCACCCTCTCGCTCAGCGACACCGCAGTGTCGGTGCTCGCGATCGCTGCTGGCCTCGCCGTCGCCCTGCTCGTGTACGTTCTCTCCTTCAAGGGCGGAGTGGCTGGCACCCGCCTCATTCTGATCGGCATCGGTATCGCCGCCATGCTCGACAGCATCACCGCCTATTCCCTCACCCAGGCGGCCGAATGGGACCTGCAGAATGCGATGCGCTGGCTCACTGGCAGCCTGAACGGCACCAGCTGGAGCCAGGTCATTCCGGTGCTCATCGCCCTCATCGTGCTCGCTCCCGTGCTGGTCGGCCAATCTCGCAACCTGGCGATGACGCAGCTCGGTGACGATACGGCATCCGCTTTGGGAGTGCGCGTTGAGCGTTCGCGGCTCATCGTGATCGTCACGGCGGTCGGCCTGATCGCCTTCGCCACGGCGGCCGCGGGACCGATCGCGTTCGTCGCGTTTCTCTCCGGCCCGATCGCCAGCCGCATCGTTGGGCCCGGCGGGTCGCTGCTGGTGCCGTCAGCGCTGGTCGGGGCGCTACTCGTGCTCGTCGCCGACTTCTGCGGCCAGTACGCCTTCGGCACGCGGTTTCCGGTCGGTGTCGTCACTGGTGTCCTTGGCGCGCCGTACTTGATCTATCTCATTATTCGCACCAATCGCGCGGGGAACTCGCTATGAGCATCGAACATTCACTCCTGATCGAGAACCTCACCCTCGGCTATGGCGACCGCACGGTCATTGAGAATCTCGATCTGCACGTCCCGCCAGGTGAGGTAACCGCGATCGTCGGGGCGAACGCGTGCGGAAAATCCACCCTGCTACGGTCGATGTCACGCCTGCTCGCGCCACGCGCGGGTCGCGTCATCCTCGACGGCAAGAGCGTGCACCGGATGCCGGCCAAACAGTTGGCGCGCACGCTCGGTTTGCTGCCGCAGTCGCCGATCGCGCCGGAGGGCATCACCGTGGCCGATCTGGTCGGCCGAGGCCGCAACCCACACCAGGGCATACTGTCGCGCTGGAGCACGGCCGACGATCTCGCTGTGGCCGATGCCCTCGAGGCGACCGAGACGGTCGACCTCGCCGACCGGAGTGTGGATGAACTCTCCGGCGGGCAGCGACAGCGGGTGTGGATCGCGATGGCGCTCGCCCAGCAGACCGATCTGTTGCTGCTCGACGAACCCACGACGTTTCTCGACGTGAGCCACCAAATCGAGGTGCTCGACCTACTTACCGACCTCAACCGCACCCGCGGCACGACGATCGTGATGGTGCTGCACGACCTGAACCTCGCCGCTCGGTACGCTGATCACCTCGTAGCCCTCGCCGCTGGGCAGGTGTATTCTAGGGGCACGCCGGCTGAGGTACTCACAGAGGAGGGCGTGCGCGCTGTGTTCGGTTTGGACAGCCAGATGATCATCGATCCGACCTCCGGCAAGCCGCTGATGCTGCCCATCGGCCGGCATCACATGGTCTGACCGCGATGGATACACTCGTGGGCCGCGCACATTCCGCCGAAAGTGACAACGGCAACAGCGCCGACGACTTGAGCTGCACCAGGCGGATCTCGTCTAGTTCCAGTCGATATCGTCCAGCCGCAGTAATGCGATGTCGCCGCGGCGAGCCTGGTTGAAAGCGCCAGTCGGACCATCGCGCAGTCCCTTCCCGCGCGGCGACGTGGTCTCGATGGCAGCCATGATTCGGCCCGTTTCCTCGACGGTCAAGCACGACTAATTTCGAACGGTCGACGGTCGCGACCTAACCGAACAACGGGGCGCGCCGCAACACGACTTGCTGCCGCCTGGGCGCCCAGGACAGCAATGTCCCAGCAGGCCGCTGGGACATTGGCGTGGGGGCACATCATGATTTCCCTCGACAAACTCGACACGATCGAAACTCGGGAGTCGTATGCGAAAAAGGCCGTACAGAATGCCTGGCCTCGCAACGTCCTGCTCAATCAGATCAAGAACCGGACCCTCGAACGAACCGGCACGGCTCCGTCGATTTTCAGAGTTGCTGGGATCCAGCAGCCTACAAAACCGTCGACATAGTCGCGGACTCTTTCGTCTTCTGCGGCTGGCTTTCCTTCGGGTCAACGGGGAGCTTCTTGACGTCGCGGGTGGGAATGCCGAGACGGTCGGCAACCTCGGCGCGAGGCGTGCCGAGCGCGAGCATGGAGGCGATCACAGCGTCAGCGGTGGCTCGTGCAGCCGCGCTCCGTTTGGCTGTCCGCTCACGGACCGCGGCTATTTCCTTCTGTGCGGATGCCTCGATTTCTTTGAGGGAGTCGGTGGCAACGAAGTAGTCGGTGGCGAGTTGTTCGAGCTTGTCGTGCTGTGCGCGGAACTCGGCTGCTTTCTCGCGTGCGCGAGTGCGAGCGGCGGTCTGCTTTGCGGACTTGCGAACGTCGGCCATGATGCGCTCCTTCGGATGGTTAGACCTTTATTATGGAGGCGCGCCCGATGGCGCAGGAGTGACCGGCCCGGCCCGCGGGCAAAGCCTCGCGGTTTCGACGCGGAGACTGCACCGTTCGTCGTCGCAGATCGTCCCTCACAGCTCCTTCTCACTTGCCGCGGAGCTGGCCAGCCGCTTTGGCGACTTGCATCCCTTCGCGGGTGCGTGCTCGGATCAGGTCGGCCTCGAATTC
>NZ_PJJR01000009.1:0-1677 GCF_002929595.1 Cryobacterium sp. N19 | reverse complement strand
TAAGGGCGCATGGTGGATGCCTTGGCATCGAGAGCCGATGAAGGACGTGGGAGGCTGCGATATGCCTCGGGGAGCTGTCAACCGAGCGTGGATCCGAGGATTTCCGAATGGGGAAACCCAGCACGAGTGATGTCGTGCTACCCGCATCTGAATATATAGGGTGCGGGAGGGAACGCGGGGAAGTGAAACATCTCAGTACCCGTAGGAGGAGAAAACAATTGTGATTCCGCAAGTAGTGGCGAGCGAACGCGGAACAGGCTAAACCGCACGCATGGGTAACCGGGTAGGGGTTGTGTGTGCGGGGTTGTGGGAGGATATGTCTCAGCGCTACCCGGCTGAGAGGCAGTCAGAAAGTGTCGTGGTTAGCGGAAGTGGCCTGGGATGGTCTGCCGTAGACGGTGAGAGCCCGGTACGCGAAAACCCGGCACCTGCCTAGTATCAATTCCCGAGTAGCAGCGGGCCCGTGGAATCCGCTGTGAATCCGCCGGGACCACCCGGTAAGCCTAAATACTCCTCGATGACCGATAGCGGATTAGTACCGTGAGGGAATGGTGAAAAGTACCCCGGGAGGGGAGTGAAAGAGTACCTGAAACCGTGTGCCTACAATCCGTCAGAGCCTCCTTTTCCTCTCCGGAGGAGGGTGGTGATGGCGTGCCTTTTGAAGAATGAGCCTGCGAGTCAGGGACATGTCGCAAGGTTAACCCGTGTGGGGTAGCCGCAGCGAAAGCGAGTCTGAATAGGGCGACCCACACGCGCATACGCGCGTGTGAATAGTGGCGTGTTCTGGACCCGAAGCGGAGTGATCTACCCATGGCCAGGGTGAAGCGCGGGTAAGACCGCGTGGAGGCCCGAACCCACTTAGGTTGAAGACTGAGGGGATGAGCTGTGGGTAGGGGTGAAAGGCCAATCAAACTCCGTGATAGCTGGTTCTCCCCGAAATGCATTTAGGTGCAGCGTTGCGTGGTTCACCGCGGAGGTAGAGCTACTGGATGGCCGATGGGCCCTACTAGGTTACTGACGTCAGCCAAACTCCGAATGCCGTGGTGTAAAGCGTGGCAGTGAGACGGCGGGGGATAAGCTCCGTACGTCGAAAGGGAAACAGCCCAGATCGCCGGCTAAGGCCCCCAAGCGTGTGCTAAGTGGGAAAGGATGTGCAGTCGCAAAGACAACCAGGAGGTTGGCTTAGAAGCAGCCACCCTTGAAAGAGTGCGTAATAGCTCANAAGGCCCCCAAGCGTGTGCTAAGTGGGAAAGGATGTGCAGTCGCAAAGACAACCAGGAGGTTGGCTTAGAAGCAGCCACCCTTGAAAGAGTGCGTAATAGCTCACTGGTCAAGTGATTGTGCGCCGATAATGTAGCGGGGCTCAAGCACACCGCCGAAGCCGCGGCACATCCACCTTGTGGTGGGTGTGGGTAGGGGAGCGTCCCTCATTCAGCGAAGCCACCGGGTGACCGGTGGTGGAGGGTGGGGGAGTGAGAATGCAGGCATGAGTAGCGACAAGGCAAGTGAGAACCTTGCCCGCCGAAAGACCAAGGGTTCCTGGGCCAGGCCAGTCCGCCCAGGGTGAGTCGGGACCTAAGGCGAGGCCGACAGGCGTAGTCGATGGACAACGGGTTGATATTCCCGTACCCGTGTGTGGGCGCCCGTGACGAATCAGCGGTACTAACCACCCAAAAC